>DATDAV010000198.1:0-19025 GCA_036525235.1 Chryseolinea sp. | reverse complement strand
CGCGCTTGTTGGTGTTCTTCACCAACAAGCGCGTTTGCATTTCTTTGCGTTAACTTTGCGACCTTTGCGCCTTTGCGGTTAAAATTATTTCTACCTCACAACATCCCTCCACACCAACCTAAACTCATTCAGCATCATCGCCGTCGCCCCCCACACCGTCTCCCCTTCCATCTCAAAATGCGGCGCCAGCATCCTAATCCTCCCTGCCACCAAGATCTCTTTCTCCTGCACCGCATCTTCCTTCAAAAGATCACTCACCTTGCACGTCAATATCCTCGCCACCTCATACTCACTCCGCACAAACCCCGGCACCACCGGGCTATAGGCCACCACCGGCGTCACCATAAAATTGCTGGGGATCACAAAAAAATTCGTCAGGGTACCCAACACTTCTATTCCCTCTAAGGCCACCCCGATCTCTTCATGCGCCTCCCGCAACGCCGTCTGAGTTCCCGTTTCCCCCGGTTCGGCTTTTCCCCCGGGAAAGCTTATCTGCCCGCTATGGGCGCCGGGATATTCCTGTCGCTTGGTGAGTGGGAACTTCACCACGCCATCTTCTTCGTATAGTAAGATGAGCACACCTCCTGGTTTAGGAGGGAGCCTGTGACCAAAGTCGGGCATGGGTTGCCCAACTGGTGATGCCCTTAATGATTCGTGTGCCGCGGGGCCGGGCAACGGGAGCTGCAGCCGCGCTTTCAATTTCTCAACCCATTCCATGCGTGCCCAAGTTGGCAAAAAAAGAGGCTGCCTCTTTCGGGGCAGCCGTCTTTTTTCCTACTATCCAAACTAAAACTACTTGTCCCACCAAACATGTCCATTCAAATCGTTGGCGCCACCCAGACGTTGAACGGCCTCGTTATAATGCTGCGTGTTGTTTTGTTGCTCTTGCGTCGGGTATCCTTCGCGCCGCGGGATCTCGCGCCCGTTGTTGTCGGTGGGCGCCTGCAGCTCGGGGAAGCCGGTCCTGCGCCATTCGGCCCAGGCTTCATAGCCGTTCATGAACAAATGTACCCAGCGCTGGTAGCTGATCTGCTTTATGGCCTCGGCGGGATCATAGGGTATGCCGGCTTGTAGCATCATGTCGCTCACGCCCGTATCGTCGTCGTTGTTCCATTGTTTTACCGAGTTTAGGATGGCGTCGTTATAGAACTGTTCGGCGGCTGCATCGCTGCCGCCGATCCATCCCAGTTTAGCGGCTTCGGCCTGGGCAAACAACGCTTCGGCAAACGTTACGATGTAGACCGCGGTAGTCGGCTGCCGCATGGCGTCGCCCAGCATCGAGATCTTTTCTTTTTCATAGTCGCCGGTGTTCACCTCTTCGCCTGTAAGGCCATACTTCAGACCCACATAGTCGCCATCGTCATTGGTGTTGGCAAAAGTGGGCAACCGGGGATCTCCCACGGGCTGCATGTAGTTCACCAAGGCTTCGCTGACGGCGTACCAATAGCGGTTTTGCTGATCGAACACATCATACCAGGCGTTCCAGTTGTTGGCGTCCGCCAAATGGCGATACACCAGGTTGTCGTCGTTGGATTCCAGGATGCCGCGGTCCAGGGCTTTGTTGAATTCGGCCTTGCCCTTGTCTGCGGCGATCTTCGACAACCGCAGGGCCATCAACATGTGGATCGTGTTGCCCAGTTTTTTCCATTGGTCCACGTCGCCGTCATAGACGATGTCGTTGCTGATGTCGCCGGCGACGAATTGGGCGTCGGCCTCGTCCAGCAAGGCGAAGAGGGAATTGTAGATGGTTTCCTGGGTGTCGTAGGCCGGCGTAAAATTCTCCCGTCCTTTCAACGCTTCGGCGTAGGGCAAGTCGCCCCAGCGGTCGGTGATGTACCAGAAGAAGTAGGCTTTCATCACCTTAGCCACGGCCAGTTGGTTTGGGATGGGGCCCTCGTTGGCGTTGAGCGTGGTGGACGTGATCACGGCCTCGATGTTGGCCAGCGGTTCGGAGTACCAGTCGTAAAAATTATAAAACACATTGTCGTAGCGCGAAAGCGTGATGTACTCCGCCTCCGACCAGTGTTGCACATACAGGTTGCCCGAAGCGCCGGAAGCCGTCTCGGGCAAGTGGCGCATGGCTTCCGCCAGCAGCTGCGTGTTCGACGCCGTGCTCGGCTTGTTGGGGTTCTTGTTGATGTCGTCGTCGAAATTGTTGCAACCCGACACGACCATGAGCACAAGAGCGATGAGGTATATTCTTTTCATGTGGATCTGCATTAGAAGGAAACATTTAAACTCACACCATAGGAACGCACCGTGATCAATTGACCGGTCTCCAGCCAGCTGATGGGCTCCTTGCCATTGGCTAGCTCCGCAGGGTTCAATCCCTTGGGCGCCTTTTGCCAGATCATGAGCGGGTTGCGGGCAATGAAGCCCACGCTTACCGATCGCACCGGAAGTTTGCCCAGCATATCGCGCGAGAAGGTGTAGGCCACTTTCAATTCACGCAAGCGGATAAAGGAGGCATCATACAGCCACTCTTCATAAATGTCGCGGCCGAGGTTGTTCCGGTAGTAGGCTTTGGCATCCACGAACGTGGTCACTTCCTCGCCCGTAGATTTTGAGATGCCGTTCACTTGCACACCGCCACCTTCTGCAACGGGGTCTCTAACATTTTTCCCGTTTTGATTGATGGCCGCGGTTTCCACGCCTTGTCCCGATTTCACGGAAAGCATTTTGGTCCAGCTAAAGAATTGACCGCCGGCCTGGAAGTCGATCATGGCGTTGAGGCTCACGGGCCCATAGGTGAACGTGTTTTGAAAACCACCCGTGTAGTCGGGCAGCACGGTGCCAAAATTGTGGTTGGTTTCATAGAGCGGCAGGTTGTTATCGCCCAACATTATTTTTCCCGTAGCAGGGTCGCGTGCATACGCTTGACCGATGAGATTGCCATAGGCCTCTCCCACGTGCGCGTTCACCGAGACCGTGCGGCCTGCATAGGTGTTGCTGGCGATGAGGAAGTTGTTGATGTCGATGGTGCCATCGTTATACAGTTCCTTCACCATGCTGCGGTTGCGGCTGATGTTGAAGGTCATGTCCCAATTGAACTTGCTGCTGCGAATGGGCGCGGCCATCAGCGTAAGCTCAAAGCCTTTGTTCTCGATCAGGCCGGCGTTGATGATGGTGGTGGTGTATCCGCTGGCGCCCGACACGGGCAGGGTGAGGATCTGATTGCTGTTGCGCTGCAAATACAACGTAAACGACATACCCACGCGATTGTTGAAGAACTTCAGGTCGAGGCCGGTTTCATACGAGTTGCTGAACGACGGCTTCAGCGTGGGATTGTTCAATTCATCCGGCACGTACAATGAGTTCACCGTGCGGTCGGGGTCGGCATAGACGGTGCCTACTTCATAAAAGTAGGTGGTCTGATACGGGCTTAAGTCACCACCCGCCATGGCATAGCTCGCCCTAAACTTACCGAGGCTGAGCGGTTGCCAGTTTAGCAGCTCACTAAACACCGCGCTTCCCGACACCGACGGATACCAATAGGAATTGTTGCTCGTGGGCAGCGTTGAGGAGTTGTCATTGCGCAGCGAGGCGTCCAGGAACCAGGTATCCTTGTAGCCAAGCGACACCATGGCAAACAAGCTGCGGATCTCTTTCTCACGCAGATACGATTCCACGTAGGGGCGATCGACGGAAGCAGCGATGTTATAAAAGCCCGGCGTCGATAACCCACCCGTGGTGCGTTGGAAGAGGTAGGTGTATTTCTGGTGCATCAGGTTGGCGCCGGCGTTGGCGTTCAGCGAAAGGCTGCCCCAGGTCTTGGAGAATTGTGCCAGGAACTCATAGTTCATTTCCTGATTCTGATATTTTCCGATGGAGTATTCCGACAAATACCGGCCGCCCGCCGCTGTGCGGTTGTCAATGTTCTGCGTGAACATATCCGAGCGGATCGTGCCACCCAATTTCAACGACGGCAACAATTGGTAGCTCAGGGCCACATTGCCGAAATAACGGTCGCGGCTGTCCTGCGAAAAATTTTCATAAGCATCGAAGTATGGATTGTTCCAGTAGAGCGCCTCCGTGTCGATGGTACCGTCGCCACTGGGGCTGTTCAAGTTCCAGTGCAGGAATGAGCCGTCGGGATATTTATAGTTCTTCAGCTTCTTCATGTCGATGCTCCGCTGAAACCACTGGTTGAAATAGGTCGTGCCATAGTCATAGCCCTGGGCTGGGCGTTGACCGCGGTTGTTGGCGTAGTTGAGGCTGGTGGAGACGGTCAGCTTGTTGGTGATATCCAGCGATGCATTCAACCCCAGGTTGTTTCGCTTCAACCACGTGTTGGGCTGCACACCAGAAGTAGTGGTGCGGTTATAACTGAGGCGGAAAGATGAATTGGCGCCACCGCCGCTCACCGAGATGTTGTTGTTCTGCGTGTGGCCCAACTCATAAAAATCTTTGATGTTGTCGGGGTGTGGCACATAGGGCGTGGTTTTGCCATAGTCGGGATCGTCGGGATAGAAGCTGTAGAACTGGCGCACGGGGGTGCCGTCCATTTTGGGTCCCCAGCTTTCGTCCACGCTGGTGTTGGCATAGGGTGTGCCATCGGCCAGTTTGCTGAACGTCTGGGTGCTGCCCCCGCCGTACAGGTTTTGGTTGGGCATGAAGTTGCCGGCTTTCTCCACGGAGAACGCACCGCTGTAGTCCACGTTCACCTTGCGGGCGCCGCGCGATCCTTTTTTGGTCACGATCATGATCACACCATTCTGTCCCCGTAGGCCATAGAGCGCCGAGGCGGCGGGACCTTTCAATACGTTGATCGATTCAACATCGTCCGGGTTGATGTCCTGAATGATATTGCCATAGTCCTGGCCGTTGCGTTCTGAAAAATTCTGGTTCGACATCGGTGTGCCGTCCAGCACGATCAAGGGTTCGTTGGTGCCGTCCAGCAGGTTCACGCCGCGGATCTTGATCTTTTGTGTGCCGCCCATGCTGGAACCGGGTGAGCCTGTTACCTGCACCCCGGCCACTTTGCCGGACAAGGAGCCCAGCACGTTCTGTTCTTTGGTGTAGGTAAGATTCTGGCCCTTCACTTCCTGTGTAGCATAGCCCAACGACTTCTCTTCGCGGGTAATGCCGAGGGCAGTGACCACCACTTCCGTCAAGGCGTGAATATCCTGAGTCAGCGCTACGTCGATCACCGAGCGGTTGTCGATGGATACTACTTCCGTTTTGAAGCCAATAAAAGAAAACAGCAACACACCGCCACCGTCGGGCACGGTCAGTTTGTACGCGCCGTCCGCGTCGGTGGTCGTGCCTGTGGTGGTGCCTTGCAACACAATGCTCACGCCCGCCAACATCCCGCCCTCACCGTCCGACACCTTGCCGGAGATGGTTTGGTCAATGACTGCAGGGCGCTCGTCGGTGACGCTTCCCTGTTCTTTACGAACGATGAGAATATTCTTGCGGATCTGCCGGTACGTGAAAGCCGTATTTTCCAGCAGCAGCGAGAGGGTTTCAGGGACCGTGCGCCGGGCGCTGGCCAGCGTGAGGTGATTGATATTTCTTATTTCTTCATTGCGATACACAAAGCGGAACGGTGTGAGGTTCTCGATCCGTTTCAATGCCGTTTCCAGCGATTCGTCTTTCAATTCCAGCGTGATGGTGGTGGCGTTCTCGGCATTCTGCCCATGACCGGGCGTGGCCAGCAAAACGTCGATGCTGGTCAATGAAATCGCCAATAAGAACACACTGATGCGCATAAGCTGTCGTAGGTAAGGGTTCCGGAACCACCGTGCCAGGTTTCGCGCACGCCCGCACGGCCGTCCTCCTTCTGCTTTTGATACAGAAAAATTCATACTTTTGAGATGTTTTAAGTGATGCAGAATTATTTAAAACAGCCTGCCACCGATGCCAGTCGAGTGGCAGGCACATTTTTGGGCCTCCCTGCCCTGGGCAGAGAGGCACCAAAGACTACGAGCTTAGGTTAAGTATTATTTTCATATCGCTTAGGTTAGGTTGGTATCGCATCAAGTTTGCCGTTCAACACCCGTTTCCTTTTATCAACATGTTCCCCGACGCGTCGCGCACATAGTTCGAACCGTTGAACTCGCAGATGATCTGCAGGATCTGATCCAGGTCTTCGCCATTCAGGAAAGTCGCCGTGAAGCGGCAATGCCGGGTCTTCTCGTTTTCGAAACGGATGCTCACGTGAAAGCGCCCTTCCAATTGCGCCGCGGCTTCCTGCAGGGTAATGTCGTCGAAGAAAATATCATGGGACTTCCAGGCAATGGCGTTGTTGCTGTCCACGGAGCGCTGCTGGCTCTGCCGGTCTATCTTGTCGAAGGTGATCTCTTGGTTTGGAGTGATCACACCCAGGGAGCGGCCTTCATCGCTCACTTGCACTTTGCCGCGGGTCACGGTCACGGTAATATTCTCCTCGTTATCGTAGGCTTTGATGTTAAAAGCTGTGCCCAACACGGTAGTGGTCAGGTTCCCGGTCCGCACGATGAAAGGCATGGACGCATCGTGTTTAATATCAAAATACCCCTCTCCTCTCAACAGCACCTCGCGGCGGCCCATGCCTTCAAACGATGATGGATATTCCAAATGACTTCCGGCATTCAACACCACGGTGCTGCCATCGGGAAGTTTCAAAAATTGATGCTCGGAGGCGGAAGGCTGCGAAGCTTGGGCGATGTATGGTGATTCATCTTTCAGCGAAGTCCTGCCATACCAAACGGCGCCGGCCAGCAAGGCCAGCGTAACGGCGGCGGCCACTTTCATCCAGGGGCCAAAGAATGTGCGTTGTTTTTGGAGGGGCTGCGCGATGTGGGGGTGGGACGCCGGCAGAATGCGTTCCAAGATCCGCTCAGTCTTCTCGGCCGACAGTTTTCCGTTCTCCGGAAGCTGTTCCCACAACTTATCCATTAAGGCTTGCAACGCCTCGTCGCTGGCGGGCGCAGCCAGGGTTTGCATCAATTCCTGTTTTTCAGCGTCTGAACACGTGTCGTCAACATACCGCTGAAAAAGATACAACAACCGCGCTTGGTCCATGGCTTCCGGGTTTAGGATATACTATTAAGACAATCGGCAGCGCGAACAGGAGTAGTGAGGACACAAAAAAAGTTGGCGGTATTTTTTCCCGGCGCAAAAACCTGCACGAATTGACTATCCTAATCCAAGTTCTATTCGAACCAGGAGACCAGGCTGACCAGCCAAAGGCCCATCGTGCTGCTGAAATGCGTCTTGATGGTGCGCAGCGCTTGCTGCATGTGGGTCTTCACGGTGAGGCGCGAAATGTTGAGACGGTGCGCCACCTCTTCGTATTTGAGACCCTGTTGGTGGCAAAGGCTATACACCTGCCGTTGTTTGGGGGGAAGCCGGTCGATCACATGATCGAGCAACCGTTGATAGTCCTCGTAGATCACGGCCTCTTCCGTTTCTTCATGAGTTTTCACCAGCACTTTTTCCAGGGCTTGCTTGGCATGCGCCTCATGCGCCATATGTTTCAACACATTAAAGGCATGGTTACGCGTGATGGTATAGAGGTAGGAAGGGAAATAGTCAATAGCCGTCAGGCCTTCGCGATGCAACCAGATTTTTAGAAAAACCTCCTGGACAATTTCCTCCGCCGTCGTGTCATTGTGGGTAAGCTTCAAGGCGAAGGCATGCACCTTGCCCGCGAACCGGTCGAAGAGCTCGCGAAAAGCAAGCGGATCACCCGAGGCTACGAGATCAACAAGGTTTTTCAGTTTAGGTTGCATGCTTCCCGTACTTAAGCAACATTAAGGTAATCTAAACTTAACGAAAAAGGAAACAGCGCACAAGGCGAAAGCCGGTTTGGGATGCGCTTTACACGCCGGCTTCTGCGGAAAAATTGCGTCTCAATCCATTGCGGGAATATTTCAGACCGGCCATTTTTTTTAGAACAGGATGCCCGATGAATGCATCCACCCCCCAGGTCAGCGGCAAGGGGACGGCAGCTTATCCGCCGGCATTTCACCCCGCGTCACCGCCTTGGCGTAATAGGAACACGCACCCGTCGCATCGCCCGACAACCGGAGGGCATCGCCCAAATAAACATAGATGCGGTCGATGAAGGGATCCATCTCCTCGGCTTGCTTGAACAGACGGATCGCCTCTTTTTCCTGGTGGGTCAACAGATAATAAATGCCCTTGTTCCGATAAGCCCAACCGTTGTAAGGATCCAACCCAATGCTCAGGTCAATGTCTTTGCGTCCGTTCTCCACATCGCCGGTCAGCAGCGCGATGTATCCGCGGTTGTTCAAAAAGAAAGGGTCTTGAGGTTGCAGGGTCAGCGCTTCTGCTAACTGCTTTCTGGCGTCATCATATTTTTCCAGTTCAATGTCCACCATCGCCAATGCATTGTAGGCATTGGCTTCTTTGGGATTCAGGCGCAACGCACGTTCAAAGTTCAGGCGCGCGCTGTCGTATTGTTTTTTGTAATAGTACACCGTACCCAGGTTCACCCAAATCTCGGCGTTCTTGCTGTCCATCACGCCGGCCATTTTGAAGGCCTCCTGTGCGCGATCGAATTCCCGCAGCCGTGTATGGATCAGCCCCTTTGAAAAATAGGCGACGGCCGTATCGGGCTTATGCTTGATCACATAGTCGATGTCTTTCATGGCCCGGTAATATTCCTTCAACTCATAGGCCGTGTTGGCGCGATTGAAATAGGCATCGAGGTAATCGGGGTGACAGGCAATGGCATGATCGTAATCATCCAGCGCTTCCTGGTATTTCAGTTTGTTAAAATGCAGGGTCCCCAGGTTGTTCCAGGCGTCGGCAAAACACGAATCGAGTTTCAGCGCTTCCCGCAAATAGTGCTCAGCCTCATCCTCCTTCTGGTTTTTGATCATATCGTTACTCTGCAACAAGAAACGCTGCAACCGGGTCTCCTTGCTGTCGCTGCAGGCCAGCAACAACACACCCAACATCATGATAATCCCTCTCTTCATACGTATAGAACTATAAATTCATTTTAAAATCACTGCAACCTAAACCAGGGCCGGTTAACGTTCGTTCGTAACCTTCAAAGTTGGTGTTCGTGATCTGGCAGCCCCTCGTACCTCGGGTCGGGCCCGCCCGTACCAAACGTATGACCGGCTCTCTATTGAGTATACCCACGGTACGTTCGGGGCGGGCTATCCATTACAAGTCCATCCACCCCCTTGCCCCTTCCATTCCCAAACACCGATCAACATTTGTTGGTGTCCCACCAACAAATCACATTCCGCTTCCCCATCACCCCCGACAAAAGTCTGGGCCGGGCTTTCCACTCCTATTCCTTGGCGGGTCCTCCCAACAAAACACCCCGCAAGCTAACTAGCGTACGGTCCCAAAACTAAGCACGATAGAATGAAAAACGACCTTTTTCCTTTTTATGCGAGCCAAAATTTTGAGATTAAAGAACTATTTGATTTCTTAGCACCCGCAAATGAGAAACGCCATCAACAACAGCAACCACCACCATCATCATGTGAAGCACACGATGCGTGGCGCGGCTGTATCTTGATTAATCATAAAAGATTTTCAAAAGGCTTGTCACCACGTGTGGCAAGCCTTTTTTGTTTTACCTAGTTAATGCTGAATAAAAAAATGAACACCTTACTTCGCATCGCCATTCAAAAATCCGGACGCCTTCAAGAAGGTTCACTCGAACTCCTCAAAGAAAGCGGCCTCTCCTTTAGCAATGGCAAAGACCAGCTCAAAACCCAGGCCCGCAATTTCCCCGTGGAAGTATTGTTCCTCCGCGATGATGACATTCCTCAATACGTCGAAGACAAAGTGGCCGATGTGGGTCTGGTAGGCGAAAATGTTTTCGCCGAAAAGAAAAAGAAGAACCAGATCGTGAAACGTCTCGACTTCGCCAAGTGCCGCCTCTCCATCGCCATTCCCCGCTCCGAAACGTACGGCGGCATTGCCTCTCTCCAGGGAAAAAACATTGCCACCTCCTACCCCAACATCGTCAAGGATTTTCTGCAGAAACACAACATCACGGCCGGCATCCACGAGATCAGCGGCTCCGTTGAAATTGCTCCAGGCATAGGGTTGGCCGATGCCATCTGCGATATTGTGAGCACGGGAAGCACGCTGCTGGGCAATGGGCTGAAAGAAGTGGAAACCGTCATGCAATCGGAAGCGGTGATCATTGCCAATCCCGAACTCGGTCCGGAAAAGCAAAAAATACTCGACAAGCTTTTATTTCGCATCGAGGCGGTGAAGAAGGCGAAGAATAATAAGTATATCCTGATGAATTGTCCGAATGAGTCGATCGAGAAGATCACGACGGTTATTCCGGGCATGAAGAGCCCGACCATCATTCCATTGGGCCGGCCAGGGTGGAGTTCGTTGCATTCGGTGGTGGATGAGAATGATTTTTGGGAGAAGATCGATTTGCTTCGGGAGTGTGGAGCGGAGGGTATTCTTGTTATTCCTATTGAGAAGATGATCGTATAGTCATTTTTAACCGCAAAGGCGCAAAGAGCGCAAAGTTGACGCAAAGATCTAAAATTGAGTACTTATGAAAATATTTGACAATCCTGTAAGGGAAAGCTGGTCTGCGCTTTTGCAAAGGCCGCAGTTGGAGTTGGAGTTTTTGGAAGGTGCTGTTCGCAATGTTTTGAATCGGGTGAAGAAATCGGGCGATAGCGCGGTGAGAGAACTTACGCTTCAGTTTGATAAGGTTTCGGTGGGGGCGCTGCAGGTTTCGGAGGCAGAGCTCGCGGAGGCAACGGCTTCGCTACCGGAAGATTTGAAAAAGGCCATTCAAACGGCGGCGGCCAACATCGAGAAATTCCATGCCGCGCAGAAGCGGGAGCCGGTTGTGGTCGAGACTACGCCGGGCGTTACCTGCTGGCGCAAGGCGGTGGCCATCGACAAAGTAGGAATTTATATTCCGGGAGGATCTGCGCCGTTGTTCTCCACGGTGCTCATGCTGGGCATTCCGGCGAAGCTCGCAGGGTGTCGCGAAGTGGTGCTGTGTTCGCCGCCTGACAAATCCGGGAAGATCAATGCTGCCATTTTGTTTGCCGCACAGCTGGTGGGCGTCAAGAAAATATTCAAGGCCGGTGGCGCGCAAGCGATTGCGGCCATGGCGTATGGCACGGAGAGCATTCCGAATGTGTACAAGATCTTCGGACCCGGCAATCAATACGTAACCAAAGCCAAACAACTCGTCGTGGAAGAAGGCGTGGCCATCGACATGCCGGCGGGCCCTTCGGAAGTGCTGGTGATGGCGGATGAGTCGGCGGTGGCATCGTTTATTGCGGCCGACCTGTTGTCGCAAGCCGAACATGGCGAAGACAGCCAGGTGATCCTCGTCCTCAACAACGACAAGAATGTGGCAGCGATTCAACAAGAAATCAAACAACAACTCAGCATACTCCCCCGCAAGGCCATTGCCGAGAAGGCGTTGCTAAACAGCCGCGTCGTGATCTTGTCCAAGAAAGAGGCTATCGATTTTGTGAATGCCTACGCACCGGAACACCTCATCATCAATATGAATGATCCGGAGGGTATTGCCTCCGAGATCGTCAATGCAGGTTCGGTGTTCCTGGGGAACTATTCGCCCGAAGCCATCGGTGACTATGCTTCCGGCACCAACCATACCCTGCCCACCAACGGCCACGCCAAGGCCTTTGCCGGTGTGGCGCTGGAGAGCTTTGTGAAATACATCACCTATCAACAGCTCACCAAAGAAGGGCTCCGCAACCTGGGTCCGGTCGTAGAAAAAATGGCGGAAGCCGAACAACTGGAGGGTCACAAAATGGCCATCCGCGTTCGTCTTGACAGTCTGAAATAAACCACGCTCAAAAGAAAATATTCCATGGACATCCAAGCCCTGGTGCGCAAGAACATTCTCAACATGAAGCCCTACTCGTCGGCACGCGACGAGTTCAAAGGCACCGCGGAGATCTTTCTCGACGCCAACGAAAATCCTTACCCTTCGCCTTACAATCGCTATCCCGACCCGCTGCAGTGGCGCGTCAAAGAAAAGCTGGCCGCCCTCAAAGGCGTGAAGCCCGAGCAGATCTTCCTCGGCAACGGCAGCGATGAAGGCATCGACCTCATCATCCGCGCGTTCTGCGAACCCAACCAGGACTCGATCCTCATCACCGACCCGACCTATGGCATGTATTCCGTCTGCGCCGAAGTGAACGCCGTCAACGTGCAGCAGGTATTGCTCACCCCCGATTTCGATCTCGACCTGGATGCCTTCCCAAAAACATTCGACGCCACCACCAAGGTGCTCTTCCTCTGCAGTCCCAACAACCCCACGGGCAACCTGCTGAGTACCGCCAAGATCGTGGAAGTGTTGAAACGCTTCTATGGCATCGTGGTCATCGACGAGGCCTACATCGACTTTGCCACTGGCAAAAGCTTTGTGCAGGAACTCGCACACTATCCCAACCTGGTGGTGCTCCAAACGTTCTCTAAAGCCTGGGGTCTGGCCGGATTGCGATTGGGGATGTGCTTCGCCTCCGAAGCGATCATCCGCGTGCTCAACAAGATCAAATACCCGTACAATGTGAACATCCGAACCCAGGAGCTGGCCTTGGATGCGCTGGAAAACGTGCAGCAAAAAGAAGCCTGGGTGAAGGAAGTGGTGAAGCAGCGCGGAGTCATGGCCAAGGCGCTGCAACAACTTTCGCTCGTGGAACATGTTTATCCCTCCGACGCCAACTTCCTGCTGGCAAAAGTGAAGGATGCTCATGGCGCCTACGAATACCTGATGAACCAAGGCATCATTGTCAGGGATCGTTCCCGGGTGGCGCTGTGCTACAACTGTCTGCGCATCACCATCGGCACACCCGAAGAAAACCAACGGCTGCTGGCGGCCCTGAAAAAATATACTGCATGAAAAAAGTACTCTTCATCGACCGCGACGGCACCCTCATCCTCGAACCCGCCGACGAACAGATCGACAGCCTCGAAAAACTGGAATATTACCCTGGCGTATTCAACGGCCTCGCCAAGATCGCCCGCGACACCGACTATGAATTGGTGATCGTGACCAACCAGGATGGATTGGGCACGTCAAGCTTCCCGGAAGAAACGTTTTGGCCGGCGCAAAACAAGATGCTGAAGGCCTTTGAAAACGAGGGCATCGTCTTTACCAAAATTTTCGTAGACCGTTCTTTTTCAAAAGAAAATAAACCCACCCGAAAGCCGGGCACGGGCATGCTCACGGAATTCTTCAACGGGCAATACGACCTGGCCAACTCCTATGTCATCGGCGATCGCGTCACGGACGTTGAGCTCGCCAAGAACCTGGGTGCAAAAGGGATTCTCATCAACAACGGCAGCCTCCAGGAAACCATTGCCCAAAAAGGCCTCACGGATTTTTGCTCACTCATCACGACGTCGTGGAACGACATCTATAAACATGTCGCCACACCCGACCGCATCGGCACGGTGACGCGCACCACGAAAGAAACCGACGTTCGCATCACCCTAAACCTCGATGGTCAGGGCAAATCACGCATCAGCACCGGCTTGGGATTTTTCGATCACATGCTGGACCAACTGGCGCGCCATGGCAACATGGACCTCGACATTGCGGTGAAGGGCGACCTCCACATCGACGAGCATCACACCATTGAAGATACGGCCCTTGCCTTGGGAGAGGCTTTCCTCCAAGCCCTCGGCAACAAGCGCGGCATTGAACGCTATGGCTTCTGCCTGCCCATGGACGACTGCCTGGCGCAAGCGGCCATCGATTTTGGCGGACGACCTTGGTTGGTTTGGGATGCAGCGTTCAAGCGCGAAAAGATCGGCGAGATGCCCACGGAAATGTTTTTCCATTTCTTTAAATCATTTTCCGACACCTCCAAGAGCAATCTCAACATCAAGGCGGAAGGCGACAACGAGCATCACAAGATCGAAGCCATCTTCAAGGCTTTTGCCAAGTCCATCAAGATGGCGGTGAAGCGCGAAGGCAACCAACTGCCCACGACCAAGGGAGTTCTTTAACATCAAGACCAATACAGCATGAAGCTTGTCATCATAAAATACAACGCCGGCAACATCCAATCCGTGTCCTTCGCGCTGGAGCGGCTGGGTGTCGACTTTGCCATCACCGACAACGCGGACGAAATCCGAAAGGCCGACAAAGTGATCTTTCCCGGCGTGGGCGAAGCGAGCACTACCATGCGCTATCTCCGCGAACATAAACTGGACCAGGTGATCACCGCGTTGAAGCAACCCGTGCTCGGCATTTGCCTGGGCATGCAGTTGATGTGCACGTTCTCGGAAGAGAACAACACCGAATGCCTGGGCATCTTTAGCGAAACGGTAAAGCGATTCATCCCGCAAGGCGACCTGAAGGTTCCCCACATGGGATGGAACAACCTCACCCTGAGCGACAGTTGGATCGATCGCAGTGTGGATCATCAGTATGCCTATTTCGTACACAGTTTTTATGTTCCCGTGAACTCACACACGTCGGCTACAACGGAATACATCGCACCGTTCAGCGCCGCCATGCACAAAGACAATTTCTACGCCGTACAATTTCACCCGGAAAAATCGGCAGAGACCGGCGAACGGGTATTAAAAAGTTTCCTAGCCCTTTGACACCATGAGAATCATTCCTGCTATCGACATTATCGACGGAAAATGTGTACGCCTCACCCAGGGCGACTACGCTCAGAAAAAAATATACCACGAAGATCCCGTGTCCGTGGCCCGCTCCTTTGAAGAAGCCGGTCTGACCGACCTCCACGTGGTTGACCTCGACGGCGCCAAAGCCGGCAAGGTCGTCAACTGGAGTGTGGTGGAAGCCGTCTGCAAAGCCACGTCGCTCACCGTTGATTTTGGGGGTGGCATAAAAACAGAAGAAGAAGTGCAACGATTGCTCAACCTCGGTGTGAAGCAAGTGAACCTGGGAAGCGTCGCGGTGAAGGAGCCGCTGAAAGTGATCTCGTGGATCACCAAGTTCGGTAAAGACAAGATCATTCTCAGTGCCGACGTCAAAGGCGACTACGTGGCCATCAGCGGGTGGCAGGAAAGCACACCCCTCACCCTCGCTTCACTGCTGAAGGACTATACGCGCAACGGCATCGAGTATGTTACCTGCACCGACATCAGCACCGACGGTATGTTGAAGGGACCGAACATTGAATTGTATAAAAACATTCTCATGAGCTTCCCCCAACTGCATCTCGTGGCCAGCGGCGGCGTGAGCAACCTGGACGACCTCAGAGAATTGAAACGCATCGGCGCCGACGGCGTCATCGTGGGCAAGGCCATCTACGAAGGCAAAATCACTTTGGAAGAACTAACTACTTTATAACGCCGGCATGCTGACCAAACGAATCATTCCCTGTCTGGATATCAAAGACGGCCGCACCGTGAAGGGTGTGAACTTCGTCAACATCCGCGACGCCGGCGACCCGGTAGAGCTGGGAGCCACCTATGCGCGTCAGGGTGCTGACGAGCTGGTGTTCCTCGACATCTCGGCCACTAACGAAGAACGCAAAACATTTGCTTCCCTGGTAAAGGACATTGCCCGTCACATCAACATTCCGTTCACCGTAGGCGGCGGCATCAGTTCTGTGGCGGATGTGGCGCCGTTGTTGGAAGCGGGTGCCGACAAAGTGAGCATCAACTCCGCCGCCGTCCGAAATCCACAGCTGATCGACGACCTGTCGCGAGCCTTCGGTGCGCAATGCATCGTGCTGGCCATCGACGCCCGCAAGATCGACAACCAATGGACGGTACACACCCACGGCGGCAAAATGCCCACCGACAAAAAACTTTTCTCCTGGGCCAAGGAGGGACAAGAACGCGGCGCGGGCGAGATCCTCTTCACCAGCATGGACCACGATGGCACCAAAAACGGGTTTGCTATCGACCCGCTGAATAAACTTAACGCCCTCTTGCAAATACCCGTCATCGCCTCCGGTGGCGCCGGCAACAAAGAACATTTTATCGATGCCTTTGTTTTGGGCAAAGCAGACGCGGCATTGGCCGCCAGCATCTTTCACTTCGGGGAAGTAAAAATACCCGAACTAAAATCGTTCCTCGATGAGAAGAACATCGTGATCCGCCCCTGATCCATTAAAGAGTACTACAAAAAAATTGAAACGCCATGAATGATCTCGCCATAAACTTCAGCAAACAAGACGGCCTCGTGCCCTGCGTCATACAAGATGTGAAAACCCTGCGCGTGCTCATGCTGGGGTTCATGAATGAAGAAGCTTATCAAAAAACGCTTCAGGAGAAGCGGGTGACTTTCTTCAGCCGCAGCAAACAACGGCTCTGGACCAAAGGCGAAACCTCAGGCAACTTCCTCCACCTGGTTGACATCACGATAGACTGCGACAATGATACGTTGCTTATAAAAGTAAATCCCGAAGGTCCCGTTTGCCATACAGGGGCCGATACGTGCTTCAATGAAAAAAATGAGCGCTGGGATCTTGCTGCGTTGGAACAGATCATTCAAGATAGAAAGAACAATCCGACGCAGGCGTCATACACTACTTCGCTCATTCAAAAAGGCATTAATAAAGTAGCACAGAAAGTCGGTGAAGAAGCCGTTGAACTCATCATCGAGGCGAAGGACAATAATACAGAACTCTTCCTCAACGAAGCGGCAGACCTCATGTATCACTACCTGGTTTTACTGGCGGCGAAGAATCACTCTCTGGATGACGTGCTGACTGTTTTAAAGAAACGACAAAAGTAAAATCGCCCGCCGAAGCGCAGATGGCCTTAAAAATGAATATCCTGATACACTCCACCGGTACTCGTGCGGCAGGATATCTTCCCTTTCAATGCGTCGGGTTTAAACATTGATTTTCCCAACAGCATACGGACACATTCCTGGATGCCTTCCGTGATGGATGGATGGGGATGGACACACTCGGCAAGCTCTTCGATTCCCTTGTCCATACTAATGAGCAGCGCCGCGGCTTGTATAGCGCTGGACGCATGATTGCCGATGATCTTCAGCCCGAGGATCTTCATTTGATCGTCGTTGGTGACCAGCATCTTGATGAAGCCTTGTGTATTGCGTTTGGCAATGGCGCGGGGAATGCAGCTGTAGTCGAGCGTGGCCACTTTATAGTCGAGGCCCCGTTCGCGCGCCTGGGTTTCGTTCACGCCCACGCTGGCCACTTCCGGATTCAGGAACATGATGGTGCTGATGTTCTCGTAGATGAGTTTACGCAGCGGGTTGCCGAATATTTTCTCGACGGCATAACGCCCCTCCAACTCGCCCACGTTCACCAATGAGATGTCGGCAGTAATGTCACCCACCGCATAGATGTTGGTGATGTTGGTCTGCGTGTCGTTGTCCTCGATGCCGCGTTTGGAGATGCTGATGTTCACGCCGTCGTCCCAAAGCTCCTCATAGTTGGGTGTGCGACCCACGGCCACCAACGCCTTGGCTACGTTGAACGTACCTTTTGTGCCGTCGTCGTATTCCAGGGTGTATTCTACGCGGCCATGTTTGATCTCCATGTTGATAAGGCGCGAGTTACGGTGGATGAGCACGCCGTTGTTTTCCATGTTGCGCTCGATCACCCGCACGATGTCCTCGTCTTCGAACGGCAAGATGCGGGCACCTTTGTCGATGAGGTGAACTTTTGTTTTGCCAAAGCCCGAAAAGATGGTGGCGTATTCACAACCGATCACCCCCGCTCCCACGATCACCATGCTCTCCGGAAAATCTTCCATGTCTTCGATGCCCTCGCTGGTCATCACGATCTTTTCGTCGATGGGAAGTTCGGGTAAATACCTTGGACGGCTGCCCGTGGCTAGTATAATGTGCTCGGCCCAAACGATCTCTTTTTCGTAGGCACCCGTGTCGATCTCGATCTCGTGCGAGCTGATGAGGCGGGCGCTGCCTTTGCGAAAGCTCAGCAAATCGGTGTAGCGCGAATCCTTCATCAGGTGCAGGTGTTCCTCCAGCATACCCTTGCGCTCTTCCACGGCGCTGGCCACCTCGTCCTGGATCTCCTTATAGTTGATGCTGGGCACCTTCAGGTTGAAGCGTTTCAGATTCTTCCTGAACGACGCGGTCTCGCGCGACAATTCCCACCAGGTTTTGGATGAGAGCGCACCGTTGGTGACGCCCGCGCCACCCACTTTGTTCTTTTCAATAAGCAATGTTTTTTTCTTGAAATCGAGGGAACGCATGGCTGCTGCGTATCCGGAAGGACCCGCCCCGATGACCACCAGATCAAATTTATCCATAAAGCCTGACTGCAATAAATATTACACTACAATGTACAATAAAATTGGAAGCAGGAAAGGGATGGCCATCCCGGATTTTGACAAGAAGCGCGACCCTGGCCGTCGTCAACAAACAGGCTACACTCAAATTCCCCGAACTTCTTCCATAATTCCGTAACTTTGATAATCACAAGAACGTTGACCCTCAATGACTTTTTTGCGTGCCCTCATTTATTCCGGAGCCGGTTTTGCCAGGACACCACCCGACAAGCGCGGCGTTCTCCTTTCGAATGCCATTGCCCTTATTCTCTTTTCCTTAAGTCTCGTTGCCACTTTCTTTTATTTCATCTGGTACGGTGGCAACATCGTGACCTACCTGATTCCGGTGATAGGCGCCCTGGCCCTGGTGGTGATCATCCTAAACCTGCGAGGCTATATCAATTTCAGCCGGCTCTGGATCAGCCTCCTCAGCCCTACGGTCGTGATGGCCTTGTCCATCTATTCGAAATGGGTCTACTATGAAGAGCAGGAGGAGTTGGACTATTTTACGTTCCGCATTGTAGTGTTGGGATGTTGTGTCATTCCGTGGATGCTGTTCTCGTTCCGGGAAAAAACCTTACTCGCTATCGCCGCACTCGGCGGATTTGCCGTGCTCATGGCCCACGACCCGCTGCACAGTTTGTTTGGTGTGCCCTATGCGCAGGACCGGTTAAAACTGATGAACTATCACTTCACCAACGTTGTGATCGTCATCACCTATTTTATCATGACCGCCAGCCTGGGATTTCTCAAATGGCTTTCGGAAAAGAACGAGGCGATGAACGAAGAACTCATCGTAGACCTCAACCAGGTCAACCTGCAATTGATGGAAC
>DATDAV010000197.1:0-1862 GCA_036525235.1 Chryseolinea sp. | reverse complement strand
CTCAGATTGTCAGGTCGTCGGGCAGATGGCATCCGATGCGGATATCGTCGCAGGAGCTGTCGTCTATCGCCCTGATGTCGTTTTGTGGGATATGGGGTGGGAGCCGGTGGAGGCGGCAGTTCGTATGGGTTCAGAGGGATTGCTATCGCATTTAGAGTGCCTGGGCGACCTCCGAGAACTCGGGATGCACAGCGTCGTGCTCTTGCCAGAGGCAACCTCAGGTGTCGCAGCCTGGCATCTGGGGCCCAACTTTTGCCCAAAATTTAAGGGTTTCTATTTTTGAAAAATGGCTGTAACATAGCGTATCAAAAAGCTTTATTCCATTTTGGTTGAAGGGTTTCGCAATGCATCAATTCCTCGGATTTGCCGATATGAAGGCCAATACACAATGGGCGCCCTTAGCCTTGCTCGGTTATCGTCTGCGACAACGAAAGTTCTTTGATCCCCTGTATCAGCAGATAGATCTCAACCAAAAGCAGATTCGATATACATCCCAAGATAAACTCATCACTTGCTTGGTCAGTATTATGAGCGGCTGCCAGGCCATCTCTCATATCAACACTCGTATTCGTCCCGATCGAGTTCTTGCTCGGTGTTGGGGACTTGAGTGCTTTGCTGAGCAATCCACGGTTGCCGATACCCTCAATCAATTTACGCGATGTCATGTTGCACAATTGCGTCAAGCAGTCAATACCATCTATTGGCGTGAAGGTCGAGCCATTCAACACGACTACACCACTCAGGGCCTTCTGATTCTCGATGTTGACCTCACTGGCCTGCCTGCCAGCAAGCACGCCGAGGGCAGCCGGAAAGGCTATTTTAGCGGTAAAAAAGGGGGCGTGGACGCCAACTCGCCCGTGTCAGTGCCCCTCAGTATCATGAAAATTTGCTCAGTCTCTTGTATCCAGGCAATCAGACGTCGGAAAAGAGCTTATTTGAGACAATCAAACAGCTTGAAGTCTTGTTGCAGCTCCATGATCGTCACCCACGAAGTCGGGTCTTAATTCGCTTAGATGCCGGTTTCGGCAATGATCAAAATATCAATTGGCTTCTTCACCGTGGCTATCAGGTGTTAAGCAAACATAAAAGTAGCAAACGCGCCTCCCTGATCGCCTCTCAAATTGATGAATGGTACCCATTGGATGATCGAAAATGGGTGGCTAAAGTAGAGAAGTCTCTTTGTCATCGTTATTACTGTCGCACACAAACAGTTGTGCTATGCTGGTATAACCCTAAAAGGAATGTGTTCAAGCATGCCCTGTTAATCTGTTCATTGCTCGATCTTAATCTGCTTGAGATCAGTCATCTCTACGATGAACGTGCGAGCATCGAAACTGAAATCAAAGCGGATAAAGGCGGTCTGCTTTTACCCAAGAGGCGTAAGAAGCAATTCGAAGCACAAGAAGCGTTAGTCCTGTTAACGGATTTGGCCCACAACATTTTGGCGTGGAGCCGTGATTTTTGGGCTGCTGAGGCGAAAATCGGCGATTTGGGCGTGTACGGTATCATCAATAAAATCATGACGATACCGGGGAAGTTAACGTTCGAGGATGGCCAGCTGGTTAAAGCCCGGTTGCAGGCAACCCATCCCCTGGCAAAGCCAGTCATTTCCTGCCTTTCGCGGCTGTTGAGAGATTTTTGAGAGCCTTGATTTTCCTGGGTCATCTGGTTGGCACATTGTGAAAAGGCTCGACCAAAATGGCATAATCTTTTATATCACAACAAATTATACCAATTTTTCAAAAATAGAAACCCTTAAATTTTGGGCAAAAGTTGGGTCCTGGACCAAGCAAGTGGCCTCCGACTTCGGCGGTACCCGCAACGGTATGGTGATGCACTGGCCGAACGGCATCCAAGAAAAG
>DATDAV010000196.1:0-78752 GCA_036525235.1 Chryseolinea sp. | reverse complement strand
TAACTAACATCATACAAGGATTCGACGCCGATCAAGCGGCGTCGAGGCGCCTTAAAACATCTCGCAGGTATGGATCGTGAAGAGAAATAAACACGATTTTCGCAACGCCTGAATCCATTTCTCATCTAATGCCGAAAATGTAATGAGTTAGGAAGGAAAAAGACTTAAAAACGACTGGCCGTGAATCACTTTGGCCAAACAGCGCGAAAAGATTTCTGGTGGGTACGCCCGCTGATGGTCTTTATTGGTCTTTTCTCGTTCATCGTCTATGCCACCTGGGCAGCTTTTCAAGGTGAACACTACGCGGTCGGTCCCTATATTTCCCCTTTTTATTCACCCGAGATCTTTGGCAACTCGCCCCATAGCTGGTTTGGCCCCAAGCCTTCCTGGTGGCCGGCGGTGCTGGGCTTCTCACCGGCTTTGCTCATCCTCTGGGCACCGGGTGGTATGCGGTTTACCTGCTATTACTACCGGGGGGCCTATTACAAATCGTTTTGGGCCGATCCTCCGGCGTGTGCCGTATCGGAACCCCGTAAAACCTACCGCGGCGAAAATTCCTTGCCACTGATTTTGCAAAACGCCCATCGCTATTTTCTATACCTGGCCATACTCTTCGTCATCGTTCTTTTCTATGATGCCTGGAAGGCCTTGTGGTTCACCGATCCCGCGACCGGTCAGGAACATTTTGGTATTGGGGTGGGCACGATCGTGCTCACATTGAATGCTACCCTGCTGGGCGGCTATACGTTCGGTTGTCACTCGTTCCGTCACCTCGTGGGAGGGTTTAAGGATCAGCTTTCAAAATCGCCGGTGCAACGAAAGGTTTACAACTGCGCCAGCTGTTTGAACAAGCGACACATGAACTGGGCGTGGTGTAGTCTCTTTGGCGTTGCCTTTGCCGATATCTATGTACGGCTTTGTTCCATGGGCATCTGGACCGATTGGAGGATCTTCTAATGACAAACTACGAAACATATCACCATGATGTATTGGTCATCGGCTCCGGTGGCGCCGGGTTGCGGGCCGCGATTGAAGCCTCCGCCGCCGGCGTCTCGGTCGCGGTAGTCTGCCGGTCGTTGTTGGGAAAGGCACATACCGTGATGGCCGAGGGTGGCGTAGCGGCCGCGTTGGGCAATGTTGACGACCGCGACAATTGGAAAGTTCATTTTACCGATACGCTCCGCGGTGGACAATACCTGAACAACGAACGCATGGCCGAACTCCACGCCAAGGAATCGCCCGATCGCGTAAGAGAACTTGAAGCCTGGGGCGCCGTATTCGACCGGACGGACGACGGCAGGATATTGCAACGCAATTTCGGAGGCCATAAATATCCGCGCCTCGCGCACGTGGGCGACCGGACCGGTCTTGAAATGATCCGCACCCTGCAAGACTACACCATCCATCTCGGTGTGGACATCTACCAGGAATTCACGATCGTGAATTTGCTGAAAGAGGGCGAGAAAGTTGTCGGGGCTTTTGGATACGATCGGGAGAAGGGTCTCTTCAAAGTGTTTCATGCCAAGGCAGTCATCATTGCCACGGGAGGCATGGGAAGAATTTACAGGATCTCCAGCAACAGCTGGGATTGCACGGGCAGTGGCATCTCGCTAGCGTATCACGCCGGCGCAGAGCTCATCGATATGGAGTTCGTTCAATTTCATCCTACCGGGATGGTATGGCCCCCGAGTGTTCGTGGCCTGCTGATCACGGAAGGGGTACGCGGTGAGGGCGGCGTGCTGCGAAACAACGCGGGTCGCCGGTTTATGTTCGACGATGTGCCGGAATCTTATCGCGCCCAAACCTCGACCGACGAAGAAGAAGGCTGGCGCTATACGCAAGGCGACAAAAATGCAAAGCGTCCACCCGAGTTGCTCACGCGCGACCATGTGGCACGCTGCATCATGCGCGAAATAAAAGAAGGACGCGGCTCTCCGCATGGAGGAGTATACCTCGACATCGCCTGGATAAAAGAAAAAATACCGAATGCCACGGAACATATCCGGCGGAAGCTCCCCAGCATGTATCACCAATTCAAAGAACTTGCCGGTGTCGACATCACAAAGGAAGCTATGGAGGTAGGCCCGACCACCCATTATATTATGGGCGGTGTGAAAGTCGATGCCGACAGCCAGATGACCAGCGCACCCGGTCTCTTTGCCGCAGGAGAATGCGCGGCAGGTTTGCACGGGGCCAACCGCCTAGGTGGCAACTCCCTTTCGGATCTACTGGTGTTTGGTAAGCGCGCCGGACAATATGCGGCCGCCTACGCCAAGGAAACACCGGCCGGAAAAATCAATGAGCGAGAAGTTCAGGAGATCGCCACGGCGGCCCTCGCTCCTTTTGAAAGAGAATCGAGCGCTGAGGGAGAAAATCCATTTCAGATCCAATCCAAGTTGCAAGACCGGATGCAAGACTTGGTGGGCATTGTCCGGACGGGAAAGGAGCTCGAAGAGGCTATTAAAAATATCGGTCTGCTAAAAGAAAAAATCAATCGCGTGGCTTGCAGCGGAAACCGGGGGTACAATCCCGGGTGGCATACCGCGCTTGAGCTAACGCATATGATCACCGTGGCCGAGGCCATTGCAAAGGCAGCGCTTCAAAGGAAAGAAAGCCGGGGTGGTCACTATCGCGAGGATTTTCCGGAAAAGAGCGATGCCTTTGGGAAAGTAAATATCAACATCAAAAAAGACGACAAAGGGGAAATGACCGTCACCCAAGTGACGAAACCAAAAATGCGCGACGACCTGCAACAAATTGTCAATGAAATGAAATGATCAGCAACAGGAACAAACATCTCACAACGTAAAGTATAGTGCTTATGGCTTCGGTAACCTTTCAAATCTGGCGTACGCATGCAAGCGGTGGGCAGCTTCAGGAATATAAAACTGAAATTTCCGAAGGCATGGTCGTGTTGGATGCCGTCCATCAGATCCAGGCCGAGCAAGCCAACGACATGGCGGTGCGCTGGAATTGTAAAGCGGGGAAGTGCGGCTCTTGTTCCGCGGAAATCAATGGCCATCCCAAACTGATGTGCATGACCCGCATGAGCGATATGCCCCAGGACAAGCCCATCACCATCCACCCGATGAAAGCGTTTCCCGTGATCCGCGACCTGGTCACCGATGTGTCGGTCAACTATCGCATGAAGAAGAAAATAAAAAAATTCAAACCCAGACCCCCGGATGCACCGGACGGCACCTGGCGAATGGCCCAGTCGGATATAGACCGGATCCAGGAATTCCGGAAGTGTATCGAGTGTTTTCTTTGCCAGGATGTTTGTCACGTGTTGCGCGAACATCAGCTTCATGAAGAATTTGTCGGCCCGCGCCACATGGTCTATACGGCAGCTTTGGAAATGCATCCCCTCGATGTTGAAGACCGGAGGGAAGAATTAAAAAATACGGGCGGCATCGGTCTTTGCAACATCACCAAATGTTGCACGACGGTGTGCCCGGAGCATATAACGATCACGGATAACGCGATCATCCCCTTGAAGGAACGGGTAGCCGACAGGTTCTATGATCCCCTGATGCGGCTGCTCCATTTGTTCAGTAAGAAAAAAAACAACCATTAAGTCCCAACGCCATGATCTCACAAACACAGACGACCGAAAAAAGAGAGTTTGCGTTAAAGCCGCTTTCAAAAAGTGGCATCGACGCTGCCCTGGGAAAAGCCGAACAGTATCGGCTACTCAACCAACCGCGATTGGCAGAAAGCATCTGCCTGGATATCCTGGCCATCGAGCCGGGTCATCAAAAAGCGTCTGTCGTTTTATTGCTGGCCCTGACCGACCAGTTTGGGCAGTCGTCTTCCAAAACAGCTACCCAGGCGAAAGACATTGCCAATAGCTTAGCAGACGAATATGACCGTTTATACTATACAGGCATCATTCACGAACGCGAAGGCAGCGCCTCCCTGAACGCCCGCACACACGGTTCCGACTTCGATGCCTATGAGTGGTACACGGAAGCGATGGAGTATTACGAAAAAGCCGATGCCGTCAATCCAAACTCCAAAAACGACGACCCGATCCTGCGCTGGAATACGTGTGTCCGCATCATCTCCGAAAATCATCTCCGGCAAAGGCCGTTGGATGACCTGCTTCCTGCACTGGAATAGTCCGACTAAAATTCCTTTTTATGAAGACCCGGCTTTCGGTTCTCATCGTGCTCATCCCATCCCTGCTGTTGGCACAGAAAAAAGTTGTGTCCATACAAATTGATGGGACCATCAACCCGGCATCGGCGGCCTTTATTCATCGCAGCATCGAAAAAGCCGGCAAGGAAAATGCAGAGTGCCTGATCATCCAGTTGAATACACCTGGCGGGTTGTTAAAATCGACGCGCGTCATTGTCAGTGATATTCTCGAGTCGCCCGTGCCCATCGTCGTCTTTGTTTCTCCCGGGGGCGCGCATGCCGGCTCGGCGGGAGTTTTCATCACGCTCTCGGCTCACATCGCTGCCATGGCGCCCGGTACGAATATCGGCGCGGCCCATCCGGTGGATCTGCAGGGAAAACTGGATACGGTGATGAGTGAAAAAGTTACCAACGATGCCGCCGCGTTTATTCGTTCCATTGCGGAAAAGCGCAAACGCAATATCAAATGGGCGGAAGAGTCTGTTCGAAAAAGCATTTCGATAACGGAGAAAGAAGCGCTAAAAAAAGACGTGATCGATCTGATTGCGGAAAACACCGAAGCCTTGCTAGATCAAATCGACGGCAAACCTGTCACCGTCGGTGCAAAAACAAAGACGCTTGAAACCCGCGATGCGATGATCGAGCCGATTGAAATGGGAGCATTCGAAAAAATTCTCGACTTGATTAGTGATCCCAACGTCGCCTATATATTCTTGCTCTTGGGATTATACGGCATGATCTTCGAGCTGTATAATCCGGGCGCCATTCTTCCCGGCATTGTCGGCATCATTTGTCTTACGCTCGCCTTTTATTCCATGCATACTTTGCCGGTGAACTACGCCGGCTTAATGCTTATCGTTTTTGGAGTGATCCTGTTTCTGCTTGAAATCAAAATCGTAAGTCACGGGATGCTCACCCTGGGCGCTATCGTTTCGCTGTTGCTCGGATCGATGATGCTGATCCGCCCGGATTCGGAATTAGCATTTCAGCACCTGTCGTGGGGAGTGATCATTTCGGCGGTGGGATTTTCCGCGCTGTTCTTCTTGGTCGTGCTGGGCATGGGCATACGGGCGCAACGCCTCAAACCTGTTACCGGCGTGGAGGGAATGATCGGCGAGATCGGCGAATCGCTCGAGATGCTCAACCCGGTGGGGACGGTCCGTGTGCACGGAGAAATGTGGCAAGCAGAGTCGCTCACAGGGCCCATAAAGAAAGGCGCAAGGATTCGCATTGCTGCAATAAAAGACCTGCTTCTTTTTGTGGAAACCGCTGTTGAATAAACACCCCTATGGTCATGAAAATATTTGCACTGGAAGTTGTACTGATCATCGTCTTCAGTATTATTATTCTCGCCAATTCCATACGCATTTTGCGAGAATACGAACGGGGCGCAGTTTTTCGTCTCGGGCGGCTGACGGCCCGCGGTGCCCGCGGACCAGGGTTGATCGTTCTTGTCCCGATAATCGACCGCATGGTAAAGGTCAGTTTGCGCACGGTGGTCATGGATGTTCCCCCACAGGATGTCATCACGCAGGACAATGTCTCGATCAAAGTGAACGCGGTGGTCTACTTCCGCGTGATCGCTCCGGAAAAAGCGATTGTCGAGGTGGAAAATTTTCTTTTCGCCACCTCCCAGATATCGCAAACAACACTGAGGAGCGTCCTGGGGCAATCCGAACTTGATGACCTCCTCTCGCAACGTGAAAAAATAAATCAAAAGCTGCAACAGATCATCGACGCACATACCGGTCCCTGGGGAATCAAGGTATCCAATGTCGAAGTGAAACAAATCGACTTGCCGCAGGAAATGCAACGGGCCATGGCCAAACAAGCGGAAGCCGAGCGCGAAAGGCGATCTAAAATCATCGCCGCAGAAGGCGAGTTCCAAGCCTCCAAGCGATTGGCCGATGCGGCCAAGATACTAAGCGAAGAGCCCAGCGCACTCACCCTGCGCTATTTGCAAACCCTTCGCGAAATTGCAACGGAAAAGAACTCCACCACCATTTTCCCAGTCCCCATTGACCTATTGAAGCCATTTCTCTCCGGTCACGAAAAATAAGCCTTATCATCTTTCATAAGATGAACATGAGCAGAACCAGGGTTGAGGTTTATATCCTTATATTTATTCCCTGACCCTGCCCATGAGAAATACCAGCCCCTGAACGGAACACAGCAAAAAATTGGGGAGGGCACGGCTCTTAAAGTTTACGAATTTACGGATAAATCCATACTCGCTGTTTGGGAAAAAGATAGTCAAGTGGTGTTCAAAGAATATAAATTTACGGATCAGCGGACAGTGATCACCCTAATCCAAGAGGGCCAAACACTTTGTGAAAGACCGACCCAGGGATGAGAACTTACGGAAGACTTAATGCCTTTATTCTAAAAAATGGACAAACTATTAAATCACAAGAAAATAAAAGTAACAACAAGGATATTGGTTACAAGTGTCTTTATTGTACTCCTTTGTTGGGGTGCATCATCAGTAATTAATTCTTTTAATTTATATAACGTCATTGGAGATAGGATGTACTCCATTCTTTACGTTGTAACTTTTACCACCATTCTAACTTCAATAGGTTCATTTATTTTTCTTTTATTTCTGATTCTTTGGCAGTCATTTAAGAGAATGGAATAGCTAATGTTGAAGTGTTAAACTTCCCCTGCTGTACGCCCCGGTTCCTTCAAACCATCAGAAGCTCCACAGGTCGGCAGAATATAAATTTTCGGATCAGCGGATATTGATCACCCCGATCCCAAGAGGGCCAAAACACTTTAAAGACCCCGGCTCAGGGATGAGCAGAAGGAAAACAGGGATACTATTTTTTGAGACTAGAACGTATCTTTAAATAACCGCTCTTCCTGCCATGAACCAACCCTTACGCTTTCTTCTCTTATTGTTCATTCTCGCCTCGTGCGCAAAGCCCGGGAAAACAAGTTTCTACATGCCCGCCGAGTGGGAACCGCACGACGCCGTGTGGCTGGGGTGGGAAGAAGAATACCTGACCTACCACCCTGTGGTCTTCAAGATGATCGGAGCCCTGATGCCCCACGTGCAGGTAAAAATTGCCGCGGATTCCGACAGCCTGCTGCGTGTAGCAAAGCGGATATTATCTGAGCAGTCCATCGACACCACGCGTATAAAATTCTATGTGATGCCCGGCGAACGGTACTGGATACGCGATCATGGCGCAGCTTACCTGGTCAACAGCAAGGGCGAACTGGGTGTGGCCGATTTTTCCTGGAACAGCTATGGCTATCCCTATTGGCTGCAAGAAAAATTTGACCACAACATGGATAGCGTCAAAAAGTATTTCAAGCCCGAACGGACCAAGAAGATCGGCCAGGTCGATAGCCTTATGGCCGTCGCCGAACATGCCACCCGTCTGAACACATGGGTGGTTCACGAGGGTGGCGCGATCGAAGTGAACGGGCAGGGCACATTGATCCTCTGCGAAGCCACGGTCTTCGATCGCAACCCGGGCAAAAGCAAAGCGGAGCTCGAACCCGTATACAAAAGAATGTTGGGCGTCGAAAATATTATCTGGATGAAAAAAGGCCTGGCCGACGATCCCAAACATTTCTTCCGCAGGATCGTGGACAATTATGTCGGTGGGGGCACGGGTGGCCACACCGATGAGTTTGTCCGCTTTGCCAATCCACGAACCATCTTGCTGGCGTGGGTGGACGAGCACGAAAAGGATTTGAACCCCATCAATAAAATGAACTACGAGCGCATGTCCGAAAACCTGAAGATCCTCGAAGCTGCCCGCGACCAGGATGGAGAACCGTTCACCATCATCAAAGTGCCCCTACCCGATCTCGCAGCGCGAAAAGTTGTAGCCCGCATACGCCTCGACGATTGGCGAACGACCCTCGACGTGCGACCCCGATCCTTCAAACCATCAGAAGCGCCCCACGCCGGCGACACGTTGCTCCGCGTGCCGGCATCGAGCTATATGAATTACCTGGTCACCAACGGCGTGGTGCTTCTGCCAACCTATACCGGTACGGGATCATCCAGGGAAAAAGAAGAACGTGTTCGAAAAATATTTGAAGAACAGTTTCCCGGACGGGAAATTATTTTCATCGACGCCCTCCCTTTGAATTGGGCTGGAGGCGGAATGCATTGCTCGACACAACAGCAGCCCTCGGTGGTCAAGCATTAGCATGGACCCACCCAGTAACGTATTAATCTAAAATAAGTGCACTAATCCACACTTTTTAATAAACTATCGCGAGAGTGTCACTAAAACTTCAATGAAAGGGCGCCATAAAGCACTTTTAAACAGATATGTTTGAGTATATGGGTTAAAAATCCATAAAAAAGTGCATCAAAACGCACCATTTGACGCAAAGAACGGTCCCATTACTAACCTTAAAACTTTCCAAAAAATAGCCCTCATGCCGCTCACTCCAGTGATCCTGGAAGCAGGGAAGCCTCTTTTAAAGACGTCAAAAAATGTTTGACTTACGAAGCACGGCGCGCCGGGCGAGGCAAGGTCTTATTCTTTTTCAAATGCCCTGATGGATTTCCCGTCGATTAAGAAAGGCCACTAGCAGGTTAAGTACAAAAAACCTCCGGTTCAGTAAGATTCCCAATATCGCCATCTACAAAGTTTGTATTTTCATTATCGAAAATAGCTGATCAAACCTGTCAAAACCCATGAGCGCTTCAAATGGTCTTGTCCTACTCACCCTCTTTGTGCTTTCTTCCTGCACACCAAAAGAAACCAAAAGTACTTTGGCCGCCGATCTTGTCGGGGAATGGAGAAATGTCTATCTCAACGTCACCATGCCCACCGTGGGCAACAGCGACTCCACCATGACTACCGTGTGCGACAGCTCCAACTGGGAAGCAATGCTTCACATTAAACCGATCCATACTTTTTTTAATACGGATGGAACATACCGTTCAGAATACTACACCCTGAGCGATAGCCTGTTCCGGAAGAGCGCCGGCACGTGGCACGTATCCAACGACACACTGATCATGAGTGAATCAGATGGTGTCACCTACAAACTTCACACAACCATCAAAAACAACCTGGCCGAGTTCGAGGGCATGCTTGATTTTGATGAAGACGGAAAAGCCGATGATCATTACGTGGGTCGTCAACGAAAACATTGACACCGGATAAAATAAAAACGGCCTCCTGAAAGAGGCCGTTCATTCTATTTCACCTTGCTCATGGCATGGGAGGACAGGGGACTATGCTTCCACGAAGATCTCACCCATCTTGTCCATGCACTGTTCCAATCCCATCTTTGCGAATACCGACATTTGTCCTCCTACTTCCCAATCATATTCCGTCACGGTCATCTCTGTTTTATTGGCGCCCAGGCGTTTAAACGTTACCACCGTGCGCACGTCCTCTTGAAAATCGGGAGGCATGCCCAGTTCGGCGGGGTTCATTTTCATGCCTTGCTCATTCGAAAGATTCTGAATGAACTCGATGCGTTCGAAGGGCGTGATCTTTGTATAGACCCATACGCTGTAGGTATCCTGACCACCAAATTCCTTCGGCGCCCGCATACAGACGACGGACGCCCCACCTTCGCGAAAATCAATCTTTGCACTGGGACACGTGAATCGGTCCGGGCCCCACCAGCGTTTCACCAATTCGGGTTCCACCCAAGCCCTCCACACGGTTTCGACCGGGGCATTATAAATGCGGGTAACAACAATGTCCTGTTTCATTTTATTGGGGGGTTAAGCTTTTCATCTCTTTTAACTTACCACCCAGCCACGCGGTGGGCAAGGCCAGAACAACCAGCGAAATGGCATACCAACTTGGCCCTTGATCACGCATCACGATCGCGCCCGCGATGCTGATCGCCAACCCAATGAAGCCACTGATCAGCGCATGACGCATCGGGTTGTTTGGTGCGAGGCTGGCCGTGATATACGTTCCGACAACGCCATAGACTGTCCGGTAAAGAATTACAAAGAGAATAAACCAAACTGGGTTGAGATCGAAAGGCTGTTTCATGATCCCTGTTTTTTCCAGTGCCACATCGGTGGCGACGGAAATGATCACCACAAAGACAAATCCGGCGAGGATAGCGCCGGTACTTTTCAAGAGATTCATAGGCGAATGATTTAAGGTTATCGTTTTTTTGGTTTACGTCTACGCTTGGTTTCCAATTCGTCCACAAGAAATCCCAACTTATCCATTCGCGCGTTCCAGAATTTCTTATAGGGCTCTACCCATTCAGCGATCTCGCTCAGTCTTTCCAGCCGGGCTTCACAATAACGCTCCCTTCCCTGCTGGCTGATCACTACCAGGCCGCATTCCACCAGCACTTTGATGTGTTGTGAGATGGCCGGGCGACTCACGTCGAAGTTTCCGGCAATGGCATTCAGGTTCAGCGACCGGGCCGAAATGAGGTTGATAATTTCGCGCCGCGTGGGATCGGCAATGGCGTGAAAAACATCCCGTCGGGTTTCCATATAATATGTAAGTATCTGCTTACAAATATATATGTAAGCAGGTACTTACACAATAGACAAGCCTTATTTTTTGAAATTGACAGGCGTGCCCCCTTTAAAAAGCGGACTGCCCTATCGGGATGATTTTGAAAGCTAATCCAGTTGACGCCGGACTTGGTCTGGGATGAGGTGAACGTCATGCCTTCACCGTTCTTCGCAGCTTTGCCAGGTAGGTGAAAATGATCAAGCCCGACGCCAGAACAATGCCGCACATGAGGAGCTGAAGCAGCGAAGGTTTGATCACCAGCATCGCACCAAAAAACTGGATGACGAGAATACAATACAAGAACTGCGCAATACGCTTCCGGGGAAGCTTGCTGATCACAAAAGCTCCCAGCGGGGCAAAGAAGGCGACAATGGGCACACAGGCGATCCACATCTCAAAAGCGGCGGGCTGAAAGTCGCCGATGATCTGTGCGTGGATAAAAAATCCCAAAAGGGTTTCGATGGTCATGATGATCACCGACGACGGTGTGGCTACTTTTTCGGAGACGCGATAGTAGATCGTCATGAGACAATACGTGAAAATATTTATCCCCGTTCCGAAGAGTGAGGAGATGATGCCGCCCACAAAACCGAAGAGGATCAGGTTGATTTTATCTTTTCTGCTAAAGTTTTGTATGTCATCGAACACTTGCCGGGCGGGGTGTCGGTTTTCAAGCCACAAGGCTACGCCGAAGCTGAGCCACAGGGACACAAAGAAAAGCTTCGCCATCACCGGCGACACCAAGGGTACGATCTGGTAGGTTCCAAAGACCAATCCGAAAACGCCGCCGAGGGTTACAAAGCGGATATAGTTCCATTCCACTTTGATACGCAGGCCTAGGATGAGCAACGAGGCGGAGGTCATGCCGATGCTCTGAATGGCAAATGCAAAATTACGGGCAATGGGTGGAGCAATGTCCAGCAGCAGCGTGAACACCGGGTAGGCAATAGCAGCACTCCCTTCGGGACTGGAACCTGCAATGAATGATCCGAAGATCATCGTGAGGGCTGCCGGCCATCGTCTGCCGTACAACGATATCAAGTCAATCCGTTGGACATAGATCAACCAGCTAACGAGCACGATCACCAAAAATAAAAAATAGAGAACAGGTATGTTTCTCCCGGTTTTTATAGTAGATTTCAATACATACGATTTTGTAAAGGCAATATAATGAAGAAAAAGCGGTGGCGGGTAGTTGCCAATCGATTTAAATAGTCATCCCTAAACTTTTATACCTATGGCAGAAGTATCCTCTCTCGTCTCGGCAAACACCAAAATCCTGAACAGAAACCACAAGCTGTTAACGTCGAACAACGGCCTCCTGAAAAAGAATGCAGGCTCCATTAATGCGAACAAAGCGTTGATCTCGGAGAACAACAAGGTGCTTAAGGCCAACGCCAAATACCTGGCCGAAAACAACAAACTGTTAAAGGCAAACAACGCGTTCCTCAAGGCGAACCATGACCTGCTGATCCGGATTGCAAAAAAGGTCAAGGCTTAAGTAAAAAAACGGGCGCTCTCTTCTGAATCTTCCCAAAATCGATCTTCAATCGTTGAAGTTGATCTTGGCGGTTACTTTATTGGCAATGGGAATAATGAAAAGGGCGCAGGCGTAAGCGATCGGGAACATGGTAAACCACGTGACAAAACTTTTCAGGATCCAGCCCGAAATCAATCCGTAATTTCTAAGCACACCCACGAAGGCCATGATCAGGGTCATCGGCCCAATGATCAGGGCGGTGTTGATGTATCGACGAAGTCTGTTGTTCAGTTTCATAAACCGTAAAGGGTCAGGTTACGCCAGGCGCGAATAGAGGTTACGTGAGAACACACCGAATGATTATTAATTGGGCTGGACCTTGAACGGAGGTGTAAGGTAGCCTTCCTCCGCGCGTTGCTTGCCCATGCGGTCGTACACTTCCGGATCATCGGGTGCCCAGGTGGCCAGGCCATCCACATAGCGGTTGAACATGCAAAAAGCGGCGGCGATCAAAACCGTATCATGAATCTCGATGTCTGTGGCGCCTTCTTTTCGCGCGGCCTCAACGTCGGAAGGTTTGACTTCCTTGCCGCCCAGTTGAACTTTGGCGGCAATCTTCAACAGGGCTTTCAATTTGTCGCTGATGTTGGCCCGATCGGGGTCGATCTTCACCGCCGAAACAATGTCGGCGTTCTTCAGGTGATGCTTGGCGATGGCGCCGTGTACGGTTGCGCAATATTTGCAGGTGTTCAGACTGGAGACATAAGTTGCGATCAGTTCCCGTTCACCGGGACTCAGACTGGGATGGGGATTGTGAAGCAGGGTTTGCACGAGTGCATTGAGTGGCGCGGCGGTCTCCGGACGATAAACAAACAGGCTCCGGATCCCGGGATATTCTTTTGGCAGGTCGATGTGCGGCATAAGGTTGGCATTTTAAACACGTCTAAAATAATAAAATCCTTGGTATTGCCGGTCGCGTGGATACCCTTAATTCAATATCCCTTTGATTTATTCATTCCGAACGCAGTGCAGTCAACATTATCCCATATTTCCGACTACCTAAACACCGTTCTCTCCCGAACGCCAGGAAGCGATGACGCGCTTGCGGGACCTGTGCTTTAAACTCTTAACCTGTTTAAAGAATCGATGGCGTATGGCATGCCTCGGCTTGTCACTCGATGATGGAACCGCACGTACGGGACTTGTCCGATGCGGGTGTTGTCTATAAGGTTAAGCCGTTGTTGGTAGGTCCGCGGCAACCCCAGGAAGGCTTTTTTCGAAAAAAGATCAAAAGATATCCATTTCTAAAATACTGCTGACATACCGTTGTCAGGCAGGCCTTGTTTCTTTATGGAGTAAATCGAACAAAAAAGATCAATTGCCATGAAAAAGCTGATTCTGATCGTGGGCGTGCTGGTTGGTATCCTGGGAATGCTCGCCGCCCTCTCCACGCAAGGCCAACCTCAACCCCCCTCCACTATGAAAGTGAACGCCGGCATCATTACGCCGAAGCTAAAGGAATCAAAGGATTTCTACACCAACGTGCTGAAATACAGCGTCGCCTTTGAAAACGAGTTTTATATACTGATGCATGCTCCCGACAACACCCCGGCGGTGGCGTTCCTGCTACCGAACCACCCTAGCCAACAACCGGTTTTCCAACCGGCATTTCAGGGAACGGGCATGTTCTTCACCATTGAAGTCAAGGACGTCGACGCAGAGTTCAAGCGAATCAAATCGCTTGGCATTCCCATCGCGATCGAACTCCGCGACGAACCTTGGGGAGACCGTCATTTTGCCGTGGTAGATCCCAACGGTGTGGGTATCGACATTGTTACTTACAAGGCTCCGTAGCTAGCATTGGGTGGACTATATAGGCGGGACAAACCCCGACAGCGCGTCGCCCTCAAAAATCATTGGCCAATCGCGAAGAAACAATTTGCAGTTGCCACTGTTAAAAAAACATGCAGTCTTCGTTTTCCTTTCATTTGAAAAGGACTTCGGCCATCAAAAAAGTAGAATGGCACACGCTTATTGTCTAGCTCATTAGAACGATAAATAAAACCCTTATGCAAACGCTCGGAAAAAATAAATCAGCAGGCACTTCAAAAAGTTCGGAACGCAATCTCCGGAAAACAAAACCCACAAAACCGGATCATCAACTTCAGGGAGCCGCCGGAACGTTGCACATCGACGACGGCGGAAAAGGCGACCTGCCCATAGTATTCGCGCATTCCTTTGGTGGGAGAACGGAACACTGGAAAAAACAACTCGACCATGTTCGCGCAAACTACCGGGCCATTGCTTTCGATTTCAGAGGCCATGGTCAATCGGAACGTCCCCGCGAACTGAAGTATGCGCCCCGAGACCTCGCCCAGGACATTGCGGCGGTTGTGGATGATCTTCACCTCGATCGTTTCATCCTCGTGGGCCACAGCATGGGTGGACATGCCGCGGTGGCCTACGCGAGTAAACATCCTGAACGCGTTGCCGCATTGCTTTTATCGGGAACCCCAGGCAAAACACCGGCTGAAATTTCTAAACAGGTGACCACCGCATTGGAGTCGCCGGCCTATCAGAAAGTGATGGATGATTATATGCACCAATTGTTAGCCGAGTCGCGCCCCGAAGTTGCCGAAGCCGTGACCAAAGATTTTAATGCTATTCCGAAAGATGAAACGATCAGCATCACCAAAGGACTGTTCGAGTTTGATCCGCTACCCGAGATGGACAACTATAAAGGGCCTTTGCTGCTCGTAGTCTCAGGCGCCGAAAGCAAACAACCCGGCACACTGCAAGCTCAACTTCCGAATGCCGATTTCAAGGTAATCGATCACGCCGGCCACTGGACGCACCTGGATCAACCCGAAACATTCAATGGAATATTGGATAGTTTTCTTGCCCGGTATTGACAACACGATTGCCTATAAAAAGTAACAGGAAATGTCGAATTTCCTGTTACTCTTTTTTAAACTTACAGTGTCTCCAGCCTACATTATCATCTCTTACGATTCTTGCAAAGGCCTTCGCTTAATGTTATTGTCTAAATGCGAAGTCCTTGATTTTACTCGATCAGCAACACCGGCAGATTTTCCTCATGTGTTTCCACCAATGGCATAATACTGGGTACGTGTCCACGTTAGAGGCCTTTCGTTTGGCATGGGTATTCAGTTTTTTACAAACCGGGCCGAATAACTTTGAGACGGCGTAGACACTCTGAGAATATATAGTCCCGCACTCCAGCCTTCAGTGGAGATGACCAGGTTGTTGTCGAACGACTGCGTGTAGGTGGCGACCAACCGACCTTGAGGGTTATATACGGCCGCGTCAAACGGCACATCGCCGCTCAAGGGAAGCCGGGCTATAACCGCCGCGGATGTTGGATTGGGATAGAGATCAATTTCCATCGCAGTGGTCGCCGGGGGACCGGAAGGTAATACGGAACACACCATGGTTTCAATGCCGAGTGATGAGCCCATTCCTCCCGGACTAATTTGCGTCATGGGAGCCCATCCTGAACCAAGTTTCACGTAAGCGGTATTACTTGCCGGTGCACGCCACGGAGCCTGGGCAAGCGCAAACGTGTCTTTTTCGGAATAGGCCATGGTGTAGGTAACAAAGTAGTCGCCCTCCACTTCCAAATAGGGATGAAGGCCTACATAATTTACCTCGGGCGACATTTGAATATAGGGGATGTAGGTTTGAAAAATATCTGTCCCTTCCGGCAAACCGTTTTTACCCGAGTTAACGGAAACGACAAGACCGCCCGGGGCATGCACATTGAGACTACTGGTGAGGAGGTCGATGCCGGTCAAAAGTTTTTTTCCGTCGTTCGGGAACCGTTCGGCATACGACGCTATGCCATCGGAATTGTAGCCTGAAAAATAGCCCTTGCCCGAAGTGTACGGAATCAGGTTCATCGCTTCCGTGTCCGGAAAATTTGCGGCGGTGTCACAATTGACGTTTAGTGTTTCATAAGGATCAAACCCATCCAGCGTTTGGATGCCCGATGAACGCGGGTCAAGCCAGTATTTCAGTTGCTGGTCTGGTTCGGCCGCGGGCGTCCAGCTTTGCGACAGCCGCTGAAAGAAATCATTATAGGGAAAGCTGCACGTCGACCCCCCTCCTGCCAGGCTGCCGATGATGTGATGATCCAGGTTAAACAGCGGCGCACCCGACGAGCCTCCGGTCGTCACGCCCAAGTCCCATTTGCCAACACGCCAAAATCCATTGGGTGCGCGGGGTTGCCCGGACTGTAGTTCGAAATCACTTGGCGTAACCGCTGCATTGCTGAGCGAAATTCTTCGCGGCGTTCCGAGGGGATGATGAATGCAGGTGACATGATCCAGGTCCGCATCGGAGATGTCCCAGCCGGAGTAATAGGGCTTAAAATCCAGCGGCGGCACGGTATATAATTCCAACAAAGAAAAATCATGTTCATATAAAGAAGCTTTGTAAGCGGCGCCCACCAGCGCATCGTCCTCGGTGACTGAACCGCCATCGCAAAGCAAGTCTTCATAGTTGAACGTGAAAATGGACCTGCTGGCATCGAACTGATTGCTGATGCAATGCTGTGCCGTCAGCACATAGGGCCGCTGGTTGCGCTCGGCGTTGTTGATGAGGGCGCCTGTACAAACCACGGCTACATTGCTCCGAAAGGTCAGTATGCGGATGACGGACCGGCGGTCGTCCTGCCAGAACGTCCCCTCCAGGCAAGGATAACAAGTAGCCTCCTGCTGCGTTCTCGAAACGGGCTGGCTTGGGGTGGACGGCGTTGTAAAAACGTCGCGGTAAGCATGCGAAATACCGGCGATGGTAAACGAGCCGCGTTTGGCGTTACTCGCCGGCACGTCGAATTCGATCACGATCTCATCGCCTCTCAAAAAATTTGTGATCCATGCTCCTGTCTGTGGCACATCGTCGTTTACCAGCGTGCGCATACTGTTCAGGTTGTAGACGTATATTTTTTCACCGGAAAGTAAATTCACGTCGGCCAATAGTGCAGCCATGCCCTGCGCTCCAGGCGAGCTGAATTTTAGCAACCAGGTATCGTAGTCGGGTCTGTAGCGTTTCCAAACACCCGCGTTGCCGGGGGTTAATGTCGTGTTGAAGGTGTAGCCCACTTCCGGAGAACGGGGATCTTCCGCGGCACGATTTGTACGCATCGCTCTCGTGCGAACAGAATCCGCCAGCGACAAAGCGGGAATGTCTTGATATATTTTCAGGTCTGAAATCAGGGGTAGCGATACATCAGCAGACTGCGCTTGGGCTGAAAAGCCCACGTTGAAAAAAAAGATGCAAATAATGATCGCCTGGCTGTGCCACCCTTTTGCTGTGCTGTGGTGAAAGGTACTGAAGGTAGAATATCGTTCGTGCATGACAAGGTTCACTCACCCGCGGCATGGAGTGACCTTCTAATATAGCTTAAAATCTTTTTCTTGTGCCTTAAAATTCCACGTCCGTAAAAAAAGCAAACGCCCTTTTCGGACGTATAGCCCGAAATGCGTTAGACTTCATGCATCAAGTCGCACAGAAAATATACAAGTCACCACGACCAGCGAACTCAAGCCGATCTCAAAAATTCTTTTTTCAAACATTGCTTTGCGTAGATCAGAAAAAATCAGGCGAAGACTCATTTCCTGTAGCCGTGAACCCAAACCTTCCCTTGCGAAGTTTTATACCATTTGCCGGGCACCCAAACGGTCCGGTTCGCCGGGGGCACAGGGTTGTAGCCTTTCGACCAGTTGACGTGTCCACTCCGATACACATATTGGGAAGAACGCGCCACAGCCTGCGTTTGAACTCGCTCGGCCCGGGAGAGGTTGTCGTTGCTGGAACAGTTAAAAAAACACGCACTGGCCAATGCGATAAGGGCGGCTATAAATGTTCTCTGCATGTCATTTTGTTGTTTAGAGAGTCAGATTCGCGGGTTGTCGACAGGATCATCCGTGGTCATGCGCTGCAACCATGCGTTTAGATCTTCTCAAACCTGGAGGTTTAAGATTACTAACGACCTAAAGAGTCATTTTTTATGCCGGAATAGTTGGGTATTACAGTATTGTCGATGAGTCGTTTTGTATGGCGACAAATCGTTGTGGCGGGACAAATGCTTTTGAACGCGAAAAAGGGAAATGGCTATTTAATACCCAGTTTATTGCGGTATTCAGAGGCCGTCATCCCCACCAGCTTCACAAAAATCTTGCGAAACGATTTGGGATCGGTATAGCCCGTCTCATTGATGATCTCCGAGATGTTGAGGTTGGAAAGCTCCAGTTGCCGCTTGGCTTTTTCGATGCGGATGTGTTGAAGATACTCGATCGGCGGCACGCCCGTGGCCTGCTTGAAACGCCGTACGATATTTCTGCGGCTGGCCGGGAGGTCCTTTGTGATCTCCTCCACCGTGGTAATGTGCAAATAATTTTCCTCCATGTTGCGCTGGATCTTTTTCACCAGCTCGTCATTATGCGAATAGTCGGGCCGGAACGTGCTGAAGTAGCTTTGTTGCGAGCGGTTGAGGTCGATGCAAAAGATCTTGGAGATGCGCACAGCCAATTCGTTTCCGCCATACTTTTGGATGAGAAAGATCAGCAAGTGAAACGACGATGTGGCGCCACCACTGGTATAACAACGCTCGTCGATGGTGATGGTTCGACCCGGTTTTACATACACGGACGGATAATCGACGATCAGGTCGGGACAGGCATCCATGTGCGTTGTGGCGAGCTTGCCGTTGAGCAGACCCGTTGCGGCAAACAAATTGGCGCCCGTGCAAAAACTGGCAATCTCGGCGCCAGTCTTAAACTGTTTTTGAAGCCAGGGGACATACGGCATATTCTTTTGCATCGTGGCGGCTTTGTCGTGCAGGGTGAATGCGGGGATCAATACGATGTCGTAGGAAACGCGGACGTGTATCGACTTTACAGGATGATCATGAAAACTGGAGCCATGCTGCAGGATCTGCTCGGGCAATTGCACGAGGGTGATGACAAAAGGAGTTTGTTTCTTTTGTCGCTCACAAATACGGTTCGCCGTGCCGAGTACGTCGAGAATGGTAGCGACACTGAAGAGCTGATAGTCGTACGGCAACAAAAGTGCAATCCGTTTCATGGGGTAGCGCGTATCCAGCGAATTTACGCCTTTGTCCTGAATGCCCCTAAAGTTGGCTCCTTTTTTACGCTCGTGTTCGCGCGGTCGTGCTATCTTTGTTAACCACAAAAAAGCAACCGGCATGGTACAAAAAATAGCGGCCCCAAAAACGAAAGTGAACAACAAGGCAGCGGTCCGGAAAGTGATCGACGATTTCATGACCGCGCTTTGCCATAAAGACGTGAAAAGCATGATGTCGTATTATGCGCCCGACGCGGTCCTGTATGATGCGAAGCCGCCGTTTCAAGTTCGTGGTGCCATCGCCTGGCGGCACGTCTGGGAAGCTTGCTTGCCGTTTTTCCCGCCCTCTTTCCAGGTGGAGATCAAAGACCTCGTCATTCATGCCGGCAACGACGTGGCGATATCGCACTACATCTTTCGTTTGATCACCACTGAAAAAGATCACCCTGCGGCACAAACCTGGATGCGCGCCACCACGGGCTTCAAAAAAATCCAGGGAAGATGGAAGATCGTGCACGAGCACGGATCCGTTCCTTTCAATCCACACACACTTCAAGCACACTTCACGCTAGAGCCTTGAAGCATTAACCCACTTTGCGGCAAAGGCCGTCCGCATACATCAAAAATTTCTTCATCTTCACAAAAAAACATCGCCCTGCGGATGAGGGGACGGCTTTGTATTTCAAGTAAAGTCAATTGAACTGCTTTCAAATTCTTCAACCCTTAACTACATCAATCAAAAAAATGAACAACATGCAAAAAATTACTCCTTTTCTATGGTTCGACGGCAACGCGGAAGAAGCCGTCACTTTTTACACGTCCATTTTAAAAAACTCCCGCATCGTGAACATGAGTCGCTATGGCGAAGGAGCACCTGCCCCCAAGGGCACCGTGATTTCGGCCACGTTCATTTTGGAAGGGCAAGAATTCATGGCCTTAAATGGTGGCCCGATGTTTACTTTTTCACCGGCGATCTCGTTCTTTGTAAAGTGCGAAACACAGGAAGAGATCGACACGTTGTGGGAGAAGCTTTCGGCAGGAGGAAAAAAAGAACGGTGTGGATGGCTGAAAGACAAATTCGGTGTGAGCTGGCAGATCATACCCCCTGTCTTGGGTGAAATGTTGCAAGACAAAGATCCACAACGGGCCCAACGCGTCATGCAAGCCATGATGCAGATGGACAAGATCGACATCAAAAAATTGAAGCAGGCCTACGATCAATCATAAACGCGTGCCTCAACCTAAACCATGGCAAAAAGCAGTCCCCCAAAAAAAACCAGCAAAACCGTCGCGAAGACGGTTGCTCACAAGAAAGCGAAGCCCGGCGCTTCGCCTTCTTCCTTCCTGGCCAAAGATTTTTTAAAACAACTCCTAGCGCTTCAGTCGGATGAAGAATTGAGAAAAATACAACGCTATTTCAAATCGGGTGAAGGCCAATATGGGGAGGGCGATAAATTCATAGGCGTTCGCATGGGGCAATTGTTTGCGCTTGCCAAAACTTTTATGGACATGGAGCCCGCGGAGATCGAAAAGCTATTGGAGAATCCCATTCACGAAGCGCGGGCCGGCGCCGTAAGCATAATGGATTTTCAAGCCCGTTCACGAAAAATAACGGCAAGTCGCCGCAAAGAATTGTATGATCTTTATATCGATCGCCACGACCGCATTAACAACTGGGACCTGGTGGACCGCTCTGCGCCCTATGTCGTGGGCGGATACTTATATGACAAGCCGCGCGACGTGCTCTACAAGTTAGCGCGCTCAAAGAATATGTGGGAACGGCGCACCGCCATTGTGAGCACGTTCTTTTTTATCCGCCAGGGTGATGTGGATGACACGTTCAAGATCGCCGAGATCCTGCTTCGCGACAAAGAGGACCTCGTTCAAAAGGCTACCGGCGGCTGGCTGCGCGCTGCCGGCGGGAAAGCTCCAAAACGACTCCTTGACTTCCTTGACAAATACGCCTCCACCATGCCCCGCACCACGCTCCGCTATGCGACCGAACGTCTCGATAAAAAGAGGCGTGAATATTATTTGAGTATGGCAAAGCTTTAATACACAGCGCTTTCTGTTATGTACTGAAAAACCACAAAATCCAAATTTAGGGTAGGGCTATCGTGATACCTTAAATTTCTTATAAAACTGTTTTACAGTACATTACGATTCACCATCAAAGATTTACTCAAGGAAAATTTACCTTATCCGCCATCACGTTGCTCGTGTAATAAAAATATCATAATCGCAGATAAATAGGCTATTCCAATCGGTATCTAGCGTAGATAAACCTATACACCAAATGATCAAACATTTAAGTCTCGTTACCGTTTTCATCATTCTTCATTCGTTGGGAGGCCTCGCACAATCGAAAGTGACCGTTGGAAAACCATACGATGTTATTGATGCCGATAGCAAATTGTATTTCACCCGCGGTGGTGAAATCCTCACCGTAAAAATTGACAAAAAAAAGAATGTCATTCTACAAAAATTGAGCTCCATCGATCTCACGTTCAAAGGGATCAAAATGTATGACGATTTTCCGAAGGGCGCTATGCTCGAAAAAATTACGCAATTCAAAAACCGGTATTTCCTTTTCTTTACGCTCTACGAAGATAAGCTGGAACAGCTTTTCTACCGCGAGATCGATTTTGCCAAGGGCGCTTTCATTGGCGGCAGCAACAAATTAATTACGAGCGACGAGAAGATTAGCGGCATGCCCGTGATGACTGGTTTCTACCGCTTCTCCACGACGGACAAGTTCAATTTCTACTTTTCATACGACTCCTCTTCCATGGTGGTACAGTATCGCGTGCAATCGCAGATCAGAAACGACGCTAAAAGCTTTGACAGGATCGGGCTGCACGTATTCGATCAAACCATGACTGAAAAATGGGGCAAGCGTGTAGAGATGCCTTACACGGAAAAGAAAATGGACAACCTCAACTATACGGTCGACTCCAAGGGCAACGTCTACATTGCCACAAGAATCTTTGAGGACAACACCACTGATCTGAAAAAACGCGACGAAGAAGAGCCGAACTATCACTTGGAGATATTGAAAATCGAGTCCTCCGGAAAGGTTTCCTCAACGCCCGTAGATGTTGCCGATAAGTTTATAAAGACGATCTTGCTGTACGAAAATGCCAAAGGCAGCATGGTGGGTGCCGGCTATTACAACAAAGGCAAACAGACCGCCAACGCCGATGGTGTGATGATGTTCTCGCTGGGAGCCAACGGCAAACTGTCCAACCTGAACACCTATGAAATTCCCACCGATGTGCTCAATCAATATGCCACCGGAAGAGAAAAACGCCAGCATAATCGCAGCGATAAAGACGACAAAGCCGAATTCGAAAACCTGAGCCTACGCGATGTGGTCAACGGAAAAGACGGCAGCATTCTCCTGGTCGGCGAACAACGCTATGCGATCACCCGCACAAGGTACAATAGTTCCACGCACACGAGTTCCTCCACCACGACGTACTATTGCAACGATATTCTGGTCACAAAGATCGATCCTTCCGGAAAATTGGCGTGGATGAAGAAGTTGCCAAAACGGCAATTGAGCACCGTGGGTTACTATGGCCTGTCGTACCGTTACGTAAGAGGCAATACAAACCATTACTTCTTTTGCCTCGACAACGAGAAAAATCTTGACCTTCCCCTCAGCGAGGTACCGGCATCACACGTAGCCGGTCAGGGCGGCTTCCTTACCGCGTATATCGTGAATGACAAAACCGGCGAAGTGATGAAGAAGTCATTGGTCGATACACGCGATATTCAAGGCATGGAAGTATATCAGTTCGACCCGGACCGCATCATGTTCACCGCTGCCTATACTCTGGTGTTTGAAGCGTATAAGAAAAAGAAAGAAGATATCCTGGTGAAGGTTGTTTTGGATCATTGATCCGCTCCCTATCTCAACATCTGAATAAAGCCCCGCTCCAAAGCAAAATATGGAGCGGGGCTTTTGCTTTTATGGTGTGTCATCGGTTCGAAAGGGAGATGCGGGAAGGCCTTCGTTGTTAAATAAATTTCCCCCATGCGGGTTGTCTTCCCAGCCATAACGCACGGCGACGGGCTGGGACACTGCATCACTCCACACCACGACCTCACGCCCACGAATGACAGCTTGCGCCTCGACAAAATTCTTGTCCGCTCCCGCTATCGTGAAATGCTTTAGCGCTTCACCTTTGGATGAAAGTCCTGTTCCAATGTTGGCAAAGGTGAGTATGATCTTATTCCCTTCTTCCCGCATAGACAAAAACGTTGGCCCGGAATACACCACTTTTTTGTCGTGATAGGTGAGATGTCGCGCCGCCAGCGCCAGCCGCTTTCCTACATCTTCCTTGTTTAACGGATGAAGATCATTCCATTCGCCGATGTCGATGGTAACGGCCATGCCGGTATTGGGAACGCTCAGGGTTTTTCGTTGTGCCTCTCGAAGCTCGGGCCATCCTTTTTCTGATGCCTTCACAGGAAGGTAGTTTGCTAACTGCACATACAAAAATGGAAAGTCACCCTGGTTCCATTGCTTACGCCAATCGGTGATCATCGCACTGAAAACGTCGTGATATTTTGCCGCTTGCATCGTATTGGATTCCCCCTGATACCAGATCGCGCCTTTGATAGCAAAGTTGGTCATGGGTGCGATCATGCCGTTGAATAGTCCCCCTGGAGTATATTGAAAAAATGTTACCGGGCCCAATGTGTCGGACACCGCGCCGACTTTATAATGCCAGGCGCCTTTCAAATCCAGCGTTTCTCCCCCAGTCGAAAGCCTGTAAGGCTTGTCCGTGATAAGTCCTCCACGCTCCGAAGTATTGATGACACGGACGACGATCGTGTTTTTCCCCACTTTCAATACCGTGTCAGGAAGCGTATATCTTCTGGGCGGGTATTGATAGCCTGTTGTACCGATGAACGTTCCGTTAACATACACCGAGTCGCTATCCACAATTCTTCCCAGCAGCAGTTTTGCGGGCTGGCCCGTGAAGGAAGCCGGCACCTCAATGTCCTTCCGAAACCAGACGACGCCGTGCACATCCTTCAATCCCTGGTCGGTCCAGTAGCCGGGAATTTGCATGGTCGGCCAAGCGGTGGCATCGAGATCCGGTGCATACCATGGGATCTGTTTCATGCCTTCATCTTTTTTTCGAAGTGCGCCGTACCATGATTTTACCATGGTGCCTTCCGTCTCCCGGATGCTGTCGGCGTAGGTTGTGTTTTGAAATTTTTGCGCGCGCTGCACGTATTCCGGAAAAGCTTTCAACGCATCGCCACTTAACCAGGCCTCGGCCGGGGACCCGCCCACGCTGGCGTTGATCAACCCGATGGGCACGTGATATTTTTCATAGAGGTCGCGGGCAAAAAAATATGCGGTAGCGGAAAAGCTCAACACGCTCGCCGGCGTTGCTGCCTGCCAGGAGCCGGCGGTGAAATCATCTTTCGGATGGGCAAAGTCGAAGGTGGTGGGAACGAGGAATTGCCGGATAAACGGGTTGCCCGACTCGGCGATTTGTTTTGCATATCGCTCCTTCACCCGCTCCATGGGCAGCACCATGTTGGATTGACCCGAGCAGACCCAGACATCGCCCACCAGTATGTTTTTTAGTGTGATTTGGTTGGTAGCCAGAATGTCCATCGTGAACGGGCCGCCTGCTTTCTGGGGAGGGAGCTTTACCGTCCATTTTCCATCGGCGTTGGCTTTGGCTGGATATTTTTTGCCGGAAAACACCACCGTCACGGCCTCACCGCCGGCAGCCCACCCCCACAGCGTGAGTTCGGTATCGCGTTGCAGCACCATGCCCTCGCCGATCAGCTGTGGAAGTCTGACCTGACCGACCAACGGCTGACTCATCAGCAAGGCCCATAATCCGAAGACTATCCATCGTCGCGAGGTCTTTTTTACTGAAATAGGGGGAGAAAATTGGTCTCTCATAACTTCTCAAAACGCATTAAATAATCGCCCGCGAGCTGGTTCAAAGTCTTAAAATAAAAGTTAAATTTAAGTTATCCCACCCCCATAATCTATTTCCGTATGAAAGACGAGCTGTTGCTTCGGACCATCTGCAAAGTATCGCCGGTCAGTATCAAGATCGTCGATATTAAAAATCGCGAACTCATCTGCACCTGCGAATGGTCCACGGAGCAACTGGGCTATACCGAGGAAGAATTCTTTGCCCTGAGCCACAACCTGTTTGAAAAGCTCGTCCACCCGGACGACCGGCCGATTCAACTGAAAGCCTATCAATCGGTGTTCGAGCAACCTGAAGCGCCGTTCCAGGAATATACCATCCGCCTTCTAAAGAAAAGCGGAGTCTATGAACACGTCCAGATCCGGTTGGCGGTTCTGGCTCTGGATGAATTCAAAAAACCCAAGACCGTGCTCTCCATTGCCACGAATGTGGAAGAGGTGATTGCGTTAAAGGAGCGAATTGACCGACAGGTGAACAAACTGGATCTCATCTCTTTTAAAAATAGCCACGAGTTGCGCGGTCCGGTGGCAACCATCCTCGGGCTTGTCCAACTCATCGAGCATGATGGCTTTGACGGGGCGCACGCGAAAGAGATCATCGATTGTTTAAAGCGCGCGGTGATTAAGTTGGATGCTGTGATCCATGAGATTAATGAGAATGCGTATGATACGTAGTGGGAGGAAAACCTGTTGATGAAGAACACCAGCAGGGCGGCGGTCATCCAAGAGATCCATAACATGTGTTTGACGAATAAAAAAAAACCTGTTGGTGAAGACACCAACAGGGTTGAGCGTGGGGTATGAATGAGTAGTACGTAAAAAACTTAGAGAAGCATATCACGACGGCGTACAGCCGTTTCGTCAATATTTTTTCTTTTATCGATAGGTCAACGACACCCCGCCGTTTGACGATAGGTTGACGGCAATACCGCCTCCGTTGGATTTTCCGCGAATCACTTTTTCATCGGACGTTCCGGAGAAATTTGTCAGGGGCACATGCAATGACTCCCCTTTCACGTCGAGGTCAAGACCGAGATGATCCGGGATGCTGATGTCGATGTTGCCGTCGCTGGTGCGTACGGTGAGGCTCTTCTGCAATTCGATCATGTCCCCCTTCACATTTCCGTCGGAAGTAGAGCCGCTAAACGAGCCAGCAATTTCCCGGAAAGAAATATCGCCGTCCGATGTACTGGTGGAAATTTCGCCTTTGGCTTTTGTGATCGCTATGTTGCCGTCGCTTGTTCCCGCGGTGGCATTGCCGGAGATATTTTCCAGGCGGATGTTGCCATCGCTGGTTTTCATATCGATCGTGCCGTTCACTTGGGTCACGTGGATGTTGCCGTCGGAAGTTCTTCCGAACACATCGCCTTTAATCGAACTCACGCGAATGTCGCCGTCGCTGGTTTTGCATTTTTGGTTGGCCGTAACGCCCGACAACTCAATGTTCCCGTCCGAGGAACGCAGGTCACAGGCGGTTTGTGTGGGTACCAGCACTCTGAAGTTCACCCGCATCCGGTCGTTGAAACCAAAGGTCCACGTGCTGGGTGGGTACTCTACGTCGATGGCCACACTGTTGGCGGTGGTCTCGATACTCAGTTTCAATTCTTTGCTCAATTCCGCTTTGGAGATATTGAGCACTTTGTTGCCTTTCTTCACCTGGAAAAACACTTCAATGGTATTTCCTTGAGATGGCAGCACTTCGATGTTGCCGTCGGAAGAAGAAATGGAGAGTTGGGCTGGGGTGGACACCTTGTAATTTTCTTTGAACGAATATTCAGGGTCTTGTGCCGTGCAAACGGAGACCGCGAAACAGGCCGTGATCAGGGATAAGAGGAATTTCATAAGCGTAAACGGGATCGTTAGGTTGATGAACATCGGGGATATGACAATCTGCATGCCACCCGAAAAAAGTGGCCGTCCACCCCAATTCAAGGGCTGGGATATATGCAGCATGTCCACAATTGCGATTAGAGGTGTACGCCTGCGGTCACTTTAGCGGGGATCCAGTTTAAAAAAATGCCTGGGCTACATCCTGGTAGCCAGCCGGCCAAGCTCATTTCTTTCTTAACAAAAGCGTCAAGATTCTCGGCACCTCATTCCGGTTGTCGTCGTCAAAATATTCATCCATCTCCACCGTCATGAGGCCATAACGTTTAGCCCCTTGAATGAAGTCGGAAACGTGGTGATTGAAACATTCTACCACCTGCAAGCCCTGCTCGGTTTCAAAGCGTGCTTTGCTTCCGGAGTATTGTTTGAAGGGATGCAGCTCGCCGATATACACGTATCCACCCGTCTTCAAGACGGCAGCTGTTTCTTTAAAGACGAATTCAAGATCGCGAATATGTTCCAGCACAAGGCTGAAGGTCACCAGGTCATATGTTTCCGCACCAAAGCTCCAGGGCTTGGTGATGTCGGCTTGCAAAAACCGAACGTTGCCGGAGGCTATCTTTTCCCTTGCCTTTGCCAGCATGTTTTCAGAAAGGTCGACCGCGTTGATGTGCTTTGCTCTTTTGATCAGCCATTCGGTATTCTTTCCGGTGCCACACCCGATCTCCAGGCACTGGTCTATCGAAATCTGTGACAGCACCTCGCGCAGGGCCTTCCCTTCTAGGTCGCGTGTCCGGTTTAGGTTGGTGTCGTATTGGGCGGCCCACTGGTTGTAGGCTTGCTGCGTGTTCATGATTTTGGGGTCTTGATGTTTTATCGATTTGCGTACTGATCGTATACGGCGCGCGAAATTTGTGCGATAACCAAGTCCAGCTTGGCCGTATCTTTTTCTTTGGTCCTCGAAATATAAATAACGACGGCCAGGTGCGATCCATCCGGAAGCACCATGATGCCGGCATCGTTGAAAGCGCCCAACACGCCCTCCGCGTTGTAATCTCCTGTTCCTGTTTTATGAGCCACCACGGTTCCTGCGGGCAACAAACCTTTTATACGCTTGGGACCTGTAGAAGTTTCCACCATAATTTTCCAAAGGAAATCGCGACTCGAGGGTGACAAAATATTTCCCCGGTCAAATTGTTTCAACAACGCCACCATCGCACCCGGCTCACACCAGTTGGTGAATTGTATCGGCCATGCCTCGTGCATTTCTGCCTCCGTGGCGGCGATGGCGATCTGTGTTGTTCCGAGGCCGTGAAGGAAGTCATTTACCTTCTTGGTGCCTCCCATCAGGCGAAACAATACGTCGCATCCGTTATTGTCGCTTTGCGAAACGGTGTACCGAAGAATCTCCGAAAGGGCGATATCCACATTGCCTTCCGGGTATTTCACGGCCATCGGGCTCCAGGTGTTGGGCAGCATGTCTTCTTTTCGGATGTGTATCTTCTGGTCGAGCGTCAACGTCCCCTGATCGACTTCGTGCAAAACCATGATGGCCAATGGGAATTTAAAAACGCTTTGCATCGGAAAATGACCGCGCCCATGCCAGGTCAGCGTGTCGCCTGTATCGAGGTTCAGCACGGCCACGCCTACATCGCCTGAAATGGATGCTGTTATGCGCGCAATTTCGCCCCGTAGTTCCGCCTGCTGTGCCGCTACGTCATGCACCGTCAAAGCCAAAAGAAAAATGGTGGTTAACGCTACGATGTTCTTCATTTTATCTTGGAGGATTTATTCATAAAAGGGATGCTTTTGAGAATCCCCATGACATCACGCAAAGCGATGGATTAGGTTGCTCTGCCTGCAAAAAAATAGGGAAATAATTCAACGATTACTTAGGAAGATGATCCCGCCCTGATGTCAGGCGTTTATCCTGGCTGCGGCAGCCTCATCCAAAAACCAAAACAGTCTGCCTTCGGGCTGTATGCTTTGCGCGGGATATTCGTCCACATTCCGTTCTCCTTTCATGACGTGGTACAAGGCGTTGGCTTTGCTCTCACCAAACACCAGGAAGGCCACGCTGGTGGCGCAATTGATGGCGCGCGCCGTCAGCGTCAGGCGAAACATGTTTACTTTGTCGACAAACACCTCTTTTACCAGGGCTTCTTTTTCGTGCAACACCTTGGTGTGCGGGAACAAGGAAGCCGTGTGCGCATCGTCCCCCAAGCCCAGTAACACCAGATCGAAACGCATGGGCCGGTCACCGAAATACGCGCGCAGGTCGCGTTCATAAGCCAGCGCGGCCTCCTCGGGAGAAAGGTCTGTGTTCATCCGGAATACCTGGCCTGGGGTGGTCTTCATCGGATCGAAAAGTGTTTCACGCGCCATGCGATAGTTGCTGTCGGCGTGGTCGGAGGGGACATAGCGTTCATCTCCAAAAAAGAAAAACAATCTATCCCATTCCAACCGGTCACGGTACTTGGGCGAAGCCAGCAAGGCGAACAGTTTTTTTGGCGAGCTTCCGCCCGACAACACCAGCGAAAATCTTCCGTGTTCGCGAATGGCGCGGTGGGCTTCTTCCACCACAAACCCGGCCAGGGCCTGGATGACCAGGTCCGGGGTTTTCATGATGCGCAGGGTATGCTTATCCATGGTGGTTATTATTTTTCAACGGCAGGGTGAACCAGTGGAATCCATCCCGCGCGATGAGGGCTTCGGCTGTTTCCGGTCCCCACGAGTCTGCGGAATAGTTCGGGAAGCTGAGGCTCTTTTTGCCCGACCAGGCATTCAGTATCGGCATCAGCAAATCCCACGCAGCCTCCACCTGGTCGCCACGCATGAACAACGTTTGGTCGCCCAGCATGGTATCCAGCAACAATGTTTCATAGGCTTCCGGTGTGTCGCCAGTATACGTACCGTTGTAATCAAAGATCATGTCGACCGGGTTCAGCGCCATTTCCAATCCCGGGCGTTTGGCCTGCACTTGCAGCCGCACGCTCATTTCGGGTTGAATGCTAATGATGAGCCGGTTTTGTTGCCATCCTTCCACCGCTTCGGAAGGAAAGATCATGTGGGGCACATCCTTGAACTGGATGGTGATCACCGACGATGACTGATGCATTCGTTTTCCCGTCCGCAAATAGAAGGGCACGCCGTGCCAGCGCCAGTTGTCTACAAAAAATTTAATCGCCGCAAAGGTCTCGGTGTTGGATTGCGGGTTCACGCCCTGCTCTTCGCGATAGCCGGGTACCTCCTTACCTTCGATCCATCCTTTACTATACTGTCCTCGCACCGTATTGCGTTGAATGTCTTCCGGTGAAAATTTTCGAACGGAATTCAACACATCCACTTTGCGGTTTCTCACCTCGTCAGCTTGAAAGCTGACGGGTGGTTCCATAGCTACCAGGCACAGCAGTTGGAGGATATGGTTCTGAATCATGTCGCGCATGGCGCCGGCCTCATCATAATATCCGCCGCGGCTTCCTACCCCGAGTTGTTCGGTGACGGAGATCTGCACGTGGTCGATGTTGTTCCGGTTCCACAGCGGCTCGAAGATGGAGTTGGCAAAGCGGAACGCCAGAATATTTTGTACGGTTTCTTTTCCGAGGTAATGATCGATGCGATAGATCTGCCGCTCGGAAAAGATGCTGCAGAGTTGCCGGTTCAATTCTTTTGCCGATTGCAGGTCGTGACCGAACGGTTTCTCTATAACGATCCGTGTTCGCTCGGCATCGGCCGCCAGTTTGTGGCGGGAAAGATTTTCCGTGATCGTGCCAAAGAAACGCGGGGCCACGGCCAGGTAGTAGATCACATTGGGTGCTTCACCTGCTTCCTGTGTAAACTTAGCGATGCGCGCCGCCTGCTCTTCGTAGGTGGCGGTATTGTTTATGTCGGAAACCTGAAAGTATAGACTCTTCGAAAAAGTATCCCACTTCGCTTTGTCCGCTTTGCCGCGGCGCGAGAATTGGTTGATGTCCTTCAAGAGTTCTTCCCGGAATTGTTCGTCGGTGAATGCGGTGCGTCCCATGGCCACGATGGCGAGGTGCTTGGGCATCCAGCCATCGAGGAAAAGATTGAACAGGGCGGGCACCAGCTTGCGCGACGTGAGGTCGCCCGTGCCGCCGAAAATAAAAAAGATGGTAGGATGCGTTTTGGCTGAATCTGCGGTTGCACTCATGCGAATAGTATGGGTTGGGTCTTCAATTACAAGGACGGTGTTACTTCTTGAACCATTGGGTATGAAACACACCTTCCTTGCCGTTTCGTTCGTAGGTGTGGGCCCCAAAGTAATCCCGTTGTGCCTGGATCAGGTTGGACGGCATGCGGGCGCTGCGGAAGGTGTCGAAATAGCTGAGCGATGCTGCATAGGCCGGTGCGGCTATGCCTGCCGCGGCTGCGGAAGAAACAACGCTGCGCATACCGGCCGTGGCCTCGTTCACTTTTTTGGCGATGCCGGCGTCAAGCAGCAAGTGCTCCAGGGTGTTGTTCTTTTTATAGGCCTGGTAAATGTCTTCCAGGAAAGTAGAGCGGATGATACAGCCTCCACGCCAGATCAACGCGATCTTCTCCATCTGCAGCGCATAGCCGAATTCCTTCGAAGCTTGCGACAGCAAATGCATGCCTTGCGCATAGGCGATCACCGTGCTGAAATACAGGGCTTCCTCCAACGCCGTCAGGCTTTTTTGGATGTGCGCTTCGTTGCGCTTCGGGTCTTTATAGACACGCGAAGCCGCTACACGCATGGTCTTGTATTTGGAAAGGTCGCGCATCGCCACCGCCGTGTCGATGGTGGGAATGGGAAGCTGCAGGTCCATGGCAACCTGTGAGGTCCACTTGCCGGTGCCTTTAGAGCGCGCTTCGTCTTTGATGTCTTCGAGCAGTAAATGGTCCATCCCAGGCTCGCGGAAGGCAAAGATGTCGCGGGTGATCTCGATGAGAAACGACTGGAGGCGGCCGGCGTTCCACTTTTTGAAGGTGGTGTGAATTTCTTCGCCGGACAAGCCTATGCCCTTTTGCATCACTTCATAGGTTTCGGCAATCAGTTGCATGAGTGCATATTCAATGCCGTTGTGAACCATCTTCACAAAATGTCCGGCCGATCCGGGACCGATATAGGTCACACAGGGTTCGCCCTTCACCTTGGCTGCAATGGCCTCGAAAATGGGTTGTACTACTTTATAAGCCTGCGGGTCGCCGCCGGGCATCATGCTGGGTCCTTTGCGCGCACCTTCCTCGCCGCCGGAAACACCCATGCCGAAAAAGTGAAGTCCTTTCGCTTTGAGTTCGTCCGCCCTGCGGTTGGTATCCGAAAAATGAGAATTGCCACCGTCGATGATGAGGTCACCCTTGTCCAGCAACGGCGCGATGTCGGCAATGGCGCTGTCTACGATTTTACCGGCCGGAACCAGCAGCATGACCGCGCGGGGGCGCTGCAGGTTTTGGATGAAGTCGGTCAGGGAAGTAAACCCTTTCACGTCTCCTTTCACGGCTTCTTTGCCCAGAAGCTCTACTTTGGTGGCGTCTTTATCATAGCCTGCCACTTTGAAACCGTGGTCGGCCATGTTCAGCAGCAGGTTGCGGCCCATGGTACCGAGCCCTACCATGCCTAAAATGTATGCGTTGCCTTGCATTGTTTTTGAATCGGGTTTTTTGGTTGATGTTGGAACGCGTTTTTTAACGCGGTACAATATCGCTGTTAAATTAAATTAAGCAAAGGACAAGCGCGTGCAGCGGAACCAGTATTTATCTGCGTTTTACCGAATTCTTTTTGTCTAAATCCTGTTTTCGAATGCCTTTTTCCGAACAACGGTCGTCCGCTATTGATCACGTAGAAAACGCAAGACTTTGATTCCGGCTTTCCTTGGCCGAAATTTCCTGGCCTCATAATTGGAAGGGGCAAAGTTCAACCTCGCGCATATGCTAAGAAATCATCTTCTCCTCGCCTTCCGGAATTTGGTCCGTCACAAGTCCTATTCGTTCATCACCATCTTCGGTCTGTCGGTGGGCGTGGCCTGCTGCCTGTTGCTGGTGCTTTTCATCCAGGACGAGATGCGTTATGATCAACAGCATAAAGATGTTCAATCGCTCTACCGCATCGTCAGCCATCTCACACGCGACGCGCAAAGCGAAGACCTTGGCGTTTGTTCGCCTCCTATCGCCATGGCCATGGCCGACGAAATCCCTGAAGTGCAAGAAGCCCTGCGTTTCGTGACCAGCCCAGGGGTGACCGAGAACCTGATCCGTTTCGAAGACCAAACGTTTTATGAAACCGATGGCTACATGGCCGACTCGACGTTGTTCGATTTCTTTTCCTTCGCTTTTGTGGAGGGTACACCCGACCATGCATTGACCCGCCCCAACACCGTGGTCATCACCGAAAAAATGGCGGCAAAACTTTTTGGCCAAAGCCCTGCGCTCGATAAAGTGATCACCATCACACAAGGTGGACCTAGCGGCGAGTATAGGATCACGGGCGTTGTCGAGGAGATGGCGCATAGCCACATCAAAGCCAATTTTGTTATTTCTCTGGCCACCGGCGGAGGTTGGACGGAATTTATCCGCACCTCTCCCGAATGGGCCGGTCAAAACTTTGTGCCTTCCTACGTGAAGCTCCAGGCAGGGAGTCAAATCGCGGCCGTGGAGAAAAAAATGAATGATGTCCTGGTGCGTCACGGCGCCGAAGGCATGAAAGCCTTTGGTTTTAGTAAGACCCTTAGCCTGGAGCCGGTGAAAGATATTTACCTGCGATCGTCAGTCGACAAAAATCCGCGCATCGTGTACGTATACATCGTGGCCGCCATCGCCGCCTTCATCCTGCTGATTGCCTGTATTAACTTTATCAACCTGACAACGGCCAGAGCTACACGCCGCGCGACCGAGATCGGCATTCGCAAAGTAATGGGCGCGTTCCGGGGCGTGTTGATCCGCCAGATCCTTGGCGAGGCGATGCTGGTGGTCATCACGGCCGTGCTCATCAGCCTGGTCATGATCGAAGTGGCCCTCCCCTGGTTCAATACCCTGGTTGGCAAATCCATCACCTTGCACGCCATGCCTTCGCTGTCGTTCCTGTTCACGCTGTTGGGCATCACACTGCTCACGGGTGTGTTGGCGGGAAGCTATCCCGCTTTTTATCTCACGGCCTTTCAACCGGCAACGGTGTTAAAAAATAAGTCCACCACCAGCGGTTCCGGCGGACTGCGGAAAGCCCTGGTGGTGTTTCAATTTGTGGTGGCCATCGTGCTGGTGTGCGGCATGATCATGGTCTCGCAACAACTGGCCTTCATTCGCGAAAAGAATCTGGGGTTCGATGCCAAAGCAAAACTTGTCGTGCCGCTGCGCACCGAGTCCGCCCGCAAGGCATACGCCACCCTAAAGCAAAATTATCAGCAGCAACCCTCGGTACAGAAAGTTTCGGGTGCCGACTATCTCCCGGGTATGTACTGGAACGACATCGTGCTGTTCAGGCCCGGCAAAACCCGCGAAGAGGGTGTCGGCCATTTTATGAACGACGTGGCCTATGACTTCAACGACGTCTTGAACATAAAACTGGTCGCCGGCCGGCCCTTCTCCGCGAACCTGGCCAGTGATCAAACCAAGATCATCATCAATGAAGCCTCGGCAAAGGCTTTGGGGTTCACACCCGCGCAGGCCATCGGGCAACGCGTGGAGCAGAGTTTCTTCAAGCAAGCCGATGGCTCGCCGTTGATGTTCGAGATCGTCGGTGTCATGCAGGACTTTCATCGCATGTCTTTGCACGAGCCCATCCAGCCTGCCTTTATGAAACTCCCCTGGGTCAACCGTGGTGAAGCCTTCGAAAACCTGGTGGTCGACATCGGGTCCGGCGCCCTTCCGGATGTTATTGTAAACCTCGAAAAGAGTTGGAAGAAAATTGTTAGCGACACGCCATTTGACTATTCCTTCCTCGATGAAAATATTGAGAAATTGTATCGCGAAGATCAAAAAGCATCCGGCATCATCTTCACTTTCACCTGTATCGCCCTGGTGCTTTGTTGCCTCGGGTTGTATGGATTATCCTCGTACACAGCAGAGCGTCGTGTGAAGGAGATCGGTGTACGCAAGGTCATGGGGGCGTCGGTGCAGCAAATCGTGCGGCTCATGTCTTCTGAGTTTGCTAAACTGGTTTGTATCGCCATCGTCATTGCCGTTCCGTTGGCTTGGTATGGGATGGTGCTTTGGCTGGAGGGATTTGCCTATAAGGCGACGATAAACATAATGGTCTTCGTCTCGGGCGGAATGATCGCACTCGTGATCGCACTGATCACGGTGAGCTTCGAATCTATTCGCGCTGCGCTTCGAAATCCGGTGGAAGCTTTGCGCAATGAATAAAGAACACACTCTATGGCATCATCGGTTCTATGGCTAAACCTCCCCGAGAAATCGATGCTATGGCTTCGTGTATTGATACATCCAGTTGTAAATGTCCATATTGAAAGGATCATAGGCTGGATCTTCCTTACCCTTACCGGATCCCGTATAGGTCATTTTCCAACTGTTGTGTTCTACACCCGGGTACAGGGTTAGCTTTGCGCGGACCTTGGGGTGCAGGGCATTTATCGCGGGAACAATGGCCTTTGAAAAGTCCGGGGGCACGATCTTGTCGGCCTCTCCGTGAAAGACCCAGATCGGCACTTTGGAAATCCGTTGTGTGAACAAAGTATTCATGACGCCGCTGCCGGCGATGGGCACAGCGGCTGCGATCTGGTTATCATCAAAAGAGTTGAGCTGATCAAATGTGCCATAACCTCCCATGCTCAGCCCGGTGAGATAGATACGTTTTTGATCTACGCGATACGTGGTGCTGATGAATTTAATAAACTGTCGCACATGGTCGCGGTCCCACCATCCTTCGTGACACTGTGGCGACACGACGATCATGGGATGTGTCGGCGCCCAGGTTTTGTTTTTGATCATGTTCGGCGGGCCGTTCACCAACACCTTGTCCAATTCAACAGGCGAAGTTTTACTGTTCCCTGTTTCTCCCGCGCCGTGAAGAAATATGAGCAAGGGAAATGTTGGACCGTCTTTTTTATAGCTGGAGGGTGTGTAGACATAATATCCGTAGGGTGCGGCGTCTGAACCCAATACCATGGCTTTGTGCGTACCCCCCGTATCGGGTGTTGGTTTGCTGGTGGTCGTGGTATCCACCGGGTTGGGCGTTACCGGGTCGGGCAAAATTTGTACTACCGGATCCTTCGAGCATCCCAGCAAAATCAAAGCCGCCGCCAGCACGTTTACCATTGTGTTTTTCATGATTTTACAAGGTTGAGGTCAAACTTTTTTATGACCTCAAAGGTATCAAATTGCATACCGCCAAACCCGGCTTAGCCGCTGGGTTGGGATGGAATCCGGAATTTCGCGTTAAACGCAGGGCTGGGCCGTTGAGTGCGCCCTGTCATAAATGAAAAAAGTGCCGGAACGACCGGCACCTGTGTGTTATCAGAACCCAACCCAGACCACAAATTCTACAGGTCTTCCACAGTGGTCTTTGTTCGGGAGTCTATGTCATTACCAGGTTCAATGAGGCCAAAAAAGCCGCAACGGCTTCTAATGCCCCGGTTTGGTGTATTGATACATCCACGTATAGATGTCCATGTCGAAGGCGGTGAAAGAAGGATCCTCCTTGCCCATGCCGGAACCGGTATACGTCATTTCCCCGCATTCATGGCCCACCCCAGGATATAAAGTCAGCCTGGCACGGACCGTGGGCGACAGGGCGTTCATGGCCGGCACAACGGTCATCACATATTGTGGAAGTACCGTTTGATCTTGTTCGCCATGGAAAAACCACACCGGCACGTTGGCCATTCGTTGTGTGAACAAATCGTTCATCACGCCGCCTGTTGCCATGGGCACGGCTGCGGCAATCTGATTGTCGTCGAAAGAGTTTAATTGATCAACCGTAGCATTGCCCCCCATGCTCATGCCGGTGAGGTAAATGCGTGTCGTGTCTATGCGATAGGTTGTGCTGATGAACCGGATGAACGTGCGCACATGCTCGCGATCCCACCATCCTTCATGACATTGCGGCGAGACCACCACCATGGGATGCGACGGCGCCCAGTGTTTGGTGTCTATCATTTTCGGCGGACCGCCACCCAGGATTTTTTCCAACTCAGCAGGGGAACCCTGGCTGTCGCCGGTTTCATCGGAGCCGTGCAAGTAAATCAGAAGCGGATATCGCAATGTGTCCGTGGCGTAGGCTTCAGGGGTGTAGACATAATACCCGTAAGGGGCATCATCCGTACCGCGTGGCATGGCTTTCTGCACGCCTTTGTCATCGGTGACTGGAATCGTGGTCGTTGTATCTCCAGGGTTTGTTCTGGTGGTATCGCCCGGTGTGTTCGGGTTAGAGGGATCGGAGTTAGGGTTGACAGGTTGCACTGGATCTTTGGTACATCCTAGCACAATCAACCCGACGGCCAACAGGATAAAGATCTTGTTCTTCATAAAATGAAAGGTTGTTAGGGAACGCTTAATCTAACGGGGGGTCATCAAATTACATACCGCCGTATATACCCTCAGTGAGGGGTATAGGTAACCCTTTAAATTTGCTCAAAAAATGAGATTTACAACCTTTCCTGTAAAAGTCCCCACCAGGAGGCGCGGGGTTAGTGTGAATTAAAAGCCCAAAATGGCACTATTTATTCCCCAACTCTGATCCCATTCAGGTTTAGGCTGGGCTTTGATTGCCGTCGTTCGCCGGCAGGGAATGGATTTTCGTTTCGCAAGTGACGCTTTATCTTCCCTGAATCTTGTGCATCTCTACGGTTACCAGGTCCTCTCCCATCGTTCCCGTAAGGATTACGTCAGTATCGCTTTGTGAAGTAAGCGTGGCCTGTAACGGCGCATGGAAGGTTGGCGGGTAATGCCACGTTGCACCCAGCTTTCCTGTATTCTCTTCATAGGTGTATTGGCCGAACAGGCGTCTTTTCTGATTGTTAAATTCAAACACAATGTCATTTCCTACGTCGAGGTATACGGTGGTTAACACACTGTCCTGACAAGTACCCGGCTTCAGTGTTGTGTGGTTCAATTGGAGTTTCGTTACTTCATATTTGCCCGTAAGCGCAGGATGTTTGTTTGGGCTTTCATAGATCGCGATAAGAAAGAGGGGAATGCCGATAACGGATAAACGAATACTTTTTTTGATGTAATGGTTTTTGAAAACAAGGGAAGGAATGGCAGTCTGCGTCTTAAAAAAGAATTCCACCAGCCGGTGATACTCCGAGAGCAGGAGATACAACAGCTCCACGAAAATGACGGAAGCATAGAGCTGCTCACCCCAATCCAACCCGTAAAAGAAATCGATCAGCACGATGTTGAGCAACACCGGCAACAAGGTGAACAACCCCAACAAACGCGTGCGGTTGAAAAGCAACAGGAATGATCCGATGATCTGAAGGCAACCGATGGCCACCACCATAGGATAGGAATGTCCGAAGTAGCTCCACGTAAGGTCTTCGCCGGAGAGGCTGCTGAAGGGCAAATCGAGCATGCCCAGCGGTGACACAAATTGAAGGCGGGATATCTTTTGCCAACCGAACATCGAAAGATCAAGGGCAATGGCGTAGCGAAGCACGCCTTGCCAAAAATTCAACTGCATCCACATGGGCAAGGGTGCGTCTGGGGTGGTGTGGTCATTTGCTTTCTCTCGTCTATGCCACACCACGGCGAGGACCAGGGTAGACGCGAAAAAGATAAGCGCAAAGGCCGCGATGACTGGAAGCGGGATCCACGGAGAAATAAATCTCCGGCCGATTCTTAGCGTGGCTGCTGTAACAGACAGGCCGGCCAGGAAGCAGGCGACGAATTTTTGCAGAAAGGAACGGGCTTTCATTTAATTTTTTGATTTAGGATGAGCGCCCGAAAGTAGGCTCCTCATGCCGCCGGGATGTTCCGATGGAACCATCCGAACCACTTTTTCGTGGCTTTAGGCAAAAATTGCTTCACCCACGCGTGTCCATCCGGCCCTCTTCAGGATGTGGCGGCGGCGAAGGTTGGACTTCCCCCAGTGCGTTTCGTTGGAATTGGGTGGGCGACTGACCGGTAAACTTCTTGAAGGTCGTATTGAAGGTCGTTTTGGAACTGAACCCTGACTCGTAGGCGATGCCGAGCACGTTGAGATGGCGGTGTTTGAGAGAAAGCAAAAGCATTTTCGCCTCCGCCACCCGATAGCGGTTGACAAACTGGAAAAAGCTCTCGCCAAAGCCCGCGTTGAGCAGGTATGAAAGGTCATGCGAGGAAATGTGCATGCGTCGGGCCAACTGGGGCAAATCCAGCTCCTGATCCAGGAACGCTTTGTCGTGTTCCATGATCGATTGCATTTTTTCTTTCAGCGTCGCGATCGCTTCGTCGGAAAGACGGGGCGCTTTCGCGGTCGAGGCCGGGTCCTCTTCCAATATTTCGCGAATCGCTTCTACCTCTTGTTTTTCAAAACGGAATATCTCTTGTTGGCGAAGTGAAAAGTAGCCAATGAAATAAACGGCCATCAGGTATCCGAACGGCGCCAGGTTTTTAATGAGCGTTATACCAAAGAACAACTCGTTGAACCAAAGAAAAATTATGAACACCAAGGCCCAGAGAAAATACTGCAACCACCGCAGGTCTATCGCTGCCGTCGTGGAGGCAAACATGCGAATGTTGCGTTGATGCCGGACGAGCCTGTTCTGACTCAACAGCCAATACACCACGATCTGAATTTTTACACTCAGGAACATGGCCGCTCCCATCACCTTTCCCAGCGCCGGAGGAAGCACAGGCGAGACGCGCGGCGATGAAAACAAAGTGCTGATCGAATACAGCGCAAAAAGAAGGAACGGCAGAAAGTGAAAATACTCGGCTTTCTTAAACGTTCGTCCCGGTGAAGTAAAATTCAATACACTCGGGTACAACGCGGGCGCAATCGCAAATCTGGAAAGTTCTGTCAGCACGGTGAATGCCGCGGGGGGCATATTGAGCGGGTAAGAAAACAAAGCGCGCTCCAACACTGCACAACCAAATGAAAACAGGAAAATTCCCAGCCATTTATTTGCCGCGTCGTTGGATCCCTCCGGATTCGCTACGGACAGAAATGCCAGCAAAAAAACGCTGCCGGCTACGAGGGTATACAGGATAAGGTCTTGCATGCACGAGATTGACAGGTGCAAGATATTTAATTATTATTTATACTATCTTACAGCATGGAACCTGCCGTCGTCAACATATTGAAAGTCGAACCTGTAACGCACAACGTCAGGCGATTTACGTTGGAAAGACCTGAAGGCCTTACCTTCGTGCCGGGGCAAGCGGCCGACATTTCCATCAATACACCGGAAATGAAGAATGAAAAAAGACCCTTCACCTTCACCGGCCTGGCCGAGTGGGATCGCCTGGAATTCACCATTAAGATCTATACGGACCACAACGGCGTCACCAATCACCTGGGCAAACTGAAAGCCGGCGATCAATTGATCATCCACGATGTTTTCGGTGCCATCCACTACTATGGCGAAGGCGTGTTCATTGCGGGTGGTGCGGGTGTAACACCTTTTATCGCCATCTTTAGGCAGTTAAAAAAAGAAGGAAAACTGGGCAACAACACGCTGATCTTTTCCAACAATACCGAAAAAGATATCATCCTGCGCGAAGAGTTCACCCAAATGCTGGGTAAGAATTTTATCAACACGCTTACGCAGGAGGAAACAAAATCATTCGATCATCGCCTGATCGATGCGGCTTACCTGAAAGAAAAATTATCTACGTTCGCGCAATATTTTTATCTCTGCGGGCCCGATCCTATGGTGCTTGCCCTGCAAAAAACGCTAATCTCCCTGGGTGCAGAGCCTTCAAAAGTTATCGTGGAGCAATTCTAGAATGGATCATCGACCATGCCGTATTAAAAACACGAGCATGCGATATTTTTGGTGTCGAGGAAAAGGTTGTCCGTTCTCTTTATGCAGCACATCCTGGCCGAGAGCAGTTCACTACCCCCATGCCTGCACAAGAAATATCTTTACAACCCCCATTCTCCATCGGCTAAAATAAAAATGCCGCCTATAAAGGCGGCATCCTCTCCCAATGGTAGTGTCAATTTCAGACTAACATGTTTAACTGACAGCCGGTGAAAGGTGAGGATCGTCCACTTAACGACCCACACGCTTTCAACCCAAACGATCAGTACCCATTGTTTTGTTCCAGCCCTGGATTGAGGTCGCGCTCAGCCTGCGGGATAGGGAAGTATAAATTTTTGGGTTCGGTGTAGTTTGTTTTCCCTGCGTTGATGCGCACGGCTTCGTCGAGTTTGCTGGTGCGGCGGAGGTCGAAGAAGCGATGGCCTTCGCCGAAGAATTCAATTCTGCGCTCTTGCATGATCGCATCGCGGAAAGCGGCTTTGCCCAACCCTGTTTTGGGGTCGAGGCCGGCGCGCTCGCGGACTTTGTTGAGGTGTGGCTCGGCGGCGGTGGTTTGGCCCAGTTCGTTCAGGGCCTCGGCATAGGTGAGCAATACTTCGGCGTAGCGGATGACCGGCATGTTGCGTTGGGCGTCGACGGCGCCCTCGGTGGTGACGGGCAGATCGCCGACGATGTATTTAGCCAGCATCAAACCGCTTTGTGTCCATTTGGGATCGAATGGTACGTTGTTATATACCGATCCTTGCTCGAATAGATTTACGGCTCTCCGGTTGTCGTCGGGCTCATAGATATCTTTGGAGGCTGTCGCCGGAACCACGATGCCCCACGCTCCGGAGGGAACGTAGCCCGTGTTGCCGGGCCCGGTGAAAGATGGCACCCAGTTGCCTTCGTTGTTTCCCCAACCGCCGGTGCCGGCAACATATTGGATCTCGAAGATCGACTCAATGGAATTTTCAAAAGCGGTTTGATAATTCTTGATGTACTGGTCGTGCAGTCCATAGATGCCCAGGTCGATAACCTCTTTGGCTTTGTCTGCGGCCTGCTGCCATTTTTCTTGATACAAATAGGCACGACTCAAAAACGCCTTGGCTGCGCCCTTGGTGGCACGACCGCCTTCGGTGGGATAGCTCAGCGGAAGACCTTCGGCTTCGGAGAAATCTTTCTCGATTTGCGCCCAGACTTCGGACTGTGGTTGGCGCGTTACGGTGAACACTTTTGATTGCTCGAGTTCATGGGTCATGAGCGGCGCATCGCCCCATATCGTGACGATGTTGAAATAACACACTCCGCGCAGGAATTTGGCTTCGTTCAAAAGACGTTGCTTCAATGTTTCGTCCATGGTGATGGCCGGCACGCGGTCCAGCACGGCGTTGGCACGCGCTATGCCTGCCCACCACGCACGCCAGGCGGCGATGATTTGCGGGTCGGAGGAGTTGAACGTGAAGTTGTCGTGGGCCACGAACCAATTCACGTCGAAGCAGGTCATGTCGTCGCCCGCCACGTCGCCAAACATGAGGCCGCCCAGGCGATAGCCTAAGTCAGTTTGCAGCGCGTCGTAGATGGCGTTCACGGCAGTGGTGGCATCCTGGTCGTTTTTCCAGAAGTTTTCTTCCGTGATTTGGTTCAGCGGTGCGCGCACCAGGAAGTCGTCACCACATTTGGTGGTGAGCAACAGGAGTGCGACGGCCATAAAATATATCTTTTTCATATGCTGTTTAGTTTGATGTCATGAATCACAACCCGATGTTTATACCGCCCAGGAAAGTGACACTGTTGGGATAGACGGTGTTGTCGATTCCGTAGCTGGTGTTGTTCTGCGTCTGCGCACCGATGTCGGGATTGTAGCCACTGTACTTGGTGATGGTCCACAGATTTTGCGCCGACACATAGACCTTGATGTTGGAAAGGTGCAGGCGTTCGGTCACGTTCGCGGGTAACGTGTAGCCCAGTTGGATGTTCTTCAACCGCAGGTAGGCACCGTTCTCGATGAAGCGATCGGACGCGCGGTCGTTGTTGTTGGGGTCCGTGGAGATGGCGCGGGGGAAGTTGCTGCTGGGGTTGGTTTCGGTCCAACGTCCAACCATACCCTTGCCTTTGTTCTCGCCGTCGGTGCTCGACTCCAGGATGTAGCGGTTCACGTTCACGATCTTGTTTCCATGCACACCTTGCCAGAGCATATTCAGGCTAAATCCCTTATAGTCGAAGTTGGTACTGAATCCATAGGCGAAATTAGGAATGGGACTACCGAGGTAGGTACGGTCTTTGTCAGTGATCTTGTTGTCGCCGTCGATGTCTTTATACTTAATGTCGCCGGGAGCGGTGCCCGCTGTCTGATAGAATGCTGTGGGGTTGCCGTCGAGGGCGTTGGCGGCATCTACTTCGGCCTGGTTGTGGAAAATGCCGTCGGCTACGTAGCCATAGAATTCACCGATAGAGCCGCCTTGTTTGGTGCGGGTGAGATAGCCGGGGTCACTGTTGCCGGTGTAGCCGGCCACGATGTCGTCGGCAAGGGTGATCACCTTGTTGGAGAACGTGGTCATGTTCGCTTCCACGGTGTAGCCGAAACCTCCCATCGTACGGTTCTGATAGCTCACGGCAAGCTCGATGCCTTTGTTCTGCACGTTGGCGCTGTTGATGGGTTGGCTGATGGGATTGGTGTAGTAGGCATCGCTCACCATGCCGGCGTAGATTGGCATTCTTTTGTCGGTGATCATGTCTTCATAATTCTTGACGAAGTAGTCGGCGGTGAAATTCAATCGATTGTCGAACAAGCCGAAATCAAGACCGATGTCGGTTTGTGTAACGGTCTCCCATTTCAGGCTGGTGTTGGGCACGCGGTTGGCCGTCATGCCATTCACCACTTTGCCGCCGAAGTTATATTTGTATCCCGAACCGATGGTGGCATACTCGGTGCCGATGCCCAGGCTACCGTCGATACCCACTTGTCCCCAGCTGGCGCGCAGCTTGAGGTTGCTGACGCGAGTTCCTTTCATGAAATTCTCTTCCGAAATCCGCCATCCGGCAGAGAAAGAAGGGAACACACCGTATTTATTTTGTGATGTAAACACGGACGAACCGTCGCGGCGGATATTTGCCGTGAGCAAGTATTTATCGGCGAAGGAGTAGTTCACTCTTCCTAACAGCGACACATAGCTGGTTTGGCTTTTGCTGCCACTGGCCTGGCGGTCGGGGTTAGGCGATCCGGCGTCAATGGTGGTGAGGTCGTTCGTGAGTTGAAAGAATGAAAGCGCCGACACCACATCGCTGGTGGACAATTGCGCGGTGTAGCCTCCCAATACTTCCAGTTTATGTTTTGCGTTGAACGTCTTTGCGTAGGTCAGCGTGTTTTCGGCAAGCAAGTTCGACAACGTACTCTTGGTCGATGTGGCCTCAGGCTTGTTGTTGCTCAAAGCACCTTCTACAAAGGTCGGCTTGAAGCGGTTATAGTTGGTGAGCACATAGTCTACACCCAGGTTTGTTCTGAAGGTAAGATTCTTTTGCAGCTTAATCTCGACGTTGAAATTTTCGAGCGCACGGAGGCGTTCGTTGGGTTCGTTGTTGAGCGTGGCCAGCATGACGGGGTTGTTGATGACCCCGACGAAAGCCAGGTCGGAATTGTCAGGACCCGCCCAACTGCCGTCGGCATTACGAATACCCAGCGTGGGTGATCTTCGCAGCGCTTGCGCCACGATGCCGGCATAACGGTCGCCGTTGTTGTTGGTGAGCGACTGATTGAACGAGCGGCTCAAGGTGAGGCTGTTGCCGATCTTTAGCCAGCTGGTGACCTTATTGTCGAGGTTAAGACGCAAGGAGTAGCGACTAAATGACGAACCCAGGATGATACCATCTTGCTTCATATAGCCAGCAGAGATATAATATTGACTGTTGTCGCTACCACCGGAAAGCGTGAGCTGATGATTTTGGATGGGCGCCGAACGGAAGATCGCATTCTGCCAGTCGGTGCCCTTTCCGAGGGATGCCGGGTTGGAGAATTTCGGGTTCGTTCCCAGGGCTGCAGCCGTGCGCGCGTCGTTGCTGTAGGCTGCATACTCGCTGGCATCCATGATGTCTAACGTTTTCGCTACCGTCTGCACGCCGTAGTATCCTTCATAAGACAACCGCGGCGCGCCAGACTTTCCTCTCTTTGTGGTGATGATCACCACGCCGTTGCCGGCCCGTGCTCCATAGATGGCGGAAGCGGAAGCGTCTTTCAAAACACTGATGGACTCGATGTCAGCCATGTTCAGAGTAGCCAAAGGGTTGTTGGCGGTTTCTTTGTATCCATAGCTCGACGACGCGTTGTAGGTGATGATCACCCCGTCGATGACATAGAGCGGTTCGCTTACGCCTAAGCCGCCCATACCTCTAACCCGCATAGAAAGTCCACCCCCGGGCTCACCCGAGTTGCTCGTCACGTAGACGCCAGACATTCTGCCTTGCAATGCCTGGTCCACACTGGGAACAGCCGATGTGGTGAGCTTCGAGCCGTTGATGGCTCCGACGGCTCCCGTGACATCTTTGTTTTCTTGCGATCCATATCCCACAACGATCACCTCGCTGAGTGTTTTAGTGTCGGCAGCCATTTTTACATCGATCGTGCTGCGGTTGCCAATGGCTTCCTCCAGCGTCGTGTAGCCGATAAACGAAAACACCAATACGCCTTCCGCGTCCGGAAGAATAAGGGTGTAACGTCCATTGGCATCGGAAGTAGTTCCTTTCGAGGTGCCCTTCAACAGGATGTTCACGCCCGGCAAGGTTTCACCGTCATCGGAAGTGACCACGCCGGATACCGTAAAGTCAATCGTGGTGCGCGTGGATGCCATGGGCTCATTCAAACCCTGGGTTAGGTAGGTCTGTTGAAAGTTGCCTCCTACCGTGGGGCTTACGTTGCCTTTGGAACTTTCGGTGTTGTCGTCGTTGCGCTTTGACAAAATGAGGAAATTGCCTTTGTCGATGCGTTTGTAGCTCATCTGGAAATTGACGAGCAAGCGATCCAGGATCTTTTCGATCTTCTCGTTTTTGTTCCACACAAAATTCTCCTTGAGATAAGCGTCCCGCAAAACATCGTCGTCGTAGTTGAAACTGACGTGATAAACATTCTCCAGCGAAAACAAGATCTCTTTCAGGGATTTGCTTTCGAAGGTTACGGGAAGGTGGCGCGGCCGTCGCTGTGAGGGCGAAGCCTGCGCGCTAGCGAGCTCTTGTCCAAAGGCCAGCGGCGGGGACACCGATCCCAAAATTGTTGTCAAAAACAACAACTTGGGCAATGCATGTAAAAAGTTTTTCATACTTTAGGATTAGGTTTATTTAATTAATCCCAGGCAGCGCTTCATGACGGTGAAAGCTGTTTGGGGTTTTCTTTTCTATACTGAATGATCAGTGTATTCGATTCTTTCTGAATGGTCAGGTCAAAGACCAGCGACAGTTTCTGAAACAACTCCTCCAGGTTTTCGCCCGATGACGAACCCGTAAATTTCCGTTTCGCGATCTCTTCCTTTTCAAATACCACTTTGTAACCGTAGTTGTCTTCCAGCATCTGGGCAATCTCCATCAACGACGTGCTGGAGAAGATGAGCCGGTTGTCTTTCCAGGCGAGATAATTGTCGGGGTCAACCGTTTTTTTGACCGGGGCCTTATCCGTTTTCGCAAACTCCACGAGGTCGCCGGGCTTCATGATCACGGCTGTTTTGTTTTCGGATTCCAGGTCGAGTCTGACCTTTCCTTCCTGTAACACCACACGCGTTTTGCCACGACGGCTGTTCACATCGAATTTTGTTCCCAGCACTTCGATGTGCAGTTGCCCCGTGTGGACCAGGAAGTTTTGATGATTGCGCTTGTGCAACACGGAAAAGAAGGCTTCACCCTGCAGCGATACCGCTCTCTTGCGGTTCGTAAAATCGGCGACGCTGTAGTGCAGGCTGGAGTTCGAATTCAACGTCACCTTTGTGCTGTCGGGGAGAAATAAAGTGCGCGACTCGCCGTAAGCCGTAACAACGGTGATGGTCCGGTGATTATAATAATAGTAGCTCCCTGCGAACAGGGCCACCAGCAACAAAGATGCAGCTATTCTGTAGGACCAGGTTAGCATAGCACGCGTGCGGATGGCGGGCTCCTCTGGCATCCGGTGCTCTCTCACAGCGGCCTCTTCACGGTTGATGCGTTCCCATATCTCCAGAAACTTTCCATCGGGAGGTGTGTCCTCCTTTATATCGAGGAGCAAAACGATTTGGCGTGCTTCTTCCACGCGCACCCGGGCCTCAGGATGCTTCGACAGCCATGCATTCCAAAAGGCATGGTGTTCCTCCGCAGGCGATTTTACCCACTTGATAAAAAACGCATCCGTCACAAAATCCTCGACCTGATACCTTGAATAATCCATGCTCTGTATAAAATGTAAAACCCCGGAATCATGATCCGGTCATACCCAAGAGAAATTATCCGAATACTTTTCCCGGGTCATGGCGGATTTTTTTTGAGAGACATCTTTTTAATAGGAAATCGAAAAAATCAGTGCCCCCTTAGACGCAACCGTTTGCGAAATTCAATTTGATTTTCAATCTTTGGTTAATCCCTAACCGCCCACGGTGAGCCTCAGCGCACGCGATATCCAACTTTCCAGCAACAGCTTCGCTTCCAAACAAGAAGCCGATATCTGGATTTATTTAAAGGCGGGCGACAAAAAAGCGCTCAGCTATTTCTACACCAAATACTTCAACAGCCTTTATAACTACGGATCGAAGATCAGCCGTGATGCGGGTTTGGTTGAGGATTGTATTCAGGATTTGTTCGTGGAGTTCTGGAACAAGCGCGAGGGACTGAGCGAGGTGTCGCAAGTGAAGTATTACTTGTATAAATCCCTGCGAAGAAAAATCCTATACAAGCGCTCCCTGCTTTTGCGCCTGCCCCTGGCCGAAGTGGATTCCTTCGAGATGGAGCTTTCCCATAAGTCACATTACCTCAGCCAGCAGATCAATTCTGACATCCGGGAGAAGATCACTCAAATGGTGAACACGCTCACGGCAAAGCAAAAGGAGGCCATCTTCCTGGTATATTTCGAAGAACTATCCTATGAAGAGGCAGCGGTGATCATGGAACTGAAGATCAAGACAGTCTACAACCTGATCCACCTGGCCATCGCCAAACTGCGACAAAACAAAGCAAAGTTTTCTCCTGCTCTCTTTTCCTTGCTTTTTTAGCAAAGCGCCTTATCGCGGATCGATCTATTTCTGCGTGATGATCCGTCGTTTACTGCCGTTCACTTTTACAATCAGAACCTCCACCGAACGCTCCGGCAAATAAAAATCCCTGCTGCTTTGCGACAGGTAGCCGTCTCCAAAATAAAACTCGTGGCGTTGCTTCTCGCCGTTTGAAAAAAAGATCTCCGCATAAACATCATCCGGTTCAGGTCGCAACAACGTCGCGGAGGGCGGCGGCATTTGCTCGAACACGCGCAAGCTGTCGCGATTGTTCGAGGCCATCCAGAGTGTTTTGCCCGAACCATGATGCAACACGCCCAACGCTTTTGCATCCTTGTCAACAAAAAATCCACTGGTATGGAGCGGGCTGGATTTGAAATCTCCTGCCCCATTGCCATACAGGCATACGCCAACGCCCGCATCGTAAAAGCCTGTCAGGGTCTCCGATGAATAACAATTTCCAATACCCAGCATGTCCAGGTTGCCATCGCCATTTACGTCGGTCAAGGCCACTCCCAACACCGGCGACCACTGCGCCTCCACCGGCAATGCTTCTATTTTGAATGTTCCGTCGCCCGTATTCTCCAGGTACGCCGACGAAAGCCAGGTGCTGTGAAAGACCATCGCGTCGTCCAGGGTTTCGCGGGACATCAGGTCGTTGAAGGTCATCTTTCCATACGTCGCGTATCGCGTGAGCTTTCTGCGCAGTCCCACCATTTGTTCGGTCATCGACTCCCGGTAGTGTGTGGGGTATTCTTTTCCCTGTATGTAGCGTGTCACGATCGGGTCCATCGAGCCGTTGCCGTCGAAGTCCTTGGCGTAGAGACTCACCGGTTCTTCATCCGACGCCTGGAACAAGGCATTCCGTCCCAGGTTGCCCAGCACGTAGTCGGTGTCCCCATCGTTGTCGACATCACCGCCGGTAATGCTGTTCCACCAGCCGGTGTGCGCAGCAAATATTTTTGTAAATCCTTTGCCTTGGTCGTTCTTATAAACCGAAACCGGCATCCATTCTCCAACCAAGGCCAGGTCGATCCAACCGTCGTTGTCGTAGTCTGTCCACAGCGCTGAGGTCACCATGCCGGCGCGTTGCAGGGGCAAGCAAAATTGCGGCGTCACGTCCTTAAAATTTCCCTTGCCGTCATTTTGCAAAAGGTAGCTTTGAGGGGTTTGTGGGTATTGCGTGGGCATTATCCTGCCGCCGACAAAGAGATCGAGGTCGCCATCTTTGTCGAAGTCACAGGCCGTCACACAACTGCCGCTGCTGGTTGTTTCGGGGAGAGCCTTCGCGTCCAGTGTAAACTTGCCCTTGCCATTATTCCTGTAGAGGCGGTCTTGATATAGTTTTGTCCTCAGACCGTGTTCCGAGCTGCCGCTAACGCAATAGAGATCGAGGTCATGGTCATTGTCCACGTCGGCCAATAAAATCCCCATGTCCTCTTCCACTTTCGTGATGAGAGAGTCCGGAACAAAGCCTCCTTTTTGTTGCTGCACAAAAATGGTGGCATGCTGCCGCGCGGCGCCGCCCACGATCATGTCTTCCAGGCCATCGCCGTTCAAGTCGCCGACGGCAAGCGCCGGTCCGTCCTGAGAATGTTTGTGCAGCAAAAGCGGTTGACCTTGTTTGTAGTCCACAAAATCGGTGTCCTCATGTTTGAAGGAGAGATTGTAAGCCGCATGATGCTCTGTGAATGTTGTTTTCACCTTAGGTTCTTCCGGCGTTTGATCGATAGGCTCCACCGCGTTTGCTTCCTTCACGGTGATGGTTTGATCGGCGGAAATATTCCGGATCACTTCCGTCTTCCCCCCCGGCCAGATCACTTTCACCCACTCGATGGTTTGAATTTCTCCAAGACCGAAATGTTCAACCGGATCCACCGTCGATTGATAACCCCGCTGCCCTTCGTGCTCTGCGTAGAGGGACAGGTCCGAGGCATGCAGTGATATCTTGGCCCCTAGCCCATTTGGATTGCCCGGGTTACCGTTCAGCTTCACCCTTAAATAGTGATGCCCCTTCTCTAACGTCTCCAATGTATTTTCATACAAGAATGCCTGGTCGTTAATATTGTTCATCACCAGGTCAAGATCACCGTCATTGTCGAGGTCGGCATATGCTGCTCCCGTGGAATACGATGGCGCATTCATTCCCCATGCCGGCGCAAGGTTCGTGAACGTGAGGTTGCCGTTGTTCCTGAAAAGATAGTTCGGCTTCTTCACGCCTTCCAACGCGTCGACAGCCTCCAAGGTCTTTTTCAACTTGATCTCGGTGGTGCCGAACATCTTGGCTTCTTTGCTGTAGGTCACAAAATCAAGATCGGTAATGTCTTTCCGGAAGCCATTAGTGATAAAAAGATCGCGATAGCCGTCGTTGTCTACATCGGCCAGGAGCGACGACCAGCTCCAGTCGGTGGCATACACGCCGGCGAGATAGCCGATGTCGCTAAAGGTTCCGTTGCCATTGTTGAGCTGTAGCACATTCCGGACATACTGCGTCTGGTATCCTCGCTGCAAGTTGGTGTTAAACCGGTCGTAGCCGATGTTGGAGAACATCGCTTTCTGGCGAAGATTGTCTTCCGGCATCATGTCCACCACCACCACGTCGTTGAGGCCATCGTTGTTGATGTCGGCAATGTCCACGCCCATGCCGTCGTGCTCCTGGTGTTTGAAATACGATCCGATGGCGTTGGTGAAAGTCCCGTTCCGGTTGTTGATGTAGAGATGATCGTTAGCGATAAAGTCATTGGCGACGTAGATATCGGGATAGCCGTCCTTATTGATATCGTTCACCAAAACGCCCAGGCCCCAGCCCTCGGAAAGTATACCGGCTTCATGCGACACTTCCTTGAACACGGGGAGACCGTCTGTCATGCCTTCGTTGCGGAATAATTTATCCACGCTGTTTCCCCGGCCATCGTGATGCTGGCCGTAGGGCGTGTTGCGGTTGTAGTTCTCGACAAAGTTGGTGAGCAGGTACACATCCAGGTCGCCATCGAGGTCATAGTCGAGGAAGGCGGATTGGACCGTGTAGCTGGGGTCGCCCAACCCAACCCGGGCGGCTACTTCTTCAAACCGGGGTATACTCTCCGGACTGATGCCTCTATTCACGTACAAAAGATTTGCCGGGAGCTTGTTGCTTTTTGGATGCGTCGTTGAAATATAAAGATCCAAAAGACCGTCCTGGTTTATATCGACCATGGCCACCCCGGTACACCAGGCGGTTGTGGCAAGGCCGGCCGGCAGCGTGACGTCCTTGAATTTTAAATTTCCCTGGTTGAGATAAAGTTTGGAGGACACCAGGTTGCCCGTGAAGAACAAGTCTTGCAAGCCATCGTTGTTCACGTCGCCCACCCCAACTCCACCTCCGTTGTAGATGTATTCGAACGAAAGCACGTTGAGACTGTCCGTTTCAGTAATGAGATTGTTAAACGCCAGGCCTGTATCTTCGGAGGACCGCTGGACAAAAAGCGGCTTTTCTTTTGGCGACACGCAAGCGCTGAAAATAAAAACGATGCCTGCACATACATTCAGAAAAACCAGTTTCATAGATACGTCCCCTTTTGGCTTGGGCACCGCAACAATTCTTTGTGCAGGTGCACCTCTTCACAGAGGACTAATCAGCCCTTTTTTCCCGGTTAAATTGAAATTATTTCATTTCCCCACGAATACCGGGTTAATGCCAACATTGTGGTGACGAGCAGCGCGCGGGATAAACTGATACTTTTTTAACATCGAAATATCCCTTAGTTTGGACCCGGAAAAACACCATCATGCAACCCGTACTCGAGCGATTGCCCATAAAATCGGAGGAATCCTTTGTGGTGAAGTATTTCGACTATCGCTACTACCCCACTCCGTGGCATTTTCATCCCGAATACGAACTGGTGCTGGTCACTGCCAGCACAGGCCAGCGCTTTATCGGTGACAACATCAGGACCTTTCACGAAAACGACCTGGCGCTCATCGGTCCCAATCTGCCGCACCTCTATAAAAATGGAGCCGAGTATTATCATCCCAAAAGCAAACTGCGCGCCCAGTCGATCGTAGTCCACTTTCTTGAACATTCTTTTGGAGGTGATTTTCTTTCGCTGCCGGAGGCGCGACGGGTCAAAAGTTTGCTCGGGCGCAGTACCCGCGGTCTCGATATTTTGGGAAGGACCAACGAGAGCATCCGCAAAAAAATGTTTGAGCTCTGCTCGCTGAAAGGATTCCCTCGCATGCTCAAACTGTTGGAGGTCCTGCAGGAGCTTTCGGAGTCGCGCGACTACCGCTACATCTCCAACGAACCGGTGAAAGGCGTGAACGCGGTGGAGTCGTCGCGCATGAACGAAGTGTTCGACTTTGTTTTTAACAATTATCAACGCGAGATCCGTTTGGAAGAAGTGGCTTCTCTGACAAACCTGGCCGTGAATTCATTTTCCAGGTTTTTTAGCCAGCGTACGCGTAAAACCTTCACCTCGTTTCTGAACGAGGTCCGCCTGGGGCAAGCCACCAAACTGCTGATCAATCAGGACAAAAGTGTTTCGGAGGTTTGTTTTGCCTGTGGGTTCAACAATCTCTCCAATTTCAATCGGCAATTCAAAAAAGTTTACAAGGTCAGCCCGCTGGTGTTCCGGCAGGAGTATTGGAAAAAGGTCATGAAGTAACGATCGATGGTATGGAAAAATTTTCATTACAACCCATTGGCTATATACGTTCATCGCTAAAAACGCTGGACGATTGTCCTTTACAGGAAAGTGAAGGCGCGCCGGAGGCCGTGATCGAAATCGATGCGGCGTTCACAGAGGGAATTCAAGGCATACGGGTGGGAGCTTCGCTGGTGTTGCTCACCTGGTTCCACCTCGCCGATCGAAGTGTCTTAAAATGTTACCCACGGCGCGAGACCACCGCACCGGAAATTGGTGTTTTCACGACGCGTTCTCCCGACCGACCTAATCCTGTTGGTCTTCATCGCGTCAAGGTCATCGAAGTGTTGCCGGGTAAACTGAAAGTGCATCCGTTGGAAGCGCTCGATGGCACACCGGTGATCGATATTAAACCGGACATTTCGCCGCGGTAGTGATCCACGGATCTGCGTCAACCTAAAAGTTGCGCCGGATCAGCGGATCGTCGCCGGATCGAACAACAAAGGAAAAAATTGTCCCTCCATTTTATTGCCCGTGGTGATGGCCGGCACGCCGGTCAAGACGGCTTCATCTGTGTTCGACACCGTGCCGTCGGCAAATACGTTCAATACAAATGCGCGACGGGAACGAGGCGATCGGTTCTCGTAAGAGCCGTGCACCATCAGTGGATGATGGAACGTAGCGTAGCCTCGCGGCATTTCGATTGCCACCTTATTAGCAAATTGCTTTTTCTGCTCTTCGGTTAGAAATTTCTCCAACCCTTCCATGTCGCCGGCCAGGCTCGTTCGGTCCAGCAAATCCCAGCGGTGACTTTTGGGAACGTAATGCAAGCAACCATTTTCGCTCGATGCATCGTCCAACGCCACCCAGCAGGTGAGGTGCTGCATGGGCGTGGTGCGTGTCCAATAGCTATAGTCCTGGTGCCACGCTACTACACCGCCGTGGTGTGCCGGTTTGCAAAACAGTTGGTCGTGCCAGAAACGCACCGCGCGATTTCCGAACAATTGAGACGCGGGAATAACAAACCGCGGATTCCATAAAATATCATGAAAGCCCGGCGTGATGCGCCAGTGCCCCAGGGAGTGGAACAAAACAGAATTGGGATCCCCGGATTCGTTGGAATGGAATTCGTAAAATAAATGATGCAGCGGGTGGGCCGGGTCCATGATCTCGGCCAGTTCGTTGTTGAGCTGATCTACCTGGTCGTGTTCCAACAACTTGATGTTGGCGAGGTATCCGTTCTCCTCAAAAAAAGCGAGTTGGTCGTCAGACAATTTATAGGCTTCCCAAAGTTCGCGGGTGTTAGCCTCGGGAAACATCGAACCCAATAAATAATGATGCTGAGAAAGGTCGCTGTACATGTCCATATTCTTTCAGGTTTGGGTTGAGACAAAGTAGCAAAAACAATACAGCACAGTTCTTCCTTTATTTTAACAAAAAAATACACTATTTTGTACTTCACAACGAGATAAAACCTAATATTCCATACAAAATACAGGATAAATGAAAGCCGTCTTCGAAAAGGTAAGGGCCCATGAGGAAAGCTCGGTGACGGCGTTCGACTACCAGGGTCCGGTGTTCGATGCACCTTTCCATTTTCATCCCGAGTATGAATTGACGTATATCGATAAGAGCAAAGGCATCCGTTATGTGGGCAATCACATCTCGCCGTTTGCCGAAGACGACCTGGTGCTCATCGGTTCGAACGTGCCCCATTATTGGAAGAGCGACAAGACCAAAACAACTGTCGCACGCTCGTTGGTGATTCAGTGGAATGTCGAGATCATACAACCGCTAAAGGAATTCGGGGCCATTACGTCGCTGCTGAAACGCGCCGAGCGGGGCATCAAATTCGATGACGTGTTTGCCCGTCGCGTAAAAGGCAAGATGCAGGAAATCATTGACAGCAAAGGGGTGAACCGCTACTTGTATCTACTCGCCTTATTAGAAGAGTTGACGCATCAAAAAAAGATCGCATTCCTCTCCACACCCGATCATACCTTCACCCTTTCACACGACGTGCATGACCGGTTGAAGTGTGTTCAAGAATTTGTACACGAAAACTACACACGCCGCATCACCTTAGCCGAAATGGCCTCACAGGTGTCGATGACGGAACAGTCGTTCTCACGCTTCTTTAGCAACGCCATGCGAAAGCCTTTCTTCAGCTACCTGAACGAATACCGGATACAGGTGGCCGCCCGGCTTTTGGCAGAGGGCTCTACGCCCGTGGCGCAGGTGGGATATGGTACCGGTTTTGAAAGCCTTCCTTTTTTTTACCGGCAGTTTAAAAAATACAAGAACACGTCACCACTGCAATTCAGAAAACTGCAAATGCCCGCCCCATCCTAGGAGGTCAGCCTAAGTCGACCCACTCACCTGCCGCAATCGGCCCTGCATATTGTCGTTTTCATATAGTCGTTGTTTTCATTCGTATGGCTAGATTGTCTTATCATCTAAATCCCCCTGACAATGGCAAAGACCATGAAAAGCCCACCCACCGAAAGCATCGATGCCTACATCGCCGACTTTCCCGAGAACATTCAGAAAATTCTGAAGACCATACGGGCCACCATTCGCAAGGCCGCTCCCAAGGCGGAGGAAACCATAAAATATGCGATGCCCACTTTTACGCTTGATGGAAATCTCATCCACTTTGCGGCGTTTCAAAAACATATTGGGATGTACCCTGTGCCCCTGGGTGTGCAGGGTTGGGATGAGGCACTGGCGCCCTATGTGACGGGCAAAGGCTCTTTGCAGCTTCCGTTGGATAAGCCGATGCCTTTAACGCTTATCGGCAAGATTGTAAAATTCAATGCGAAACGTAATGCCGAAAAAATGAGGGCTAAAAAGAAATAACGGAAGCGAATGCATGCTTTCGTGCAGCCTCACTTCCGTTATTTAAATATTCCGTTCTAAAAAATCAGGATTGCAACGTAGTCTCCCGGACCTCGACTTTTTCGGGCTCCACGACGGCGACGCCACGTCCCCACTTGATTCCACTCCAGATGCGTTCGTGGATATAGAAGAACGCCACTTTTGTAAATACTTCAAAGCCTCCGATCTTGAGTGCGTCGAGGGGAACACCGGTAATGAAATAGGCGATGAACATCGTATCCAACGTACCCACTGCACGCCACGAAATACCTTTCAACAAGCTGCGCAAATGCGAAGGTTTTTTGTCGCTGGTCCGGCCAAACGAAGTAGTATTCCAGATGCGTTCATGGAGATAGTATAAAAAGATCTTCGTGAACACTTCCGTGAACCCGATCTTGAGTGCATTGCCGATGTTGCCGGTGACAATAAAGGAAAGGATGATGGTGTCGATGGTGCCCACGATCCGCCAGCTCACACCCTTCACGACACTTCTCGTGTGGCTGTCCATCGTATTCCGGTTAGTCAAAAACATGTTCTAAAGTCTATTTTTATTATTTACTCTATCGAATTAGTAGCACATAAGACACAAACATTGACCGCGTTGTTTAAGTTTTCTTTGAAATTTGCGGGAAATGCAGGTTTTCTGCGTTTAGGAGCTCTAAAGGTAAGACCGCTCCAGCCAGAAACCAAAGTTCAGAACACCCAATCACGGAATAAATATGACTAGCTAACGCCCGTTATTGCTTGCCCGCCGAAGCTTCAGCGAAGGAGGGCCTGCCCCTTAGCCTCTTTCTGCTCGCCAAAGCTTTAGCGAAAGCGATGCAGTTAAAAAAACGCGACAACCTACTCCGTACGAATAGATTTCACTGGATCAGCCGAAGCCGCACGATACGAATGATACCACGTCGTCAGCCAGGCAATCACTAAGACCAAGATCCCCGCCGCAGCATAGACCATGAGCCCAACCTCCGCTTTATACGTAAAGCTTTCCAACCACCACCGCACCCCAACCCAAGCCAACGGCGCAGCGACAACAAAAGAAATAACGATCAATTTTGTAAACTCTCCCGATAACAAAAACACAATGCTGGCCACCGAAGCGCCCAAAACCTTTCGAATGCCGATCTCCTTTGTGCGCTGCTGCGAAGTGTAGGCCGTCAACGCGAACAACCCCACGCAGGCAATGATCACGGCAAAAGCGGCAAAGATCCCAAACATCCTGGCGAGGCGTTGTTCGCTTTCATACATGCGCCCGAATTCATAATCGAGAAAAGAATATTGAAACGGCTGACCGGGTGCCATGCGTTTCCATGTCGCTTCCATTCCTTCAATAATTTGCCGGGGATCGCCATCAAAGCGAACGCTGACAAAGCCGTCGCTCTTGCCGAGGAAGAGTCCCAGCGGTGCAATGCCTTCCTTCAGCGAAGAAAAGTGGAAATCATCCACGATACCTACCACCGTGTAGAATATGGGATGGTCGAAGTCCGGAACCCGGCCTCCGCTGAACGTGGCGATCTTCTTTCCGATGGGATCAGGGCCCAAACCAAAACGGTCGGCACTGGTCTTGTTCAAGACCACGGCAATGGAGTCGGAGGGAAATTCTTTTGAGAAGCCTCTTCCGGCGATCACGTTCATGTTGAGTGTAGTGATGTAGTCAACGTCCACGCTCCAGGTTTGAATGTTCACCAAATTGTCTGATGAGGCTTGGGTTCCTTCTCTCCAAAACGAGCGATCGCGCCGAGGGAAATCTGAGCCGCGATCCACCGGAATAAATCCGGAAACTGTAGCACTGCGGACTCCCGGCATCTTTTCCACTTCCGTTTTAAACACCCCGCTGTTAGGTCGCAGGGCATAGGCATCTTTAATCAACAAGACCTGGTCCTTTTCGAAGCCCAGTTTTTTGTTCTGGATATAGGCCACCTGTTTCGTCACCGTGAATGCCCCCACGATAAGAAAAATGGAAATGACAAACTGGAACACCACCAATCCGCCGCGCAGCATCCCACCTCGACCGCTTAATGTGGTTTGTCCTTTTAATACGTTCACCGGTTTGAAGCCCGACAAAAAAAATGACGGATATGCTCCTGCCAGGACACTCACGATGAGTGCGGCGCCAAAAAGCAACGCATAGAATCCCGGCTCAGTCAATGGCAATTGAAGTGGCTTTTGAAGAAGGTTGGAGAATATTGGGATCAACAAACCGGCCAGGCCCAACGCGACGGTGAAACCCACCCCTGTGATGATGACCGACTCCAGTAAAAATTGCCCTACCAGGTTTGCACGTTGCGATCCCAATACTTTTCTTATACCCACCTCCCGCGCGCGCTGCGTTGATTGCGCCGTGGACAAATTCATAAAGTTGATGCACGCGATGATGAGCACAAAGACCGCCACGGTGGAAAACAAATAGATGTAGGTGATGCTGCCATTCGCTTCCAACTCACCATTGAGCTGTGAATGCAAATGAATATCGAGCAAAGGCATCAGTTCAAGCCGGGCAAAGTCACCACCTTTCGATGGACCGTTGTATTTCTCCAGGAACCGGGGAAGCCTGGCTTCCAACGCTTGCACGTCGGCACCGGGCCGGAGCATCACATAGGTATTGAAATTATTATTGGAAAACACGGTGGCCTGCGCTTCCCGCGCTGCGGGCCAATCTCCCGCGAGAGAAATGAGTATGTCGGCATGGAAATGAGAGGTACTGGGAAGGTCTTCAAAAACAGCCGTGACATTGGCGTGATACCGGCTGTCGAGGACAAGTGATTTTCCTAGTGCGCTGGTCTCACCAAAATACTTCCTTGCCGTTTGCTTGCTGATTGCCACGCTATAGGGATGCGTCAAAGCCTTGGTTGCGTTGCCTTCGAGGACATTGACGGAGAAAATTTTGAAGAACGTGCTGTCGGTCCACAGCACATGCTCCTCTTTGATACTTTCGTTGCTGTCGGCGGGTCTCACCAGGTAGGTGCCATAGTCGAGAAACCGGGTGGTCGATTCAATCTCCGGAAAATCCTGTTGCAGCGCGCTCGCAGCTATGGCGGGCGTGGCCGCCATGTGTGCATAATTTTCACCGTAACGATGTTCAAAGTGAAGACGGTAAATGCGATCAGCGTTTGCGTTGTGACGATCGTATGTCAGCTCTTGCGCAATGAACAACAGAATGATGAGGCCAACGGCGCCGGAGATTGCCAGGCCGCCGATGTTCACTATAGCATAACTTTTATTTCGGACGAGGCTCCTGCATCCGATCTTCAAATAGCTCAAGAGCATGGAGAATTGTACCGACGAGCTTGCGAAGGGATGCACAGCCGATCTTTCCTTTCTTCGCCGCAGGGCGTAGGAAAAAATCAGCGACAGAACGTGTTGCCAGTATCTCCACTTGGCCCGGCGCACCGACATCTTTTCCAGGTTTTTAAAAAACAATTCTTCCAGGTCGCCGTGCAGGTCTTCGATGGATGCGTTGTTACAATACCATTTAAAAAACCGGTCGGCCAGGCGTGGGGGTTTAACGGGGGGGGTTGTTTTCATTTGGCAAGTGTGAGCGTAGTTTTCGAAAGTTTCCAAAGTTCATCGCGCAGCGCTTTGATCTCATGCAATGCGACCTTCCCCTGGTGAGTGAGTTCGAAGAATCGCTTTCGTCTCCCTCCCCGCTCTTGTGTGGGTTCGCCGAGCCATGATCGAATGAATTTTTTTTCTTCCAACCGTGTGATGGTGGAATGCAGCGCTCCCAGGCTTATGCTGCGGTCGGCCCGCAATTCAATGTCTTCTTTGATCGCGACGCCGTAGGCATTTTCGCCCAGGCTGGCAATGGTGAGCAACACTAGTTCTTCAAATTCACCGAGGTAGCCTTTCATTCAAAACTTCGTTTTGGTGTAAACAAAGATAACGATATGTTTCTACTTTTAAGATCTAATGGTACTTTTATTTCACCATACAAAAGGAATCAACCCTTATATATACTTCATCCAGCCTATTTCCGGGTGATCCGCCTTATACTGGGCATACCACCGGCAGATATAATATAGTATCACCACATCGATGGCCCACACCAGGTATAATAGTGGCAGACCCCACCGCTGATCTTCAGCCATACCGACAAACGGTGCATTTGTGTACCAGTCCTGATGTATGTCTCCGTACAACAAAAGATTCACGACGAAAGCAGAGAGGTGGATGAGCAGCAAATGCAGGAGATAATAAAACATAGGCACACGCCCGATGATCTTCACCGCGTCGGCCAGGCGGCCGCGTGCTTTCTCGGCCCAGGGAACAAGTGCAATGATGGGGCCGAGGGTCATTAACAAGAAGAGTTGAGAAGGTGGATATTTTTTTTGACCGAGCAACCGGAACAGAAATGGTGTGGTGTCATCCGGTAATACGTTTAGTAAAGCCATCGTGATCCCTCCGACGAGAAAAAGAACCACCGCCCCGATGCCAATCTGCAAACATATTTTTCTTACCTCAACGGATGGGCGAAGCAATAATTTCCCAAAACCATATCCTGCCATCATCACCCCAATCCAAGGAATGATCACATAGAAAATGCTGAGGCCAAAGGGTTTGTCCATACCCGACGTACCGGAAAGATTTCCGGCGCCTGACAATCCCTCCATAGCCGGCGGATAGAAGAAACCCCAGACCTTCGCTACGGATGCTTGCAGGGAGGCCGGAAAAAGCTGTGGCACAAATTGAAAGACTTGCTGCCCGAAAATAATAACCAGTCCCGCTATGCCCAGCACGGACGGACGCAGCCCGACAAACGCCGCCATCAGCACCATGCACCATCCCAACATCCAGATCACACCGGTGAAGGTGAACGTGGCGTAATCAAAATTGAACATCCAGAAAAAACGGATCATCGTCATTTCCAAAAGCACGAGCAGCAGGCCGCGGGTTAGTAAAAATCTTGCAACGGCTCCCTTATCCCCGGTCTTCTGAAAATACAGGAACGCACTGGTGCCGGCGAAGAAGACAAACGTCGGCGCACAGTAATGGGTGATCCAACGGGTAAAGAAAACATCGGCGGTTGGCCCTCCGGCAGGAATGCCGGAATAGACTCGCACGTGGTCGATGGCCATAATGATCATGACGGCGCCTCGTAAAAGGTCCACTGACTGTATGCGAGAGGTTCCGCCGATGTTGGGAGAAGGATTCATGGGGGAGAATTGGGTTGGGCTCCTATTGAACTAAGATACTATTATCTTCTCTTATTTTTATACACTCGTGGTCGGGTCCATAATGCTTCTTACTTCGGATACTTCATTGGCGGGAAAGCCTCCTTGGCGGGCGTGCTCCAAAACGGTTTCGCGGTCGGGCGCGATGTGGACACAATAGAGTTTGTTGTCGGTCACGAAGGTCTGGATCCAGTGATACTGTGCCTCCAGGTTGTCGACTACTTCACATGACTTTGTGGCAATGGCCTGCAATTCGGAGGCCGTGAGTTTGCCGGCCCCCGGCAGCTCGCGTTCGATGATGAATTTTTTCATAAGGAGAATTTGGTTTAATTCTCCTGCAAAGCTGGTTTAGGGTGGGCGTTTGTGCGCCAGGGGAATTCCCTATTTTACCCCACCAGCCTCCCCTATTTTAAAATGCCCAACTTTTGCGCCTCCAGCACCGCCTTGGCGCGAGAGGTCACTTCCAGCTTTGAGAGGATGGCCGAGATATGGTGGTCTACGGTTTTTGGGGAGATAAACAACTTGTCGGCTATTTCTTTGTTGGGTGCGCCGCCTTGCAACAGGTTCAGGATCTCGATCTGGCGGCCGGTGAGTTGAGCCGGATTGTTTCGCGTGCTTTCGCGTGGGCCTCGCGGAATGTTTCGCACACCCAGTCCTTTTAATTTCAGCTTTAGCATTTCGCTGGTGGCGGTGGCTCCCATCTCATCGAGCAAGAGGATGCCTTGCTTTTGATGTTTCTCGTCGCCGCCCAACAAGGCCAGCGCGTGTTCATAGCGGCACCCGGCTTCCTCCCATTCGTCTGCGGCGGCTTTCCAGTCGCCTTCAATTTCCAAACGGAACGGCCCAACAAAATCGATCTTGGGTTTGTCGGCTAAAGACAGTCCGCATTTGTGCATCCAGTAGGCCAATGCGGTATAGTGCCAGGACGTATTTTTTTGAAAGAACAAGGATTCTTCCGCGGCCTTCAATTCTTCCAGGGGAAGAGGCTCTCCGGTGATCCAACTAAATTCCATCGCGGCCGCCAGCACGGGAACGATGCGCTGAGCTTCGCTGGTTTGAGGGGCGATCCGTTTTCCCTCGTCAATCAATTGTCGCGCTTCCTCAAACGCGCCGCGCCTTATCTTCAGGCGCGCCAGGGTAACGATGGCGCCGATCTTGGTGGTGATCGGTTGAAAAACATTGCTCAACAACGATAGCGCCAGGGCTTCGGCTTCAGGCCAGGCGCCAGTATCCAATAGGATCTTCACCTTCTCGCTCTCCATATAATACGACCACGATTTCAGGTCGCGTTCTTCACAGTACTTCAATCCTTCATCAAAAAATGTGGCCGCTTTTTTATACTGCCGGATCAACACATAAGAATAGGAAAGATTGGTATAGGCCCGGGCCGCGTGTTCGTGCAAGCCGTTCTTCAGCGCAATGGCCAGGCTCTCCTGGAGCTTTGCTGCTCCTTCCTTTGGATCGTGACCAAATTTCATTTGTACCGCGCCGACATTGTTGAGCGCATGCGAAAGGATCTCCTGGTCGTCCATGCGCTGTGCCAGGTCGATGGCTTTGTTTCCCCAGAGCAATGTGTTCCCGGCATCGTCGGCCAGCATGCTGAGTTGTGCCAGGTTGCTATAGGCCAACGCGCGCTCCCGCGTGGGGAAACCGTTCTCCAAAACTTCGATCGCTTCACGCGCGAGCGCGATGGATTGTTCGCGGTGGCCACTAAACCACCATAGTCTCGACAAAAAGCGAAGCGTGTCGCCTTCCCTCAATTTTACTTTCCGTTCGCGCCACATCGCCAGCACGGTTTGTTGTGAGGCGATGGCCGGCGCGATCTGGTTGGTGAGGTAGCATTCGTAGGCATGATGTTCATAGAGCTCCACCAAGGTGGGGTCGCTGGGGTCGGTGTAATCAATGGCCGTCAGATAGAGCTTTGACGCCTGGAGGTGAGCTCCCAAGGCAGCGGCTTCCTTTGCGGCTTGTGGTGCGAGGCGCGCTACTGTCGCACGGTCGTCGGCTAGCCTGGCGTGGTGCACGACCTCCGAGAGATTGTTGAACTCCACGGGACAGTCCAACATGATCTGAAGTATACGGTGATGCAGGTTTTTGCGCCGGTAGGGTGTCATCGACTCTTCAATGGCGATGCGGTAGAGTTCGTGCTTGAAGTACAGGAAATCATTTTTGCTTACGATAATACCCGATCGCATGCAATGCTCCAGGCCCGCGGGAAAATGCGGATCGATCTGCTCCGCTTTTTTATAGTCAATACCCGATGGCAGAATGGACAAAAATTCCCACAGCGCTTGCGTGGTTTCATCACGCGTATGGAAGACGGTGAGGATGGCATCCTTCACCTTTTCGGGAATGCCGGGACTATAGCTGGCGAGGATCTCCGTCACATAAAAAGGATTTCCCGAGGTGAGGGCGTATACTTCTTTGCCCGAGGGATAGCCTTTCTCCAGTGCCATGCGGTCCACGGCCTCGCGCGAAAGTCGTTGTACAATCAGCTTGGTGAACAAGCCCGCCGGCAGTTCACCGAACATGGCTTTCAGCGGAATATAATAGTTGGCTTCTTCATCGCGATACGTCAGCAGGAACAAACACGGAATGCGGGCAATGCGACGCGCCAAGAATTTTATGAAGTCGATCGTGGCTTCATCGGCCCAGTGAATGTCTTCGAATACCAGAACGACAGGAGCCTCCGGGACCGACAGGGCTTGTAGAAAAGAAGTAAAGATGAGGGCACGGTCTTTTTCGCTGCGCAGCAGTTCCAGCAGGGGTTTGCCCATTTGCCCGGCAATGTCATAGAGGGGACCGAGCGGTCGCGGTGTGAAGAGGGAGTCGCAGGCGCCGGTATAGACTTTGGCCTTGCCCGCAATGCCGTCGAGGAAACGATTAACAATAGAGGTTTTGCCCACACCGGCCTCGCCTCCCAGAAACACGGTATGCCCGACGCCGTTGACGAGGTGTTGATATTGTTCTGCAAGAATGTCCAGGTACGCATCGCGCTCCACTAATTCCATGTTGCAAAGAGAGGGTTTAGTAAAAATAGGGAATCGGAATACTAAAACGGGGAAAACCTCTGATGAGATTTGCTTTCCCGTGGATTTCCTTTGTCCTAGTTAAAACTAAATCACGAAAAATGAAAAAGACCTGTATTGTTTTCCTCTCCCTGACCTTGGTTTTGGCGGCTTGCTCCACGAACGTCCAGCAGCCTAAACCAGCCGAACGACAGCTTTACATCGATGTACACAACCTGGAGCCCGGTAAAGTAACGGCCGCCGATGTGGCCGGTGCCCACCAGAAAGATCTGGCAACCCAAGACAAATTTGGTGTGAGTTTTCTGAGCTATTGGGTGGATGAAATGAAAGGCAAAGTGTATTGTCTCTCTGAGTCACCAGACGATTCTTCTATCTATAAGACCCATCAACAGGCCCATGGCCTTGTACCCGACCTGATCGAACTCGTCACCAGCGGGACGGCCGCAGCAGCCCAGTCGCGTGGCGCACTCTTTCTTGACGTCCACCATCTCGGTGCCGGCAATGTAACGGCTAAAGCAGTCGCAGAGGCGCATGTGAAAGACCTGGCCGTTCAAGGCAAATACGATGTGAACCTGATCAACTATTGGGTAGATGAAAAAGCAGGCGTAGTGATGTGTCTGGCCGAAGCACCCGACTCGGCAGCGATGGTGAACACGCACAAAGAGGCGCATGGTCTCATCCCCGACGAAGTGCACCTGGTGAAGCAGGGGAACTGAGCACTGCATTCAGAGGCTTCAATTGAAGTGAATTGTTAATAGTAAAAGAGGACTGCATGGTCATGCAGCCCTCTTTTATTTTTATGCTTGCGTGTTGCTTGTTTTACATTAAGGAATGTTGACAACGCCGACATCCGTTACCACACCAAGAGACACCGATACACCTGTTTTCTCTGTGGGTTGATAGTTCGGTTTGGGACTAACCTTTACCGTATACGTGCCCGGATCGATGCCGCGCAACAAGAAGCTGCCCGAAGTGGTATCGCTGTACGTTGTGGCCACGGTGTCGCCACTCATGTTCACAGCGTAGATTGTGGGTTTTGAAGCGGCAGGTACAATCATGCCTTTGATGGCGCCACTGATAGCTTCACTCACGCCGCGGATCACCGGCTTAAGATTGAAGCCTCCATTGCCCTTTTCAACAATAGAACGAGCCGCATCGAAGTCCAGTAGAATGGTGTAGGTAATGCCCGGCGTCAGGTCGGCATTCACTTTTACTTTTAAACCGGATTGCTGGGCACTTGGTGTTTTCAAAGGGGTTATTATGCCGTTCTTTTTCACGCTGTTATTTTCACCCAGTATCAGTCTAATCTGGGAGATATGGCCTGCGGGAAGTTCCACATGGCTCAATACGGTGTCCAGTCCATTGGTGAGCTTTAACAAGTTGTAGACGCCTCGGTTTACGTCAATTGTTTTCCATCCCGACTCCGAGTCGGTCTCGCTGGCGTTGATCTCGACAGATTGGATGTCAATGTTTACTTCTTCATAATCGCCCGGGGCGTCGGTCAATCGAATCTCGAGTTGCGCATTTTCGTTGCTGTCGGAATTGCTACAAGCCGTCGCGATCAGCAATACACAAAATATTTGAAATAGTTTTTTCATATTAGTCATGGGCGTCAAAATTAAGGCTTTCATATCTATACAGCTGTCAGCATAAAGGTATCCAAACGAAATATGCATCCATCTGTCGACCTAAAATGCCAAGCGCTAAATCCCGTTACAAGAACCTGATTTGACTCCAATCTGTTTACCTATTCAAAGCGCCGGCAAAGCCTTTCACCGCCATTAACTACCTGTCCACGGCGTTGTGGATTCGAAGGTGTCTATCGCCTCACCTCTTGTCCCGCAATAAACACTGCATTTATCTTTCTCACATTCTCGATGTCACTCAGAGGATCGGCATCCAACACAAGGAAATCGGCCCAATAACCTTGAGCAAGTGTCCCCACATCCTTCAAGCCCAGGTATTCTGCAGGGTTCTTTGTTGCCGACAAGATAATCTGCTGGGGTGTGAGACCGGCGTCGGCCATCATGCTCATTTCTACGTGTTCGAAGTAACCGATAAAACGCGTGGGCACGCCGCTATCGGTTCCAAAAACAATGGGGACGCCCTGGTTGCAAAGGGTTTTGAGGTTAGCCTTGGCAACGGATAATTGCTTCTTATAAGTTTGTGCGCTTTTGCTGTCGCGCATTTTTTGTTGGCGGGCGGGATCCAACAGCGGTTTGATGATGGCCGTGTCGTATTCGCGCGTAAAGAATGGATCGGTGAAAAATTCAGCTGTGTCTTCATAGACAAAGGTGGAGAGTTCGCGGGTTAGGGTTGGGCAGTAGCTGGCCTTCTTTTGTTTGATCAGTTGAATGAAGGCATCGTCTACGGGGAGGTCGCGAATGCTGTGGGCCATCATGTCGGAGCCGGCGTCGAGCAGTTTGCGGGCATCGTCGAGGTAGTACATGTGGGTGGCCATTTTGTAGCCGAGTTCGTGTGCGCGTTTGATGGCGGCGCGATAGATTTCTTCGGGCATTTTTGGGGAAGTCCCGAGATTATCGTCCACCCTGATCTTCATGATGTCGACTCCCATGTGGTGGTTGCTATCGGCCACGGCCATCACTTCTTCGGGCGTTTTCCCTTGGATGATTTCACCGGCGATAAACAAACGGGCGTGCTGTGTGTTGGCGGTATCCTTCACGGCACGCAGGGCTTCCGCATCCGGTTTGTCGCCGCCAAGGCTCACCACCGTGGTGATGCCATAGCGGGCATAGATCGATAAATTGTCGATAATGTTTTCGCGCGAATAATGGCCGCCCTCGATGCCTTTCACATCGCCAACATGACCGTGGGCGTTGATCAATCCGGGGATAATGGTCTTGCCCGTAACATCGTGCACGGTGGCATGTTCCGGAATCTTTACATTTTCTTTTGTGCCCACGGCCACCACGCGCCCGTTGGAAATGAGGAGCACGCCATCTCGGATTGGGGTGGAGCCATTGCCATCGATGATGGTGGCGCCGGTGTAGGCGGTAAAAGATTGGCTTGTCTGTTCAGGGCGCTTGCATGCCATGGCGGCGAGGAAGAGCAGGGGGAGTAGTCTCACGAGGTTCATGGAGGGAAATTAAACAGTTTCCAGGTATGATTGTTGGGTTATTATATTTCCGGCAGAGGCGCGACAACTTTCCTGACGCATCTGCCCCCGTAAGTTGACGTTTTCAGCACGTCGCCAAAAGCATCCTCTATTTTACCTTTGAATAGCGTAACGATGCGGGGCATGAATCATCAAAACGGTTCCCGTGCATCGGTTCAGCGTAGCTACTAGATTATATCATTCATAAAAAAAACAAATTTTAACCATGACAAAAATCACCAAACGAATCGCCACGGGGTTGTGGTTCGACACCCAGGCCGAAGAAGCAGCAAATTTTTACACGTCGCTTTTTCCCAACTCCCACGTCGGAGTCATTGCGCGCTATGGCAAAGAAGGCTATGAAGTTCACCACCAACCCGAGGGACAGGTGCTCACGGCAACCTTCAGCCTGGACGGCCAGGAATTCATGGCTACGAACGGTGGACCGATTTTCAAAATGAATCCGGCCATTTCCTTATACACGGTTTGTGAGACAGAAGAGGAAATAACAAAACTATGGAAAGAGCTTTCAAAGAACGGGAAGGTGCTCATGCCGCTGGATAAATATGACTGGAGCAAAAAGTACGGCTGGGTAAGCGACCGCTACGGCTTGTCGTGGCAACTCACTTTGGGCAGCGTAAAAGAAGTGGGGCAAAAAATATCGCCGAGCCTGATGTTTGTCGGAAATCAGTTTGGAAAAACGGAAGATGCCGTCAAGTTCTACACTACCGTTTTTGAAAATTCTTCGATCGAAGCCGTTCATCACTACGGTCCAGGCCCTAACGAAGGCAAAGTCATGCACGCCCGTTTCAAACTGGCCGGCCAAACGTTTATGGCCATGGATGGCGCGGGAGAGCACGATTTCAAATTCAACGAAGGGATCGCGCTGGTCGTGAACTGTGAAACGCAAGCCGAGATCGATAACTACTGGAAGAAACTTACCGCCGGTGGTCAGGAAAGCATGTGCGGATGGCTGAAGGACAAATTCGGTTTGTCCTGGGAAGTTGCCCCTGTGCAACTCGGTGAAATGCTTGTCGATCCCGATCCGAAGAAAAAGGGACGGGTCATGAACGCCTTTTTAAAAATGAGAAAATACGATCTGGCTACTCTGGAGAAAGAGTATGCGGGATAAAAGGTTTCCCGGAAAGGGATATCATAGCCTCTGATCTATGTAGTTTGCGCCGCAGGGCAAGCAACTTTGCTTCCCTGCGGCGTTTTTTTTGAGTCATTCCCTCAGTATCCTCTGCTCTCCGCGAACATTGCCAAAAACAGATTGTTAGAACGCATATATATTGAGAGAGAAGGAAAGTCATTAACCTCAAAAAAAACTGTTTATGAAAGCAACCGTCGCCGACAACCACGTTGTCAACAAAAGTATTCGCATAAAAGGAACGCCTGCGCAGGTTTGGGATGCGCTGACCAATCCTGAAAAGACCAAGGAATATTTCTTCAACTGCGAAGTGATCTCTGATTGGAAAGTAGGCCGCGCCATTACCTTTAAGGGGCGCGTCATGTTGAAAAAGATCGAATTGCGTGGCGAGATCTTGGCCATCGAGCCCGAAAGACTCTTAAAATATACCTTGAAGAATTCTGAAGACGAGCATCAGGACAGCATCTCGACCGTGACCGACCGGTTGGAATACGCGAATGGCGAAACCGTTGTTTCCATCACAGATGACGTAGGCGCTGGACCTGGAGCCGAGAAAAGGTATGAAAAATCTATGCAGGGCTGGGACAATATTTTGAGCGGGCTGAAAACGATTGTTGAAAAAGAGACCCCTTAACTCCCACCCCGACACCTTTATTCCCGTCCGCTGCAAGAACGAGCCATCAAAAAAGCGCATTCCAAAACCAAGCTGAAGACCTCCGCCACCCGGTTTTAAAAAAATTCTTTCGCAAAAGTTGTAACCTTTCCACTTTACCCCGATATTAGGCAAAGGTGAAACATATACTATGAAAGGAACCTATTTAGGCGAATTTGAAGAACTGGTCTTATTGGCCGTCGGCATTTTATTTGGCGATGCCTATGGCATCGCCATCATAGACGAACTGGAAAAGAAAACGGGTCGCAACATCATGATCAGCTCCGTACACAAGACGCTGGTGCGCCTGGAAGAAAAGGGCTATCTCAAATCACACATGGGCGGCGGCACGCAACAACGCGGCGGAAGAGACAAGCGGTTGTACACCCTCACGCACGGTGGTAAGAAAGCCCTGCAGGAGGCCAAGGAATTGCGCAACGCCATGTGGAAAGAGATTCCAAAGGTCGTGTGGGAAACCGTGAAGCTATGAAGGGCGGCACCCATCCTAAACCAACCCCGCCGAGGTGGGCCACCTGCCTCTTGCGCTGGTTCTGCAACGATCACCTCTCGGAAGCCGTTCTCGGCGACCTGGTGGAGCTCTACGAGCGCCGTTTTGAAAAACTCGGGAAGCGCAAGGCAGACCTATTGTTTATCGCCAACGTCATCCAATTCCTGCAACCTTTTGCTTTTCGAAAAAGAAATTATCGATCCACATTAAATCAACGCGACATGTTTCAAAATTATTTCAAGATCGCCTGGAGGACCATGTCCCGCCAGAAGATGTATGCCGGCATCACCATCGGTGGCTTTGCCTTAGGGTTGGCCACGTGCCTCGTCATTTTCCTTTTCATCCGCCAGGAATTGAGCTACGACAAACACTATGCCGATGGGGATCGCATCTTTCGTTTATATAATGACAACATAGGACCGCAGGCAGGCCGGTGGGCCAGCGTTCCCCCACCCGTCGCCGGTATTCTGCGAACGGATTTTCCGGAAGTGGAAAAATCAGGCAGACTGATGCCCGTCAGTCTGGGCTTTGGCACAAAGGGTTTGGTCCGGCGCGAAGATGCCGTTGAAAATAATTACGAAGAGGGTTTTGGCTATGCCGATCCGGAGCTGTTAGAGATCCTGGAAATTCCCATGGTCTATGGCACAACTTCCACGGCGCTCGATAAGCCCAATACCATTGTGCTCTCCAAGCGCAAGGCGGATATATATTTTCCCAACGAAGACCCGCGCGGAAAAAGCATTATTCTCAACGACGACAAATCCAAGTTGTATACGATCGGTGGCGTGATGAAAGACATGCCGGAGAACACGCACTTTCAATTCGATTTCCTGATCTCGTTGAAAGAGCAGGAATTCTGGCCGGGAGAACAAAGCAGCTGGTGTTGCTGGAATTATAATGTATATGTCAAACTGCGATCGGGCGCCGATCCCCTCGCGCTTGAAAAGAAGATGACGGCTATGTGTGACACGCATTTTATCAAATACCTGGAGGAACAAGGCGATCAATCCGCAGCCGACGTAAAGAAGAATCATTTTTTCAGGTTACAACCGGTCGGAAACATTTATCTAAAATCGGATGGAATATATGATGAAATGCGGCATGGCGACATGCGTTATATTTGGCTGTTCGGTGGCGTCGCAGCGTTCATCTTATTGTTGGCCTGTATCAACTTTATCAATTTGTCCACGGCCAAATCGGCGAACCGCGCCAAAGAAGTTGGGTTGCGTAAAACGGCCGGCTCCGTTCGGGGCTATCTTATCACGCAGTTCCTCACCGAATCCGTATTCTATAGCCTTGTGTCGTTCGCCATTGCCTTGGTCATGGTTTGGGTTGCTCTTCCGTTCTTCAATACACTGGCTGGAAAATCGCTCACCATTCCCTGGTTGTCGTGGTGGTTCTTTCCTTTATTGGCAGCTGCCATGCTTTTTATCGGTGTGGCCGCAGGCCTCTATCCATCTTTTTATTTGTCGGCCTTCAAGCCCATCGATGTGCTGAAGGGAAGCGTGAGTCGTGGAAGCAAAAGTTCGACGCTGCGCAGCACGATGGTGGTGTTTCAGTTCACCACCTCCATTATCCTGATCATCGGCACGTTGATCATCTATCGCCAGATGAACTATCTGCTCACCACAAAGACAGGGTTTGAGAAAGAACAAGTGGTCGTTCTCTACGGCACGCACACTTTAAATAACCAGCAGCTCACTTTCCGCGACGAGCTGTTGGGTTTGGCTGACGTGCAGCAGGTTTCCATCAGCAGCTACCTGCCGGTAAACGGTGGCAGTCGCGAAGGATACGGTTTTTGGCGCAAAGGACGAGAGAAAGCTGACCCGCCCATTGGCTCACAGAAATGGCGTGTCGACGCCGACTACATCAGCACCATGAAGATGCGCATCGTTGAAGGGCGCGACTTCAACCGCGAGCTTGCTTCCGACTCGCAAGCGGCCGTAGTGAACCAAGCGTTTGTCAAAGAGTTCGGTTTGAAAAAACCGGTCGGGGAACAAATCACGAATGGTCCCCAGACGTTCACGATCATTGGTGTGGTCGAAGATTTCAACTATGAGTCGATGAAGAAAAGGATCAAACCGCTCTCCCTGGTGATCGAGGGCGGCGGAAACTCGGTCATGACCGTGCGGGTAAAATCAAAGGACATGCAGGCCACGCTGGGATCGATCACGAAGAAATGGAACAAATTCCTTCCGCACCAACCTTTTCGCTATGGCTTCCTTGATGAAAGCTATGCCCGCATGTACGACGATGTGCAGCGCATGGGCCGCATCTTTGCAGGCTTTGCCACGCTGGCCATCATCGTGGCCTGTCTGGGTCTGTTTGCCCTCTCTGCCTTTATGGTCGAACAGCGCAGCAAGGAGATCAGCATACGGCTTGTGCTGGGCGCCACCACGCAAGGCATTTTCCAGTTGCTCACGCAAAATTTTGTAAAGCTTGTCTTCATCTCTATCGTTATCGCTACGCCGCTGGCGTGGTACCTCGTGAAAACCTGGCTGGCCGACTACAATTACAAAATTCCCATCACGTGGGACGTGTTTGCACTGGCTGGGGCGATGTCGATATTCATCGCGTTGTCGACCGTAAGCTATCAATCCTTCCGGGCAGCCCTGGCCAACCCGGCCAAAAGCCTGCGCTCGGAATGAAAGGGGGCGTGTAACAAATTCTCTTCCCACTTTGTTATGAGTAATGTAACCATTACTTGCAGGTGGGCATACTACGAATCGGCACCAGTGGAATTGTTGTTCCGGGGACAAAGGAAACCTTTCCCGAAGAATACCGCTCGGGCAGCCGGCTGCATTATTATGGCTCGCTATTCAATACGCTGGAAGTAAACAGTTCCTTTTACAAAGTGCCCCTGCCCGTGACGTTTGAAAAATGGTCACAGGAAGTGCCGGATGATTTTAAGTTCACCGTAAAGCTTTGGCGGGCGATCACGCACAAAAAGAAATTGCCCTACGATCCGGATGACATCACGGCGTTTTTAAAAGCGGCCGACAAGATCGGGGAAAAGAAAGGTTGCCTGCTTATTCAATTTCCAGCCAGCGTCAAAATCGAGCTCCGGCGCGAAGTAAAGAACATCTTGAAACAGGTCCATGCCCTGAACAGCGCGCCAGGATGGAATATCTGCGTTGAGTTTCGCGATATAAATTGGTATATCAGTCCGGTATATGAACTACTGGAACGTTACGAAGCCTCCGCGGTGTTGCACGACATGCCCGGTTCGAAGCCGCCGGTTTCGGATGAGGCAACACGTGTGGTCTATCTGAGGTTTCATGGGCCCGATGGAAACTATCGGGGCGGCTATTCGCAGGAGTTCCTGGAAGGCTATGCGGCGCTCATTAAAGCGTGGCTGGCAAGAGATAAGGATGTGTATGCCTATTTTAATAATACCATCGGCACTGCTTTTGAGGATGCCCAAACGCTAAGAAAATTGGTCGAGCAGCCGATTCATTGACAATCATTGGCGCGGATGAAATACAGCCAAACGCCGGAAGTCCAACCTAATCCAGCGGAAAGTTCTGTTCCAAACTTGATGGCAAGGGCGGCTGTTCGCGGCGATCAAACAAAAATCTCCCCATCACCAGGTAATCCATTCCGGTGCGCATAAACCCTGCATACGCCTCCTGCGGTGTGCATGCGATCGGTTCGCCCCGCACGTTGAACGATGTGTTGATCAACATCCCGCAGCCGGTGATCGCTTTGAAGTCTCGCAGCAGTTGGAAAAATTCCGGATTGCTTTCCCGGGTCACGGTTTGGATGCGCGCAGAATAATCGATGTGCGTCACGGCGGGCACATCCGACCGCACATGATAAAGCCGGTCATATAAAGGCAACTCCTGATATTGCTCCGGTTCGGGTTGACGCAACTCGCAGCGCAGCGTCGCGATAAACAGCATGTAAGGTGATGGCACGGTCGCATTGAAATAATCCTGGAGATCCTCCAGCAATACGCTGGGTGCAAACGGCCTGAATTCTTCGCGTGACTTTACCTTCAGGTTCAACATTTTTTGCAGGACCGGGTTCCGAGGATCACCCAGGATGCTCCGGTTGCCCAAAGCCCGCGGCCCAAACTCCATCCTACCCTGGAACCACCCAACAATATTTCCGGCGGCGATCCTTTCGCTTACCTGCGCGGTGAGGTCCGTTAATTTTTCAAAACGACGAAAGGGGGCATTGAATTTTTGGGCGATGTTAAGAATCTCTTTGTCTGTGTATTCAGGACCCAGGTAGGCATTCTGCATGGCATCGCCCGGGATGGGTGTTCGCTCCTGGTGATGGCCGATGTGGAAGGCAGCCAACGCAGCGCCAAGAGCACCGCCGGCATCACCCGCGGCGGGCTGAATCCATATCGCATCGAATATACCGGCCTCCTGGATCTTGCTGTTGGCTACACAATTCAACGCGACACCACCGGCCATGACCAGGTTGCGACTCCCGGTGAGCTGCTGCACAGTTCGGGCGAGCATCAACACAATTTCCTCCGTCACCTGCTGCAAGGCCAAGGCGAGATTCATGTGCGTTTGCTGTATCTCCGATTCCGGTTGGCGACGAGGCAAGCCAAAGAGGCTTTCCCATCTTTCGTCGCGCGTCATCGTGAGTTGAGTGGCGAAGTCGAAGTAGTCCATATTGAGGAGCATCGAACCGTCTTCTCTCACGTCTACAAGCGTAGAAAGAATTTTTTGGCGGAATTCCTCGGTTTGGGCTGAGCGCGTGTCCCCGTAGGGTACCAGCCCCATTACTTTATACTCGCCACTGTTTATTTTGAAACCGAGGTAATACGTGAACGCCGCATACAATAGTCCGACCGAATGTGGAAAATGAAGTTCCCTTAAAATTTTAATGGTGTTGGATTGCCCGTAGCACAACGTGGTGGTAGCCCATTCTCCCACGCCATCGATGGTTAGAATAGCAGCTTCCTCGAAGGGTGACGGATAAAACGCGCTCGCGGCATGTGACAGGTGATGTTCCGGGAACTGCATCGGCACGTTGGCTTCGCCTAAGGTTTTCAATTGCCTGCGCAATACATCCTTCATGAAAAGCTTTTCTTTCATCCACACGGGAAGCGCGGTAATAAAGCTCACCAGGCCGCGCGGCGCGAAGGCGTGATAGGTTTCCAGCAAGCGTTCAAATTTTAATAAGGGCTTGTCGTAAAACGCGATCGTAGTGAGTTCATTAAAATCAACACCTGCCTCTTGTAAAACGTAGCGGATCGCGTTGATGGGAAAGCCCGCATCGTGCTTCTTCCGGGTAAAGCGTTCTTCCTGCGCGGCAGCTACAATGGTTCCATTCACGACCAGGGCGGCAGCACTGTCGTGATAGAATGCCGAAATGCCCAGGATAACGATTCGCGCCATACCTCAGAACAAGGCATAGATGAAAGGTGCCAGGGCCGAGGCGCTGGTGAGGGCGATGAGCGTCGCGAAAAGCAGCAGCACTACAATAAGCGGTAGCAGCCAGAACTTTTTCCGGGTGCGTAGAAAGCGCAGGAGTTCTTTTAGAAATTCGATGGCCTTATAAAGTTAAGTTTTCAAAATGTGTCTTTCAGATCGGCTTCTGTATAAACATGGTCACGATTGCTCATCACCGACGATCTTCCTTTTTTGAATTGACGAAGCCGCAAAGCATCGCGCCCCAACATCCGGCGCACCAACCCTAGCGGCGTCACCATCACGAAAAACAAAATACCGAGCACCACCGGTGGCACGATCTCGGCCAAAAGTCTTGCCAGCCCAAACCAGACCCAGGCAAACGGATAAAACACCGTAGGCACCACGATCGTAAACAATATCAAAAGCAAAGCCGTCAAGACGAATGTGTGGTTATCCTTAAAATAAAGAGCCGCCAGTAAAGCCACCAGCACAGACACCTGTCCGAATTCCATGCATTGTTTTCGTGTAACAGATGTGAGCACTGTCTTCATATCTTCCGTTTCATTTTACTTGTGACCAAGTTTTGCCTGTAATGCCAACGCCGTGGCATTGCGCGCGTCGAGTTTAAATATTTTCCGAATGTACTTTTCTGCTGCATCCTGATTGTCCATACTAAAATAAGCCTGCGCGATCTCATTCAAAAGCGTCACGTTGGTTGTGTCTTTTTTCTGAATGGTCTGAAGCTTTATTATTTTTTCCGCATACGTTCTCACGGGCAGCAGGGCGGCGCGTGAAGGGCTATGGGCAATGACATAATCCAGGTAGGGCAAGGCTTCGGCGGGCCGGTCTTGCTTCAGGTAAAGAACAAAAAGATACCTCGCTTTCTCTGTCGTGGGTACACGGCGAAAGGCATTCTGGAAATACACGAGCGCGTCGGTCAAGGCGTTCACTTCACCACTCAGCATGGCTGCTTTTTCATAGAGCGCCGCGTCCTCGGGATACTCGAGCACCAACGTTTCCATCACCGTCTTTGCCGCGCGGAAGTCGCGCTTTGATAAATAATAGGTGTACAGGCTGTCGGTGGCAACTTGCCAGGCCACTTGTCGATTGGCCAGTCTCAGCGCCAGCAATTCTTCATAGGTCTCCACTTTCACGGAATCGCGGTGAAGGGCCTCGCGGAAAGGCCAGCTTCTTTTTAGCCGGTCTATTTTATACAGGCCCGAAAGCGAGTCCATCTTCGTGATCGGCATAACTTTCAGAAGCTGTTGCACCGTTATCTCCTGTTGCGCATCCGTCACCACAAGATTCTCTTTTTTTAACGCCTCGTAAAAAGCGTCCGATAACAAGCCATAACCCGTCAGGTTGGGATGGACGTGTTCCAGGATCAGCGCATCACCCGTCACCCCGTGTGACGAAGCCTGTTCGAAAAAGGCTTTTGCATCCACTACGTGGGCATTGCTATGTTGTTTACACGCCTGCCGAATGATATCATTGGCTTCTTCCGGGGCGCGGAAACGTAGGCCGTCAAAGTCTTTTGCCCTTTGGAAGGCGTGTTTTGCTTTTTCATAGTCCCCATACCGGTACGCCAGCCTCCCAAGATAATATTGACTTAACGCATGGCCGTCATAGATAGAATCCGCTTCTTTTAAATAACGATACGCACGGGAAAGATCATTGTCCTGAAGGGCCTTGACGGCAGATGTAAACCTGTCCCGGAAGCCCGGATGCTTTACACTGTCCACCCGAAAACTGACAAAGGGTTTCAGGTCTCTTTCATTGCTCACCAGCGTGCTGACAAAAACCGGGATGTTGCGTTGCTGGAAGACTTCCAGTGTCTCTTCCAGGTTGGCCTTGAATTGTTCCATCCCACGACGGTAGAGCTCCGATCCGAAAGGGATCCGCTCATCGGCCACCATCATTTTCATGCGGGTTCCCCCGCTGGTTTGGGATGAGGACGCAAAAAGCTTTTCATACAATCGCGTCATGCCTTGCACAATTTTTAGTTCGCGCAACAGAAGCATGGTTTTCACCACAAAGCGGCTCCCTCCTATCCGATCCGTCGACGCCACGCCCAACGTGCCGTAGTACTCATTATGGCCCGTGTAAATGAAGACGGCATCCGGCGAATAGTTCACCGCCTCCTTGGCAAAACCCATCACGGTATAAGAGTTGACGGCCGTCAACGCAACGTTAATGATCTCGAAGTCGCGTTCCGGAAATGTATGCTGCAGCCGGTACCGCAGCCAGCGGTGAAATGAGCCGTTGTGAAAATACGGGTAGCCCAGCGTGGTGGATTCGCCCAACACAAAAATGCGCAACGTGTTTTTATTTTTCTCCTTCCTGAAAAATTCCACATTTCCCACCGTCGCTGTGGACGCATTCGTGAAATATTTCTTTGAGGCGTCGGGGTTCATGACCAGGAGATCTTTATTTCCCGAATACTCCATAAAAAGATCCGTGGAATATCCGTAGTGAAACACCCGCAGCAAAACCTCCACCAATACCAGGAATACAAACGGCAACAATACACCGATCACCTTGAATGCCAGCACACTCCCAGGCCCCGGAGGTGTTGCTTTTGGTTGGTCATTGGTGCGGGCCTGCGTCATAAAAAGGTTTCTTCAGGGTAAAGTACAAAAGCGCTACTTCATTTCCGTTCCGGTAATGTAAAAGTAAGCGGCTTTTCGCCACGCAACATTTTCGCTGCCTCGCCGGTAAGCCAGAGGTAATGATCGGATGGTTTGTGATCCAGGTCCATGAACTGGGTCGCACCCCCCACGGGTGGGGTATCGCTCACTTTGAAAATGGCCGTGCCCTCGTTCACTTCGTCAAACATGGCCACATAAAGCATCTTGGCACCCGTGTTCAGCGCGGTGGCGATCAATTGCCAATAGAACCTTCCACCCTGGCGCGGAATAGAAGCCACCGGCTTGATGTCGTCGGGAAAAGCGTGAATGCTGAGGTTGTGCCAACTAAAACCGGGATATACGCAGGGCACGTAGCCAACATGATTTTCTTCACACCATTTCATATCGGCCAGCATCAAGTCCCGGTACCGATCCATGTCATTGTGCAGCAAAGGTGAGAAGCGCTGCACGGTCCAGGGCAACACCAGGTCGGCAGCGCGAATGAGGTCGTGCAGATAGGGGTCGGGCAAACAATCGGCATTCAATTCGCGCCAGGCCGTGGGCACGCCAAGCATCACCGAACAATTGCCATAGACCGGGTCATTCTTCAAGAAATTTATCAAACGCTCCAACCCGATGTTCCGGATGTTATAGGGCCGGTCGGGAAAGCCCACACCCCAGATCACCACCAACGGTTTGCCATTGTGATGCAAGTACGTATTGTTTTCTTTTTGGCTGGTGACGCGAAGCTGGTCCACCAAATATTTCCAATCTTCGATAATGGAGGAGCAATCTTCTCCCGATCCTTTCAATCCCGAAAGGTCGTACATCACCGCGATCGCGCGTTTATATTTTGTTGCCGCCTCCATAGCGTTCGTCAGAATGGTGGACGATTCCTTCTTCCGGTTGTTGTCACGGGTGTCGTCGAAGAAGCGCTGCATGAATACGCCGTCTACGCCGTATTGTTGCATCCATTTAAAGTGCAGGTCCACGGTGCTCTTGTCCAGCGAGCTGAAAAATTTTGCCTTTGATCCGTTCGGAAGTTTGAATGGGGTTTCATAAGTTTTTTCGTATTCCGAGACGTCCGGCCATGCATCGATGCTGGAACGGCTCTCGTCGCCATAGGCAAAGTGCCGGGCTTGACTGCCGTCGCCAGCCGCCCGAAACCAGCCCTGGTAGCCGGCCATGACCAGGCCGTTGTAGGTGGGGTATAAGGTTTTTGGATTGTGCTTGGATTGAGAAAAAGCAAAAGGAGCGGTTGCTAGAAGTAGCAGAAAAAGTATTTTTCGTTTCATTTTTATGCTGGTGTTATAGTATAAGATTTGGATGCAGGTGACGGGCAATATTGTGTGAGAGTGGGCTTTGTGTGAGTGTGAGTTTTGTGTGTGATCGTGCACGGTAGGAAGTGTGGTGAAGGCGCAAAAGAACGTCATCACTTTTATCCCGTGCGTAGGCGCGCCGTAAAATAACTTTGTGCTGATCAGGCACCTTGGTGGTGCCTGATCAGCACAAAGTT
>DATDAV010000195.1:0-1024 GCA_036525235.1 Chryseolinea sp. | reverse complement strand
AGTCGCCGCAGATGGCCTTATTGTTCAAGCTAACGATTTTACGGTAAACGAATCCGTCGTGACTGGTGAATCCCTACCCGTTGCCAAAGATACCACCGCTGGAAACAACAGCGTTTACCAGGGAACATTTGTCGTTTCAGGCCTGGCGATTTGCGAGATCACACATATCGGGCTTCAAACAAAGGTTGGTCAAATCGGCAAGAGTCTGGCAGAATTGAAGACTGAACGTTCGCCGCTTCAAGTTCAGATCAATTCATTCGTCGCCAAAATGGCCGGGGCGGGTATACTGGTGTTCATGGTTATCTGGGGCATAAGTATTTTCAGAACGCGGCTTATCCTTGACAGCCTGCTGCAGGCGCTCACCCTGGCCATGAGTATTCTGCCGGAAGAAATTCCGGTTGCCTTTGCCACGTTTATGGCCATTGGATCCTGGAGATTGATGCAACTGGGCATCATCGTAAAACATACCAGGACCGTAGAAACACTAGGTAGTGCCACCGTGATCTGCGTTGATAAAACAGGAACGATCACAAAAAATGAAATGCGACTTGCCGCGGTGTATGTCCATTTAAATCGCAAGGTCTATGACAAAGTTGATGAACACGCTGCTGAAGTAATTCGACTGGCTATGTGGGCCAGTGAACCCATTCCTTTTGATCCCATGGAGAAGGAGATCCACGAGGTATATGCAAAGACGTGGCATCAGGACGAACGTCCTTTTTACAAGATGGTTCACGAATATCCGCTATCCGGTAAACCCCCAATGATGACGCACGTCTTCCGCGATGATGAAGGAGATGAAGTAATTGCAGCCAAGGGAGCGCCCGAGACTTTACTGAAACATTCGGATCTGACATCGGTCGAAAAGGAAGCAATAGAGCAAGCGTTGGAGCAACTTTCACGCAGGGGTTACCGCGTTTTAGCTGTTGGCCAGGCTAATGGTGTTCTTGAATATCCGGCTTCACAGGAAAATTTCAGGTTTGCTTTTAAGGGCCTTGTTGCTTTTTATGATCCACCGAAGGAC
>DATDAV010000194.1:0-1253 GCA_036525235.1 Chryseolinea sp. | reverse complement strand
TTTCGTCCCAGCCGTTTACGCGCAATCGCAGTCAACCGAGATTAGAGGAGCACTCTCAGGCCTGACCGGTACCTGTCCCAATGTGAGCTTTAGAAGCGGTTGACATAAAGTTTTTCAAGCCTTTGCAAGAGTAATTTTGATCATGGCGATGCGGATAAAATTTTCCTCGGTGGCAGGAAGGATTTCGAAATCCTTGGCTAGCCTGCGAAATCCGTTCAGCCACGCGAGCGTGCGTTCCACTTTCCAGCGTTGCTTGATCACCGCAAAACCTTTCTGGATGCTCTTCGAGATGTCCATACGCATTCCCAGTGTTTCGGTGACGAAAGAAAAGCATGTGCCACGGAAGCCTTCATCGGCGCAGAATGCTTCGATGCCAGGATATTTTTCCTGGATACGTTCGCAGATGCCCACGCCGATTTTCGTGTCGGAACGGTTGCAGGCATGCACCAGAACCGCCAGGAGATTTCCCAGCGTATCAATGCCGATGAGCCGTTTTCTTCCCTTCACTTTTTTTCCCACCATCAATCCCGCGTTCCTGACTGGCATACACTGTCTTCGTCGATTGACTGTCGATCATGGCATAGGAGGGACAAGGCTCACGCCCTTGTCTGATCCTTGCCCGGCGGTTGAGCGCATCCAGCACGCGCTCCCACACGCCGCGCTTATTCCAGCGCTCGAAACGCTTATAGACCACCCACCACGGCGGAAAATCTAGGGGAAGGTAGCGCCAGTGGCACCCCGTCTTCGTAATATAGAAAATCGCATTCACAATCAGGCGCACATCGTATTTCGGCCGTTTGCCGCGCGGATCGGGACGATCAAAAAATCCTTTGATCTGCTCCCAGTCCTTATCGCTCATATCACTCGGATAACCCATCCCTTGCCCCCTCCTTATTATGGGCAGGATTATCCTTGACATACATCAGTACATTTTATGTCAACAGCTTCTAAGACCTCATAATCTTTTTCCTCATTGGTTGTTGCATATTGTTTGAGTCGTTTAATCAAATCTGGATGAAGCTGTGTGCTGTATTTTTTAGCCTTCAAAAAGTCTCGAATCCCCGGTTTCGGGGTTTCAGGTATTCCTGGATTCCCGATTTCCTGATTAACAGATTTCAGGGTTTCAGGTTTTCCTGAAACTCCCTTTTGATCTTCCTGAATATGGGAAGAGGACATTAATTTAGCAAAAGTACCCTTTGGTTTATTAGCCTGATCAGTCATACTCATTATTTAGGCTTTGATTGAGTGCGTTT
>DATDAV010000193.1:0-1630 GCA_036525235.1 Chryseolinea sp. | reverse complement strand
AATCACCGGCGCCTGGAGGAAATCATCAAGGAAATGCGTTCCCTAAGCCAAAAGTTCCTGCTCGAATCCACCGAAGGTCCCGTCCGCCGCGTCCCGAAAAATCGTCCCAAACCTGCCTTATCTTAGCGCCATTCGTGTCTGAGGGTAAAAGTGACAGAGCGCCAATCAGGAAGATTGTTAGGGTATTCGTAATCGCGTTCATGTGATCATTTCCCTCAGGTTCAGCGGTCGCGCTGTATCAGGCACGAGCTGGTCGCACTCAAAATGCCATGGCCTCATCATCGCCTCAGGGCGGCGATTGGCGTACCCTCATCACCCTGTTTCAAATGTTGGGTGAAAAAAGATGTGAGTTTGTCCCATGGAATGAGGCCAACTCGGTCATATAGATCGACGTGGCCGGCATTGGGCACGACGACCAGTTCCTTTGGCTCACCAGCAAGCCTGTAAGCATCTTCACTGAACTCCCGGGAATGAGCGGTTTCACCCGTGATGAAAAGCATGGGACGAGGAGAAATCGTCTCAATGTCTACGAACGGGTAAAAGTTCATGAATTTAACGTTACTGGTAAGCGTTGGGTGGGTTGTCAGTTGTGGCGACGAGCTTTTAGGAGTGAATTCCCCTCTTGGAGTGCGGTAGAAGTCATAAAATTCACGCTGAATGGGGTGAGTGTTTTCATTCAGCTCATGATCTGTCCCGCTGGTGTATTTGGTTTCACTACCCGTGAACTCGACATAGCGTTGCTCGGCGGCCTCCTTAAGCTCTGCTTTTCGCTGGTCGAGGGTTTTGGAATGTTTAAGCGCGTTACGGTTGGCCGCGCCCATATCATACATGCTGACCGTCGCGATGGCTTTCATGCGCGGATCAATTTTGGCCGCACTGATGACAAAGCTGCCACTGCCGCAAATCCCAAGAACACCGATACGCGCTCTGTCGACAAATGGCCTGGTGCCCAGGAAATCTACCGCAGCGCTAAAATCCTCAGAATAAACGTCCGGCAAAACCGCGTTGCGAGGCTGGCCTTCGCTCTCTCCCCAGAAAGACAAATCCAAGGCCAAAGTAACGAATCCCTGGTCGGCCAATTTTTGGGCATACAAATTCGCACTCTGTTCCTTCACTGCACCCATCGGGTGCCCGACAACGATCGCGGGATTTTTTGCGCCCTGATTTAGATTTTTGGGGATGAAAAGATTTCCCGCAACAGTCGTGTTGTATTGATTCTTAAAGGTAACCTTTTGCGCAGTTGCCTTGTCGCTTTTATAAAAGTTATTCGCTCCCTTGGACATATCTGCAGCCATCGTCGACAATGGCCCGGCCAGAAGTGCTAGTGACATAACGAGATTTTTCATTGGGTTTCTTGCGTTTAGTTGCGCCTGAAGCTGTTCCAGGCATGGCAGCAGTATCCGACATCGCGCCTTTTCGTTCTCGCCCGATCCTGCTCAACCTAGTGCGTACTTGCGGTAAAATGATCGCGCTAAGCCTTAGAGGGTGCTACGGAACTCGGTCGGTGTCACACCAGTCACTCGCCGAAAGACCTTCGCGAAATGGCTCGGACTGGTATAGCCGACCTCCAACGCGACTTCAATCAAACTGCGCGAGGTTTCGCGGATGAGTTGCTGCGCGCGGGTGATCC
>DATDAV010000192.1:0-7800 GCA_036525235.1 Chryseolinea sp. | reverse complement strand
GTATTTAAAATGTATTAATAATGAGAAGTTTTCCCAAATTGCGAACCAGCTTATATGATTAAGCTCTTTTCTCTTCTCTACGGATGTGCTAAAAAGTATTCACGACCTAACAATAAGATATATATTTGCTTCGCCTTTATCCAGGACCGCTGGCATGCACCCGAGACCTGCCTGGGGTCGTGGAAGCGCCAAGTCTGGCCCAGGGCGTCTATAGCACTCGACCATTCATTTTCTGCGCATTCTACCGGCAATTTTCCTCCCTGTAGCTCATCTTCCTGACCATTTTTCTTTTCTACTGAAGCGCAACATTGGCATCCTCAAATCCCCTGTTTCCCATCCTTTGCACATCATCACCCGGCCCGCTTTTCTAGCATCGTCACTTCCTCCATCTTGCTACGTCGTTTTCCCTTTCGACCACCTCTTCCCCATGTTTTGACCGCCACTTTCTCCCTCTTCAACCGTTACTTTCACCGTCCTCTTCAAACAACCTTCCTTCTAATTAATCGTCGAATGGCATGGCGGGTCGGCTACCTTCTGTTTACATTTTGCTGTTGTCTGTTGTTTATAAAAGTCTTGATCCTCCTAACTTTCTGCTAAGTGTGAACATTACTGCCGCATCGTGGTTTCAGATATATCACTTGATTTGTGCTTAATTATGTCGCAGAATTCAGCATTGCCGGTGTCGCCGTCTCAACCGCCAACACAATCGCAAGCCCTTCCACCTCCAGCGCATCTGCAAGCTCCACCAGCACAGTCGCAAGCCCTTCCACCGACAGTGCAACCGCAAGTCCAATCGCAAGCCGTCTCACCGCCAGGAGTGCAACCGCAAGTTTCACCTCCAGTGCAACAGCAAGCTCCTCAACCCCCAACACAATCGCAAACCATATCATACCAATCCCAAGCGCCAACATCAGCATCTCATATGGTGAATTCACCATTGGTTTCTCCACCACCAAATCCGGAAGCATCAGCCCTTGTCTCTACTGCTCTTCAAAATCCGTTTTCCATAAGCAATACTGGAGCCTTTCAACTTAATTCACCAAATGTACTGCAGCCACAGGGCTTCCCTCCCACTGAGGCCGCTGCGCCTCTTGAAACTGGCCCTTTATTCGAGCTTTACGATCCTGACAACGATGGAGATGATCCCCAGCCACCCACAGATTGGCCACCTGGAATGTCCGAAAAAGAAAAAAAGGATAAAAATCCACTTCAATGGCCACCTACCACAATCCAAAATGAACGGTTCACATCTTTTCTCAACACCTTACTTGAAGAAGTCCAACAACAAGAGATGACAGCGGACCATATTTTCCACTACTTTGTTGCATCGAAATACCTGAGGCAACAACTTCTTTTTCATCCTAAGTTGGATAAAAGATTCCTCTTGAACCTCATGCATCCAGACAGGGCAAAAAGAGCCGCGAATACTGAGGACAAAACCTGGTATGACCAAGTAACTTCATTGTGGACACGTGAGGGCCCTTTCTATTCATTCACCCCTCAAGATTTCCAACGAACACTGACGTGTAAAAGATTGTCATCCATTGTTTGCAGCGGCAGACGACCGCGCTCTCTCTTCGTACATAAACTTTGAAGATGACGAGGAGTCAGATACTGAAATGGATGGGGATGAAGAATCTGAAATTCCAATTCCACCATGCCACCCTCCTTTGCAAGATGAGCATAAAAGAAACCATTCGGAAATGGGGTGGGTACTGAAAAAGATTAATCTCCTGCTTCACGAATTGAAACCTACAGCTTCCGAAGAACGCGTTTTGATGCAGCTCAACCAAAAGATACGAAATTGGAATCAGCGAGTTAAGCTTGGCGAGTATGTTGATCCAAATGGGCAGACACGTCGGGGCGTAATCACAGATGAAGAGGCTGTGCAGAGACGACCAAAGTACCCTTCTGAATTAGGGACAGTCCCCGTCGCTGCGATGAAATCTATATGGCAGGAAGCAATCAAGGAAAGAAATCCGCTAGCCACCGCAGCAGCTGAACGGCAACTCTGGAACTTATGTCTCGAACACCAACTTCCGCTGGGTTGGGCCATGAATCCTTTCAATCCTGAATATCAACATTATCCGACCGTCAGGGAGGTTGAGCACGCCTACGTGATACGTACCGGTTGTAACCCCTCAACGGGTACCAAGCTGGTCGATGGCCAGATTCCTGACCTCACTGAGCCCTCTGGCGTTGGACCGACATCCGCTGGTGGACCGACGTCCACGACGCACACAGCTGTGCCTATGTACCCTGATCGGCAGAATTACTCTGACTGGAATTCAATGAAAGGTAATGGGCAATCACGTGTACGGTTTTCGGGCCTGGAGGTCACGAAGCAGATCCGGCCTGGTTATACTGATATGGGTGAGCTTATCGCAGGTATGAAAGAGGTGAAGATCATGGGGAAAGCCACTCGACAGTTTGTGGTCCAAAACAAACAAGGAGAATACCAAATTAAGGGCGAATCTGAATGCGGAGGCAAGCTTGTCTACGAAAGTATGATAAAGGAACAGAAGGACGCCTTTCAAGCCGAAAATATTTCTATCGACGCATTAAAAAATATTTTCGATCCGACAAAACCATATACCTTGAAGTTGGTAGCCACTGGACGATGTGGCAGTTTCCCCAAAAGAAAGCCGAAGATGTACTGCAAAATCTGTTTTGCAGCCAAAGATGGGAAAAACTCGAGTGCACTCATCACTCGATCACAACTGCGTGAAGTGATAGGGGGGGTATCCGGTGACAACATGATCAAACAATGGGCGGCGAGAGGAGCAGGAATACCCGATGAAGAAACTGCAGACCTTGATCTTTGGGACCTAATCCAAGGACAAAATCCTTGGCTTCAACCCACCAAAGATAACCAGATGACTCTCTATCCACCACAGTCTTCAAGGTTTCGCCAACCATTTGCCACCCAGCCTGTAAACTTCACTCAGCCTTCTACCTTCACGTCACCACCTTCCTTCGCAACGCAAGCTGCGTTTGGCCAACCACCGAACTTCGCTCCGAGGACTGCGTACGGCCAGCCGCCCTTGACGGCCCAGACGCCCACCGTCACGCAGCAGCCCACTTCCGCTCAACCTCAACCGCCTGCTTTCGCCCAACCGTCCACCATCGCCCCCCAACGTCAACCGCCTACCTCTGCTCACCTTCAACCGCCTGCTTTCGCCCAACCATCCACGTTCGCTCAACCTCAACCACCTACCCCTGGTCACCCTCAACCGCCGACCTTCGCCCAACCGTCCGCCTTCGCCCAGTCCACCTTCGTCCAACCTCAACCGCCTAGCCTTGCTCACCCTCAACCGCGCACCTTTGCCCGACCATCTCCATTTACTCAGGCCACTGGTCAATCACAAGCTTTAATGCCATGGCAGCAAACTCAATTTGCATCTGACGCTCAATGGCAAGTACCTTCTTTACCACAATCAGCACCTTCAATGTCTCTGAATCATCCTTCACTGTTAAGCTCAATTCAGCTTCTCCGAGATCCCCAGATAATCCATGCTTTACAACAAGTGCTGGCACATCAGCAACAACAACAACAACAAGCCCAACAACAGTCACTTCAACTATATCCTCATACGGGGCTGCCTTTAAGCACAGTTATAGCATAGCGACCTCTGTGAGGTAGAGAGGAGAGACAGCAGTGGATATTGGTAACAATTTTTTTTGTCTAGTAGGCCGTCCTTTGGTTTTTCTTGGCGCAATGGCGATATAGTGGCTCTTCAAACCAATAACCGTAACGCGAACTATTGTGATTTCGATCAAAGTACATCAGATATCGAGACCTCACTAATATCGAGCCCCGGTTTGCCCACTCATCTTAATATTGGACCTAGGCTGTTTGTAGATATTCTCACCCTACTTCTTTTCGCACGACCTACTTCATCGCATAACAAAAATTTTGCAGCATTCCGGACCAATCATCTATTCTTTCTTTCTCGAGCTTCCCATAAAGCGACGCCCAGCAAGCTGCTCCTCGAGGACTTACTAAGCTCTATGACGGTTGCAGTCTTGCTTCGAGCTGATCCTGATAGATGGTATGCTCATCCCCGTCTGAGGCAGAAATACCTTGGGGGAAATCTAGAGGACTTTTAAAATAGAGACTGAAGCCCCCCAGCCATCGCAAGAAGGTTAAGGTGAAGTTTATCTTCAGGCGCAAGCAGAGTATTTGTGTCTGCTATGAATCCAGCAATGATATGTGCATGTAGTCGCAGTTTCCAAAAATGAATGACGCAAAACATAACATTAATACGATCTGCATCAACCGAATTGCCCTATTGTGTGTTGCGAACAAAATCGATGATGGTAAATTCAGATGCACATATTTACTGTTCTCGGAAGTGGGAAGATTGCAGATGTGTCTGCAGCTGAAGAGCTTCTTGAAGAGACTGAAGATCAATGGACTTCAGCAAAGTCATCAGTTCAACGATTGACCGTTCTTGATCGGCGATAGGAGCTGTGAAGGAAGCTCCACTAACCCCGTTATGCCCGGATATCAATCGCCATACTAAATTTGTCTCCGATGTGATGATTCAGTTCTTCTTTTTGGAGCAGCGCTCCGAATAGGTCAGGTCAGGTCAGGTTTGAGCATGAAACCTAACCTGACCTACGTAACTTTGCTCGAACCTGACCTGACCTAACCTATCTACAGGTCATCTGCAGGTCAGCCTTGGCATTGGTGATAATAATTATGGTGTTGGATTTTGCACATCACACGCACTGTAGACGGTCGTAATATTTTCGTCATTAGCCTTAATATGAACGACCGGTAACGTCGTATTTGTCATATTCGACGTTTTGATTCCTAGCTACGTGTATTGTCTTCCCACCAATTCTTTAAACACATGATAGCCTCTAATGTCGCCTCATTCATACTATGCCTCTGGGTCGTGATTATCAGCTTTGCTAGGCTGAAGATACGCTCGCATTCGGCTGACATTGCGGGTATAGAGAACATATCAAAAGCCATCTGTGAGAGAGAGGGATATTCGTCTTGGCGATCTCTCCACCACGCGATAGGGTTATCACCTGCAGTTCTTGTAGGAGGGAGGTCTTTGTAGCGCGCATAATCATCGGCCGTCGGTAGAGCGTCATCATAGAAGGTATGGGGTGTGAGGAAATTATCGAATGGGTCAGGCTCTCGTGTGGGAGGGAGAGGAGGAGGAGAAGGAGGAGTAGGAGGAGGAGGATATTGTGGATCAGTGATTAGATTATAAACGCCGGCGCTTTTCCAGTTCTCGTTATAGAAACCTTGCAATTTCTCTTCCGCGAGGATGATCCACGCAAGCTGACGATGCTCTGTCCAGTTGGACTTAATATATTTCCAGTTCAAGCCGGGGTGTAGCACAACGGACGCGACGTAGACACAAGATCTATCAGTGAAATCGTAGTATTTATTAAGCTTCTCCCAGCCGTTATTGATTGCCGTACGGAAGTGTTTTCGGCCTGAATCTGTGAGGTCGCGATCGGATTGACGCCGAGAAGGAGGGGGAGGAAGACGAGGAAGCTGTTGACGTCCACGAGTGGGAGGTTGATAGCCAACAGGACGGCGATCGGCTGCGCGTCTTGTAGAGTGCGCGATAGCTGGCTCTAGCTGTGGTGTTGCAGGTGGAGGAGGATCGTGCGGAGGAGGCTCTTGTATAAGAGGATTTTGATCGTCTTGAGTCTCTAGATTGGGTAGATCGACATATTGAGACTTTAGGGTCTCAAAATGCTGCAGGATGAACTCCATCGATGGAAGGACCTCCCAAATGGCGCCGTGATGTCCTTGCTTCGCCCTGCTTTGATGTCGCATTGTTTGATCATAAAGAGGCTTAAGAATATGCGCAGTCTCTGTAAGAATCGCCCAATCTTCAGTAGAGAGATGGTCTTCGCGATGGACGCGTTTATCAGGATCTCCTTGGTCAAGATACCGAATGAATGTGTCAATCTCATCTTTCTTTTTTAAGGCCCTGATGATCATCAAATAGGTCGAATTCCAACGCGTCTTATTGTCTTGAATGACTCCTAGATTCTTCGTATCCTCGTTGAGCAAGAGGCCGTCAATATCATCCAACTCAAGGTTAGAGATCCTCTTAAAGAGCTCTCTTCTCTGCGTGGATCTCCTAATGAAGACAACGATATTATGCAGCTTTCCAACTGGGCCTTGCTTCCTCCACGCTTCCAGCTGTTCTTGCTCACGCCGAAGAGTTGTATTCGTATTATCTTCCATCTCAAATGCGTCGGCGTCTTTGCCAAAGAGGAAGGCCTTGGCCACGAGGTTGAGGACGTGTCCCCAGCAGCGGAGACGACGCTCTTGAATCTCAGCTTCAGGGGCGTCAGGAAGGATAGTGTTGAGGACGACATTGAGGCATATATCGTTCGATTCTGCGTTGTCTATCGTGAAGTACCCAAGACGGTCCGTAATTTCGAATTCTCGCACAATCTTCAGCAGAAGCATAGCCATGTTTTCGCCTGAATGAGGACCTTGAAGACGTCGCAAAGCTATTAATCTTGACCTGTTGACGAAGCTTTTATCAAGGTAATGAGCCACAACGGCCATAATTGACATTGAATTTGGTGACGTCCACAGGTCGAAAGATATGTGGATTTTGCTGCGTGATTCCTCCAACAGTTGACGCTTGATATCGGCCTTTCGAGCAAGGAATTCATTGACGATCCAGCTGCGTATACTATCTCCGGTGGGAACCAACTCACTGATCGTATTAGAGCCTAAGGCCGTCAGCTCCAGTAGCTGGCGGAAAAGCCTATTTTCCACAGCCGTGAGAGAGACGTTCGCATCGATGATCCATTTGATGAGTGTTAATTTGAAGAGACTGCCTGCATTCTTCACAATAGGGACTTCAAGCTTTCGCCGTTTGCTGGCGAGTCTCTGCATCCCTAGGACATTCGTTGAAGATGAAGATTCGGTATCATCAACATCATCATCGTCATCATGTTGCCCAGACGGCTTGAATTTACGATGCAGCCTCAAATGACGCGCAGCGTTGCCGGTGGAGCCAGCTTCAAGAAGATGTGGAGAATGCTTCTCATCACAGTATTTGCAGCTCCAGTACGTCTTCCTCCTCTCATTACCCACCATCTCAACGAGATAGATGCCATGATCGCTGACCCAGGAAGTCCGCTTCGCATTCGCCTTTTTCTCAAGCTGAGCCTCCTCCACATACCGCTTTCCATCCGCGATGATTCTCGGCAATTCGTCGATTGTAAGATGATCTCCGAGGGGAGTTATATCGCTTCTTTGCTCGGCGATTGTACGTGCAGAGCCCCGAAGGCGTGAAAAGGCATTATTGACGGTCGAAGGACTGGGATTAGAAGGCGTCAATGGGCCAGAATCGGTAAGAGTATCAGGAATATCCATATCAAGGCAACTGACGATGAATTGGACGCTCAAAAGCTAATAGAAGGTGTGATAATTTAAGATGTTTACATGATACGCGTACAAGATACGCGTACGATCACGTGTCTCCTCTGGCTCAGAGTTTCTATTTCGACCAATCACAACGTGCCTGCACCTATTACTAATCCGACGAAATATCGTGATCAAAACCTGCAGGTTTGGAAGGCCTTCAACCTGACCTGACCTGCCTACAAAAATCCTCAACCTGACCTGTAGGTCGAGACCTCAAACCTGACCTACCTACAGGTCGACCTGACCTACTCGGAGCGCTGAGAGAGCGGCAGCAAAGACAAGGGAGAAAAAGAAGAGTCAGGGTTAGAGAAAAGAGCGGCAGCAAAGGCAAGGAAGAAAAAGAAGGGTCAGGGTTAGAGAAGAGAGCGGCAGTA
>DATDAV010000191.1:0-1167 GCA_036525235.1 Chryseolinea sp. | reverse complement strand
GACAAGGGGGATCGACGTTGGTGCGAAATCTGAGATTTATACATTGGTGAATGCACTGGTCGAGTCAGGAAAGGCTGTGCTTATGATTTCCTCGGAAATGGGAGAGGTTATGGGGATGTCGGATAGAATCATCGTTTTGCGCGAAGGCCGAATTTCCGGAGCGTTAGATAGAAAAGAATTTAATCAAGAAACCATAATGGGCTTTGCGTCCAGATCCTAAAAAAGACTAGAACCTAAAAAGAGTAGAATACTGCAATGAAATATTTCGAAACGCTGAAAGGTGCCGCAAGCCTCGTGGATGCATTGAAACGATATGGAATATATATCGTGCTGTTGCTACTGATTATATTCTTTTCAATAGCATCGCAACATTTTTTGGTTAGCAACAATCTGCTGAATGTGGCCAGGCAGGTATCCATGCTTGGCGTTGCGGCTGTTGGCTTTGCGTTTGTCCTGCTGTTGGGGGGCATAGACCTGTCGATCGGGTCAGTTATTACATTGGTGAACATTGTGACTGCGTGGTTAATGGTCAACGCCGGAATGAATCCCGTTTTGGCGACCATTTTGGCTTTGATAATGAGCTCAGCAATCGGATTCGTTAACGGATGGATTATTGCCAATATCCAAATGCCACCACTTATAGTGACCTTAGCTATGATGATTATCATTGAAGGTGTGGCATATTTGATTTGTAAGGGGCTGCCGATTTATGGGTTTCCGTCATCCTTTGCAGTGATAGGTCAGGGATATATAGGGCCGATTCCAATTCCGGTCATTATTATGATTGTCATTTTGGCTATTGGTTCGTATATCCTGAACAAAACGTATTTTGGCAGATATTTTTACGCGGTCGGCGGCAATGAAGAGGCGGCCAATCTATCCGGAATAAAAGTGAATAATGTAAAATATCTGGTGTATTCACTTTCTGGATTCTTTGCAGGAGTGGCGGGCATTGTTATATTGTCGAGAACGAACTCGGCGCAGGTTTTGTCAGGCAAAGGGCTGGAATTCGATGTGTTGACAGCATGTGTTCTCGGCGGCGTGAGTGTAACAGGTGGATTCGGCAAGATTTCCAATGTGGTTGCTGGTGTCCTGATTCTAGGGGTTCTTAGCAACGGCCTGGTATTGCTCAATGTGAGCCAATTTACGCAAATGGTTATTAAAGGT
>DATDAV010000190.1:0-1983 GCA_036525235.1 Chryseolinea sp. | reverse complement strand
TAGATCTTCAATAGTGCCCACTTTCAGGTAACGATCGCTGGCATGCATCGTCACCACACGATCCGATACGCGGTACAACAACTCCAATGGATCTTCGCCCGCCAGGAACGTGTTGCTGGGATCATAGTTAACACCAAAGTTCGGATGATGTATGCGGTCGACAAGCTTACAAAACACGTCCATCTTCTGTGCAAACTCAGGATACTCCCAGAAATCATCTTTATAGTGATTCTCAATTATCAGCGTTATGTTCCCCTGTTCTGCATAGGGCAAACATTCTTCGATACAATCGGCCGCAAGTTTCACACCCTCATCAATTGAAAGTTCAGGGCGACGTTGCCCGGACAGCACACGACAAAACGATCCGCCTAGTGTATGTGTCATGTCGATCCATCGTTTCTGTTTAGAAATCTCTTTTGATCGGAACGTTGCATCCGGATGGGTAAAGTCTGGCGAACAACACATCATAGGAATTACTTTTCCTAGATCTTCCACCTGGCGACGGAACAACGGCCAGTTGGATTCTTTTTCCATTTCTAGAAATCCGGCGTACCATTCAAGTCCGTCAATATCCAATGCGGACGCCAGTTGAATCCATTCAGAAACTTTCATAGTTCCGTCCTTGCATAAGGCTTGCATAAATGCTTTGGGAAAAGCAGCGAGTTTTGGCATATGTTATTTCGTAGGTATAGTGGATGTATCTTTTGGAGGATTGCGCCCGATGAAAGGATATTGTTCAAGATCAACAACCTGACCGCTGACCGGGCCGCTTTCATCGGCGAGCCAGTAAATGGCAGCGGCAGCAATTTCTTCCGGCTTCAAAATTCTTCCTGCCGGTGCGTAAATGCTCGGTATGTCTTTGTACCAGTCATCGGCAAGTCCATGAGAGCGCTTGCGTGCAACTTCAGTCTCGGTGAGCACCCATCCTGGGTTGATCTGGTTTACACGAACACCATTTTCGCGATGCAATGTATCGCCGAGATTTCTGGTCATCGTCATCAACGCGCCTTTTGAAACACTGTAAGGAAATAAATTTGGTTCGCCACAGTATGCGTTGACGGAACCGATGTTGAGCACGCATCCGCGCGATTCCTGCAAATGCGGAAGCGCCGCTTTGATCAGCGTGAACGGCACAAGGGTATTTACTTCAAGGACACGCCTGAAAAAATTAATATCTGTTGTATGTATATTGCCCGATACCACCATGGCTGCATTATTGACTAAAGCATTCAGTCGTCCGAATCTTTTGAGGGCTGCATCTATCAGGCGCAGCGGTGCACCTTCTACGCTAAGATCTTCAATGTGCAACACTGCTTTGTCGCCTCCGATTTCCGCCAGCACCTGCTCGCCAAGGTCTTGTTCAAGTCCATGGATAACAACGGAAGCGCCGTCGGCCACGCAGCGAAGGGCAATGGCTTTTCCAATACCGGTGGTGCTACCGGTAACCAGCACGATTTTATTTTTGAGTCGCATTACTTCAGGCAGGCTTAAGTACACTTTTCACAACGGCGCCGCTATGCATCTTTTCAAAAGCTTCGTGCCACTCCGTTACGGGCCATACACCGCCGATGATGGGTTTAACATCCAACTGTCCACCGGCCATCAAAGCGATCACGCGTTCCCATATCGGCCAGTTGTGACTAAAGCTTCCCTGCAACGTTACGTTCTTCTGAACGATGGGATCAAGGGAAAATCCAAGTGGTTGTGGTCCCCACCCTACTTTGGTTATGTGTCCGTTGGGCCGCACCCAGTGCATAGCATTTTTTAATGTCACACTGGCGCCGGCAGCATCAATGATACAATCGGCTCCAAGTCCATCGCGTTGTTTTGCCCAGGCTGTTGCATCTCCAACAATCCCTTCACAGCCATATATCTTTCCAACATCTAGCCGCTGGCGATCTGCTTCCAGTCCTACAAGGGCAACTTCAGCACCACACAACCGCGCCATTGCCGCGCATAAAATACCGATGGTTCCGGGACCGA
>DATDAV010000189.1:0-1270 GCA_036525235.1 Chryseolinea sp. | reverse complement strand
CCGCAAGCCAGGGCGCGGCGGTCGTGCGCACCTCTGAATTCCGTCCTTACGGTTGTTTCCTTTTCAAGATGGGCGTTATTTTTGACAGCTGATGAGCGAAATTGCTGATTCGAACCATTAATTTGCCGCTTGCCCGTTCTGCTGTTCGAAGTTGTCTGCACTCTTAGACAACGATTTCACCATTGCCGATCGTTCTGGTGAAAAGCTCGCAGTGCAAGGGAGCGGCGCCTCATGGTTATCCAAGCTACTTTACAGCGTAAAGTTTTTTTAGGCAGAAGGGCTTGACCTGCCACCCGTGAGGCCCCGATCTTTGTGCGCACCTTAAAAGGGATTTGTAGAAAAACAAACCCTCATGAATCGCGCGTAAGTTATCTTTGAAAGTAGAAATCACGTTTGCCAAAAAATTCACCACCTTGGGGAAAGCAGTCGAGTCTCGACGCTTTGCCATAGCTCCTTTCCTAAGCACAATCTCAAATTCCACCGATTAAACCTACTTATGATAAAGCCGCTCTTTTATAGAAAGATTGCCGTCATCTCTTTACTGTCCCTGACGCACTTTGTAACCATTCCCGGCCACGCGGCCGACAACGACGTGGCCGTGGTCGTGAAGATCGGCGGCATTCCGTGGTTCACCGCCATGGGGAAAGGCATCAAAGAGGCGGGCAAAGAAACGGGACTCAACGCTAACATGCTCGGCCCTACCACAGCCGACCCGGCTCAACAAGTTCGGATGGTGGAAGACTTGGTTGCGAGGAAAGTGAAGGTGATTGCAGTGGTCCCCAACGATGCCAAAGCGCTAGAGCCGGTGTTCAAACGTGCCCAAGATGCAGGCATCCCCGTCATCACCCACGAGTCGCCCGACCAACTGGGCAACACCTGGGACATCGAGATGATCGACAATAAGCAATTTGGGGAGTTGTACATGCAACAACTGGCCAAGCATATGGGTGAGGAAGGTGAGTATATGGTTGTCGTAGGTGGGTTGACCGTTCCGCTGCACAACGCCTGGGCCGACGCCGCCATTGCTTACCAGAAAGAGCATTATCCAAAAATGAAGCTGGCGGCAGATCGTTTCGGCACGGGAGAAAGCCTCGACGAAACTAAACGCAGTACCCAGGACACGATCCTGGCACATCCGAATTTAAAAGGCGCGCTGGTCTTCGGAAGTTCGGGCGTGGTCGGTGCCGCCCAAGCGGTGAAGGAAGCGGGTAAAAAGGATCAGATCGCCGTGATCGGCACCTGTTCGCCCTCCCAAGCCCGCAAACTGATT
>DATDAV010000188.1:0-1629 GCA_036525235.1 Chryseolinea sp. | reverse complement strand
AATGGCAGGCTCTGTGGAGGTTTCAACTGTTCCGCCGACCGTTTGTTTGCCGACTACAATTTTTTCAGGCTTGGGAAATTGAGTGACCGGCAGCGGGTACATTTTGTAGTACTCGCGGGCAAAGTTACCCCACACCGAAGCGCAATTGGAGCTAAACACGCCATGCAGCGGGATATATTTATCGTTCCCCATCCACACGCTGCCCACCATATCGCCAGTGAATCCTGTAAACCAGATGTCGCGCATTTCATCGGTGGTCCCTGTTTTTCCGGCAACAGGACGACCGGGGATGATGGCGTTTTTACCGGTTCCTTTTTCAACAACGTCCTGCAAAATAGAAATCAAATTATTGACCGGTTCGGGATCAAAACGACGCTCGGGCTTGGCTTTATCCAACGGAATCTCGCGACCACGGCTGTCTTCCACGCGAAGTAAAACAGTCGGCTTTAAATAAACACCACTACGCGCAATCGTGGAATAAGCCGTGATGACTTCATAGGGAGAAATTCCCGCAGAACCCAATAAACTTGAAAAGTTGCGATCGATGGGTGATTCAATACCAGCCAAACGCGCGGTTTCAATGACCGGATCGATACCCATCTTCAGACCCAATTTAACGGTGGGTGTGTTCCGAGACAATGTGAGCGCGGTCCGAATGTTCATGGCACCCATGTATTTGCCGTCCCAGTTATGTGGGCACCAGTTGCTATACCCGTTGTTGAAGCAAACCGGGCTGTCTGAAATAGGTGATTCCGGTGTAACCACACCCAATCGCATCGCAGTTAAATACACCAGAGGCTTAAAGGTAGAGCCGATGGCGCGGTGCTGTTGCGTGGAGTGGTTGAACTGGTTTTTTTCAAAATCGCGACCGCCAACGAGTGCGATAATTTCGCCACTGCGGAGATCTTCCACCATAAACGAACCTTCGGTAATGCCCGAATACTTGATGGTGTCCATCTCACCGTAGAGTGCTTTTTCAGCCAAATCCTGAGACGGCTCATCCATGGTGGTGTAAACTTTCAAACCACCTTGGCGGACCGCATTGTGTCCAAATTTCTCTTCCAGCTGCTGAACTACAAACTGAATAAAAAATGGGTGCTTGGAGGGTTTCGGCATGCGGCGGTTTAATTCTATTTTTTCTAGCTCCGCCGCCTTTTTTTGTGCAGGAGTAATGTAGCCAAAGGTGACCATTGCACCCAGTACTTCCTGCTGACGCTTCCGAGCCGCTTCCGGATAGGCATACGGGGATAAGCCTTCAGGTGCTTTCAACAAGCCCGCCAATATCGCGCTTTGCCCAATCGTCAAATCGCGAGCAGAGGTTTTAAAATAACGCCGTGCCGCTTTCTCGATTCCGTAACTTTGATTGCCCCAATAAACCTGGTTCAAATACATTTCCAGGATTTTGTTTTTGTCATACTGACGCTCAACCCGCATGGACAAAATTGCTTCAGCCAGTTTCCGAGTAATCGCACGCTCGGGGGATAAGAATAAGTTTTTCACCAACTGCTGCGTCAGGGTACTTCCACCTTGCACATCATCTCCGCGCAGGTTGGCGGATGCCGCACGAATGGTTCCGCGAATGTCCACACCGTTGTGCTGATAAAAACGGTTGTCCTCAATGGCCATTAC
>DATDAV010000187.1:0-1490 GCA_036525235.1 Chryseolinea sp. | reverse complement strand
AATTCCTTGATTGACTTCTTTCGAAGGAACGATACTCTGCGCAGTTAGTCCTTAATCGATAGTAACCTCATTCCTTCCTATGAACAAACAACTCTCCCGGGGTGGCTTTACCCTTGTCGAGCTCCTCGTCGTCATCACCATTATCGGTATTCTGGCCAGTATCGCGCTGCCAGTTTTCAATTCCGTCCAGGTTCGGGGCGCCCAGATCAAGAGCCTCGCCAACGCCAAGCAAATTGCATTGGCCTTAAAAATGTTCGCTGGCGATAATGACGGCATTTTCCCAAGGCAGGACACGCCCGCGTCCCTTAGCACCGCACCGGGAACATCTAATGAGGCTTTCAGGGTTCTTTTCCCTGATTATATCCAAAACGAAACAATTTTTGCGAACGCAAAGTCTTCTTACAGCCCGCTCAAGCCAGACAATAACTATGCCGTCGGCTCTGCTCTCATAGCGGGCGAAAATACGTACGCATACTTCCTGGATTTGACCGATAGCTCAAATCCAAGCTGGCCTCTGGTCGTAGATGCGCCTGATGCGAGTAACCAATATCCGGTGGGTGGGATTCTCATTCCAGGTTCGGTTTGGGATGGGAAGAAAGCCATTATAGTTCGCATTGATCAAAGTGGCGCCGTCGAAGATGTCGACGCGACCGCGCAATTTGTAAAACGCACCAAAGGAGCTACAGCGCCTCCTGGTTCAACCAACGTTTTGGTCCCAGTGGCCACACCGGGCTCCGAATGGCTGGCTGGCGCAACTATCCTTCTTCCTGAATAATCTAAGTATCCTGAAAATACGAAAGGCGCCGGTCCCCGGCGCCTTTTTTGTCGATAGTCCTCGGAGATTCAGCCGTTTTTTGTTTCCTTGATTCCATGCTTTGCCGGTGGTTTGCTTCCAAGAAATGATCGAATTGATGCAGAAGGGCGGGCCGTTAATGTGGGTGATTTTGTTTTGCAGCGTAGTCGGGGTGGGCCTTTTCCTCGAGCGGTTGCTGTTTTTACACCGGGCGTCCATTGACGTAGCCGAGTTTCTCCGTGGCCTCGCCAATCTCATCCGGCGCAAGAATTTCGCCGAAGCCCGCCACGAATGCGCCGTCATGCCAGTGCCAGTGGGCCGCGTTCTGCATTCCGCAATCCTCCGCCACGACGCTTCCCGGGGCGATTTGAAAGACATCGTGCAGGAAGCCGGCCAGCTGGAAGTCCCCGCGCTCGAACGAAATCTCGCCGCCCTCTCGACCATTGCCTTCATTACTCCCCTCATCGGACTTTTGGGAACGGTAACAGGTCTCATCCGGGCATTCGTCACGATTTCCGCCAGCGGCGGTTACGCCTCGGCGGCAGATATTTCCGGAGCGATTTACCAAAGCCTGCTCACAACCGCAGCCGGTCTCAGCGTAGCCATTCCAGCGTTTGTGGGGCACCAATTTTTGTCCGGCAAAGTCAATCGGATCCTGCACGAAATGGAACGCGCCGGGATCGAAATCGTAAATCTG
>DATDAV010000186.1:0-1702 GCA_036525235.1 Chryseolinea sp. | reverse complement strand
CAAAGAGGGCGCCGCCAAGTTTTCTAATATCAGCAGGTGCTTTCACCCAGCTCGAGGTCTTCGTATCGAAATTTCCAAGTTTCTGCAGCTCTCGATATTGTTCTTCCGTTAAAAGCTCAATACCCATCGCAGCTGCCATATCGAGAGCGTTCTTGTCGGGTTTAAATGCCTTCCTTGCCTCCAGCCCTTCACGGTCGTAACAAACACTTCTGCGTCCGTCAGGACTTTCGGCTGAACAATCAAAAAAAATGTATGCGTCCGTCTTTTTATCATGACCAACAACATCCGGTTCACCGCCAGTTCTTTCCATTTCATTAAGTGACCACAGTTTTTCGGCATTAGCTTCCAGCTTTGCCTTTACTTTACCCCATTCAAGACCTTTATGGCGGTTCATATTCGCCGCAAATCGGGCTTTCAACGCTCTGAGTAGTTCTTCACGCTGTTCTGGTGACAACTCCGTTTTTGTTTCAACGTCTTTCATATGGGTTTCCTTTTTAATGCTGCAGTGACTGGTTAGGCCGACAATTTATCATGCCACTGGTGTAAGTGCGACATGCAGCACTCCCGCAAGGAAAACAGTCAGCGGGGGAATAAAATCTCGCGGCGCGGATAATAGTGAGCCCGTTTCGCCCGAAAGAACGCCGAAATATTAGACAACTTACGGTAAGGACTCGCCAAATTATGACAAGCGCGTCGCCTATTCATGAGCGACAAGGAGAATACAATGAAAATGCGCTTTCTAGTTGCGCTAACAGGGCTGGCAATCGGCTTTGCTATGCCGGCATTTGCCCAACAAGCAAACGCGCCAGATCCACAACTACGCCAGCAGATTCTCGCGTTCGTTCAAAAGTTCGATCCTGTGTTCAACAATAACGATCCCGCCGCCTTGGCCCCGTTTTATACCGAGGACGCGGTTCTGGTGGTGCCGGAGGGACTGAAGTACGGTCGGGAGGCTATCGCAAAATCCTGGGCAGAACTGTTCCAGAAAATGCGCTTCAGCAATCATCTCAGCTGGCTCGATGAGTATTCGCCTCATATCATAGGAACGTCAGGCAATGAGATCTGGGCGACCGGGGGATGGAGTCAGACTATTGTGGGTCCGAACATAAGTGTCGAGGGCTATTGGTCAGGGATTGTTGTCCGCGAGGGCGATGCTTGGAAGTTCCGGTTGCACGCTATAACCGTACCACTACCGCCCGAGCCTCCTCAGACGAAATAGATGAGAACAGGCGAGGCACCGAGCATCAAGAGCTTTATTCCAAACGTAACCCACACAACACCGCTCATTAGCGCTACCCTAACTCTGCCAATGAAAATCGGCGCGCTTTCCCTTGGCGTCGTGGTTAAGTAAAGGACTTTTGGCGAGGCCAGCCACAGCCAGAAGGCTGTTGAATTCCTCGCGGGTGATAGCGAGGTCGAAGTGCTGCCCGTTGCTCTGAGCCTTCCGCAACTTCTGTCTAAGGATTGTTGTCGGATGTTCGCGATTTTCACCCGCCGCTCGCAAATCCCTCCACGGGATCTATTCTGATTCCGCACCATGAGCGTGATCACTTCCACCCCTCAAGCGGACGTTGTTGTGATCGGAGCGGGACTCAGCGGTTTGTTTGCAGCTGGCAAGCTCAACGCAAGCGGTTATCGCGTCATCGTTTTGGATAAAGGGCGCGGGGTCGGGGGGCGTCTTGCCACGCGCCGGCTGCATGGG
>DATDAV010000185.1:0-2494 GCA_036525235.1 Chryseolinea sp. | reverse complement strand
CTTAGGGGCCGGCTAACCCTGCTCAGATTAACTTTAAGCAGGAACCCTTGGACTTTCGGCGAGGGAGTCTCTCACTCCCTTTATCGTTACTCATGTCAGCATTCTCACTTCTGATACCTCCAAGGGCCCTCACGGGTCCCTCTTCAACGGCTTACAGAACGCTCCGCTACCACTTGCCTATTGCTAAGCAAATCCACAGCTTCGGTGTATGGCTTGAGCCCCGGTACATTTTCGGCGCAAAGACCCTTATTTAGACCAGTGAGCTGTTACGCTTTCTTTAAATGATGGCTGCTTCTAAGCCAACATCCTGGTTGTTTTGGGATCCTCACATCCTTTCCCACTTAGCCATAACTTAGGGACCTTAGATGGTGGTCAGGGTTGTTGCCCTCTTCACGACGGACGTTAGCACCCGCCGTGTGTCTGCCGATCAGTACTTTCCGGTATTCGGAGTTTGGTTAGGTTTGGTAAATCGGTGAGATCCCCTAGCCCATCCAGTGCTCTACCCCCGGAAGTATAAAATCGACGCTCTACCTAAATAGATTTCGCGGAGAACCAGCTATCTCCGAGTTTGATTGGCCTTTCACCCCTAGCCACAAGTCATCCCAATCTATTGCAACAGATGCGGGTTCGGTCCTCCAGTAAGTGTTACCTTACCTTCAACCTGCTCATGGCTAGATCACTCGGTTTCGGGTCTAATGCAACGAACTGAACGCCCTGTTCAGACTCGCTTTCGCTGCGCCTACACCTACCGGTTTAAGCTTGCTCGTCACACTAAGTCGCTGACCCATTATACAAAAGGTACGCTGTCACCCAGAACAAATCTTGGGCTCCAACTGTTTGTAGGCATTCGGTTTCAGGATCTCTTTCACTCCCCTTGTCGGGGTGCTTTTCACCTTTCCCTCACGGTACTGGTTCGCTATCGGTCATGCACGAGTACTTAGGCTTGGAGAGTGGTCTCCCCATGTTCAGACAGGATTTCACGTGTCCCGCCCTACTCAAGGACTTTTGTTCGCATTACGTGTACGGGGCTGTCACCCATTCTAGCCACCCTTTCCAGAGTGTTCCACTTGTCTCACAAAAGCCACTGGCCTGGTCCGCGTTCGCTCGCCACTACTAGCGGAGTCTCGTTTGATGTCCTTTCCTCCGGGTACTTAGATGTTTCAGTTCCCCGGGTTCGCTTCTAACCCCTATGTATTCGAAGGTCAGATACCTTATCTTGATATCTAGAAATTATTTTGGTTCAGAAGAACCAAAATAACTTTCTAGATATCTAAGGTGGGTTTCCCCATTCGGAAATCGTCGGATCAAAGGGTATTCGCACCTCCCCGACGCTTATCGCAGCGTATCACGTCCTTCATCGCCTGTGCATGCCAAGGCATCCACCAAATGCCCTTAAGACACTTGATCATTCTCATTGCCAATATCCATCCTTGCCTTCGCGAACAATCCGCTCCCGTGGGGATACCAACGGGACACAAACCATTCAGCAATCAATGAATTTGACAAAAAAGACCAGCTTCTCGAGATAAATCCGATGGCTCTGCGGTTAAGCCGCCAATCATCTGCAAAGGGTTTTGATGAGCATCCCAATGCGACATCCTCTTTTTGAAAGCGCTCCCGGCCCGAAGGGCCTGCGCGGGCGCGCCGAACGATCGGCGGCGACCTAGCGGGTCTGTATTACTATACAAACCCGCCAATCCTTCAAAAGGATCCGGATATATCTTCTCTTCACAATGTCATACAGAACAGGCAGTCACCACGCACAAGGCACGGCAAGCTGCAAACTTGTTTCTTCCCAAACATGATATCTTGCCCAAACCAATGGTGGAGCCGGACGGGATCGAACCGACGACCCCCTGCTTGCAAAGCAGGTGCTCTCCCAGCTGAGCTACGGCCCCTTTGGTAAAGGAATGGTGGGCCTGGGAGGACTTGAACCTCCGACCTCACGCTTATCAAGCGCGCGCTCTAACCAACTGAGCTACAAGCCCTGCTTTTGACAACCGAGTGCCAAATACAGCGCGCTAGCGCGTCGCGGCTCGTGCCGCGCCCCCGCGGAGCGCCAGCCCCCAGGGGGCGGTACGGCGCGCGAGCGCATATCATGTTGAAGAAAGAGAAACGTAGGCGGCAGTCCCTGCATTGTAGGCACGATCGTCAGGCTGACTGGCCTGCGATCTTTGTTCTAATAGACAGGTAAAAGACCAGCCATGGACAAGTCCATGCCGTCATCTGTTTACGCGTCTCCTTAGAAAGGAGGTGATCCAGCCGCAGGTTCCCCTACGGCTACCTTGTTACGACTTCACCCCAGTCGCTGACCCTACCGTGGTTGCCTGCCTCCTTGCGGTTAGCACAGCACCTTCGGGTAAAACCAACTCCCATGGTGTGACGGGCGGTGTGTACAAGGCCCGGGAACGTATTCACCGTGGCATTCTGATCCACGATTACTAGCGATTCCAACTTCATGCACTCGAGTTGCAGAGTGCAATCCGAACTGAGA
>DATDAV010000184.1:0-3500 GCA_036525235.1 Chryseolinea sp. | reverse complement strand
CTGCTATAAAACTGTGACGGATTACTATACATTTAACAAGAAAAACGGTGGCAGATGGGAACCTTGGAATCCCACAGTGGAAATGGTCCTCAAACCAATCGTGAATCCCATCCCAATGTATGCGCGACGCGTTGATACGATAGACATTCCGACTGTCGGGCAGCCTGTCGGATTTGATCTGATTGTAAGCGATTGGGTCAATCCGTATGGTAAAGGTAAAACTTCCGATTTCATTTTTTTGCTAGATAAGGACTATACTTCAATAAATCTTCCTTTTCAGGTGACGCTGACGATTCGCTTTGCGAACGAAGACGATGGAATCCAGTCCGTAATTGCGCCAATCAATGTCGGCAGCGAGTTGCGCCTTCCCAGGTACGCCCCAGAGGAAGGATATCAACCGGTATTAGTGAAATCCTCGTCTCGCAAGGCACCTAATGCCCCAATTCAGCAGGACTACCGCGACGATCAGAACTATTTTTTTCGCGTACGCACCGTAAAGAAAGATGGCAAAATCGAGAGCGCTCATTATGGCAAAATTGAGCGCGACATCGAGTTTTGGGGAAATGAGAAAGTGCGCTTTATCTACTACCTAAATCCCACACCCAACGATCGGAACATGGAATTCGATCCCAAGCGAAATTTATTTACCGAGCTCACTCACGGAGAGAGGGTAACCGCTCCTTGATTCGACATTGAAGAGAGCGCTTGTGCCCATGAACCGAAAACGTTTCGTTGTAACATTTTTGTTGCTAATGACCGCTCTATTTTCACTCTTACCGTTAGCGAAGCTTTTTAACCACGTAAGTACCGGCAATCGAAACTCTTCGAACCGTTTAAATTTCTACGGGCACTCCCGGAATTAACTTTCAACCGACACCCGAAAGCTCAACTACTCCACCGATGCTGCAACGCGCAGAAACTGCTAAAATTATCGGATCGGTCTTCAGTGCTCCCGTTAACTTTTACGGCAAGGTCGAAGATCAATATGGCAATCCCGTCCCTGGGGCAAAAGTAACCTATTCGCTTGCGGATAGTTTCGGGGCGCCGAGCTCGAAACGAACAGTTACAAGCGACGACCGAGGTTTGTTCTCGCTTGTCGGCGTGCGCGGCGCCGGTGTTTTCGTATCCGTGGCCAAGCAGGGCTATGCTGAAATCAACAAGCAGTCCAGCGGCAACTTTTCCTTTGGAATGCCTTACGACCCGCAACGAGATCGCCCGACGCCGACCAAGGAAAAGCCAGCGGTCTTTGTGTTAAGGAAAAAGGCGAAGGCAGAGCCAATGGTCGCGGTCAACCGCAGCACTCTAATTCCCAGAGACGGAACGCCGGTCGAAGTCAGCCTGAGCACTGGCAGGCCAGTTGCGGCCGGTAGCGGCGATCTGAAAATTGAATACTGGACAGCAGATGGACAAAAAGATGCGAATCGGCGCTACGATTGGCATTGCCGATTCTCGGTTCCGGGGGGCGGCCTTGTCAAACGCGGCAGCCAGCTGGCGCAAGAGGCGCCTATAGACGGTTACCAACCTTATGCCGAAGTCTGGATGCCAGCTACTACGCCAGCGTGGACCGAAACATTCGACGAGAACTACTTTCTAAAGCTCGGCAACGGCAATTATGCACGTGCACACCTAATCATGGTTGCAGGAGGCGATCACTTTGTCTCAATCATCGCCTATCTGAATCCATCTGGTTCCAGAAACTTGGAGTATGATGCGAAGCAAGACGTGACGATGCAATACAGTCCGTAGGTAAGCGTCCGTGGATCTGCGCCCCAGTCAGCAGGCGCAGGCAGACTGGGCGACCGTTCCCGGGTGCCACCGATCATCAAATCAGCGTCTACGTCTTCATCATGGTCCGGCCATTCGCGCGTGACTTTCGCCACCTTTACCGCCTCCATGAATCTGTCCATTTTGAGCGGCCGCCATCAACGCGCTTTGCGAGCTCTTCGGACGCATCCCGTAAGAGATGCCCTCTACCAACGTTCCATCGATGAAGGAAAACTCAATCAATGAGAACAACCATTGCCGCACTTTTAATTGCTTACTACTCGGCCGCTACAGCCTGGACTCAGCCTGATTTTGCTGGAGATGCTCAACTGACGATCCATGCCTTTCATGAGGATGGGACTCCTGTTAAAGGGGCGAAGGTCACCGTGAGTTTCAATCAAACGGAGAACTATTGGCAGGAGGGTCATAAATTCGCCGCGCAGGAGCTCATTACCAATAACGCCGGAACTGTGGTCGCTTCCGGAAAAACAACAACCGGGTGGATTTCCTATGCGGCAACAAAGGACGGATATTACCGCACTTACGGTGAACGTTTGATACTAAAACGAAACGGAGATCGATATGAGCCGTGGAATCCAGCCAAGGAGATGATCTTGAAACCGATTTGGCATCCGATACCCATGTATGCACGGAAGGTGGACACCGGTATTCCTTCCTTCAATACGCCATTGCATTACGATTTGAATGTGGGTGATTGGGTTGCACCTCAAGGCAAGGGGAAGGTAACAGACATTATTTTCACTGCGAAACTCGAGCAGCGCTCCGAATTGGACTACAATTACACACTCACTGTTAGTTTCCCGAATAGAGGTGATGGCATTCAGGTGTTTAATGCCCCAATCCATGGCAGCGAGTTGCGATCTCCTCGCTATGCACCAACAGGGGGCTATCACAATGAATGGGTGCAAACACGGAATAGACGTTCTGGGCAGATGGAATACGGCAATTATGCCTTGGACGGAGATCGCAACATTTCATTCGTGTGCGAACCTTGTTGGATGAAAAAGGCGATATAAAGCACGCCAACTATGGAAAACTTTATGGGGACTTTATGAAGTTCACCTATTATCTCAATCCCACGCCGAACGACCGGAACATGGAATTCGATCCCAAGCGAAATTTGTTTACCGAGCTCACTCACGGAGAGAGGGTAACCGCTCCTTGATTCGACATTGAGGAGAGTACTTGCGCAAATGGTATGACAACTGAAAGAGCCAAGACGATGCGGTCGACGGACGGCAGCTACATTTCTTGTGTCTCTAACCATGAAGTCTGTTCTCAAGTGCCGGCGCGCACGCCGAGTACGAATTAGCGCAATTTAAATAAGCTGGTTGCCTTTTATCTTACGAGCAAAAATCTCTTGCGAAGCAATTCGGTAAAGGATGGATCTCGGCGAATATCATACCAGCAGCTTTACTGCTTTACTCATGACTCCCTAATACGCTTAAACTGTTGGCTGAAGCTCTCCCGCACTCTCGTTTTGCAACGGGCGCCAATAGGACGGTAGCGTTAGATACGCCAAGCGATTCCAACCGCAACATTGATATGAGCACCTCAAAACAGGGGTCTGGCCTGAATGGCGCTAAGATAAGGCGGGTTTAGGACGGTTTCTGTGGTTTGGAACGACCATTGCGTGTCGTGGGTGTGTTAGTAAGTGGTAGTTCTTTGGTCGGCGCTTTTTGGCGCGAGGTTCGACGCGGTCTGGGCGAAGAGGC
>DATDAV010000183.1:0-6555 GCA_036525235.1 Chryseolinea sp. | reverse complement strand
GCAGAGGGAGTTGTTGATAATTTTCAAATTGCTGTGACTCAAAGTTTTTGCCAGCACTACTGTATTCGGTGCACCGATTGTCCACCTGGTTTGTTTGCAGCTTCCTCTCTAATCATTTCATCACCTTTCATTGGATGGGAGATATTGGAATTACCCTCAGCAGGCCTGTAGAAAAAATCCATCAGCGCCTTTGATAATGCTTTCCTTTTTTTGCGCGGTATCTTGGCTAGCAGCTCTTTTTCAAGAGCCACTTTTTCTTTCAAAACTATGGAAATATAGACTTTATACATATCCATTGAACGATATTCGTCCGAGCTTTGTTTTTGCCAAAGTTCCGTTTTTTTTTGAGGCTATTCAAATGTTTCTGTTGGCTTGAAATTCCGACGGCCCTGACCACTAGGTGTGGATTATTTGTGGCTGAACGAACCTAAGATATAGACGTTGTAACGGGCAATTAGCAATGCACAGATTTCGGTAAATAGGAATACACAGAATTTGGCAACAAGAGTGCACAGGTTGAGCGTAGTTTCGCTGGCTAAAAAACCAGCAATTATGAACGTCTTTATCGCCAAATTTCTTATGTATCACGACATCCATCGACTCCATGCAGAGGGTTATTCCCTGGTCAAAATCAGTTATGTTCTTTTCTATTTCATAATACTCCGGCAACGCTTCGAGGTATTCTTTACGCGACACAGGAACAAGCAAAGGCATTCCGGGTTGGTAATATACCAGTGGCGGTCAAGCCACTGGTATTTGGCAGGATCACTGCCAGCCAACACATTTTCTGCAGAGCCGTTTACCCGAGACGATGGATTTAATACGTGACTATCGCAAAAGAATGCAATAGCCGGACGCGGGGTATAGGCCATCCGTTAAATTAACGGACGTTCCGTTTTTCCAGTATTTGAGTATTTTGGCTCCTCCCGGGTTTTCTTCATCTCCAAGCACGTACACATCATTTTCCCACACAAAAATCGAATTTGCGTAGGCGGATTTTGAGCCGTCGGTGAGTTTTACCTCTGTACCGTTTTTCCAATATTTGGCCACGGGCGGCCTGCCGGGGTCATGCAAGGCTTCATATCCGGCCACATATACATTGGCGCCTGATACAAAGATGGAAGTAGCAATGGCATCGGTTAGCGCGCCGTCGGTAAGATGCACCGGATCCCCGTTTTTCCAATAGGTTGCCATGGGCAATCCGGTAGTAGCGTTGTTTTGTGTACCTGCCGCATATATATCGCCGCCACTGATGTAGATAGCATTGCCAAAACGATGCTGGTTGCTAATGTTTAATACAATTCCGGGTTCGTTGTTTTTCCAAAGGACAGGTTCAAACACTCCTTGCGAACTTCTTCTTGAACCTATCACATAGGCGTCACTGCCCATCACGGCAATGCCATTGCCACTGGAGTTTGCCGGATCCAACTGAAAGGCCGTTCCATTTTTCCAGTATCGGGCGTTGTCAAATCCGTTGATAATTTCCCAGCCTGATACATGGACATCGTTGCCGCTTATGAAGATGGATTTGGCCGCAGATTCGCCTACACCCAGGGTTACGGCCGTGCCGTTTTTCCAGTAAGTTGCCAGGTTGGTGTTTACGTTTCTTACGTATCCGGCAACATAGATGTCATTGCCAGACAGATACATGGAGTAGGCGGCAGATGCCACCGGCCCCACAACGACGGGCGATCCGTTTTTCCAGTATTTGGCGACGGAGTTTGCGCCATTGTTTTCAAGGCCCGCTACAAATACATCGGGCGTATAGGTGATGTTGCCGGCAGCGACGGTGTTGCTACCTTTTTCTATTTTCACTTCGTTGCTCGTTTTATCCAGCGCTGGTGTGACCACCTTTAGCGACGTTGTGCTGGCGACGACAACTGGAACGGCCACTCCACCGATGGTGACGGTGTTGCGCGTGGCAGTAGCCGAAAAGTTGTTGCCGGTGAGCATAACGGTATCGCCGTAGTGCACCGTTGCCGGTGAAATAGAAGTGACCTTCAGTGTCGTGTCCTGCGGTGGGTCGGGGGGTGTTACCGGCGGAGTTACGGGTGGTTTTACAGGACCGGGATTGTCGTTGTCATTTTTGCAGGACATCAGACAAATGATGCACAGCATGGGCATTGCCATGGTCGCGACCTTCATGGATTTGAGGAAAGATAGTTTCATTTGAAATCTTTGTTAAACGAATCATGCTTGCAAAAGTCGTTTATGAATCCAGGACGGTCAATCGTTAAAAAACATGACTTTTATAGGCCGCGTGGAGAAAAAATCATTAAAAAAGATGAGGGAAAACGTGATCCTTAAGGCCTTTCTTTACATCACCAGAAGGCGTAATTTATAGCATGAGAAAACTGCAGTTGATATTATTTGCCTGCCTTGTTAGTGGTCCGGGATGGTCACAGATGTCATCAAAGAAAGATAGTTTGTTGGAGCAACTTGGTTTTGCAAAGGAAGATTCTACAAAAGTGTTGTTGCTTCTAAGGATCGGACGCCACTATGAACGCGATAATTTACCGGAAGCCGGAAAATATTACCAACAGGCAGGCGAGCTCAGTAAAAGAATTAATTATGTAAACGGCATCTTTAAATACTACGCCCGCTACACCGATATTCTTAACCGACGGGGCCAGTTCGACTCGGCGCTTGTCGTCAACCTTGAATCGGTTTCTTTAGGAAGGGAAATGCATGATTCCGCACACCTTGCCGCGGCATTGGTGAATACCGGAATGTCATATCGGCAACTGGAAGAATTTGAGAGTGCCATAAAATACATCGAAGAAGGCAAAGGCCTGTTTACCCGTTTGGGCAACACAACATACAATGGACAGATAGACGATCTGCTGCAAAATCTCGCTACGGTCATGCGCCAATATCGCAAAGGCGTAACTTACGGACGAAAAGCAATTAGAGCATTAAAGCAATCCGGTGATTCAGCTTCGCTTAGCAATGCTTACAACAATATCGGGTTGAACTATATCAATTTGCGCCTGTATGATTCTGCGAAATATTACCTGAAGCGTGCGGCTGCCATTGCCCAGACTACTGGTGATGCTGTTATACAAACAACGAATAACATTAACCTGGGATATATATTCTTATTGCAGGAGGATTTTGCTTCAATGAAGCCGTATGTAGAGAAAGCATTGGAACTCTCGCAAAAAAACGGCATGCCAGAATATGAAGGTATTGCCCTGTATGGCCTAGGGGAGTATTATTTATCAATAAAAGAATATCCGACTTCAAAAAAGTACACGGCGGCTGCCTTGACCCTGGCGAACCAGTATCATTTCAGGGAACAGAAACTCAAACTGTTCAGGCTTCTTTCCAATCTTGCTTTTGCCATGCAAGATGCAAGGTCTGGGATCCACTACGCTCATCAGAACGAGCTGTTAGCGGACAGCATATTGAATGAGTCCATTATAAAAAACACTATCGGCATCGAGAAAAAGTTTGAAACCGAGAAAAAGGAAACACAGATACGGTTGCAGCAAACCCAGCTTCGCCAAAAGGACGCGCTCAATTATTTGTTTGCCGGAGGCGCAGTTGCGTCGCTTATTATATCGGCGCTGATTTACCGAAACTATAAAAATCGTCAGAAACTGCAGCAAGTGCGAATCGATGAACTGGAAAAGGAGAAACAGCTCACCACCGCAGAGGCCATGTTGAAAGGCGAGGAGCAGGAACGTACCCGTCTCGCCAAGGACCTTCACGATGGCTTAGGTGGAATGCTCAGTGGTATTAAGTATACGCTAAATCGCGTAAAGGGAAACTTGGTCATGACTTCAGAGAACGCTCAGTCCTTTGAGCGCAGCATGGATATGCTGGATAGCTCCATTCAGGAAATGCGGCGCGTGGCACACAACATGATGCCGGAAATACTGATAAACTACGGGCTGGATGCTGCGCTAAAGGAATTTTGTGATGAAATTGACCGAAGTGGTGTAGTCCATTTAAATTATCAGTCCGTAGGCATGGGAGATGCCACAATAGGGCAAACCACGGCCGTCACCATTTACCGGATCGTACAGGAACTGGTGACCAACGCCCTTAAACACGCCCACGCCCAAAATGTGCTGGTGCAGTTGCACCAGACGGCACAGGAAAAATTGCTAGCTGTTACTGTTGAGGACGACGGAATTGGTTTTAACACCGACATGCTAAATCAGGCCAGCGGAATGGGTTGGCGCAACATTCAAAATCGCGTTGAATTTTTGCAAGGCAAGTTTGATATTCAATCCTCGCCAGGCAAAGGAATCTCAGTCATGATAGAAATCAATATCTCATGAGAGCAGGAATTTTTATAGTGGACGATCATTATATGGTAATAGAGGGCATCCGGTCTTTATTGCAAGATGAAAAAAGTATCGATTGGATGGGGCATGCCACCAATGCAGCATCGTGCCTGGATTTCCTCAGGCATCAGCAACCCGATATCATACTGATGGATGTGAGCTTGCCGGATAAGAACGGTACGGAGTTGTGCAAAGAAGTAAAGAAATTGTATCCTGCCCTGGCGGTGCTTGGCCTGAGCACATTCAATCAGCTTGCCGTTATTCGCAATATGATGGATAACGGTGCGTCGGGCTACGTGTTGAAGAACGCCACCAAGGAGGAAATACTGGAAGCCGTAAGCACGGTATTGAAGGGTGAACGCTATTTCAGTATCGAAGTAGCGCAATCGTTAAAAGAATCTCATACACAACAGCTGCTGGTGACGCGCCGTGAGAAAGAGGTGTTGCATTTGATCGCCGAAGGCCTTACCAACGCGGAAATCGCGGAGAAGCTTTTCATCAGTATTCCCACGGTGAATACGCATCGCAAGAGCATTTTGGAAAAATTTGACGTTAGGAATACGGCAACGCTTATCAGTAAAGCCATAAAAATGGGATTGATATAGCTGGAGATTCCGACCCCATTGACCACTTTGTTTCAGGAGGGCGTGACCAGTTAAAGTTACCTTCGGACTTGACTTCGGCTAAGTTTCGAACCCCTTGATTGCCAGACTCGTTTCTGGTCAAATGGTGGCGGAATTGGGTGGTCACGTGATCTGAAAATTGATGGTCAGGGCAAAACGGAAAAAGATGGTCATCCTCTTCGGATTCTCCACGTAATGAAGATCTTGCTGGTATTATGAGACGATTCCGCATTTGTGAAGAAAAGGGTAGCGGAATAGACAAAGTTGTTTCTTCTATTGAGGTGTTTCAATTGCCCGCGTTTGATGTGCAAGTGCAGGAGAAGCATACTAAAATTATTCTTTATGCTTATCTGAAATTGTCCGAGATGGACAAGAAAGATAAAATTCGAGCTTGTTATCAGCACGCATGTCTCAAATTTGTGATGAATGAAAAAATGACTAACGCATCGCTTCGATCACGGTTTAAAATTGCTGATGAGAATGCGGCAATGGTCTCCAGAATCATAAAGGATACAGCCGATGCCGGTCTGATTAAAGAGGACGACCCGGAGAACACGTCCAGAAAATATGTGAAATATATTCCCGTATGGGCTTAGCTTATTTGACAGCTTTAATATAAAAAATAGGTATTTTAAATGTAAATGATTGATATTCAATATTTTGCTTATTTGACGGTTATTTGATTCAATGGATAGTTATCCACATTTTATCCACAATCTGCCAGCCACCTGCGACGAAAATTGTCAATGAGCCTATAGAAACCACAGTAATGCGCAGAAGAGGAAAAAAGCATAAGGACCCAGGATAATATGAGTACGAAAAAAGTTTTAATGTCGGTTTTTATTTTTATGCTGAGCAGTTTTGATGCTAAAGCTGAGAATCCAAGCATCTCTATAAAATATCGCTTGTCGAGTGATGAAGTGGAATTTACAATACAATACTTAAACCCATCGATCGATACTCTTGTCTTTTGGATTCAAAATTGGCGAATAATATTATTGGAAGACCCAAAGGTAAAATTCAGAGGCTTCCCATATATGAGTAGACGGGCTAACTACACTTTTTTTTTGGATGAGTCGATCGATTTACTGAATCAGCTTTCAGATGAAGAATTCTATTCGTCGATTAGCGGTGAGATGTCTAGTGTGTGCATGAAGAAACTTGGCCCGAAGGAGACCTTTGTAGTTGAGGTAGTCTCGAAAAGTGAAGACCTAATTAGATTTATAAGAAAAGGATCATTTAAGATTACTTCGATCTTGAGCTATGCGAAAATAGCCGACCTTAGAAAAACTGGCTCATTCAGTGAAGCCCTATGCGTTGATTCTAGACTGCTGAAGCTAGAAGGCATCCCAATTACCGGGAATGGATATGATGAAATTCGTACTTGGAATTTTGCATTTTCAGAGAGAGTAATTAGCCCACCCATTCCATATCACAATTATGGAGACGGGTTTCATCTATATGTGGTGCGAGACGTGCCGTTGAGTAAAATACCATAGGGTGAACTTGAATTCTCGGTATTTAAATCGGAATGACAATGGGGTTTAGAGGCTTCATCGACGACTATGCAAGTTTGATGTGGGGCGTTATCCTTACGGACAGGACAGATCGATGCGGCATCTTAGGTAGCAGAGGGA
>DATDAV010000182.1:0-192318 GCA_036525235.1 Chryseolinea sp. | reverse complement strand
AGGAGGTTATTGTGAATGATTGATATTAGAAATGAAACCAATTAGAGATTACATCTTCGTTACTGTTTTTTTATTTTCGTGTGCGAGTCGAGAAGGCATTTACATTCCCAAGGACACAGCGGAACGGTTAGCAAAGCTAAATTTTGATCCCCCACCTGAGCAAACCACCATGTTGCCTGTTTTTATATTGAGTGATCACGATTCGATCTATAAAACCAGTTTGTTTGGCCTGAAAATAATATACGACAGGTATTATGGCGCAAGCTATGGGGGATTTTCTGATTTTATTTTTGATGCATTAAATCAAAAGATCAAATTTCAAGGGATCGAAAAAAGGATCGACAGGACATGGTATTTTAAATTTGAAAAGTTCGAAGTAAGCCAATCGATGAAGTCAATTTATCTGGCGAAGGGACTGAAGGGGTTGGCAGATATTTATTGTGACTTGGAAGGTGCAAACAAATACGCATTAAAATCTGGAATAGATCGAGACGAGCTTAAGACTTTGTCCTATTTTTTTTTCTTGAATAGATACTTTACCCTCGTAGATGATGTCGCCGGAATGGTAGTGTTCAGGCAGATTTAATCGGAGTTAAACCTATTTAACTGCCACCGGCTGCATGTTCAACTCATCCAAACCCACCCTAAAACTTTGCCGACAGGGCCATAGGGTCATAATCGTATTTTTGGAGGACGATGCGATTTCAAATTAAATCTAAAAGGAAGATGAATGTTTTTTTAATAATTCTGATGATAGCAAATATGATACTAAATGTGTACATGGGCATACTTTACATGGATCTTTATAGGGTAGGTATTGTGCGATCGGACAAAAGACCCTCATTTAAGCTGCTTAAAAAGGCTTTAGAAAACGCACATAGTGAAAATGATAAAAAGAAGGAGGAAAATTGTAAAAAATATTATACCACATGGGTCTGTATTTTTTGGTTAATGGTAGTCACTGCATTGCTTAGCGTAGCAAGCAATATTGAGCTTTAAGCTTGCTAATGAACGAAGATGGAATTAATTATGGTAAAACCGTCAACAAAGCAGTTGTAAATAATACCGGTGAGTTTGAATTTTGTGATGATCGTAAGCAATGAATGAGGCTAGCAAAAATATTATCCGAGTTGTTATAGCAATCAAGCTTTTGCTGCTGATGGGAATGATAATAAGTATTACTGTTATTGGTTACCAGCAATTTACCTTTCGCACTTCAGACTTTCCCGAGCATAGAGACTTCTTTAGGGAGCAAGAAGGAGTGGCATTAAGTCTGTTTTTGTTTCTAATTCCATTGGCACTCTCCTTGGTTGTTGACTTTAAGGAGGTTAAAATGAAAGGACTAAAGGGTAAATGGTATATTCTGACACTGCTACTTCTAATAGGCTATACTTTAATAAGGCAGCTTCAAGGCCACTACTTAGTTTTTTTTGTCGCTACCGGAATGGCGGTGGCATTAGTTTTAATAATTCGAAAGCAGAATCGAAAAGACTCATCTTGAGCCTATTGGCCTTTGCCATGCCCACAAATGCACGTATTTCAGGGCTGATCCGATCGGTGATGTCCTTGCTGCCCTTGTAGTAATACGTTCGGGTGAGTCCCTTTTGACAAAGTACAAATAATTTAAAGCGATGGATACTAAAGCAGTTAAGGGTATGTTGGAGAAGAATGTAGTATCAATAGCAGTCGGTGTTGTAGTAGTAAGTTTATTGATGGGCTATTTTATTCTGACGGAGTTGCCAATGGGTACTCCTATAGAGCGGAATGACATATATGCACGATGTGCCAAAGGGGAGACGATTAATTATCAGTTGTTTAGAAAAACTCAGCGTATAATCAAAACAGATAAATGGTATTTTCTTTGGTTTGATTTACATTACGAAGATACTACACGGCCATACGCCCCCCATTTACTTGTTTGTGATCATTCTTTGGTGCTCAGGGGGGGCATCATTATCAACTGAAGGAATGATTACCCATGCAACGGGAGACACTTTGTTTGGGTGGACTCTTAGAGAGGCGGAAAATGAACAAAATAGGAGGAAAGCCTATCGCAATGATCTGCCACCCCAGGTAAAGATGAAGTTAGACGAAAGAGAAACCCCATGGAATGGTTTTCAGACCGGTGACGACGCAGTTATTGACACCGTTCGGTTTCTTCCAGAGAAATGGTCTGTTATAGTGTATTTAAGAACTTCTGAAGGCATTGGATTTCCAGGGAAAAAAGCATATTTAGAAGACATTGATTCTTATTCAAAAGAATTTAGTCGTCAAAAGATGATCGAACTGCCACTTGCTTCGGTGCACTTTGTTCCCTCGGATGAATATATAGCTACCTATAATGAAAAAGACATCATAAACCACATGTATGTTTTGGATGATAAAATTATTGGTAATCTTCGCCTGGAAATTTGGAGAGCCGTTTCTGATCGCAATTCTCACTAGTGGTCGCTTTAGAATGATGGAATTTTGCGATACTGACTATTGTCTCTTATCGCGGCAGAGAGGATTTATTTGGATTGTAAATGGCCGCCCGATAGGGAATAGATTTAGTCGGACAAATTTAAATAACTCTCATTCATAATGCAAAGATGGAACTTATGATAAGATATTCGGAAATAAATGGTATCAGAAATGAAACGAATTAGAGATTACCTCTTGGTTAGTTTTTTTTTATTTTCGTGTGCGAGTCGAGAAGATATTTACATACCCATGGACACAGCGGAAGGGTTCGCAAAGCTAAATTTTGGTCCGCCATTCCCTGAGCCGGTAGCCTATTTGCCTGTTTTTATATTGAGTGATCACGATTCGATCTACGAAACCAGCTTGTTTGGCCTGAAAATAATATACGACAAGTTTTATAGCGCGAGCTATGGAGAATTCTCTGATTTTATTTTTGACGCATTAAATCAAAAGATCAAATTTCAAGGGATCGGAAAAAGGATGGACATTAGGAAAGGGTATTTTGAATTTGAGAAGTTTGAAATAAGCCAATCGATGAAGTCAATTTATCTGGCGAAGGGACTGAAGGGGTTGGCAGATATGTATTGTGACTCGTACGGTGCAAACAAATACGCATTGGAATCCGAAATAGATCGAGACGGTCTTAAGACTTTGTCTTATTTTTTTTTCTTGAATAGATACTTTACCCTCGTAGATGATGTCGCCGGAATGGTAGTGTTCAAACAGATGTCATCGTTGATGAATCGAAGAAACGTTAGGATTCAGCCAAATCGGCCGAGTAAGAGTAACGAGATTAGCATAGTAATTTGAAGTCAGTTTAGAACAAGAATATCTGAATAGAATGATGATTCAAGATAAACAAGTTATGAAATGAAACGGATTCGAGATTACCTCTTGGTTAGTATTTTTTTATTTTCGTGTGCGAGTCGAGAAGACATTTACATACCCATGGACACAGCAGAACGGTTCGCAAAGCTAAATTTTGGTGCGCCGCCTGAGCCGGTAGCCTTGTTGCCTGTTTTTATATTGAGTGATCACGATTCGATCTATGAAACCAGCTTGTTTGGCCTGAGAATAATATACGACAAGTTTTATAACGCGAGCTATGGAGAATTCTCTGATTTTATTTTTGACGCATTAAATCAAAAGATCAAATTTCAGGGGATCGAAAAAAAGATGGACATTAGGAAATGGTATTATGAATTTGAGAAGTTTGAAATAAGCCAATCGATGAAGTCAATTTATTTGGCGAAGGGACTGAAGGGGTTGGTAGATATGTATTGTGACTCGGACGGTGCAAACAAATACGCATTAAAATCTGGAATAGATCGAGACGATCTTAAGACTTTGTCCTATTTTTTTTTCTTGAATAGATACTTCGCCCTCGTAGATGATGTCGCCGGCACGGTAGTGTTCAGGCGGATTTAATCGGAAGTTAAACATATGAAAGTAAGTGTGATTTTATTTGGTTGTTTTTGCTTTTGTTGTCAGGGCAAGGTAAAAGAGAGAAGTTTTTTTTACACGACACAAGAGCGCTATAATTTTGTGAATTGCGATTCGGGCCTAAGATCTAATTATAAGTCATGGTTTGAAAATTTTGGTATACAAAAAAAATCAGTTGTCTACGGCGACTTCGATTATTACAAGCTGAAAAATGATCCGAAAGGAATATTCAATGTCCTCGGATATATAAGGAAGGAAGGGGATAAAATTTACTTCCGGAGCGAGCTTAGCGAAAAATCAAGTGAGCAGATTTTTTTGGATTTTGATCCTGATATGTTGGGACATCGATGGAGATTGTATCAGGATAGTTTCGATACGACGGATTATTTGACAATAACTTCCTCAAGAATGATTCGAATTGCTTCGTCTGTCGATTCAGCAAAATATTTTTATATACAAAAGCGAAAGCCTCCATTGCAAAATAAGTATGGTGTTGATCGTGGATTGTTTTTGGTTGTTCATGAGGATATTGGATTTATTTCTTTTTCGATTTTAACGAAGAACAATATGATTGAATTTCAGTTGTACCCTAAGGTTGAATGTGTCAGCAGTGTAACAGGCAATCTATAAATTATAGCGGGCCTCCTTGGCACCAATCCTGCTTGAAGGACGTCCCTCTGCCACTGAAGTAGAAAAAGATGGTCACGACTTAGGTGAGATGGATGCTGTTTTGCTGAAAAAAATTGAAGAACTAACCCTCTATATCATCCAACAACAAAAAGAGATCGAGGCATTGAAGAAAGCCGTAAACTCAAAGTAGAGCAGACTTTAAAATGTGATGCGTCCGGAAGGTGCTCGCTAACGCGGCAGCTTTCGGGCGTTTCTTTTTTGGGTCATTTTTGGTTACACTTTCAATTCGTCCGACCGTAGCCCCAATGGCTTCGCCATCAAATTGTAATAATTCTCTGTAGCGTTCAGCCAAGTGATCTCTACTACCTCTTTTTCTGAATAAAATTTTCTCAACTCCTGAAAAGTCTCCTCCGTCGCTCCTTTTGTGAGATTCACTTCCTCCAGGTAGGCAAGTAGCGCCTTTTCTTTGCATGAAAATTTTGTACTGTTTCTAAAATTCATAAACTCCTTCCACTGCTGCAGCTCCAGCTTCTCTTTTTCCGCCAGGAACGCACTACTGTTCGAGCAAAATGAGCAGTCATTCAAATGCGAGGTGTAATAGCGAATGAATAACTTGGTCTCGGCAGGGAGAGATAACTTTTTCTCCGAATTAAAGATCTTCACCGAGGTCATGAGCGCAGGAATGCTCCGCGAATAAATGTACCGCAGTGGCGCGATCACTTTTCCAAACTGTTTGCGGCTCATGTAATACGCTATTTTCAATAGAAGTGAAGCAGGTTTTTCAATCGGCGTAAGCCTCGTGGAGATTTGGGTTGTCGTTTCCATACTTTTTTTTGATGAACAAAAGTATGGCGGCCTATTCCGGCGTCCTTTGACAATTGTCAAAAAGTCAAATCTGCGACCGGATGCGGCTCAGTGTTTCCTGGGTGATGCCGAGGTAGGAGGCAATCATGCCCAGGGGAACTCTTTGAATGAGGGATGGATGCTCTTTCATTAACGTTTGATAACGTTGCAAGGCCGTTGCGAAATGAAGATCGTCAAACCGTTGCTGAAGTTGGATGAGGCCGGAGCTGACCAGGACCCTGATCATGTGTTCGATGTCGTGATGCTTGGCGCAGAGCTGTTCCGCTTCGTAATATTGGAGCGACCAAAGCACGGAAGGTTCCAGCAGCTCGATTTGCCTGCGGTCGGGTTTCCGCGAGATGTAGCTGACGATGGAACAGGCAAACGTATTTTCAGGGCTGATCCAATCGGTGATGTCCTTGCCGTCGTTGTAATAATACGTGCGCGTAAGCCCGCTTTCGACAAAGTACAAATAATTGCAAACGGAATTTTGATGCACGAGGATGTGTCCTTTTCTTAGATCGTGTTTTTTTAGGATCGCGGCGAGCGCCTGCCGGCTGTCGGGGGAGAGGGGCGCTAGCGTGGAGATGACTTCAAAAAACTTTTCCATTGCCCATATTACACTTTCCCTTCTTTCTGCGCAAGACTGGATGGGAGCCCTTTCTGGTTTGAAAGAAACTCACCGCCAATTGCCGTATCGAACCAGCCACCATTAATATTTTCAGTTTGCCGAAAGATGATTTATATTGTAAGATGCCGTATTTCAAAACGGACAACATCTAACCCCCTTGTCAATGAATTGGTGGCAGTTATCTATCCAGGACGTTTTTAAAAAATCAGACACCCGCCAGGAGGGGTTAGCAGAGGACACTGCCAAAACCCGGTTATCGGAGGTTGGGCCGAACGAGCTTATCGAAAAGAAGCGCAAGACTCCGCTGACCATATTCCTAAACCAGTTCAAGGATTTTATGATCATTGTACTGCTGGCAGCAGCGATCATCGCCGGCATTGCAGGAGATCTAACCGACACGATCATCATTGCGGTCATTGTCATACTCAATGCCATCGTTGGGTTCGTCCAGGAAAACAAGGCAGAAGAAGCGATGGAGGCGCTCAAGAGAATTTCAGCACTGCAAGCGCACGTAAGAAGAAGCGGGGGACGGGTGACAATTCCATCCGCCGAACTGGTGCCGGGAGATATCGTCGAATTGGAGGCTGGAAATGTTGTGCCGGCCGACATTCGATTGGCTGAAGTTTATGGGTTGCGCATCAATGAGTCTGCGCTTACTGGAGAATCGGTTCCCGTCGAGAAATCGGGCAAGACGCTTCCCGAACCGGAACTTTCGCTGGGCGATCGGATTAACATGGCTTATAAAAGCACGCTCGTTACCAACGGTAGGGCCGTGGGCGTCGTTATCGCCACCGGCATGGCGACGGAAATCGGGTCAATCGCAAAAATGCTCCAGCAGGGAGAAGAAGTCACGCCATTGCAAAAACGCATGGCGGACTTTGGAAAAAAGCTTTCGTATCTGATATTATTGATTTGCGTCGCGTTTTTTGTTGTTGGCTATCTGATGGATGAGGATCCTCTCAATATGCTACTCACGTCAATCTCACTGGCCGTTGCGGCTATTCCGGAGGCATTGCCGGCGCTGATCACCGTGGCGCTCGCTTCCGGCGCCAAGCGCCTGGTTAAGAAAAATGCGCTTATCAGAAAATTGTCTGCGGTTGAAACGCTTGGCTCGGTGACATTCATTTGCTCGGATAAGACCGGTACGCTCACTCAGAATAAAATGAAAGTGGTGCGTTCGGAAGATAATAGTTCTGAAACGCTAGCCGACGGGTTGTCGGCTTTCGAATGTTGTCTTGCGCTTAATCATGATGTGAAAGAGTCTGCAGACAAAAAATTCACGGGTGATCCAACGGAAATAGCTTTAATAGAGTTCTTCCATGAAAAGTACTCCAGCGAGAGATTGCTGGAACTTAATGCTCAGCTTGAACGTGTCGCCGAGCTTCCTTTTGATTCCGAGAGGAAGCTGATGACCACCATCCACAAGTTTAACGATAGATTTCTCATTACGTGTAAGGGTGCCGCGGAATCCGTGACACCCATTTTAGCCGATCAAACCAACAATATTTCAATTCTCGACAGGGCAACGGAATCAGCAAAGGATGGAATCCGCGTCATTGCGTTTGCCTACAGGATCGTTGATCGTTTGCCGGAACCCGTCAACACTGAAAATATAGAACGCGGTCTGGTGTTCGCTGGTCTTGCCGGAATGATCGACCCGCCCAGGGAAGAAGCGAAAATAGCGATAGAGGAGTGTAAGACAGCGGGTATAATTGTGGTGATGATCACGGGCGACCACCCCGCGACGGCAGCCTATATTGCCCGGCAGGTGGGCATGCTATCAGAAGGTGAACTTGTCGTTACCGGAAAGGAACTCCAACAGATGAGCGATGCCGAGTTTGGCGAGAAAGTTGAAAAGGTCCGGGTGTATGCCAGGGTCTCACCCGAACAAAAATTGCGGATTGTAAGAATGCTGCAAAGCAAAAAGCACTTCGTATCCATGACGGGCGACGGTGTAAACGATGCCCCGTCTCTGAAGGCAGCCGATATTGGAGTAGCAATGGGAATTACCGGTACGGATGTAAGCAAGGAGGCGTCCGATATGGTTTTGCTGGATGATAATTTCGCTACCATCGTTAAGGCCGTCAAGGAGGGAAGGCACATCTATGACAATATCCGGAAGTTTGTAAAGTACATCATGACCTGCAACGGCGCAGAGATCTGGACCATGTTCCTGGCACCACTCGTTGGCTTGCCAATTCCGCTCTTACCCATTCATATTCTTTGGATTAACCTGGTCACCGATGGGCTACCCGGTCTCGCCCTCGGAAGTGAAAAAGCAGAAGCAGATATTATGAAACGCCCGCCTAGAAAGACCGATGAAAGTCTTTTTGCTGGTGGCATTGGCGTTCACATTGTGTGGGTAGGGGTGCTGATGGCGGGCATCACATTGGGAACGGAAGCCTGGGCAGTCAACAATCAATTGCCACACTGGCAAACCATGGTATTTATGGTGTTGTCGCTGTCGCAGCTTGGTCATGTGATGGGTATCCGAAGCGACAGGCAATCCTTGTTTCGGTTAGGGTTGCTCAGCAACAAGCCTCTGTTGGGCGCCGTCCTCCTTACCTTTATTCTTCAACTTGGAGTTACGTATCTCCCGTTTGCCAATGAGATTTTTAAGACACAACCGCTGACCTTTTATGAATTGCTTGCTTGTATTGCGCTATCGCTGGTTGTCCTTGTTGGCGTCGAGATTGAAAAGTTATTTAAGCGAAGACATGTTTCCCGTTAGGTTAGAAGGTGACCGCGTGTTGGTTGTTATTTCTCTATTCTATGGATTGCGCCGGACCACGCGGGAAATAATTTTTTTGGAAAATATGTAGTACCTTGTCTGGCGCCCTGCTCGCCTTGAGTCGGCGGATTTGAAAGTATTTGGAGAGTGGGAAGGGCGGCTTCATATAACACGATAACCTCATGCTTGCAAAGATTTTTACCAGCGATCCTGTTTCACCCGCAAAGGGCTTGGCAGTTGTCCGTATCATCACCGGCCTGTTGATGGCCTATCATGGCCTGGAGATCTTCAACCCGGAACTCATGGCCGGCTACACCACCTGGGACGTGATCAAAAAACTCCCGGCACCCACGGTCATGGTCTACGTGGGCAAGGGCCTTGAGCTGGTGACGGGCATCTGCTTTTGCCTGGGAATCTTCATGCGCGTGGCCACCTTGTTCCTGGTGACGGACATGTTGTTCATTTGTTTTTTTGTGGGCAACGGGAAATTCTATTACGAAGATCAGCATCCGTTTCTCTTTGCCCTGATCGCCCTGCTGTTCTTTTTTACCGGCCCGGGCAGCTGGAGTCTGCAATCATGGCTTTCACGCAAAGACGCATAGCGTGTAACGATACATGAGGCCATACCTTTTTCTTTTTTTAATGCTGACCGGCTGTGCAAACACCCATCCCAAACCAAGCGACAGCTACCTGGGGTTGCTGGCCATGACCGGCATCACCTATCATCTCTTTCTCGACAACCAGGGATCCGTTCCTGTATTGTATAACGTGACGTTCAAGGTCGATCCTTTTCCGCTGGACACGATCTATTTTTCAGGCGACTCGCTTCATTTCCGGATGAAGGAATATTATTCTGAATACAAGGGCCGCTTCGACCCGGCAACGAACCGTATCGAAGGGATTTGGATCGGGGAGGATTCCCTGACCTATCCGTTGCAATTCAAGGTGGTGATGCCCGACACGGTTTCCGGTTTGCATCCACGGTCATCATCGGTTTATTCCTATGAAAGGCCCGCGCTGTTGGGAGATGGCCTAAAGACGAACACCCGTGAAGCTCAGAAGTTGTCGCCCGTAGCGATGGACAGCGTGATCAAACACCTCATGAATGGGAAGTACAAGGATGTCCATAGCGTGTTGGTGGCCCGGAACAATGAGTTGGTGGTCGAGGAATATTTCTACCGGATCAATCGCGACAAGGTGTATAACATTCAGTCAGCGACAAAAAGTGTTGTGTCTGCGCTTACCGGCATAGCGATAGGAAAGAAGGAGATCAAGAGCACACAAGAAACCTTATGCAAAGCATTGCCGGGCTACGCAAAATGGGCGTGCGATGAAAAGCATAAAAGCATTACACTCCACCAATTGCTCACCATGAGCACCGGGATCGCCTGGGACGAACAGACCTATGACTATGGCGATGAACGCAACACCCTCGTGAAGGCCGCGAGCGACAGCGACCAGTTTGTGCACCTGCTTTTGCTCCCGCGCAACGTTACGGCGAAGCCCGTATTTGCCTACAACTCCCTCAATCATATCCTGATGAACGCTGTGCTGCGCCATGCTACGCACATGGAAAACAAAGACGAACTCACAACGCGCCTGCTGCAGCCACTGGGCATTGAAAAATGCTACATCGACGAACCGACACCGATGGGTGCGATTGGCGATATCGGTCTGCGTCCGAGAGATATGCTCAAGTTTGGTTTGCTCTATGCAAACCAAGGACGGTGGAACGGCCAACAGGTGGTGCCGGCCAATTGGGTGGAGGAATCCACGCGACCAAAAATTCAGCCCAGCCCAGGTCTTGGCTACGGCTACTTCTGGTGGACGAAAGATTTTGATCACAAAGGAAAAACAGTTTCCTCTTTTTTTGCTTGGGGCTATGGAGGGCAGTATATTTTTGTGGTGCCGGCGTTGCAATTGGTGGTGGTCATGTCGGGAAGTCATTGGGGCACCGATCCGGTGGACCAGGGTGTTCCGATCGTGAAGGAAATACTGGGGGCGGTGGACGAATAACACACCGGTTTCGTCCCGCGCGTTGGAAGCTACATATCAGAAAATATATCTAAAAAAGGACCCGCATCTATGCGCGCGTAGCTTTATCTTGAGCTGGATTTTGTGGACCGGAAAATGGGATTAAAGCCTTCCGGTATCGCAGGAAACTACCCTTCAGGATGAACCCTTCAAGCCCTCGACTTTTCGCCCTGGCGATACTGGCCAGCCTAGGCCTGGCCCAATGTTCGCCAGACAAAGTGCCACCCCTCATGACACTGCTTTCGTCCGAAGAAACCGGGATCGATTTCAGCAACACACTCTACGAAGACGAGAACCTGAACATCCTCACGTTTGAATATTTCTACAATGGCGCCGGCGTTGGCACAGGCGATATCAACAGCGACGGACTGCCCGATATTTTTTTTGCCGCCAACATGACCGGCAACCGCCTGTACCTGAACAAGGGCCACCTGAAATTTGAAGACATTACAGATGCCGCAGGATTTAAGCCGTCGGGGAAATGGGCCACGGGCGTTTCCATGGTCGACATCAACCAGGACGGCCGCCTCGACATTTATGTTTGTTACGCCGGTCCCCTGGCCGACCCCGCCCGGCGCGCCAACGAACTATACATCAACAACGGCAACAACACGTTTACCGAAAGCGCCAAAGCCTATGGCCTGGCCGACACCGGCCACTCCGTGCAGGCTGCCTTCTTTGACTACGACGGCGATGGCGACCTCGATGTATATATGCTCACCAACATCATGGACCAGACCGGCCCCAATGTGATCCGCCCCAAGCGTGTGAACGGCGAGATGATCAACACCGACCGGCTCTACCGGAACAACGGCAACCAAACCTTTACCAACGTTTCGAAGGAGGCCGGCATCACCATCGAGGGCTATGGGTTGGGCGTGGCCATCCAGGACATCAACCGCGACGGGTGGCCGGATATTTATGTTTCGAACGACTACCTGTCGAACGACTTGCTGTATATCAACAATCATGATGGAACATTCACCGACCGGCTGGCAAAATACTTCAAGCACACCAGCTACTCGGCCATGGGCAATGACGTTTCGGATTTTAACAACGACGGGCGTCTGGACGTGATGGCCGTGGACATGCTGCCCCCCGACAACAAACGTCAGAAGCTGATGTTCGGCTCTACAAACTATGACCGGTACCGTTCTGAAGTACAATACGGCTACACGCCCCAGTTCATGCGCAACACCCTGCAACTAAACGATGGCGACGATCCCAGTGGCGAACCCCTTTTTAGCGAGATCGGTCAACTGGCCGGCGTGGAAGCTACAGATTGGAGTTGGAGTCCGTTGTTTGCCGACCTCGACAACGACGGGTGGAAAGACCTGCTCATCACCAACGGCTACCCGCGCGACATCACCAACCGCGATTTTGTGAGCTACCGGATGCAGGAGTTCATGCAGCAGGAGAACGATCAATCGAAAGAGAAAAAAATGCAGGAGGCGCTCAGTAGCATCGAGGGAGCACACCTTCCCGTGTTTGCTTTCCGGAATCATGGCGACCTCACCTTCTCCGACCAGTCTGCCGCCTGGGGGTTCACTACACCAGCCTATTCCAGCGGTGCGGCCTATGCCGATCTCGATGGCGATGGCGATCTGGACTACGTCACCAACAACATCAACGGCCCGGCATTTGTGTTCGAGAATCACGCCGAGAGGCTCATGGGAAAAAATCATTTCCTGCAACTCAACTTGAACGGCCCGGTGGGAAACCTTCAGGGATATGGAGCGAGGGTGACACTCTATCACGGCGACAGCATACAATACCAGGAAGTTTCACCTTACCGCGGCTATCAGTCCAGCGTGGGACCCGGACTTCATTTTGGTGTTGGGAAAATGGATGTGGTGGATTCGGTCTTCATCCACTGGCCGGATGGTAAACAACAAACCGAGCGCGCCGTGAAAGCGAACCAAGCGCTTGCCCTTCGCTATATCGATGCACGACCGGCTTCATCGCGACGCCAGCCCACGCCAGCCCCGCTTTTTTTGCGGGCCGATAAATCCCGCCAGATCGTCTACCGCCACCAGGAAACAGAGTATGCCGATTTCAAGATCCAGCCCTTGTTGCCGCATAAGTATTCCGAGAGCGGGCCAGGCATCGCGGTAGGGGATGTGAACGGCGATGGCCTCGAAGATTTTTTTGTAGGCGGTGCCTTCAAGCAATCGGGACAATTTTTCCTGCAACGGGCAGATGGAACATTTTTGCAAAAGCCATTAACCACACAGACAAAGTATGAAGAGGATGCCGGCGTATTACTCTTTGATGCCGACGGCGACGGCGACAACGACCTCTATGTGGTGAGCGGCGGCAATGAATTCGAGGAAGGCTCGCCCTACTACCAGGACCGCCTGTACCGAAACGACGGCAAAGGAAATTTCACCTACGATGCAGCAGCGCTCCCCAAGGAAACCGCCACGGGCTCGTGTGTAACCGCTGCAGACTATGATGGCGACGGCGACCTCGATCTTTTTGTCGGGGGAAGAGCCACGCCACACCGCTATCCACAACCCGGACAAAGTTTCATCTTGCAAAACCAGCAAGGCCGTTTCACCGACGTGACCGACGCCATAGCTCCGGGCGTTCAACACGCCGGAATGGTGACCGCCGCCCTATGGACCGACGTGGACAACGACAACGCCCCCGATCTGATGATAACAGGAGAATGGATGGGCATCCTGATCTTTAAAAACAACAACGGGAAATTCAAACCCGCGGAAGGAGTGCTCGCCGTCTCCCAATCCACCGGCTGGTGGAACAGTCTGCAAGCCCTGGACGCCGACGAGGACGGCGACACCGACTACATCGCCGGCAACCTCGGCCTGAATACAAAATACAAAACTACACCCGAAGAACCCGTACGCGCCTATGTCGACGACTTCAATCATGACGGCGCAACGGAGGCGATACTAGCCAATTACATTCAACACGTGAACCGCCCCGCCCATCCCCGCGACGACCTGTTGCAGCAGATCGTGCAGTTCAAAAAGAAATACCAATCTTATAAAGACTATTCCGACGCCACGATCGAAACCGTCATCGCCGGCACCGACACGAAGCCCCTTGTACTGCAGAGCGAAACCTTTCAAACCAGCTACCTCGAAAACAAAGGCAAAGCCGGCTGGTCCCTCAAGCCACTGCCCACCCAAGCCCAATTCGCCCCCGTCTGCGGCATCACCACCGGCGACTACGACTACGATGGCCACGCCGACGTTTTGCTCAGCGGCAACGCCTACGACACCGACGTCCTCACCGGCCGCTACGACGCCCTCAAAGGTCTCTTGCTAAAGGGCGACGGCAAAGGAAACTTCCACCCCCTCACCCCAACCCAAAGCGGCATCCTCCTGGACGGCAACGCAAAAGCCCTCGCTGAGCTGATCGATCACAATGGAAAAACGCTTGTCCTGGGTACACAAAACAACGATACACTCAAAGTATGGGAAAGCACATCACCAACCACCCCCACTACGCTCAGCGCCATGGATGCCGCCGCTCCCGCCGTTGTTGATGTTCTTCACCAACAACACATCATCGCGATACGCCCCGACGACACCCACGCTATCCTAACCCACACCGACGGCAAACAATCCAAACAGGAATTTTGTTATGGTGGGGGATACTTATCTCAATCGTCGCGCAAACTTCGGATTGCGGGGGATATTGTAAAGGTAACGATCTACAATAGCCAGGGGGAGTCCAGGATGGTGGATGTTGCTTCCCATTGACGTTAGAACAATAAGAAAGAGAACACTAAAGAAGATTAACATGAAGAATTTATGGAGACTGATCCTACTGATATTTTCTTGCCTTATGTTGCATCACGTGGAGACAAATGCACAGGACAGGATGACTAAGGAAAGACTCGACAGTATTAGTTTGTCGATTGTAAATTTTTTTAAGGACCGGGGATATTTTGAAAAAGGCAAAAGTGTCGAAAGTTGCCTCAAGACAATATATGGTAATGATATGCTCTCCACCAAGTTGCTTGGTGACGATCAGATCGGCATTTACACGGTGGGTGTCTTGATTAGTCGTGCACGTCGCTTCGTTCTTATCGTCGATTCCAATGGCTGGAAAATTGAGAACGAGGGAGCCTTGTTAGAGCTTGAACACATGACCGCGTTCTTCCGACGACATCACGTAAACAATAGCGACATCGATAAATATCTGAGGGCGGTGTTGCTGATCCATGAATATAATGAGAAGTAGGCGAGACCTCCCGCCGTGGTTCGTGTTCTTCACCAGCAACACATCCCTTGCGATACACACTGACGACACCCACGCGATTCCAACCCGCATCGATGGTTATTACGGCGGCGACTACTTATCCCAATCGTCGTGCAAACTTCGGATCGGCGGATCCCTTGAGCGAAAATAATCGACGTTGGACACCTTACTGGTCAGTTGTTCCTGGGGGGAGTCCAGGTGTTACCAAAGATTTTAGATAGGCCGTTGAAGCTTCGCGTGATTTTTACACATATACGTTCAACAGAAGCTATCACGACAAATACTATGAGAAGAAACCACATAAGCATATAAAAAATGAGGGCAGCAGGAGTAGTATTTTTTCTTTTTACTGTGATTATCGCATGTTCAAATAAATCAACTCAATTCGATCGTATTGGAATTAAAGTCGACAATATATATGTCAATGAGGTAGAGAAGAGCGATACAATCAGGTATCTGCCTTCGATTGCGTACCATTGTACCCTAAGAAGCAGGTATGACTCAACGATTAATATACAAGGGAAGAATTATTATTCTGAAGGGAAGCCTGAGGCCAATTTCTATTTAATAAATTCAAAAGATACCCTTGGCTTATTCCTTGTGACGGATAAATCTCTAAAAGTTAACCCAAAAGAGGAATTTCATTTTACTCTGGCGACCAGTCCGATTGGTGTGGTGGATCTGCTTGAAAAGTATGGTTATTCCGTTGAACATCGTTCAAAGCCGAATAAATTAACCGAAGTTGAATTCTTAAAGAAAATTGCACGGGAATCTTTCATGCTTTTTGAATGGCGCGGGCACAAAAGAAAAATCAGAGACTTGAAAAAAGTAAAAATCAACTACAGAGATCCAAATAACCATGTCATTGAATAGCAATTGCCATTCTTGATTTGACGGTATGGGATGGTAAGGATTAAGTAACTGTGTAAGGTGGAAATCCAGGACAGTGGATATAGCACCTCAATGATGCCATTCGCAACGTGCGCTGGAAGGAGCAGGGTCGGTGCTTATTGGTGGCCATTATCAGGCGTATGAACTGCAGTTCCAAAATACGAAGAACGGGTTGGGGGATACCAATAATCCAGGTGTTACGAAGGATCTTAGACTTTCAACGGAAGTGATGCACGACAATATTTCGTATAGGTACGACAGAAGTTATCACGACAAGTACTATGCGATGAAACCACATAAGCATACAAATTAATGAGAGCAGCAGGAATAATATTTTTCCTTTTTGCCGTGCTTGTCGCATGTTCGAACAAATCGGCTCAATTGGATCGTATTGAAATTAAACTCGACAGTATATATGTCGACGAGGAAGAGGGAAGCGATACTGTCAAAGGCGAGCTTTTGATTGTCTACTATTGTACTTTAAGGAGCTTGGGTGACTCAATAATCAATATGCAGGTTAGGAATTATTATTCTGAAGAGAAGCCTGAAGCCAATTTCAATTTGATAAATTCAAGAGACACCCTGGGTTTATATCTTGTCACTCCTAAATCTCTAAAAGTCAGCCCGAAAGGGGAATTGCATTTTGGCTTGGCCACCAGTACGATTGGCGTGGTAGACCTATTTGAAAAGTATGGTTATTCCCATGAACATCATTCAAAATCTAATAAATTAACCGAGTTCGAATTCTTGAGGAAGATTGCGCGAGAATCTTTCATACTTTTTGAATGGCGTGGTCACAAAAGAGAAATCAGGGATTTGGAAAACGTAAAAATCAGCTACAGAGATCCTAATGATAACACCATTAAATAGCAACTCCTGATTTGACAGTAGGAGATGGTAGCGACTCCGTGACGATCAGATCGGCATTTACGCGGTGGCGTTTTGATTAGTCACACCCGTCGCTTTGTTCTCATCGTCGATTCTAATAGCTGGAAAATTGAGAAGGATGGATATTGTCAGAGCTTGATATGATGGCCTTCTCTCGGCGAGATCAAGTGAACAATAGTGATATCGATAAATACTTGAAGGCGTTGTTGAGTATGCACGAATACAATGAGGAGTAGCGAGATTGTAGCCTTCGATTAACAGCATTCACGTTTTGCGCCCGCGCCATCATGCGCACCTACCTTCAAGCCCAATCCCACAGCCCTAAATCCTACTCCTTTACCCGCGAAAAATACCGCAACTCATACCGCACCTGACCCTTCCCAGGAAACACCGGCTGCATCTCCTTCCGCAACACCATCTGCTCATGATCAAGCTTCACAACTTGATACTTCGACAACAGCTTTTTATCCAAACTGCGATGCATCAGCGAATCGGACGTAGGCATTTCATAAAAGAAGAAACGAAATTCTGCTTCCCGCGTCATCCGCAGCCTGCCATCGGGTTGATAATGTTGAAGGGGTTCCTCTTCCGTGTCTGTCCGGGTATAGCCAAAACCATTATAGAAACTATAGACGGAATCTATTTTCCACGATCCCTGGAGTAGTTCGCGTTTATCGGGAGCACAACAGGCAAAAAGAATGACAAAGACAAGAGGGGCAATTTTTAGGTTCATGGCAATAACATTTTAAAGGACGCATAAGGAAGGCGCCAGTAAGATACAGAATTAAAGTTCCTGTAGCTCTTACCAGCGCCCGTCTCATGACTGTTTCACGCCTTGCTTTTTACTTATCCCTTTTGTGGGCTCCATTTTTCATTTGCCCGGACGTGGCGGGCAAAAGAAATCATGCGTTTATCAATAGGCAGAATTCTGTTTTAGTACACCGCTACTCAAGTCAACCTCGCGTTGAGGCAGGGGGTAGTAGTAGTGCCTTGGGCGCACAAATGTCCGGCCCGGTTTGAAAGGGCCACGATCTTGGGCATAGAGCGCGACGATGTCGACGAGTCCTGCTTTGTCCCAGCGCATCAAATCCTGGTGGCGGTCGTTTTCGCCGGCCAGCTCTACGCGGCGTTCGTGCATGACGTCGGTCATAGTGGCGTTGAGTTTTTCATCCAGTCCCACACGGGTCCGCACAGCATTCAATTCGGTGTCTCCATTCTGGCCGGAGCGGATCTTAGCTTCAGCGACGAGCAGGTAAACGTCGGCCGAGCGCAGCCAGGGTGCGTTCAAGCTTTGGCTCATATCGCCGTTGGCGGTGAAGTTGGTGTACTTGCGGAAGGCATAGCCCGTGAGACGCGTATCGCCTGCGCTGAAGGTGTAAATACTGTCTTTCATGATTGTCACTTCATCGCCAGGGCTGAAAATGGAGTATCCCAGGCGTGGATCGTTGGGTTCAAATTCATCCACCAGATCTTGGATGGGCTCATGAAATCCCCAGCCGCCCAGTCCTCCGGGCGTATGATAGAAAGCAGGAGAGTCATCGGTTGTCCAGCCGCCTTCGTATTGGAGACTGTAAAGAATTTCCGGATTATTTTCGGTTGCCAGGTTGAAGTTATCGGCGAAGTTGCCGGCTAACGCATAAGCTGGATTGGTGGTGATGTTTGCTCCGGCGGCGATGGCTTTGGCCCATTGCTCCTCGTAAACATACAGCTTGGTGAGGAAGCCATAAGCCGATCCTTTTGTCACACGGCCCAGGTCTTCGCCCGTGTAGGAAGCGGGTAGCATGTTCGCAGCATTCAGAAAGTCCGCTTCGGCTTGTGCCCGCACTTCGTCCAGCGACGACTTATCTTTGTTGAAATTGTTGGCCACGACATCGGCTTCGAGTATGAGGGGCACTTCGCCCCAGATCACGGACAGTCGCCAGTAAGCAAAGCCTCTCAGAAAATAGGCCTCACCCATGCAGCGTGCACGCAGCGATTCGTCCATCGTCACTTTCGGGGCGTTCATCAGCACGGCGTTGGCGCGTTGGATCACCTCATATTTGGTCGACCACGTGTTGAGGATGTGCGTGTTGGACGCGTTGAAAGTAAAGAGCTCCAACTGTGCTTCGGCGTCGCCGTGGTCACCGGAGCGGACCATGTCGTCCGAGCTGTTGTCAAAGGTGTACTCGGTATGCGCAAAGCCGTCTTCATCCAGCAAGGGCGTGTAGATGGCGTTGGTAGCCGCTACGACGTCGTCGCCGTTGCGCCAGAATTGATTGGAAGTGATCTGGCCGTAGGGCGTGGAGTCGAGCAAGTTTTCCTGGCATCCGCTCAGGAGCACGAAACAGCACAATCCTGCAGCACCGATTATTTTCGTTATGGATACGTTGTTCTTTTTCATAGGATTAAAAAGTCAGGGTAGCACCGATGGTAAACGTTCTCGACAAGGGATATTGCGCATAGTCAACATTCACTTGCGTGTATTGCCCGGAGGTACGGCTTCCTTCGGCATAGCCTAATTCCGGATTGAGGCCTTTGTATTTCGTGATGGTGAACACGTTTTGTCCGGATACATAGAAGCGGGCCGACGAGAGACGGAGGGTTTCCGATACCGTGCGGGGCAGCGTGTAGCCCAGCGTGATATTTTTCAACCGGAAAAACGCACCACTTTCCACAAACAGGTTCGATGTGCGGAAGTTCAGGTTGGGATCCGTAGCCGTCATGCGCGGAATGTTGTTGCTCGTTCCGTCGCCGTGCCAACGGCCGGTGGCTTCTTCATAGAGGTTGAATGAATAGGCTGCATTGAGCCCCTGCATCCGGTCTGCATTGTAGAGGTCTACACCCGCTACGCCCAGGAAGAATAAGTTCAAGTCAAATCCTTTGTAGCCTAAGCCGGCATTGATGCCATAGGTAACCTTCGGGTTGGGATTGCCCAGGATGACGCGGTCTTTGTCGTCGATCAAGCCATCGCCATTCTGATCTACGAAACGGACATCACCGGGGTGAATGAGACCATCGGTCCGGCGACTGTCCTTGGCAATGTTGGGATCGCTGTCGATCTGCGATTGATTTTGATATAACCCATCGGCACGCCAGCCATAGAAGGTACCGTAGGGATTGCCCACATACGTGCGGGTGATCTCCTGATCGGTGCGGCCATACGTTTGCGATGCCAGGAAGCTGCCCGGCGTGAGCAATTGGGTTACGGTGTTCTTGATGAAGGTGGCGTTACCGCTCAGGGTATACGTCAAGTCGCCGGTTGTTTTCCGGTACGATACTTCCACTTCAAGACCTTTATTGCGCATCTGGCCTACGTTCTGGTCAGGGATGGACGCTTTGCCCAGGGTTCCCAGGGAAGGCGGCGACAGCAGCATTTTCTTGGTGTCTTTGATGAAGTAAGCCAACGTAAAGAGCAGGCGGTTGTCGAGCACGCCGGCATCGAGTCCGATGTTGGTCATCTCGGCGGTTTCCCACCCCATGTAAGGGTTGGGAATTTTCGCTTGCGCGGAACCTTTTACCTGGCTTTGCGGATCGGAGCCCAGCGCATAGTTGTTATAGGTTCCACCGTTGCGGATCAGAGCAAGGTATTGCAACGAGGCCACATTCTGATTGCCCAATTGTCCCCAGCCTCCGGTCAACTTCAGGTTGCTGAAGAATGGCAAGGCATTTTTGATGAAGGTTTCTTCCGACAAACGCCATCCCAAAGAGAAGGCGGGGAAATAACCCCAACGGTATCCCTCGGCGAATCGCGACGAACCATCGGCGCGGAAGGTTGCTGTGAGTAAGTAACGATCTTTGAACGCGTAGTTCACACGACCGAACGCCGATTGCAATGCATCGTAGGTGCGGCCACCATTGTCAGACCCGAGGTTGACAATCGTTCCGGCTTGTGACATATAGCGCAGACTGGGCTCTTCGCTGGGGAATTCGCGTCCGACCTCCCTCGAATAAATGTCGTTAAATGTTTGCGAGGTATAACCGGCCACGGCACCGATCTGGTGCTCGCCGAACTCCTTGTTGTACGACAGGAAATACTCTTGCAAAAATGCCCAGTACTTTTCGTTGGTCAACGTCAACTGGTTGTAGTTTGTTTGCCGGTACTGGTCGTCGACCTTCACTTCAAAGTTGTGCGAATCCAGGAACGAGGCATCCATGGCCAGGTTGGCCTTTACTTTCAGCCCGTTGATGATTTCATATTCACCGGTAACGCTACCTAAAATACGATTGCGGCTATAGTTCTGGTCCTGTACATCGATGGTGTACAACGGGTTGTTGATGTCACCAAAACCGGGAATGCTCGAGCTGTACTTGCCATCGGGATTTTTTACGGGTAAGCCGGGATGAAAGCGAATGGCGCTCCACAATAAACCGGTTTGTGCCGACGGTGCGTTGGGAGCGTTGGCACTGATGTCACTGTTGCTATTGGTGTTGGTGAACTGCAGGCTTTGGCCGATTTTCAGTTTTTCGCCAATCTTATGATCGCTGTTGATGCGGAAGGTATATCGCTTGTAGTACGATTTTCCGATGATACCGCGTTCGTCATATTTTCCGCCAGAGATGGCGAACGAAGAATATTTGCCACCCCCGCGGATAGAGAGATCGATGTTGTTGGTGTTTCCTCGCTTGAAAACTTCGTCTTGCCAATTGGTCTTCTGGGTTTGATACTGCGGATCTTTCCAGACGGCCGGGATGGTGGAACCATCGGGTGTATCGTTGGTATAGGCTTCTTGCTTCAATTGTGTGTAGGTGGGCGCATCCAACACATCGAGTGTTTTGATGCGCGTTGAGGTGCCGGTGTACGCATTCAGCGTGAACTTCAGTTTGTCGTCAAACTTGCCGCGCTTGGTCGTGATGAGCACCACGCCGTTTGCGGCGCGGGTACCATAGATGGCGGAAGCGGAAGCATCTTTCAGTACGTCCATCGATTCGATGTCGTTAGGATTCACATCGTTCATCGAACCAGCCGGTACACCATCGATGACGATCAATGGATCGGCGTTGTTCACCGTTCCGAGACCCCGGATGCGGATAGAACCGGCATTGCCGGGCGCGCCGCCGTTACGCACGACGTTAACACCTGCTGCACGACCTTGGAGCGCTTGCTGTGCACCGCCGGAAGGAAGGTTCTCAAAATCAGAGCCCTTCACAACAGACACCGACCCAGTAACGTCTTTCTTCTCCTGCGTACCGTACCCCACCACGACTACTTCAGACAGCGTCTTAGAGTCCGGTTCCATCTGCACGTTCACGGTAGTTTGGTTGTTGAGTGCTACTTCCTGGGGAAGGTAACCGATGAAGGTGAATACCAGCACGGCATCGTCGTTGGGAACCGATAGGGAAAAATTTCCCTCAGCGTCAGTTACCGCGCCAATCGTGGTACCCTTTATGAGCACGTTCACGCCGGGCAGCGGACTTCCAAATTCATCTTTCACGGTACCCGTAACCACTGCGGCCATCACAACCGGTTGCTCGTAGATAAACAGCGGTTGGTTGGCGACCCACGCTACGCCGGTCGGGCGTGACTTGGCGGAGGCGGTGAGCACACCCGCGGGCTTCTCGTGCGGTATTGCGGCCGTCAAGGTGATCTGTCGCTTTTTGATGCGATACGTCACGTTCGTGCCGGTGAGCAAAATGCTCAACACTTCTTCGATATTTTGCGACCGGATGTAGATGGTCACCTCCTTTTGAATATCCTGGAGTTGGCTGTCGTTCACCACGAAATGATAGTTGGTCTGGCGTTCGATTTCTTTCAAGGCCTTCTTCAGCGGCGTGTTTTTCAGGTTCAGCTCAATCACGGCTGCGGTAGGAGCGCCGCCGTTGGGATTTGCCTGAACCTCTCTCACCAGGAAGGTCATGAGCAATGCCATGCCAAGCAGCACACCACGCCTGAAGCCGTTCCCCGGTTTCCTGTTCTCACGGTAGTTAATCTCCATAGGGTAAATAATTAGTGTTGTTAGGTTTGCGTTTAGTTGTTAGTCAATACGATGTTGTTTCCGTCTCTTCTGGCCCGTAGGGTTGAAACATCCTGGATGAGGCCAAGCACTTCCTCCAGCGTTTCATTTTCAATAGTGATCGACATGCGATCACCCAGGGCTACCGTTGAGTCGGCTACGATGTTCACTTTATAGCGATTTTCCAGTTGGAGTATGATATCGCGTAGGGGGGCGCTATCAAAGGCGAGTTGCTCTTCTTTCCAGGCCGAAAAATTGGCGGGGTTCACTTTTTTGCGGGAGACTTTGTTGGCCTCGGTGTCGAGTGTGATCTGGTCGCCCGGCTGCATCACAAAATGGGAGGCCATGCCGCTGACGTACAATTCGATCTTGCCTTCTTCGAGCGTTGTCTTTATAGCAGGCTCGGCCGTGTAGGCTTGCACGTTGAACTTTGTTCCGCGTACGAGTACCTGGATGTTTTCTGCTTTGACAATGAAGGGCTGCTTCTTGTTTTTTCTGACATCAAAAAAGGCCTCGCCCTTCAAGCGCACTTCGCGGTTGACGGTTCCGAAAGTCGGAGCATATTCCAGGGTGCTGTGCCGGTTGAGCCAGACAAATGAGCTGTCGGGCAAAAGAATGCGCATGTTGTTTTCGCCGGCATTGTAGACCACCGTGCTTTGTCGTGACACGAATTCTTTGGACAGTATATATAGGACGGTACCGGTCACGGCCAGCAGGGTGACCGAGGCTGCGATCTTTAAAAAGAGTGATGCTTTGGGGTGACGTTTCAGTGCGGGGTGCTCCACCGTCTTGCCCGATGCCTGGATATCCTGGGCCAGTTGCTCCCAGGCGGCGTTGATTTTGGGCTGATTATACCGAGCCAGCGTGACCGAGGCCTGGTAGGTGTTGTTCATTTCATGGAAATAGTGGCGATTGGCTTCGCTTTCCTGTACCCAGTCATACAGTGTTTCAACATCTTCTTCGGAGGCATGGCCTTCCAAAAAGCGCGCAATGATTTCCTGGATCGGTTGTGGGGCTTCTTCGTTCATAGGCTTCGGTGGCTAATACAATAAACTTAGCCCTTACCCCGACAACCCCTGAAAATTTTTATTCAAAAAAGGTCAGCAGCAACACCAGGGCAATATGCTCCCTGAGCTGGAGACGCAGTTTGGCCAGTGCCCGCGACATCTGGGTCTCTACGGTCTTTATGGAAATGTTAAGTTTTAGCGCGATCTCCTGGTACTTGAGTCCTTCCTGGCGGCTCAATTCGAAGATTTTTCGGCATTCGGTGGGGAGATCTTCCATGGCCGTATGGAAATCTTTTTCCAGGTCTTTGGCCAGCAGTGCATGGTAGGAGTGGGCGGCCTCGCCGGAAACTTCCTGTACATAGAGGAAGCGCATCAGGTCGGCGTGCTTTGTTTTTCGTTTTTGCAGGATCAGGAAATTGAGACAGCGATTTTTCACGGACGTGAACAAATAGGAAGAAAGGGACTGCTGTTCGTCAATTTTGTGGCGGTCTTCCCAGAGGGTGGAGAACAAGTCCTGTACGATCTCCTCCGCTTCGACGGGATCATTTAAAAACTTGCGGGCATAGGCGCACAGGTTGGGGTAGAGCCTCCGGAACAAAAGCTCCAGACTTTTGGCATCACCTTTTTTGATACGGGCGATCAAGTCAGTATCGATAGGTTCGGACACCTCTTTCATGGCATTCACGACGTTTAAGAATCCATCCTCCTGGCCGCGATGGTTTGTTTTCAGGGCAGCCATGATTTATCCGGGCTCAACGGCAAATTGATTAAAAAGGCAACCTGTCACAATTTTGTGGACACCGGGCATGTCCAATGGTGACGTCCAGGATGGGCCGATCCGTTGCTCAGCCAGATACCGATCATGAACGATTCACACAAAAATAGGGAGTTTTTTGTATTGGCGAAATCCGGGGCCGGAACCATAACAAAAACTTAGCACGGCTTGGGGAACATCCCAATAAGATGGCGCATAGGCACATTTTCATCATTTCATTTTTTATATTTAAACAGAATAGTGATGGCCGAACATTTAGGAGCAAATGATGACCACTATTTAATCTATTCAAAAAAAACAATCCCCACGCGAAAGTCGTTATGCTAAGAATCGATGTTAAAGATCCCGGTATGGTTGAAATATTATTGATTGAAGACAACCCGGACGACGTCCGCCTGGCGATGCGTGCGTTAAAAAAGATCAACATCGTCGACGGTGTCCACCATTGTGGCGATGGCGCCGAAGCAATCGATTTCATTTACAAAAACAAAGCCTACAACGACCTGAAGCTTATTCTCCTGGACAACAAAATGCCCAAGGTGGACGGCCTTGAAGTATTAAAAAGAATAAAACGCGACGAATTGATGCGCCACATCCCCGTGGTCGTAATGACATCTTCGAGCGAAGGCGACTACATCCTGGAATCCGCCCGGCTAGGCGCCAACGCCTACCTGGTCAAGTCCGTTGAGCTTCCCGATTTCGAAGAACAACTGTCGAAAGTCGTTTTATATTGGATGAATAGGAACGACAGTCAAAATCCGTCGCTCTCGGAAAAATAGAGCCATTCCGCCACCCGGTCCACGCCTCATTTTCCCACTTCGATTCGAACCCCTTCGCTGTGACTCGTAAACTCCGGAGCATACATGCTCTCGATCGTCGTGATGCCATTTGAGAAATTGCCTGCATTGTTCACACGGAGATCGTATTCGAATACATAGACACCTTTCTCCGCGTTGTCAAAAAAGAAATGGGTGGCGGCGTCTTTTGTGCTTTGATAATAACCCAGCCCCACTTGCCATTTGTATCCCGACAACACGTCCACCGGTTCGAGGCCGGCCGCACGCAGGTCTTTCATGTGGAGGAATTCCATGGGACGGTCCACTTTCAGCTCGATCCGCACCCTTACCCGGTCGCCGACCGCGAGTGAAGCACCGGGCTTCACCTCCGTTAAAAGCTCACCCTTATCCGTCCGGTTCACAAGGAATAATTTTTTTGAAAGCTTTAGCGGCGTTTCGGCCGGCGTGATCTTGTCGAGGTCTTCAAAGTACTGCCAGTACAATCCGCCCCACGCAATGCCGTTTTCTTTTTTGGACAGCGTCACCGTGCTCAACGCGGGTGTGATGTCATCCCCTTTCCAGGAGGTCTTAAAATAACCCGTACCCGCTTCCGGCGACTTGGCCTCGGGCGTGATTTTTTTTGTGCCCGAGGTCACCTCCAACGTTTGGTTTAGGGGTAGCCATTCCGATCCATTCAACAGCAATGCGTAGATGGCTTCGGTTGTGGCTTTGGTGGTCTTCCATTGGGTGGTCTGTTTGTTTTTCAAGAGCCAGATGCGCAGCTCGTCCAGTGTTTTTATTTTCTGGTCAGGGGCGATGGTTTTATCAGCGCCTTCAATTTCGTTGAACGCTTCGATCATGAGGGCCTGGGTTTCCACGGGCGCGCGATACCAGGACCAACCGGGCGTATTCTCTTTCCAGTACATACCCATTTCATCGCTGGTGATGCTGGTCTCTCGCAGCGAGGCAACGATCGCCTTGGCAACGGTGGGATCGCCCTGGCGATGTTGTATCAAAGCGATCATTCCTTTTAAGTACAGATCGGTTTCCGGCCAGTAGCGCGCGGTTTGCTTTCGGTAATACTCCAGCACGGGCGCCAGGCTTTCACTAACGGCAACATCGGAAAAGAAGCTGCGCATGTACAGGTATTGAATTTGCTCCTGGTTGCAGGACTGTTTATCGAGGAATGCACGGATCAACCTCTCGGAGTCTTTACTGTTTTTAAACTTGGCGCTCGCTTCACCCCGCAAGTATGCATAGTCTGAAATGATCTGCTCATCGAGGAAAGCGATGGCCTTGTGTACGATGTCCGCCGCTTTGTCATTTCCAGACACTACGTTCAACTGTTTCAGGTGACCATATCCGGAAGCAACGTGTTGTGTGATGTAGCGGCTGGCGCGGTTGGCGCCCGTGAACCACGGGAAACCGCCGTCGCCCAGTTGCATTTCCCCGAGCTTGCGGACCACCGCCTCCGACTGATTTTTCATCGTGTTAAGATCAAACAAGAGACCGAGCCGCTGGGTTTGCTCGCGCTCACTTTGTGCGTCGCGCAGCCAGGGCGTCTCTTCGATGATGATGGATTTTAGTTCCGGATTTTTTTCGAGGTTGCTGGTCAATGCGCCCGACGCAGACCAGGCGGCGAACACTTCTTTGATCTTCGGCTGGCTGTTGGCAATATAGCTCGCCAGCGTGTTGGCGTAATAGCGGGAGAAGAGCTGCTCGGCGCATTCGTGCGGAAATTCCATGAGATAGGGCAGCGACTTCACGGCCAGCCACGCTGGGTTCGAGGTCACTTCCAAGGTCACTTGGTGGGGGGTTAGCGTCGGTGAGTTGGTGGTCTTCAATTTTTCCAGCGTAAACGTTTTGGTCTGGCCGGCGCGCACATACAGGGGGAGCGATTCGGTGACCAGCATGCGGTTCGAGAGCACCGGCAACGCATTCTGTTCGCCATCGCTAAAGCCACCCGCCTTGGCCACCACCTTATATTGCACGGCTTCCGCGCCTTTGTCAGGCACATGAAGTTTCCAGGATACTTCCGTATTTCCTTTTGCCCCGACCTTGAACGACTTGGTCCGGACCACATTCCCGAAGTACACGTCAACCGCCGCGCCGGTAACTGGATTGGTTAATTGCAGCGCCACTTTTCCTTCCTTGCTTTTTGAGGTGAGGTTGGCAATTTTAACGGACAGGATCACGTCGTCGCCTTCGCGCAGGAAGCGTGGCATGTTGGGCGTCACCATCAATTCTTTTTGTGTAACGGCTTGCAAGGTTTGGGTGACGGTGACCAGGTCGCGCGTGTGCCCCAGTAACTGAAGCTTCCAGCGCGTTAAAGCTTCGGGCGTGGTGAAGGTGAAATGGATCATGCCATTTTCATCGGTGGTGAGGTGCGGAAAAAAGAAAGCCGTTTCGTTAAAGTTTTTGCGGGCGTTGATTTTCGCCATGACTTCGTCCATTTTTTTCTGACCGGATTTTGTGGTCACTACGATCACACCGTTGGCGGCGCGCGAGCCATAGAGGCTTATGGCCGCATCACCCCTGAGTACTTGTACATCGGCAAGGTCGGCCTGATCGATCTTCGACGACTCCACCACCACGCCGTCCACCACATACAACACGTCGGCGTTGTTCAAAGAAGAAGCACCGCGTAGACTCAGATAACCCAAGTTGCCATTTGTACTTAGAATTTGTATGCCGGCAACTTTGCCTGCCAGTGCGAAGGAGACCAAATCATTATCTTCCGTTTTTATAGTGGTAACCGAGCCGGTCATGGATCTTTTCTCTTGGACACCATAACCCGTCACCACCACCTCGGAAAGTCGCATGATTTCTTCTTCCATCGTAACATTCATAATATTCTTCCGGCCCACGACGCCTTTCGCGGTGCTAAAGCCCACGAAACTAAAAATCAGGGAATCACCGCGGCCGGCTTCGACGGAATACTCGCCCTGCGCGTTGGTCACGGTGCCGTAGGATGTGCCTTGGATAACAATGTTCACGCCCGGTAGCGGTTCGCCGTCATGCGTGGCGACTTTGCCATAGATAAAACCTTTCGCCCCGTTCCGGTTGTTGGAAAGAGAGACCTTGGAGGGCTGACTGGCAATGGTCCCCGAGGAATACAGACGATTCAGGTAAGCTCCGTTGTAATATTGTTTGTTGCGTATGCTGAATCCAAACCAATACAAATCATCATAATATTGACGCGGTATCGAATAGAAACCATAGCCGCCATTTCGAATGGTAAATTTGGATGTATTGAAACTGCCTTCGCCCGACATCCTGTACGAAGAACGATACGCTTCAGTACGAACCGGGTCAAAGCTCCAGGTGTGTGGCGCAAATTGGTCCAGTGACGCATCGTACATGGATGCCAATATTTCGGTATGCTTTCGGAGGATGTCGTCGCCGGTCACGGCAAAGCTCCACGTTTCTTTTCCACCGGGTTGCAACTTGTCTTTAAAGGTGACGGTTTCTATCTCCAGTTTCTTTCGCGGCGATTCAATTTGCACGGTTCGTCCACCGGTAAGGGCCGTGTTATAACAAGCCGCGCTGTAATGCACGGCAAACCCTGTACCCATGCCCTCAGTCACTTGTATGGTGTACTCTCTCAGATTCCCGGAGAAATGATCGACATAGGTCTTCACGATCTTATTGTTCTTTTCAATATCGATCGTGATCGTAATATCGGTGGAGGCAGAACCGATCCTGACTTTTGCTACTTCGCCGACAAGGTAGGAGGGTTTGTCCATTTCAAAAACCAGGAGCTGGTTGTCGTCAACGGTTTTGGCGGAGGGATCGAAGACGGTGAAACGATGCAGGTCGGTGAGGGTGTCGCCCGACACGTCGACGGTGGTCAGCTCCATCACATAGCTGCCGTTTGGCCAGGCCGGATTTATCTTGAAAGGTATTTCTTTGGCCACGCCCGTGTTGAAGGAGTATTCGGCCATACGTTTTCCTTTTTGTAAAGCCTTGGGTTTTTCGTCATCGTCATAGAAATCGTGCGGGAAGAGTTTGTGAAAGGCATCTTCCGTCGCCAAGGGTATATCGGGGGCTTCCCAGGGACGCGGGCGTGCGGGCGCTGCTGGAAATTTTAGTTTATAGATGGCGACATTGCCTTTGGTAGGAACGAACTGACCGTTCTGATTTTCGGTGCCGAGGGTGATGGTGTGCAGGTCTCTCCGGTTCAGGCGAGCCGGTGTACTCACGGTGGCGACCAGCGCCGTGTAGCCTACTTTCACGGTAAAGGTGGCACTGCGGGTTTCGCCATTCATGTCCGTTACGTCGACCGTCACTTCATAGTGAAATACGGGATGTTCTTTTTTTGAAACGGCTTCGTCGGGTTCGGCTGAAAAGTCGATCGGGAATTCGCCTGCAGCATCGGTCACGCCGTCGCCAAATGCAATTTCGCGGGCACCCTCTCTTCCGTAGGAGTGATACCAATAGTACCAGCCAGGGTAGCGCACGTTCCGTTTGACATGATAACTGAATTTGGCACCACTCACCTTCGCGCCGCTAAACGATAGTGCCGTGCCTTTCAACGTCACGGTGTCGCGTAAAACAAAGGTTTTTGTCACGGGCTGAAACGATACTTCGAAGGTAGGCCGCTTATATTCTTCTACGGCTATCGTTAATTCGCCGGAAAAAAAATCATCCATCTCCTCGCCATAGAAGCGGCTGTCTTCTTCCATGTCTTCATCCGCGATAAGGGTGTACGTTCCCGTGAGTCCATTTGCGGGAAGTTTGAACTCGCCGCTAAAGGAACCATAGGCGTTCGATTTGAGTCGCATCTCGCCGACCTTCGAATGGTTGACGTCCCTCAGCAAAACCTCCACCCACTCACCGGCCAACACCGAAGATTTTTTTTGATCTCTTTTTGTAAGGATGCCCTTGAAGTAAACGGTTTGCCCCGGGCGATAAATGCTCCGGTCGCTGAAAAGAAAGGGCTCCACGTCGACCTCTTCAGCATCCGTGTCATCCTCAGGATAGAAGTTAATAGCATAAGTCCCAAACTCGGCGCTATCCCTTCCGTGTCGCACGGTGGCATAGATGTCGTAGCTGTAATCTTCCGCGTTGTTTAACTCAATAAATCCATTTTTGTCTGAGGTATAGTGAACGTCAAGATCTTTCTGCGTGTTCGGCAACTCCTTTGTTTGGAAATGGACGTCGGCACCTGCAAGGGGTTGGCCATTGGTGCGGTTAACCACCTGGTAACGGAACTTGTTTTCGAAGCGACCGTCGAGCAAGACCAAATCGGTGACCTGGATCGTGGCAAAGGCAAAGATCGGGATGGCTTTATTTGATGAGACAACACGAACCAAAACAAAGAATTTGCCGGCCGGCAGTTTGGGAAGAACGATTTCTGTGCTGTGCGCCTGGTAGTCATGCAAATTCTTCAGCCCTGTGTTCCAGTGGGCTACGGGTATTAACTTCGAGACGGCGACCAGGAGGATTGAGTCCGGAATATCTTTGAGGTCTTTCCTGTCGAAATCGGCAGTGGCCTTGAACACGCCAATCGATATGCTATCGATGTTTTGATACGAAACACGCAAGCGCGACAAGGTTTCTGTGGGAATATAATCTTCCCCCTGCAGGGAAAGCGTTGCGCGGAGAATGCTTTCTTTCAGTTGGGCACACTTCGCCGCACCGTCGCTTTTCGGGAAACGCTTTGTCGCCGCGTCGCACAAGGCTATGGCTTCTTGTTTCTTGAATTGATCTTTCGTGTTCTTGAACGGTTTATATTGATTGCCTTCGCGATTGAGCTCGGTCGCCAGTTCAAAATCCAGGAGCGTTGATGCCGGGTGATGACGATAGGTTGCCTCAAGTTTCTCCAGCGCCTTCATGCGCAAGGCACGACCATCCTCAAACACACCTTCCGCCACCAGGAACTCCAGCCTTTCCATTTCCAGGTCCACCAAGGCAAACGTGTCTTTTTCCTGTTGATGAAAGGCGATGAGGTTTTTCACGATCAGTATGCCTTGCCAAAGGGGCGACAGACTATCGGCCGCCGGTGGGGGCGATAGCACGTCGAACGAATCGAACAGGCGTGGATCTTTCAGCGTAAACGCGCGGATCGCCCGTTGGCTGAGGTTGTCGGAATTTGTATAGAAGTTCAACGCCATATGGGCGAGCAGGTCGTAAGCATAGGGGCGGTACACCTTCGAGTTTTCGGCGGGCGTTAAAATGTCGTTCAGCGTGGTGAGGCTGGTGGTTTTTAGTACAGCCGCATCGCGAAGGGAATTTTGATAATGCCGGTGTATTTCGGCAAACATTTGATCCGTATCCCACGTGCGGAAATCGGTCGCATTCACTTTTTCCGCTGTGCGCGAATGCTGGTAATAGGTGGACAGATGCTCCTGAAAATATTCCCAATAGGTGCGGGCCAGCGCCGCCTCGAGAATATTCCGCAAGGGCGCTTTGCTGATCGCGATCTCGGTTTTGAATTTTTGTACAACACTCAGCTCGGCGTCTTCCTCCAAGGCTGAAATGAACTTCGTCTGATAGAAGATCGCCTTCGCCGCTTCGGAAATGTTGTTGTCATGCCTGGCCCTCATATAGAGGCTGTCCACAACGACTTTTGCCGACCGGGGCAGCAAACGCACCTCATACTGGTAGACGTCGCTCCAATGTTTCTCGTAAAAAGTCAGTTTAGGTTGGGCGACCACGGAGGTGTACAGCAACGAAAACAGGACGGCAAGGACTGTGAAAACGAATTTCATAAAGGTGTAGGCTGGTTCATCGTCCCCTAGGATGCGGTAGGGAGGACTTTTCCATAAAATAAAAAAATAAGTATAACGCCCGGAGGCTGCCGACAGCCAAAACGTTGTCCCGGAAGCAACAAAAAAGCCAGGAGCGATACCCCTGGCTTTCTATTATTTATTTTAAAGACAATTAAAGGTCCGTATCAATTCTGGGGACTTCTTTCTTCACGCTTTCGACTTCTTTCTTTACGTCACCGATCGCGTCCTTGAATTCGCGAACACCTTTGCCGAGGCCCTTCATAAAATCAGGAATTTTTTTACCTCCGAAGAAGACCAGGACAAACACTCCGATGAGCAAGATCTCCTGGGCACCTATTCCGCTTAGCATAATTTTAAATGGTTAAAAGTTTAAAGTTTTATGTGTGCAATAAATTTAAAGACCGACCCTTGCGATGCCTCCCGCCGGCAAAGTCCTTTTGCCGGGACAAGCCCCTGGGGATTTTCATCCGGGCAAAACAACCAGGAAAACATGAAATTTAGCCGGCCGGGGGGATTTTGGACACGGTGAAGATATAATACAAAAGTGAGCAATTCGGATCGTCTTTAGAAGGAATATGGGCGGTTTTTTTGCGGCTTTTTTTGTTGAATCTTTGCGTTTTTACACGCCACGAATGAGTTTCACTACCGAGCAACAAGAACGCGAATACCTCGAAGAGATCAAGGAAAAACTGGTGTTTGCCATCCAACGGGTAGACGACCGTATAAAACAGTTTTCGACCGAACTCAGACAAAATAAGGAGTACATCCACGAACACCAATCCGGCCTGGACGAGGCCGACATGGTGGCGGCCGGGCAGTCCATCGACCGCATGGCCTTTACCGGCGAGTCGGCCGTGGCCCGTAAACGGAAGCTGATGAAGCTCCGCGAATCGCCTTACTTCGGCCGCATCGATTTTGAGGCGTATGGGGGAGGCGAGAAAACCGAAGTCTACATCGGCATCTATACATTTTTTGACGAGACGGCGCGGACCAACCTAATCTATGACTGGCGTGCGCCCATTTCTGCCATGTTCTATGATTTTGAATTGGGCGAAGCCTCCTACACCACGCCGGCGCGGACGGTGAAGGGCGAGATCGTTTTGAAACGCCAATACAAGATCGCACAGGGTCGCATGGAGTTCATGATCGAAAACGCCGTCAACATTCACGACGACATTTTGCAAAAGGAGCTGAGCAAGTCCAGCGACGACAAGATGAAGAACATTGTCGCCACCATTCAGCGCGACCAAAATGCCGTGATCCGTAACGAGACCGCCCCGGTCATGATCATCCAGGGGGTGGCCGGTTCGGGCAAGACTTCCATCGCCTTGCACCGTATCGCGTTTCTGCTCTATCGCTTTCGCGACAGCATCACGTCAAAGGACATTCTCATCCTCTCGCCAAACAAAGTTTTTGCCGACTACATCTCCAACGTGTTGCCCGAATTGGGCGAAGAGCAGATCCCCGAGATGGAGATGGAAGAATTGGCCATGGAGGTATTGGAAAACAAATACCAGTTCCAGAATTTTTTCCAGCAGGTTGCCGCGCTCCTCGAGCACCATGACGAGGCATTCATCGAGCGCGTGCGATCAAAATCTTCGTTCGAATTTTTGAGACGCCTCAACCAGTATCTCATCCACGTGGAGAACAATTATTTCGACCCCACCGAATTGCACCTGGCCGGAGTGGTGGTGCCATTCCCGTTCATCATGGAGCGTTTCAAATCCTATCATCGCATCCCGATGTTGAAACGCTTCCCCGAAGTGATCCAGGATATCCAGCAGTACATACGCAATCAAACCAAACGCAAATTGTCGGGCCAGGAAAAGGCGCGGCTTTGGGAAGCGGTTCCGCGTATGCTGAAATTCAACAACGTGCTCGATCTCTACAAGGATTTCTTCACATGGTCGGGCAAACCCGAGCTGTTCAAAAGAACTTCCCATGGCGACCTGGAGTATGCCGATGTCTTTCCCCTCATCTATTTCAAGATCAGGTTGGAAGGCGCGCAGACCTACGACCACGTAAAGCACCTGCTGGTGGATGAAATGCAGGACTACACGCCCGTGCAGTATGCCGTGCTGTCGCGGTTGTTCAAATGCAAGAAGACGATCCTGGGCGATGTGAGCCAGCAGGTAAATCCGTATAGTGCCTCCGATGCGGAAGGCATCGAACAAGTGTTCCCGCAGGCCGACGTAGTGAAACTTTTCAGAAGCTACCGGTCAACTTTCGAGATCACGGCCTTTGCGCAGCGCTTGTTTTTTAATCCCAACCTCATCGCCATGGAGCGCCACGGCGCGCCTCCGACGGTGACGGGTTTTGGCAGCAATGCAGAAGAGGTGGAAGCCATCAAAAAGATGGTGAAGCAGTTCGAACAATCGGGCTTCAAATCGTTGGGCGTTATTTGTAAGACACGCCAGCAAGCCGAGTTTGTGTACCGCGAAGTGAAGGCACATGGTATACACCTGCTCACACCCGACAGCACATCTTTTAAGGAAGGCATCGTCATCACCACCGCTCACCTCGCCAAAGGCTTGGAGTTCGATGAGGTGATCGTACCCTTTGCGTCGGCGCGCAACTATCAAACTGAAATAGATAAACGCATGCTTTACATTGCCTGCACCCGGGCCATGCATCAATTGACGCTTACGTACGCTACGGAAATATCGGTGTTCATAAATTGACCGATAAAAGAAACCTGACGATCACACGATTATCAACGGCACGTGTAATCATGCGCGCCTCAGGCCGAAATCATATCGTTCGTGAACGATGCGTTTCAGTATGCCGATCTGGCCACCGTGCCAGAAGGTGTGTTTGATGTTCCAGTCCAGGGCTTCGAATTTAGTGTTGGCCATCGGGTGCTTTGTCGAAGAGGCATGCAACGGGCTGTCTAGATCATCGGCCGACAGGCTACTGATGATGGCCATTGATTTTTGCTCCATCATCATCAATTGCTCGTGGAGGATTTGGGGTACGAACTTCCCTTGCGACAATTCGGGACGGGCATCGGTAAAAAATGAATCGTACTCTCGCAACGGAATTTTTTGAAGGATATCCGGTTGATGGCCACTGATCACCATGATAGAATGAAAATAAAAACTCATGATTAGATGGCCTACCTGCCACGACACGCTCGTGTACGCAACGGGTGGGATGGTGTTCCAAAGATCATAAGGAATAGAATCGATGAGTTTGTTCGTAAGCTCATAGGCACTTTGCGTTTGTTTTTGGATGATTTCTACCGGAGTCATGATTGAAAAAAGTCAGTTGACAGTGGGTGCTAGCTTTGTGGCTGGAATTTTTTTGACACGATAAGGTAGCGCACGGACCACAAATAGTCAAATGTTTTTAAAGCGGGAGGATGGTTGGGGAAGAAACACCAACGGCGTTTAAAGCGAAAGCGTTGCGGGCGCGGGAGGATGGAATAGCACCATCTCGGGTCTTTTTGAATATTGCTCAACCAGGATGTTGGGCGTTACGCTGCCAAATTGTTTGAAGTCTTTTGAAAGATGGTAATAGTCTGTAAACCCGAACTGTAAGGCAATGGAGAGCCAATCGGTGCCGGGGTTTTGCTCTTTGAACGCGAATGCTTTTGCAAATCGGCTGATCCGGCTATACAGTTTTGGACTGGTGCCAATTCGTTTCAGAAACTTTCTTTCGAATTGCCGCGGACTTAGGTTGGCCTGCCCGGCAACCCAGTCCAGCGAAAAGGAATAAGGATGGTCGAGAAGCAGGCTAGCGATCCTGTCGATGGGATCGGTCCCGATAGACATTTTACTGACTTCTGCACATAAAAACTTTTCCACGTAATCGATCATGGCTTCGTGATTTTTGCAGTTGGCGATGGCGTCATTAACGCGTTGAAATTTTAGGGAAGCGATGCTTTCGGCATCCGTGAACTGGCAGGTCAATTCCTGGGCAGGGAGCCGGAACAATTTGTGCAAGGCACCGGGTTGAAAAATAACCATGACCATCAAAAAATCTCCATCGGGCACAGATTGAAAATCCAGTCTTGAAACCTGCTGACCAAAAATGGCATTGGGTGCGATCCTGGTCTGCGTGTTGTTGACATGGTCAAACGAAGTAATATAACCCCGCGCAAAAAACACAAGCGCCTGCTCGATCCGGGTAGGATAAGGTTTGACGGGCAACACGTTGGCGTCGTCCCATAAATTTACCAGCAGATAGTTTCGTATCAGGTGCCGGAGGGGAGGCGAGGGTAGGATCTCTTGAAAGATCATATCTCCTCCAAAATTTTAACCAGGGCTTCGGGCATGGAGAAAAATGGCGAATGGCTACTTTGTAATTTAATCACTTTTTGACTGGGGACATTATTCACCAGGCTGCTTTTATCGAGATCTTTTGCGGCCGTGCAGAGAATATAGACCTTGGGTATGACGCCATACCGGGCGGCAGTGACCTTTACGGGCGTTGCCAGGCAAGCCATCGATTGCCATCCCAGGTTTTTCTGGGCAAACGCAATGTCCTCCGCCGAACAATCGTGGTAGAACAACTCGACCGCATTTTCCGGTTTGATCTTGCTCGTCTTTTGGTCGTTGGAAAGGATCAGGCTTTCCGTCAGCGAAATGCCGGGCTTTGCATCGGGTAATTTTGCATTGGCACGCCCGGCTTTTTCGGCCAGCGAAAAAACGGATTCGCCATCGTTTGGCATAAAGGCATCCAGAAAAATCAACCGCTCGACTTTCTCTTTCCCTAAGACCTCCGCGGCTTGTGCGATCACTACCCCGGCCATGGAGTGCCCCACCAGGACAACAGGACCTTTTAAAGACCTCACCACCTCAACCACTTTATCGACATAGTCGCTCAGCTGCACATCGGCCACGATGGATTTATCCTGACCGTGTCCCGGTAAATCCATCGCGATAACTTTATTTCCCTTCGCTTCCAACAAAGGGATCACCCGATACCAGCACCACGCGCCATGCCATGCGCCGTGGACGAGCACATAGGTTTTGTCTTTGGCCGGAGTCATTTGTGCGCAACCCAAAAGCAATAAAAGAAGGAGGAGGAGGTTTTTCATGGCTTGTTTTTTAAACGAAGCTATGTTCCCCCACCTCCGTCGACAAGTAAGAAAGCGACATGTTTGCGCCTTGGGATGTGGATTTTGGCTAGTTGGACCGATAGACCCTGGCAAACTCGTTTGCAAATTCCTGCAGAGAAGTTTGCCCGGCCACGTGCGCTTTATGCCTTTGAAGATCTTCTGTAAAACTTCCGTCCCGCAAGGCCATGCCGATCTCCACCATGTATACGGTTGCCATTTGTTCGGAGAACCCGTTTTGCAGCAACGCATTCAATAGCTGTTCGTCTGAGAAAGCAACCCAGCGAACGTCGGTCTTTCCAACAGCGTTGCCCAAGTGTTGCGCTACAGCTGCTCCATTCTTTTCATCACCGACAATGTATCGAAACTGCTTTCCGGAAAAGGACAAAGCATCCAGCGCCTGGAAGGCTACTTCGGCAATGTCGCGAGGGTGGGAGAGGGGGAATGTAACCGAAGCGTCAAAGTTGTTGCCCAGCATGTTTTGATGTTTCACCATGCCGATCACACCCAAAAAATTGGTGAGAAACATGCCCGGGCGAAGGTGCAGCACATTGACGTCGGTGAGTGCGTTGAGTTTTTGTTCCACAAAATAATTAGCGCCCGTCGGCCCTAAGCCATCCGGATCATGCGCACCGATGCTGCTCAAATTCACGACATACTTGATTCCGTTCGCCTGAACGGCCTTTGCATATTGTTCGCCAACCGTGCGGATATACTGTTTCAAATCTGTCGATCGGAAGTTGGGCGGGATCATCAGGTAGACGGCATCAGCGCCTTCAAACGCTTTGGCTACAAAGGCGTAGTCTTCAACGGAACCGATGACCGGAATGGCGTGAAGCGCTTTGATGTCGGCGGCGCGGCCGGCACTCGAGCTCACTACCTTTACTTCGTGTCCGCGGGCGACTAATTTCTCCACCAATACGCGGCTGATGTTCCCCAGGGAACCGGTTACTGTAATTTTCATATTCGTTTGTTTTATTGTATGGGGCAAAACTATCTTTGTACTTACTTTTGTACAAGTACTTACCCTATAGTATGTATGACCAGCATTAAAGCAACTTCCACCATCCAGGAAAACAAGAGCCAGGCTTTTGTGAGCTGCCCGGTAACTTTTGTTATGGAAAAGATCGGCGGCTACTGGAAGCCGATTATTCTGTTCAACCTGCTTGGAGGAACCAAGCGCTATAGCGAATTAAAGCGGGCTGTTCCCACGATCACCGAGAAGGTTTTGATCCAGCAACTGAAACAGTTGGAAAGTGAAGGATTGATCACGCGAAAAGCAAAGCCCACCGTGCCACCGCATGTTACCTACGAATTGTCAAAATCCGGAAAGGCGTTGCGGCCCGTTCTTTATGCCATGGCCGAATGGGCGGTTCACAACAGCGGGAAATTGTCAAAAACGTTTTCCCGGCAGATGGCTGATTTTCCATTAGAATAAACAGGCAAGCCCTAATAAGAAAATAAAGGCTTTGTACAAAAATAAAACTTTAACTTGTTCATATGTTCATACATACATATCTTTAGCCGTTCAGTTATTTCCCGGATCGCTTCAGGTAAAGAAACTGCATCATCGATCTACATCATAAAAACCATTGCGATGAGACATCTTCTGTTAAAAGGCACAGTCCTCATGTTGTTCAGCTTCCTTTCCGTGCCGCTCCTGGCCGGCCCCGGAAACATTGCACCGCAGGCTACCATCACCGCGTCCACGGAACTCAATGCCGGTTTCAATGCCCGGAACATTGCAGACGGCGTGATCCGTATTCCAAACAAAGGCGAATGGGCTTGCGTGGGGGACACGACCGATTGGGGATATATCCGTTTTCCCTGGATCCAACTGGAATGGAAGTCGGAGCAGAAGATCAACAAGATCGTCTTATATGACCGTCCATCCCTGCGCGAGAACATCGCGGGGGGCAAACTTCTGTTTAGCGACGGCAGCATCGTTTGGGTCAACCAACTTCCCAGCGACGGAACAGGGAAGGCTATTGCGTTTGAAACAAAAACCGTCCGGTGGGTGAAGTTCATCACCACCGACGGAACTGGTAGAAACCTCGGGTTTTCGGAGATCGAAGTCTTTCCGTCGCCGGAGCAGTTCACGGACTATGTGTCAATGGTCGACCCATATATAGAGACCAACCGAGGTCGCTATTTTTTCTTTGTCACCGGCAGCCGACCCTTCGGCATGGTGAGCGCTGCACCGCACACCCGCAACAAAAATCAAAATGGCGGAGGCTATAATTATAATGAGCAGCAAATCCTGGGCTTCGGGCAAATTCACTGCTGGATGCTCTCCGGTGTCGAAGTAATGCCCGCGCAGGTTTCGGTTGATCCCACGAAGGGCGAGACGGCCTGGAAATCAAAATTCACGCACGACGAGGAAATGGTGCAGCCGGGCTATCACCGCGTCTATCTTCAGGACGCCGACACATGGACCGAGCTCACTACCACGGAGCGCGTGAGTTTCTATCGCTTCCGCTTCACCCGCGACATGAAGACGCAAATCCTCGCTAACCTGGGCGGCTACCTGGCCGAAAGCACCATGGCGAATGCCGACGTGAAAAAAATTTCCGCTTCCGAATTTGAAGGTTCGCTCAGCTCAGTGAAACGCTATTGGGGCGGCCCCAAGGATGTAAAGATATATTTCGTGGTTCGTTTTGATAAGCCCTTTCAAAATCTCAACGGATGGAAAGGCACGCGGCAAGTGAAGGACATCACCAACTTATCGGGCGATAGCCTCGGTGTCTCGGCGGCCTACGACGTGAAAGCGGGCGAACAGCTTCAAATGAAAATCGGTATCTCCTATACCAGCATCGACAACGCACGCAAGAACCTGGAGACGGAATGCACGACCTGGGATTTTGATGACGTGAAAAACGAGTCGCAGAAAATATGGAACGATTGGTTGGGGAAAATTAATGTAGAAGGCGGTCGCGTCGATCAGCGCGTGAAATTTTATACCGACCTGTGGCATGTGCTGTTGGGCCGTCACAAGATCAACGATGTTTCGGGCGATTACCCCGATCGCACTACGGGCAAACGCGATGGTTCCTTCACGGACGCGGTGTTCAAAGTGAAAACCCTGCCACGCGATGCCAGTGGAAATCTGAAATACAACATGTACAATTCAGACGCGTTTTGGCTCACGCAATGGAACCTCAACGTGCTGTGGGGCCTGGCGTGGCCGTCGGTTCAGGATGAGATGTCGGCTTCCATGATCCAATATGCCGACAACGGCTACCTGCTTCCCCGCGGGCCCAGCGGTGGAGGTTACTCGTACATCATGACCAGCAGTCCCACCACCATGCTCATCGCCAGCACCTACATGAAGAACATGCTGACCAAGGTTGATCCAAAGCATGCCTTCGACGTAGTGAAACGAAACCACCTGCCCGGCGGCATGTTGGGAAGCACCGCCGACATTGACTTCTATACACAACACGGCTGGTGGAAAGACAACGCGGGCATCACCGTCGAGGCTGCCTTTCAGGATTGGGCCATCGCCCAAATGGCGCAAAAGCTGGGGCGGAAAAAAGACTATACATTTTTTATGAACCGCTCGGCGGGATGGCAGAAATGCTTTAACCCAAAATGGAATCTATTATTTCCGAAGGATGCGCAGGGAAAATTCCTGCACGATGATCCGCTCAGCGGAAGCGGATGGGTGGAAGCCAACGCATGGCAAGCCACCTGGGCCGTGTCGCACGACCTGCCCGGCCTGGCCAAACTGATGGGTGGAAAAGATTCACTGGCTGCAAAATTGAATTATGCTTTTGAAAAAGCCGAGCCCAGCAACTTTGTATTTGGTTATACCGATGGCTATGTAAGTTACGCCAATCAGCCAGGTTGCTCCAACGCGCATGTTTTCAACTATGCCGGCAAGCCGTGGCTCACGCAGTATTGGGTTCGCCAGGTAAAAGAAAAAGCTTTCGGCGGCACCACGCCCGATCTGGGGTATGGCGGCCACGATGAGGATCAGGGACAGATGGGTGGAACGAGCGCGTTGATGGCACTGGGCTTGTTCAGTGTGCAAGGCAATGCTGCGGTCGATCCGGTGTATGAGATCACCAGTCCCATCTTTGACACGATCACCATTTCGCTCGATCCTAAATATTACAGTGGCAAACAGTTTGTGATCACCACGCACGGCAACAGCGATGAGAATGTCTATATTCAAAAGGCTACACTCAACGGAAATGCGCACCCGCAATTTTTTATCCGTCACGCCGACTATGCCCGGGGCGGTCAACTGGAACTGTGGCTGGGGAAAGCGCCGAATAAGAATTGGGGGACCGCGGCCACGGAATAAGGTGGTGCGGTTCATCCACCCTGATCCAGCAAACAAAGCGATTTAGAGCCTTATTGGCACTTTTTTGACAAAAGTTCCCTCTTTCATGCAAACGTTTTAAAAAAAAGTAAAAATTCTTTTTCGGCAATCCTTTTTTGTCCAATTTTGGCTTGTTCATATGTTCATACATATCAACAGTGCACGTTCTGAATCATGCTTAATGGCCAACTAAATTCATTCTTATGAGTAAAAAATTTTACCGCGACATAGGGTTAGCGCTCTTGACGGTAGCCAGTTTTCTAGCCGCAACAACGGCTGGGTATTCATCACCGACTATTTTTTTAGCACAACAGACAAAGATCTCTGGTAAAGTTACCTCCGCCGACAACGAGGTTTTACCGGGGGTGAATGTGATCATCAAAGGGACTAGCGAAGGAACGGTTACGGATGCCAACGGCGTTTATACGCTGAATGTTCCGGGACCCGATGCTACGCTCATTTTTTCATTTATCGGCTACTCACCGGAAGAAATAACCGTGGGCAGTCGGACCACCCTCGACGTCACGATGACCCCGGCGCTGGAAGCGCTTGCGGAGATTGTGGTGATCGGTTATGGCGAAGTGAAGAAATCGGACCTTACGGGTTCGGTTTCGTCTGTGAAAGCCGAGGAGTTGAGAGCCGTGCCCACCACATCGTTCGACCAGGCACTGCAGGGAAGAGCGGCCGGTGTGCAAGTGCAACAAACTTCGGGACAGCCGGGCGCAGAAGCGTCCATCCGTATCCGGGGGACAAGCTCCATCTCGGCGGCCAACGAGCCACTCTATGTTATAGACGGTATGCTGGTGAACAGCAGCACCAGCGATGTGACGGCCGGTGGTTTTAATGGTCCGCGTATGGGCCCGCTTTCAGCGATCAACCCAAGCGATATTGAATCGATCGAAATATTAAAAGATGCCTCCGCTACCGCCATCTATGGATCGCGTGGCGCCAACGGCGTTATCCTCATCACCACGAAACGCGGTAAGAAGGGGACCAGCAATTTGAATTTTGAAAGCTATTATGGCGTTCAACAAGTTTCGAAAGAACTCGATCTGCTCAACGCAAGTCAGTTCGGTAGCTTGGTGAATGAAGCCCGGTCAAACGCCGGCCTTCCCCTCACGTATACCAATCCTCAAAATCTGGGCACGGGTACCGACTGGCAGAAAGAAATTTATCGCACCGCGCCGATACAGAATTATCAATTGTCGTTTACGGGCGGTAGCGAGAAAACACAATATGCCATCTCGGGCGGGATGTTCGACCAGGACGGCGTGGTGATCGGCAGCGACTTCCGGCGGTATTCCTTCCGGACCAACATCAACACCGAGATTAGCAAAAAGCTGAGCGTGGGAACCAACCTGTCGCTGGCGAGCACGCGTGGTAATGTGCTGAACACGGGTCTGCAATTTATTACACCCGGTGTGATCGGAGAGGCGTTGACCATGAACCCGATCTTACCGGTATATGATCCTACACAAAAAGGAGGGTATACCTATGAGAACACCGTTGGCCCGTTTCAAGCGGCGCAAACGGGAACCGTGGCCGGCAACCCTGTGGCCGAGGCAAGAAGCTCTCAAGCGCTTAGCACCAGCACCCGCATTCTGGGAAATGTTGAAGCGAAGTATAAAATCATAGACGCCTTGGTGTTCAAGACCAGCTTCGGTATAGACGGCGTATTTTCAAAGGACAGAATGTTTCAGCCGTCATGGCTCAGAGCTTCTCAAAGTGTGAAAGGCATCGCCGGTCAGGCTTCCCTGCAAGGGGTGACCTGGCTGAATGAGAACACGCTTACCTACGACAAGCAGTTGCGTGGAAGTGATAACCTCAATGTGGTGTTGGGCTACACTTTGCAGGAATTCCAAAATGAATCGTTCGGCACGACGGTTTTCGGAACCGACGATCAGCTGGGATATCACCAATTGACGGGTGCAGGAAGTCCGCAGGCGCCCTATAACAATGAAACCAAATGGAGCATGGTGTCCTACCTGGGACGCGCGCAATATTCGCTTAACCATAAATATTTATTCACCGTCACGGGACGTGTGGATGGCTCGTCAAAATTTGGTGCAGCGAATAAATATGCCTTCTTCCCCTCCGGCGCGTTTGCATGGCGGATGTCGGATGAGTCTTTTATGGAGGGAATTGAATTCCTGTCCGACTTGAAACTGAAGGCTTCCATCGGTACGATTGGTAACCAGGCCATTAACCCCTATCAGTCGCTTCCGTTGGTCAAGACCTATGGGCAAGGTGTTTTCAATAACGGTACCACCGTGTTGCCCTACAACAGCAGTCAGCCACAAGCGTTTAACAACCCGAATTTGAAATGGGAGACCACGCGCCAGTTAAACGTGGGCTTCGACGCCGGTTTCCTCGAAGGACGCATACAGCTTACAGCCGAGTATTATAGAAAATACACCTATGACTTGTTGCTGAGCACCCCGATTTCTAGTACCACCGGTTTTGAAAACACTACCCTGAACATCGGCAACGTGGAGAACAAAGGTTTTGACCTGGAAATCACCACGGTGAACACCAACTCCTCCAGCGCGTTGAAATGGAACACATCTTTTAACTTGTCGTCAAACCGGAACGAAGTGACCAAGCTGGCTACCGACGGCGATGTGCAATTGGGCAATGGTTTGATCCTGAGAGAAGGGCAAGCGATCGGCACGTTCTACGGCTATCAGTTCGACGGTATTTTTCAAACTGATGAAGAGGCCAGCAAAAGCGCCGTGTTCGCCAATCAAAAGAGTGGAGCCAGCCAGGCCAAAGCCGGCGACCGGAAATACAAAGATGTGGTGCCGGACGGTGTGATCGACGAGAAGGACAGGACCATCATTGGCCATGCCTTGCCGAAGTACACCTGGGGATTGAACAACACCCTTTCTTACAAAAACTTTACGCTTAACTTTTTCTTCCAGGCCTCGCAAGGCAACCAAATGAACAACCTGAACCAGATGTTCCTGGAAGATTTCAACGGCGAGCACAACGTATCGGCCGATGCGGCCCTGAACCGTTGGACGCCGACAAATCCCAGCAACGAATATCCCCGCGCGTTGGCAAAACGCACGGCCGATGTGGGCACCATTTCTTCAAAGTTCATCGAAGATGCTTCCTATATCCGGTTGAAAAATGTGAACCTGGCCTACAACGTGCCGTCGATGATGCTGGACCGTTTCAGAATGAGAAGCCTGCGGATCTATGTGAGCGCCACCAACCTGTTCACCAGCACCAACTACAAAGGCTATGATCCGGAAGGCAGCAGCTATGGAACGTCTACCGCCTATCCCGGCATTGACCAGGGACGCTATCCGCTGACAAAAACTTACCTGGTGGGTCTTAACCTTGGCTTTTAAAATTTAACGATCACAACCATGAAATCATTGACTATACATATGAAGACGGCCGGTGCCATTCTCCTGTTGTCTCTGTTGTCAACTTCGTGTAAGGACTTCCTGGAAGAGAATCCGAAGAACCTGCAGACAACTGAAAATTTTTATACGACCGAGGAAAATGCCTTGTCGGCCGTGAACGCGATCTATGCGCACTTGAACGCGCAAAGCGGCGATACGTTCGGCGGTGTTTATTTTGGCGGCTTCTGGGTAACGGAGGGATTGTCTTCCGATGAGATGATCAATCTCCAGTCCGGATCGCCCGACCAGGATCAACTCGCTACCTTTACACAAGACCCCAACAATGCAACGCTCTATGAAATCTGGAAGCAGCATTACAAAGCGATTTCCCTCGCCAACGTAGCCATCGCCAAAATTCCGGGCATCCAAATGGATGAAACGCTGAAGGCACGCTATGTCAACGAAGCGAAATTTCTCAGGGGATTGTTGTATTTCAACCTGGTGAGAATGTATGGCAAAATACCTTTGCTGACCAGCGATGTGACCTCCACCACGCCCTCGGCAGAAGAAGTAGACGTGATCTATACGCAGATCCTGGCAGACCTCAACGACGCTACCAATCTTCCCGCCGACCAGGCCGATGGAAGAGGACGTGCAACGTCTGGTGCAGCGCATGCCGTACTGGCAAAGGTGTACCTTACCCGGAAAGACTATGATAACGCCATTGCAGAATGCGGGAAGGTGATCGACTCCGGTAAATATGAACTGTGGGAAAATTTTGCGGACATCTTCAAAATTCAAAACCGCGGATTGAAAGAAGCGATCTTCTCGGTTGGTTTTGGTACCGCCGGAAGTGCCCTCAGCTTCTGGGAAGTGGCGCAGATGCATGTGCGTTTGTTGCCCCCTGAGCTGGCTTCGGCTGGAATCACCTCCAACACGCTGGGATGGACGGCGCCCACGCAAGCCCTGGTGGACAGCTACGACGCCAGCGACGAACGCCGCGACGTGACCGTGTTCAATCGCTTCAACGAGACGGTGGCTGGAAAAGCCTACAACGTGCCGTTCAGCCGCTACTATTTCAGAAAGTACTGGGACGTAACGGTGCCGACTGAGTTTACCACTGCCGAAGCCAACATCGATTTCCCGGTGATCCGCTATGCCGACGTATTGCTCATGTATGCCGAAGCCTTGAACGAAAAAGATAAATCGCAGGAAGCTCACGATGCCCTGAACCTGGTGCGTGAACGGGCGAACCTGACCGATCTTTCGGGACTTGGCAAGGATGCGTTCCGCGATGCCGTGCTCGTCGAAAGAAGACATGAGCTGGCAGCAGAAGGCCATCGTTGGTTCGACCTCGTGCGCACGGGTAAACTGGAGCAATTGGTGCCGCCTGCAAAACCCGGTGTGGTTCCGCAAGCCAAGCATTACCTGTTCCCCATTCCCCAGCGCGAACGGGATCTCAATTCCAACTTACCGCAAAATGACTATTGATCATGCGCAGGGAAAATAAAATTGCATCACCCGTAAAATCTAATACCATGAATGTTTATCGTCAATATATCGCATACGGCGTCATACTGGCTGCCACGGTTTTGGGCCTTGGTTCCTGTGAAGATGACTATCAATCAGACGCTGCCGAGCCGGGACTTCCGCTCACCGTCGATGGAGCATCGATAAAAGCTCCCGGCCAAGGTCAGTACAAACTCACACGCAAGCTCGTGGACGGCCAGGTGGTCATCACCGCCGACCTCTCGACGCTTGATGGAGTGAAGTCGCTCACGGTGACGAAGACCGTGGCCACACAAAAGGATGAAACCTTTGGTCAGAATGGCGTGATCACCATCGATCCATCAGGGAAATCCAAATATGACTTCACCTATACCCTCCAGGACGCCGACGTTGATAAACTGGTCGGTCTTACTTTCGAAGCGCAGGATCAGGCAGGAAAAGCGTTGACCAGCGACGTCACGCTCGTGGTCACCTTGTCGCCGCGCGAGAATATCCCCCGCAAAAAATGGGCATGGACGTCCAGGCTTTGGGTGGACAATAACAATGCGCAAGACCTGAAAGATTGCGAGAAAGACAACTACTACCTGTTCAACTCCGATAGCACCGTCACCGTTAACTACGGCGCCGACACCGGGGCAGGCGACTGTGCGTTTGATGGCTTTACCGTCTACGACAAATGGTATCTCACGGCCGATGAAAAATACTTCATCCTAAAAAGCCACGGCCTGTTCGATCCCACGGTGAAAGTAGACTCATTCCAGATGCAAACCCTCACGGTAGAGAAACTGGAAATGTCCATCGACATCGACCTGTCTGTTTTTGGTCTTGGAACGGATGAAACGTTCCTCTACCAATACTTGGCAGAGCCGAAGTAAAAGAACTTGGTTTGCGATTGAAAGAATTCCGGCTGCCACAGCGGCCGGAATTTTTTTATTGTATGATGTTCTGTTGAAGAGACCTGCCACAGCGTCCTACAAAGACGATTCTGTTGTTGATCATCATGAGGTAGACATGCTAAGCGTCCGTACACCGGCCGTGCTTTTATGCTGATGCGATAAAAAAAAGGAGCCCGCGCAAAATGACACGAGCTCCATATCAACCAAACTAGATTTTATTTCTCCTTCTCTGCGCTGATTTTACCGCCTACGCTGGTGAGTGTATAGTAGTCACTGTGGAAGAGCACGTGCCGCAAGGTGCCGTTGAAATGGGTGGTACCCGGTTCCTTGATCATTCTTCCCTGCAGATCGGGATTGAATCCAAAGAAACACTTGAGCATTACTTGCGACATGCCGATACCGGCCATGGCATCGCGGGCATGCCATCCGCGTTCGGCGATCCTTACTTTTGCGGTTGGTTTTTCCTTATCATCGCCCCAGAGTTCGTGCGACTGCGCCCAGGAACCTTCATACGTTACGGGCTCGAGTGACCGATAGAAGCGAAGCGCTTTTTCAGGATATCCCATCTGCACAAACGCGTCCATCGTTCCTGCAGGCCAGCCGTCGTAGGCGCCGAGCGGGCCGTGGTCGGGGCGATCGGAATTCTTGGCGGCGACGTCCAATAGGGATTGGGCACGCATCCAATGGTCGGTCATCAATTCCTGGTCAACGAACTTGATCATTTCGGTTTTCATGGTGTCGCTGAGATCCTTTGCCATGAAGCGGCCCATAAACATGAAGTCAAGACAGTGGCGCACTTCAATGGTCTTGTTGTCGGGATAGAGGCAATTCCACACGCCGTTGCCGGCGTAAAGTTTCATGAGATAGCCTTTCATTTCGGTGGCTTGATTGCGCAACTGGTCGGCCTTGGCTTGATCTCCGGCTGTCGCATAGAGGTCGGCGGTTTCGCGCAGCATCCAGATATAGCCCGCGTTAAACGAAGGAACAATTTGTTTATAGGTGGGCACGCATTCGAGCAGGTTCCATTCGTCGCTGCCAAAATCGGCGAGCTTATACATCGGATCGGTGAAGCCGGGTTTCCCAAAAAGCGCCATGCGTTGTCCGTTGGTAGCGTAGTGCTCCAGTGTTTCCAGTATTGTTTTTCCTTCGACCTTTTCTTTCAGGAATGCATAGTCGCCGGTAACCGCCAGGTAGGAGCGGACCAACTGAAACAAGGCCCAATAGTTTGCCGAATAAGGATTGCCCACGCCCTTGCCGCCAAAGTTATCCACACCATAAAATCTACTGGGATCGACCTTCATCCACGAGAGGATGTTTTCTTTTAATTGCGCCGGATCCGTCACCGCTTGCACGGTCGACCATTCGGTGTTGTCCCAGAAAAACGAAATGGTGGCGCCCCACTTCGGGCCGCCGGTGAGGATCACTTTTTTGTGCTGGGGTAGGTTGGTGTTTAGCAAATACAACATGGTGAGTGGACCTGTATAATAGACGCGGGACGCCAGCGTGTCCTCCGTTTCCAGCACGGGAAAACATCCGGAGAACAAAGAGTTTTTTGGTTGGAACATGGATTGCCACCGTTGTTCCCAAACGGATTTGACCTGGGTAAATTTTTCGTCAAAGGCCGTGCTCCAGGTGTTGAGATGTTGGCTCACCGCATTGTCACTGTTTCCATAGTGCATCAGGTATTCGATCACTTTTGTTTCCCCTGGCTTCAGTGGCAATTTCCATTGGGCCGTTCCGCCGCTGTGGAAAGTTAGTAATGTATCTGGCGTGGTTTTGAAGGTGAAGCCCGTGATGGCCGGGGTTTCCGTGTCGTGGACCAGCAAGGTGTTTTTTCCTGCAGGGCTGGTGTTGTATTTTGGTGCGTCTAAGACCTGGCGATCGTTGGGTGCGCGGAGAGTCATTTTTCTCCCGGTCGGTTTCCCTTCCACGAGTTCGTCTACCTGGGTTTCGGCCATGGTCGCGCTGCCGATGCTTTTGCGGACCATCTCTACTTCTTCATCTCTTTTGGTGACCATGCCGTCCATTTTTGGAAACGGATACCACCATTGCCAATCGCCGCCATATTGACTGATAAAACCAATGGCATCAATGGAAATGTTTGCCGTGTCGGGTTGGTCATTTTGATTGGTGATTTCGATTCGCCACAACACACCGTCTTCTTCGGGGAGCATGCGCGTAGTGGACAACAAGGCGAACTTCTTATAACTTGCCTTGCGCAGGGTTTGGTAGGGCTGCCACCGGAACATGTCCACGAGCGGCACCTGGCCATCGATCTTGAAAACACCGGTGTGGTAGCCACCGCTGTAGGGAGCAGATGCAAACCAGCTGATAGAGGTAAGGTCACGGTTGGCCACCGCCTGGCCGCGGAAATTGCGCAACGAAGGCTCCATGGCGACAGTATCCGCTTTTACCCACTTTCCGGAAATGTCATCCAGTGAGGGGATGTAGTTTTTCTCCGTTTGCGGAGGCGTGGAGCATCCCAAAATAAAAAGGAATGCGATGAGGAAAAATAGGCCGAAATAGCCTTTTACGTATGTCATAAACAGATGGATTTTGTATGGTCTGTCAAATAAAAGTATCCCTTTTCTTTGTTCATATGTTCATACATATAAAAAATATTTTTAGATTTGTATCACAACCAAAAATGCAGTCGCATGAAAATCATCCTTAACGTTGCGGTTTTAGTTTTTTGTCTTGCCGCATTCTCCTGCAAGGAAAACAAACCTTCGCAAACCGAACCCGAGACACCGATCACCTTTACCGTTGGACCCGCCCCCGAGTGGACTGCGCTGCTGAAGCGTGAGCACGGATGGTTTGGAGGCGACGGTATTTTTGCTATTCCTTTTTCCGGCGTAGACCAGGGCACCAGCGACAGCATCATGTTCCTCTTCAGCGACACTATGGTGGGCGACATCGAGAAGGGTACTTTGAAACCCGGCTACGCCATGGTGAACAATTCGACCATGATGCTGCAGGGAAAAGAGCCGGCAGCGTCCGCCGCACATTTCCTCATCAACAAAGGCGCAGATCAGAAACCCGCATCCTTGTTTGTTCCATCCTCTCCTGAAACCCAAAAGGGTGATTACTATTGGCTCGGCGATGGCTTTGTGAATAACGACATGGGCGGCAGCCTTTGCATCTTTGCTTACCGCATCCGCAATACGAATGATAATTCTGCTTTCCCCTTCCGCGAGGTGGGCAACAACCTGATCGTTATCCCGAAAGGAACGCCCTATCCATTCAAGGAGCAGAAACAGTATGACCTGCCGTTTTCCACATCGAAGGACTCCTTGTCAACTTCTTTTGGCGTAGGCATACTTGCGAACACTGAGGCTGCCGGCGTGCCGGATGCCGATGGCTTCGTGTATGTATACGGTGTGAAAGGCCGCGCAAAAGAATTGGTAGCAGCCCGGATCAAGCCCGCGCAACTAACAGAGTTTGCTTCCTGGGAATTTTATAACGGCACCGCCTGGACTTCCAAACCAGAAGAAGCACAACCCCTTGCCGACAGCGTCTCGAATGAATTGAGCGTGACGCCACTGGGTAACGGCAAGTATGCATTGATCTATCAATACGCAGGCCTGACGTCCAAGATCTTTATGCAGATCGGAACATCGCCCGTGGGACCGTTTGGCCCCCGCCAGCTCGTTTGGAATACTTCAACAGACATCACAGAGCAAGGACTCTTCACGTACAATGCAAAAGCGCACCCGGCGATTTCAAAACCGGGCGAATTGCTGGTGAGCTACAATGTGAACTGCTTTGATTTCGCCAAACGGATTAAGACCCTTCCCGATCTGTATCGCCCCCGGTTTGTTCGCATCGTTTTCAACACGCCTGAAGCAGGCAAATAGTTAACCCGCATTCCATGGAAACGCAACGCGCAACGCAGACTCTACCCGCAAACACTTCCGGATTCATTCTCAAAGTTTCCGTAGTAGCAGCGCTGGGAGGATTGCTTTTCGGATACGACACCGCGGTGATCGCCGGGGCCATCGGCTTCCTGGAAACGAAATTCAACCTGACGCCGGCCATGGTAGGCTGGGCCGCCAGCAGCGCCATCTGGGGATGTGTTGTCGGCGCCATGATGGCCGGCTACCTGAGCGACCGGTTTGGCCGGAAAAAAGTATTGATCGTTACGTCGGTATTGTTTTTTGTTTCTTCATTGGGTGCGGCCATTCCGGAAAACCTCACGCAGTTTGTGCTGGCCCGGTTTGTAGGAGGGCTCGGCATCGGTGCAGCTTCCATGCTTTCGCCGCTGTATATCTCCGAAATCGCACCCGCTAAAATTCGCGGACAACTCGTGAGTCTTTACCAACTCGCCATCGTCTTGGGTATAAACCTGATCTACTTTGTCAACCTCAAGATCGCTGCACAGGGCGACCCCGTGTGGAATGTGGAATCGGGTTGGCGCTATATGCTGGGTTCGGGCACGCTGCCGGCCTTTTTGTTTTTCGTGCTGTTGTTCCTGGTTCCGGAAAGCCCGCGATGGCTCATCAAGCGGAAACGCTATGACGAAGCGTTGCTGACGCTGGAGAAGGTGAATGGAAAAGAGAAGGCCAAGGAAATTGCCGATGAGATCCAGTCCGCGCTCTCGCAAGAGAATGGAACGGTGGCCGAACTTTTCAGTCCCGGTTTGCGCATGGCCCTGGTCGCTGGAATTGTTCTCGCGTTGTTTTCGCAAATCACCGGCATCAATGCGATCATCTATTATGCCCCCGAGATCTTCAAGAGCATCGGTTTCGGGCCGGAGTCGGCGTTTCTTCAAACGGTGTTGATCGGCGTGATCAATACGGTTTTCACCTTCGTGGCCATTTGGCTTATCGACAGGGCCGGAAGAAAAACGCTTTTGATGTGGGGTGTAGGAGGTATGATCGTTTGTTTGCTGGGCATCGCGTTGTGCTTTCAATACAGCATCACGCAAGGGCCGTGGCTCCTGCTTTTTATATTGGCATACATTGCTTGCTTCGCGTCGTCGCTGGGGCCAATTCCGTGGGTGCTGATCTCGGAGATCTATCCCACAAAAACCAGGGGCTTGGCCATGTCGTTTTGCACGCTGGTGCTTTGGATTGGGGTGGTCTTCATTACCCAGTTCACGCCGGTGTTGCTGCGGGAGATGGGAGGCGCCGGCACGTTCGGGATCTTCATGGTGAATGCCGTGATCCTGCTGATTTTTGTGTGGCGTAAAATTCCGGAAACAAAACAGCGCACCCTCGAAGAGATCGAGCAAAGCTGGAAACGTTAATTTTTGCATTGATAAACAGCGACAATTGTCCTTGGCTATGACTACAAAAAATGTGAAATCAATGGAGGTAGGGATCGGGATCGACATGGGCGGCACCCGCATCAAGATCGGCCTGGTACACGAAGGTGTGTTGGTGGCGACAAGAAAAATACCGGCCGCGGCACACGTCACCCTGGAGCAGCGCCTGGCGGAGATCGCCGTGGAGGCCGATAGGATGCTGGCTGAAAATAACTGTACGCCTACCGGCGTGGGCATTGCGTTTCCCGGTATCGTCGACTCGGATAACAACAGAATATTATCAAAGTATGTCAAATACCCCGACGCCAGAAGAGTTGATCTCTCGGGATGGGCTCAGAAGCAGTGGGGCATCCCGCTGGCACTGGAGAACGATGCGCGGGCGGCCCTGGTGGGTGAGTGGCAATATGGTGCTGGAAAAAATTGTGACAACCTCGTGTTGATCACGTTAGGCACAGGCGTGGGATCGGCCGCGCTGATCCACGGAAAATTATTAAAAGGCAAGCACTACCACGCCGGCAATTTGGGTGGCCACATCGCCATCAACCTGCACGGTGGGGAATGTAATTGTGGGAGTGTTGGATGCGTGGAGTCGGAAGCCTCTACATGGGCCTTGGAAAAACAAGTGACCGGGTCGCAGCACTATAAAACCAGTGCCCTCGCGTTAGAGAAAGAGATCAATTTCAACACCGTATTTGCCAGCGCCGCAAAGGGCGACGCACTGGCCATCCAAATCCAGGAGAATTGTTTGAAGGCCTGGGCGACGGGCATACTCAACCTCATTCTTTCCTATGATCCCGAACGCGTGGTGATCGGCGGCGGCATCATGCAGGGAAAGAATCTGCTCATTCCATATGTCCGCCGCCTGATCGAGAGAGACTCCTGGATAAACGATATTCCCATTGAGCTGGTAGTGGCCGAACAGGTGGAGTACGCAGGAATTTTAGGCATGTATTATTTATTATCCCTTTTGCAAAAGGATTACAAACCGGTTTTATGAAGTCAAATTTTGATAAATGCCCATCCGTTGAAGTCAGTCCGGATAGCCGTGATTGCATCACCGGTTGGGAAAGCATCTGTAAACGTCTCCACGAATTTATAGCTACCCGTGGAAAGACCCGCGTCGTGGTGGCCATTGATTGTTATCATGGTGTGCTGCACAAGGAAACGGAGACCGCACTGAGAAAAGGCTTGCAGCCTCACCCGTTCATCAACAGCGCCTCCGCGTTTCTCCCGGAAATGGAAGTTTCCCGAATGGTCTATCCCGACGTTACCGACGACCGGATCTTCGGCTTCATGACCCGCCTGACGCTGGAAAAATTCTTTGATGAAAAGAAACTACAAGCCCTGCGCAACGATATCGAAGCGACCACCAGCGGTGTGATCGTTGTCTATGGCGAAGGGGCAGCCTACGTGGCTCAAAATGCCGACGTGGTGGTGTACCTCGACATGGCACGCTGGGAGATCCAGTTGCGTATGCGCCGCAACGAGGTGGGCAACCTGGGCGTGAACAATACCAGCGCTGAGTTCTCTTTGAAATATAAGCAAGCCTATTTCGTGGATTGGCGTGTGCTCGACAAGCACAAAGTGGCGCTGATGGACCGCTGGGATTTTGTGATCGATACCAACAAACCGGACCATCCTAAGATGATCACGGGAGCCTCCGTATTGAAAGGACTTGAAAAAGCGATACACACACCTTTTCGCGTTGTCCCATTTTTTGATCCCGGGCCCTGGGGTGGTCAGTGGTTGAAGGAAGTGGCTGACCTCGACCGGTCGGCCGTGAACTTTGCCTGGGGATTCGACTGCGTTCCGGAAGAGAACAGCTTGCTCTTGAAATTCGGAAGTGAGACCGTGGAAATTCCTTCCATCGACCTGGTCTTCCATCAGCCGGAAGCATTGTTGGGAAAACGCGTCTACGAAAAGTTTGGCGCGGAATTCCCCATCCGCTTCGATTTCCTCGACACGATGGACGGCGGCAACCTAAGCCTGCAAGTACACCCCACCACGCAATACATCCGCGAACATTTTGGAATGGACTATACGCAGGACGAGAGCTACTACATGCTCGACACCCGCGAAGGTGCTTTTGTTTATCTCGGCCTGAACGAAGACGCCGACCCGAAGCAAATGATTGCCGAGCTCAAGGAAGCGCAAAATGAAGGCAACACGTTTGATGCTGAAAAATATGTGCAGCGGTGGCCCATCAAAAAGCATGACCACGTACTGATCCCTGCGGGCACCGTGCATTGCTCGGGTAAGGATAGCGTTGTGCTGGAGATCAGCGCCACGCCCTACATTTTTACCTTTAAACTTTGGGACTGGGGCAGACTTGGGTTGGACGGCAAGCCGCGTCCCATCAACATCGAGCATGGCGAGAAAGTGATCGCATGGGATCGCCGGGAGGCCTGGACGCGCAAAAATCTGCTGAACCGCGTGGAGAAAGTTGCTTCCGGTGATGGATGGATCGAAGAGCGCACCGGTCTGCACGAGTTTCAGTTTATTGAAACACGCCGGCACTGGTTTACAAAAAAAGTACTTCACAACACCCACGGTGGCGTCAACGTCATCAACCTCGTGGAAGGAAGAGAAGTGATCGTGGAGAGCCCAACGGGTCTTTTCAAACCCTATGTGATCCACTATGCCGAGACCTTTATTGTGCCGGCAGCAGTAGGAGAGTACACCATCACCCCCCATGGCGAATCCGTAGGGAAAGAATGTGCCACGCTAAAAGCATTTGTGCGCACGGAAGACATTATAAACGGTTATCATAGTTTGGTATGATTTCGATCCGGGCCTGCGGCACACTCTCGCCGCGGGCCGATCGAATATCACGACCGATCATTCGGAAGAAAGTAAAGAAACTCAAAGGTCTAATGAGCATTCGTACATATCGTTTTACCATCCTGTTTTTAGTGTTGTTGGTAGCGGCACCTCTGTGTAGGGCAGAGGTCCGCTTGCCAAAAATCTTCGGTAACAACATGGTGTTGCAGCGCGACCTTCCTTTACATTTTTGGGGATGGGCCTCGCCCGGCGAAGAGGTGAAGGTGGTGATGGGCGTAAGAACCGTCAGCGTGAAAGGCAATTCTCAGGGCAAATGGTCTTGCGTGCTTCCTGCTATGCCGGCCGGAGGACCCTATGAAGTGGTGGTCAATGGAACGAACCGGATCGAGCTAAAAAATATCCTCATTGGCGATGTGTGGATCTGTGGCGGACAGTCGAACATGCAATGGCGCCTGGATCAGACGCCCTATGAAGAAAAAGATTCCGTCCTGTTAAAACGCGGGAACATCCGCTTGTTCACCGTGCCGTTCGACATGGACTATCAACCCCGTGAGGACGTGAAAGGGAATGGCTGGCAGACCTTGAGTCTTCAGACCATTCGCGAGTTTTCGGCGGTCGGCTATCACTTTGGAAAATATCTCTACGAGCACCTCGATGTTCCCATCGGTCTGGTGAGCGACAACCTCGGGGCAACAGCAGCGGAAGCCTGGATGAGCAACGAGACCCTTTTGCAATTCCCTGAATTCACAAGCCTCATTCAGCCGGTAGTGAAACATGGCAAAAGCTTCGACGCGTTGACGGCTGACTTCGAGAAGAACAAGGCTGCGTGGTTCAAGAAATATTATTACAAAAGCGCCGGTGTAAAAGAACAGTGGTTTAAACCCGAAACAAATGTTGCCGATTGGAAACCGATCAATGCTTCGGGCAACACCTGGGAAAACGAACCCGATCTCAAAGACCATGACGGTGAAGTGTGGTTCCGCACCACGTTCGATCTCCCCGAAAATTATCGCGACGAAAATTTCAACATCGCCCTGTCGCAGATTGACGACTATGACCTGACCTGGGTGAACGGCGTGAAGATAGGAGAGACCTATGGCAAACATAACCACAGGAACTACAGCGTCCCCACCCGTACCCTGAAGCCGAAAGGCAATGTGTTGGTGGTGCGCGTATTCGATGTCGGCGGCATCGGCGGCTTCACGACGAGTCCGTTTTGGGGAAGCAAGATCCTGTTGGGTAACTGGCTGTATAAAAAAGGCGAGGCCATAGACCCTGCGAAATTTCAAAAGGTGGAGATGCCGAATGCGACGCCGTTTTCATCGCCCGGTGTTTTATACAATGGTAGCATTGCCCCGCTCACGTCGTTTCCCATCAAAGGCGTCATTTGGTATCAAGGAGAATCCAACGCCGACCGCGCGTATGAATATCGCGAATTGTTTCCTGCGTTGATCCGTGATTGGAGAAAGCATTGGAATCAAGGCGACTTTCCCTTTTTGTTTGTGCAGTTGGCAAACTATATGGACGAATCAAAGGAACCCAGTGAGAGCCATTGGGCAGAACTCCGCGAAGCGCAAACCTTGACACTGTCCTTGCCCAACACGGGCATGGCCTGCGCCATCGACATCGGCGAGGCCCAAGATATTCACCCCAAGAACAAACTGGACGTCGGCAAACGCCTGGGCCTCGCGGCCATGAAAGTGGCCTATGGAAAGAACGTGGTGGCGTCTGGCCCGTCGTTTAAAAGTATGCGCGTAAATGGCGATCGCCTGATCGTTTCCTATGACAATGCCGGAAGCGGTCTCCTGTCGAAAGACAAGTATGGCTACCTGCGGGGATTTCAAGTAGCGGGAGCCGACAAGAAATTTCACTGGGCACAAGCCCGCATTGTCGACGGCAAAGTGGAAGTAGTTTGCGACCAGGTGAGGCAGCCCATCGCCGTGCGATATTCCTGGGACAACAACCCCGGACCCCTCGACCTATACAACGCCGAAGGACTACCCGCCGTGCCGTTTCGCACCGACACCTTCAAGGGCAGCACCGAAGGACAGGTGTTTGTTGAGGGTCCGCGTTTCTAAGGATTCGGATTCATACGTGTGCGGGTGAACAGGCTCTTTTTATATGTAGGGACATTAGGACATAAATTTGCGCTTTCCCTGAGAACCCGTAAATTTAACTATTACTTTTTATTCGTATGGCCGTAAAAGCAAAGCCGTCAAAAGAGACGGTAGAGTTCAAAATAGATCACGACAGTCCCATTCCGTTGCATGTGCAGGTGGAGACACTGATGCGTCGGCTGATCGGAAGTCCGCAGTACCAGAACGGCAAAATGCTCCCCAAGGAAATTGATCTGGCAAAGCGGCTGGGCATATCGCGCAACACCATACGACAAGCGACAAATAAACTCGAGCACGAGAACCTGCTGATTCGAAAAAAAGGCGTAGGAACACGGGCGGTCAAAAACGCGGTGAGCACACGCCTCAACAACTGGCTGAGCTTTAGCGAAGAGATGCACAGCAAGGGCGTGGAGTTTGTCAACTTCGATATCAAAGTCAGTTGGATCAATGCCGACGCCGACGTGGCCAATACATTACAAATTGAGGAAGGCAAAAAGGTGCTGAAGCTGGAGCGTTTGCGCGGTGTGGCGAAAGGGCCGTTTGTATATTTCATTTCCTATTTCCATCCGCGCGTGGGTCTCACCGGCAAAGAAGATTTCACCCGTCATCTCTATGAGATCATGGAGCAGGAACACGCCACCATTGCTTCCATATCCAAGGAAAAAATAAATGCTATCGGCGCCCCGACCGATGTGGCAAAAAAGCTAAGCATAAAAAAAGGTGACCCGGTATTGTTCCGCAAACGCGTGGTCTGCGACCCTGGCGACCGCCCCGTAGAATATAACCTGGGCTATTATCGCGGCGACAGCTTTACCTACGAGATCGATATAAAGCGCTAGGCGGTTCAACCATCCATTCAAAAACGCCGGGCCCGAAGGCCCGGGTTAATGAAGGGGTCTCTCATTTAATAGCGTTCAAAGACACATCAACGCCCATCGGGTTATTTTTTACTTTACACACGATGGGGAAATCCGGATGGTTCAGGATCCAAAGTTCTGTTGTTTCATCCTGGGCAACAACATGGATGGCATCCAATGTCGCGTCGCCAATTTTTAGCGCATCATCATTTTTTAAGATATAGGTGGTGTAATCGTACTGGCACTTTGTTTTGCGACGAGCTCTTTAAAAGCAGTTTTCGATCGAATCAAAAATGTCTCGTGATCCGACAGCTGCGCGACCAGCAGATTCGGAAAAAGAGGAAACAATACGGCCACTACTCTTCTATAAAGAGACATACGGATGGTTTTATACCTGGTAAATGATTAAAAAAAGTGTTCCGCTTATTTGGAACCTGCATGCGTTGTCTTGCTTTTGAAAAGCGGGGATTCGCGAAAGTACGTATTGCCTTCAAAGCTGATCACATAGTCGGATTTGAAATGTGTGCTCTTCTGATAATAGTCGGTCGTGATGATCTGTGCGCCCGATTGTTGTGCCGCTTCAAAGCTGCTTTTGTCATTGGCGCGCGCTTCGTCTGTATCGGAGTCGGCCCGCGTGCGAACGATGTAGCCTTTTTTCACGAGGTCTTTGATCGCTTCCTGGTCGCGCTTCGCGCTGTTCATGATGAGGATGGCGGCTTCAGGCGTTCCCACAGCGGCGTTGGCAAAAAGCATTCTGCCCTTCAACGATGGATGGCCCGCGACGTAGAGGTCGACCTTTGGTCCTTTTTCATCCAGGATGAAAATGAATTTTCCCTTGGCTTCTTTCAGGGTAGGCCAATGGCTGGCGAGTACGGCGCTTTCGAGCGTTTTGTATTTGCCTCTCACCTGGTCTGGGGTGATGACATAGCTGGTGCCCAAATAGTCGGCAATCTCTTTGAAAAGGGCATCGTAGGTAGCCGTTGTGAATTTTTCGGCGGCCGTAAAACCTGGCCGTGTGATGCTTTCATCTTTGGCATTCATGGTGATGAAAACGGGATTGTGCGTCGGGTGCGCGTCCGACCATTTTTTCAGGTCTTGCAGGCACTGTTGAAACGTGAGGCAGTGGCTTCTGAAATCTATGTCAGTGATATGAAAAACCTTAAAGCCGGGTTTCTTCATCACCCCTTCCGTATCGAACGGCGGTTGACCAGGGGCCCAATCCAATCCGTTGGGATGAGCATAACGTCCGCCCTGGGTGTCGGCATACACGTCGATCTCCAAATTTAAAAGTCCAAGATTCAATTGGTCGGTGATGCTGATATGGCTATAGTCAATTTTACTCATCGCCACGGAATCGCGCGCCTTCAGGATCTTGAACAGTGCGGGATCGATGGCCTTCTTATAGCTGTTGTGAGAACCGATCACCTGGATGTGATTGATTGGTAGATTATCTGTTTGACCGCTGGCTTTCAAAATGGCGATCAATACGATCAAAACGATACTGAGTTGTTTTTTCATGTGGTGTAGTTTTAAAAAAATGTGGTGTAGTTTTAAAAAAGGCAGCAGAACAACGTCCTGCTGCCTAGTGAAATTAAATAGTTAATAGCCGGGATTAGGCCTCAGGTTGGGATTGGTTTTCAATTCCGTGGACGGAATAGGATACAATCTCCGGGTGAGATCTTTGTTCATCTGTACTGGACGATAATACATATAGAGACCATAGGATGACAGCCCAATCAAAAGAATCGCCGCCGCATATCTCCAAAAAAGCCAACGAACGTTATTCGTTTCAACCGCCCTGGCAGACGGGAGCAATCGATGTTGAAGTCGTTCCAACAGTAGTTGTTCCATTTCCTGCTGATCACCCAGGGTCTCTGTATCCCACGGACGATCTTCCAGGAAGGACTCATCCTGAAAAGCTTTTATGATCTTTTCTTCTTCCGGCGTGCATTGACCGGCCAGGTATTTTTCGTAGAGCTTGATGTATTCGTCTTCAGTCATTCATGCACAAGTTTGCTACCACCATAGAGTATATTCGATGCGGTCACACACAGGCATGTGAATATTTTCTTTTTATGAAAAAGGTTAAAGTTTAGTTAATGTTGAGAGCACACGTTTCTGAATTTCACCACTTACATTTGGGCGCTTTTTTAATAACCTGCGATGCTCACTGAACAAACACCGGATTCAGTACTGTGGAATGAAGTGCAGAAGAACAGCGCAAACGCCTTTGCCCTTCTTTTCAAACGTTATTGGTCGGCCGCCTTCACGTCTGCATTCGCTCATTTGAAAGACAAAGGCGCCTGCGCCGACCTCGTGCAGGATATATTTCTAAGCATTTGGGAAAAGCGTCACAACCTGGCGATCGATTCCTTCAAGCCTTATCTCCAGGCTTCCGCGCGTTATCATGTGTACCGGTTCATGCGCGCAAAAAAAGTTAGCCCCATGCTTTACATAGATGACTTGTCAAAGATCACCCTGGAGACAGGCTACCTGATCCAATCTCCCGAAGTGTCCACTTTTGAGTTACAAAAAGAGATCGATCAATTCCTCGTCAAGCTCCCCAAGCGTTGCCAGGAAATTTTTTGTTTGAGCCGCCGGGAGAATCTCTCCAACGATGAGATTGCTGCCCGCCTGGAGATCTCAAAGCGGACCGTAGAAAATCAACTCACGTACGCCCTCCGCGAGATCCGGATTTTGCTAAAGGACGTGCCGGGCGATTTCGTTTAGCTGGTGTAAGTGTTCACACTTGTACCCAAAATAATCCCAGTCTTCAGACTGGCAAAAAAAAAGAGTAATCAAGAAACCTGATTACTCTTTTTTTTAGTAGTTTTTTATTGGTCTACTCCTTCAACGTAGCAATAAAACTCAGCACATCCCTGATCTCTTTCTTCGTCAACAACAACCGCATCGGCGGCATGCTTGACGCAGCATCCGTCCGCTTGGCGATGGTTTGTTTTTGCACGAGCGTATCAGGCCGGTTGCCGATCTTCAGCTTCAGATAGTCCGGTTTTTCTTCCTGCAGGATGCCGCTCACTGTTTTGCCGTCTTTCGTCTCCACAGTCACGATGCCATAACCCGGTGCAAGTCTCGCGCTGGGATTGATAAGGGCTTCCAACAGTTGCTCGCGTGTCAGGCGTGTGGCGACGCCGTTAAGCCGTGGTCCGGCCGTGCCGCCCATGTCGCCATAGGAATGGCAGCGGATACACTGTGCCGTCTGGTGGCCATAAAAGATTTGTGCCCCGCGCGAAGGATTTCCCCCGAGCAGTGCCCCGGCATAGGCAGCCTTCAACGTGTCGGTAGACATCGAAGCGCTGATCTTTTTGAAGCGCGCGCCCAGGTCTTTGTTGTGGGTATTGCCGATGGCCTCGGCAAGCTCCAGGTTGATTTCAACAGGAAGCTTTTTCTGTTCGAGTTGCGTCAAGAGTTTGTCAAACACAGGTTGTGTGTTTTCAAATGGAAGCGTGCCAAGGGTCGTCAGCGCCGCTTGTTTTTCTTCCACGGTGCGGGTGTTGATCACATCGGTGAGCAACGTCACCATCAGCGGCTTGTCGATATTCATCTTGGGCAAGAGGTCCAATGCCGTCACGCGAACTTCTTTTTCCTTATCGGCCAAGGCCGTCTTAATGGCATCGCCAATTTTGGGATCGGTGATGGAGGCCAGCGCCTTCAGCGATTCTTCACGCACGGGAGCGCTGGGATCACTTTTCAAACGTGCAAATAATTGAGGTGATGCAGAAGCGATCTTCAGTTTGCCAAGTGCTTTCACAGCGGCCAACCGAACAGCCGCGTCCTTATTGCTGGTTAATGTGGTCAGTGTTGCAGCCGACTTATCTTTCACAGGTTTGTCATCGCGGGTGATCTTACCGCGGAAACGTCCATCCACACGATCCAAGACCGACGGTTTCGCCCAGGTGCTCAATGCAGCCAAAGCTTCCGAACGCATCGCCACAGGAGCCTTTTCATTGGCTGCGTAGTCAATCAGGTTTTGCATCGACGCTTCAGTGCCCACGCGAAGATTGGCATTGATGGCGCGACGCAACAAGGCTTCCGCCGTGAACTTCGTGTCCTTCAACACGTCGCCCAACGCGGGCAACGCGCCTTCAATGGAGAGATCATCGTTGATGCCGCGTGCAGCTTCCGTCACGACAAATTCATCGCTGTCCTTTAAAAAGGCGGCAATGCCGGGATTACTCAAACGACGAAGGGCAAGCACGGCGCCGATGCGCACGGCACGCGAAGGATTGTTTGCCAGAGCAACAAGCGGCTCAGCTTTTCCAATGCGTGCAAGAGCCAGGCTCGCGCCGTGGCGGATATAAGCATCTTCATCGTTGTTTGCTTTTAACAATTCGACGAGGTCACCAATAGCAGGCTCATAAGCCGTGCGTCCCAAGGCTTCGGCAGCAAAGAAACGGGCGCGGCTGTAGTCATCTTTTAGCAGAGGGATCAACGCAGCACCTGCGCCTTTATAACGCACATCGCCAATCCACTTGGCGGCCTGGGCGCGAATTTCCGGATCACTATCCTGGAGCAAGGGCACGAGCACGGCGGCGTTCTTCTGATCTTTCCGCGCCAATTGGCTGATACCCCAGATGGCATTGACGCGTGCAAGCTGATGTTCTTTTTGTGCGATGCTTCTTTTGAAAACCTCCATGCCTTCGTCGCCGCGCGTCGCCAATTCAAATTGTGACTTTTGGCGTACGCGCATGTCGGCGTGCGCGAGCAACTGCTCTAATTTGGCAGCATCGAACTTTGTGAAATCGCTGCGGATAAGGGTCTCGGTATCTTTTCGCTCTGCAGCGTCGGCATTGGCTACATCGAGTTTCCATACGCGGCCGTGGTCTTTAGTGCCCCAGCCGTCGATCCAGTCGGCCACATACATGGCGCCGTCGGGACCAAAATCAATACCAGTGGCCAGCACGCCGCCGAGGATTTTTTTATTTTCGCCTAGCTCAAACGTTGCGCCTTTCGGATTCAGCTTGAATGCATGGATCCCCGATTGCGAAGGGTTGCCCACAAACTCAGCGATGAAAAAGGTCTTCTGCCATTCTTTGCCCAGCGCCGTGCCGGGGTTGTACAACATCCCGGTGGGACCGTTCACATAGTTGGCGATGGCGGGCGTGATGTAGGCGGGTTGGCCTTCCCAACGCGGCTTGTACATTTTTTCGTCCATCCACACTTTATACGTATTGTTTTCAGGGTCGCGGTATTTTCCAAACTGCCAGTTGGTACGCCAGCCGATGTCGGCGCCGTTCACCACATAGACGATGCGTTCGCTTTCGCCGGGATGGTCGCCGTCGTTGTCTTCACTGATGAGGTTGCCGTATTCGTCGAACACAAACTCATGCGTGTTGCGATTGCCATACGAAAATACTTCGAAGTCGCTGCCGTCGGGATTGGAGCGCACAATCACGCCGCTGTTGGGATGTTCCCACGCTTTGCCGGTTTGGTCCTTGCCGCTAAAACCGATATCACCGATCTGCCAATAGATCTTCCCTTCCGGACCGATCTCGACGCCCGACATGCCGTGGCCACTAAAGCCAACGTGGATACCATAGCCGTGCGACAACGAAACTTTGTCGTCGATCGCGCCGTCACCGTTGGTATCGTTCAGACGCCATAGGTCGGGACCGATGGCAACAAAGAGGTCTTTGCCATGCTTAAGCACACCGCCGGAAGCGTCGGTCACTTCGTCGTGGAAATCTTCGATCACCACTTGGGACTTGTCAGCCACGCCGTCGCCGGAAACATCTTCTACGCTATAGACCAGTTCTTTCTCTACGGTCATGTCACGCCAGTCGTGCGAGCCATCGTGGTTCAGGTCTTCCAGCCACTTGTTTTTTTCGCTGTTTTCGGGAGAGAGGGTGCGGTGTAGAAAGTCGCGTTTCTCTTCAATATTTTTTAGGGAAATGGATTCGATCTCCCAGTCCTGGTGTCCGCGGATGTCGAATTCGGTGTGCTTTTGGCGGATGGTGCGGGTGTAGTAGAGCTTGCCGTCATCGTCTATGTCGATCGACACAGGGTCGGCAATCAAGGAATCGACACCCCAGAGTTTGAGGGTGAGGCCTTCGGCGAGCTGGGGTGTGACCACCGCTTCGACGGCAGTGGCCATTTCCGCTGACTGCTTGGGGTCGAGTTGCTTGATCTTGAGATCCACAGCTTTTTCCTTTTCCTTTTGCTGACAGGACGCCAAAAGCCCAATGGCTAACGCGACCGTTGAAAGGCGTTTTAGGGAGTATCGGTTTGAAAAAGATTCGGTGTTCATGAATAGCTTGGCTAGATTAAATGTGTTTGTAAGATGTAATGCGTGGGTTCTTTAATGCTCGTCGGGTTGCAGCTGCGACGAACGAAGATCCATAGGAATTCAGTATTGGAAATCAGGGGGTCAATGTAGTAAAAAAGGAAATACTGAGATAGGATTGAGTCGGGCTCCGAGATCGTTATTTTGGACCTTATTTTATGAGTGGTAGCGGGTACTGTGTTTTAATTTGCCAGTGATAACCTATCTTTGCCAGATTAGGCTTAACTGAATTACCCGATGGATATGAGATTTTCGCTGCTCGCTTTTTGTTTCCTGTGTTTAACGCTATCCGGTTGCAAGAAGGACGAAGACGACCTTAAAAAAAATGGCCCTCCCAAAGCCTGCTTCCAGGCACCCACGTCCGCCGTTCACAATGCTACGGTCACGCTTGATGGTTCCTGTTCGGTAGCCGAAACGTTTCGATGGGATTTTGGCGATGGTTCAGTTTCTACGACGCAAAGCCCTGACCACGCGTATGCTGGGAGTGGTCTGTTCACCATCAAACTCGTAGTCGAAAAGAACGGCATCAAGGACTCGATTTCGCAGCAGATCACCGTCGGCCTCACCGCGACTGAAACCAAGTGCAAGCCTGTCTATATAGTGGGTGCCAATTTGTGGCCGTGGGCAGGCCGCAGTTACGATTCGGTTATATTCGATTATGGCGATGATCATAAGTTGAACGATATGCGAATGTTTCTCGTCAGCGGATACCCGTCAAATCCATCCAAACGAGTACACTTTGGATACGACGCAGGAGGAAAGGTTGTCGAGTTTCAATTTTTTGATCTTACGCTCTTCAATCCAGTTACTGAGCAGCTGTCAGCCACCGCCTCAGTAATCTGGGCGAATGACAGGATCGTGCAGATTAATTGGGTGGATGGGACGGGCTACAGCCTCAGGATTTCCAAATTTGCCTATGATGAGCAAGGCCGCATAGCCGATATTTTCAACTCCGATGGAATCAGTCCCGCATATTTTACGCTGCACTATGTCTACGGCCCCGATGGCAATACAGCCAAATCAGTCTACACCGGTGGTAGTTTCACCGCACCCAATGCACGCGTCAACCATTCGTTCGACACCAGCCTTCCGTTCTACTCTGCCATGCCAGAGTTAAGGCTCTATCTTGAGGATATTCTGTTTGTGGAGCCGAGTCGCAACAATTGCACCGCCGCAACATTATATCAATTTTTTACCTGGGGACAAACGATCACCCTGGGTGCTGATGGGCAGGGTGTTGAAAGAAGTTACACGATCATCAAAGACGACAACGGCCTTATTAGTAACTATTACTCTAGCAACGGGTATCCGGTAGTTTCCAACGAGATGATGTTCTGGAGAATCCGGTATCGCTGCGAAGACTGACTTCAAAAAAGGCGACCCCCATTGAGAGGTCACCTTTTTTATAATGAAGGATACTAGCCCTACTTCGCCATCAGCACTTTATCAATCACCTCGATCACCCCGTTGCTCTGATAAACGTCCTTGACGGTGACCCGTGCAGCATTGTTTTTCTCATCCCAGATCTTCAGCGTGTTGCCTTCCATGGCGGCCCAAAGTTTTCCTCCCGCCACCGTGGTGAGCTCCGCTTTGCCGTTGCCCGCTTTGATTCTCTTCATAAGTTCCTGGCTGTCCAGCTTGCCGGCTACGACGTGGTACGTGAGCACACCACTCAGCATCGCCTTGTTCTCTGGCTTCAATAGTGTTTCCACGGTTCCGGCAGGCAGCGCATCAAAGGCTGTGTTGGTGGGAGCAAAGACGGTAAAGGGCCCTTTACTTTGCAAAGTTTCGACCAGGCCAGCAGCTTTCACCGCGGCCACCAGGGTGGTGTGATCCTTCGAGTTCATGGCGTTCTCGATGATGTTCTTCGAAGGATACATCTGCGCGCCACCGACCATCACGGTTTTTTCTTGTGCCGTAGCCTGGATCAAGGCGAACACAAACATACATGCGGTTAGTACAACCGAATTCATTCTTTTCGATTTCATAGGGTTTATTTTTTAGAGTTGTACCCCACATACGGAAGCACGCAGACCACTGGATTTCAGACCTGCATCTTTTTTTTGTTTATCGGATGATGGGCATATGCGCCATGGCCATCGGCAAGGCGATACAGGATGATCGAATCTTTGATAAGAATGCAAGAAAACTCAGGTTCTCCGAAAAAAAATCATGAACTTAATAGGGTGGAACGAGGGAGTAAAAGTTTGTCGTATTCTTCAAGTAATTCACCAACCTATGAAAAAGCAAGCTATGTTTCGAGTACAACGCTTTCTAGTCATTGTTGCAATCTTTGTGGCGCCGACAGCCTTGTTTGGGCAACACACCGAGCATACCGATCATGCCGCTCACACCGTCCCAACGGCCACAACGGTCGAGCCGCAGCCCTTGCTTGCGCAGGCGCTCCGTTTGCAGGAAGCGTTGTCGTTCCTGGGCAGCTCGTTGTCGGCCGACGATGCTAAACGTTTGAAGGCCTTGAAGGACAAAGCACTCACGCAGGAGACGGCAACACAAATACAGGCGATCCTCGATCCCTACTGTCTGGCCATGGTCAGCATCAACCCGGAGGCGCGCGTAAAAGTCGCCCGCGGACCGGCAAAACCAGTCTTGATCCAGGGTGGCTGGACGAGCTTTCTTGTCAAGGTGCAAAACGATGCAGGGGTCACGCCGCAGTTGAATATTGAAAGCCCGAATGCCGTGCGACCGTTGCACGCGCCGAGTCAAAATCCGAAAGTCAAGGACGAAGACATTATTTCTCCGGGACAATCGGAGAATCGTTTCCTGGAGATGCAAGTATATCGAAACCGCCCGTTGACGACGCACCTCTCGGGTTTGAGTTTAGAGTATGTTGTTGTACAGATTTATAGTAAAGATGCCGGTCAACGTGAAGCAGAGATCGGTTTCAACATCGGGCAAGGCACACAGGATATTGGCTTTCGAAATACGATCAACATTCTGTTTGACATCCGCTCTTCGGTGAAGGTCACCTTCGAAGTCAAGGACGACGATGGTTCTCCCACCATGGCATCGTTCCTCATCACCGATGGGATCGAACGCCTGCTCGACAGCACGGAGAACCGGAAAGACCAACCCTTCCACTTATGGGCAGCACAACAAGAATTTCACTATGACGACTACAAGCTCCCCGCAAGGCTGAAAGGCATCTACCCGCTTCCCTCACGCCGCGTGGCAGCCTTCGACGAATATCCCGACTTCTTTTTTCAACCCCAGGTTTACCGGACGCACGGCGAACACGTGCAGCTTCCCCCCGGCAAATATTCCGTCACCTTCACCCGTGGCCCGGAATACATTTCGCAAACCCGCGAGCTGATCATCCCGCCAAACGTAGCAACCTTTACGACGTCGTTCCAGCTCCGGCGCTGGGTAGACATGGCTAAGCTGGGATGGTACAGCGCCGATCACCATGTGCATGGCGGGGGCTGCAGTCACTATGACAGCCCGGAAGAAGGCGTGCCCCCCGCAGACATGTGGCGCCAGGAATTGGGCGAGGATCTGAACGTTTCGGCCGTGTTGGCGTGGGGTCCCAGTTGGTATCACCAGAAGACATTCTTCACGGGCAAGGACGACCCGCTTTCGACCTCTAAAAACATCATGCGCAATGATGTGGAAGTCTCCGGCTTCCCCTCGTCGCACGCCGGCCACATCGTGTTGCTCCGGTTGAAAGAAGACGACTACCCTGGCACCAAAACAATAGAAGACTGGCCGAGCTGGACGTTGCCCGTGTTGACGTGGGCAAAATCCCAAAACGCCGTCGTGGGCTATGCGCACTCGGGGTGGGGACTGGAACCGCTTGAGCCCACAAAAGATCTCCCGAACTATGTCATACCCAAAATGGATGGCATCGGCGCTATGGAATACATCGTTACCATCACCCACGGCGCCGTTGATTTTTATAGCCTGGGCGACACACCCGCACCTTGGGAATTGAATATGTGGTACAATACGCTCAACGCCGGGTTCAGAACAAGACTCAGCGGCGAAACCGACTTCCCCTGCATCTACGACGAACGCGTAGGATTGGGACGAAGCTATTTCAAACCCGATGGCCCCCTGAGCTACGACAACTATGTAGAGGCCATAAAAAAAGGACGGTCATACGTCACCGACGGAGGCTCCCACATTCTCGACTTCTCGGTGAACGGAACCGAGGCCGGCACAAAGAACAGCGAAGTGCAAGTGAAAGGCAAGCAAACAATGAAAGTAACCGCGCGGGTCACCGCCAATTTGCCTGCGCAGCAAAGTGACGAAAGTAAATCCATTGCAAAGCGAGCGGTGGACGGACAGCCTTACTGGCACATCGAAAGGGCCCGCGTGGGAAGTAGCCGCAATGTTAAGGTCGAGTTACTGGTTAATGGCGAACCGGTGGAGTCGACTGAGATCCTGGCGGATGGCACGTTCAAGGATATCAATTTTTCGTATCCCGTCACCAAATCCAGTTGGCTTGCGCTGAGAATTTATCCCAGCTCACACACCAACCCCGTGTTTGTGATCGTAAACGGCAAACCCATTCGGGAATTGCGCAGCGCCGACTGGTGCCGCAAGACCGTTGACCAATGCTGGAAAATGAAAGAAGGCCAGATCCGCGCTAGTGAACGTGCGGCAGCAGCTACAGCGTATGATCACGCAAGGAGTGTTTATGATAAAATCATTCAGGAGGCCTCACAGAAATGATCAGTGCTCAACCCTTTTCTTTTTTTGTGATGTATAAATAATAACCGGCAACCGTGAAGACAAGGAAATACCCAAGCGCCATCCAATGTATATTCACCGGTGGAACGGCCGCTTTGGTTTCTACACCAGCCTTCAGATAATTGAACATGCAATAAGTATAAGGAAGAAGGAATCCGTATTTCCACGACAAGGTCCCCAGTGCCCCGATCCAAAAAATAAACCCACACCCGATGCTGACCAAAAAATTCCGGTAGTGAAGGCTAAGCAAATACTGCAAGGCAATGATGGGCAAGCAGTCGACGAAATAAAATAGGTCCTCCCGCAAAAAATAATCATATGGTATCGCACCGGGCCACGACACACCCGGAATGATCAGTCGGGGAACAACGCCGGCCAGCCAAATGCCGAGGTTAAACAAAATAAGGAACTGCATCATCATCACAGCAATCACCGTGAGCTTCGAGAGGAAGATGACTGTGAGGGGGAGCGGCGTCGTGTGAAGCTGTTTCCAGGTGTTGTTCTTGTATTCCAACTGCGCGATCAGGCTGGTGGCCAAAATAACACCAAGCGGCAGAAGGAAAATGGCCATCGACTCCCATGCATTTCTCCACAACAAAGTCCAGAAGCCATCCGACGAATATAGCGCTGGCAAGCGCTCGTGATAAACAACCCGGGCAATAATGATGATGGTTGGTGTGAAGAAGGCGCCGGTCACCACCATCCATGAAGCCAGGCTTCCTTTTTTCTTCAGCCATTCGCTTTGAAGGCTGACAACATATGCGTTTGCCATGATCAGGGATTTACAAGGTCTATAAAAATGGATTCGAGATCATTCTTCACGGGACGGATCGCATAGACCTCGATCCCAGCCGAAACCAGCTTTCTATTCATCGCGGCGATCTCCGTTTTGGTCATCGCCGGAAGACGGATATGGCCATCGGTGTAGAGGGCTTCCATCCGTTCATCGAGCAGCAGGCGCAGCGCCGCCTGGGGGTCGCCGGCCTCCAACACAATGTGGAGCGTTTGCTGTTGCTTGCTCTTCAACGCATCCAGCGTGCCCTGAAAAATCAGTTCGCCCTGGTGGATGATGCCCAGGTGCGTTACCAACTTGTCGATCTCCGCCAATAGGTGGCTGGAGACGAGGATAGTGGTGCCGTGCTCTCTATTCAACGTCTTGAGCAGTTCACGCATTTCAATGATGCCGTTGGGATCGAGGCCGTTTGTTGGTTCATCCAAAATGAGCAGCTCCGGTGCGGGCAGCAACGCCAGCGCAATGCTGAGCCGCTGCTTCATGCCCAACGAAAACTGTGACGCTTTCTTCCGCCCGGTGTCGCCAAGACCAACCAAGTCCAACACGTGTGGGATATTGGCCGGCGGGCATTGATATACTTTTTGAAAAATGGCAAGATTCTCTTTGGCGCTAAGGTGTCCGTATACCGAAGGGCTCTCGATCAGCGACCCGACCCGGCGCAGAATGTCAATACGACTTTTATCGAAGGCCTTTCCAAAGATCGTGATCGAACCTTCCTGCCGTTTCAATAACCCCAGGATCAAGCGCAGCGTGGTCGTCTTGCCTGCTCCGTTGGGACCTAGAAATCCATAGATCGCTCCCTGCGGCACAGCGAGATTGATGTCGCGGAGCACACGTTGTCCGCTGCTAAAACGATGGCTGAGGTTGTGGGTTTCCAGGGAAAGCATGCTTGAAGTTTGTAGCGAGACGCATGCTTGGGTAGTTTGTTACAGTGTCACGCTCCTTTTTTGGTGCTAGCTACAGTATTGATTGACCTGAAATAAAAAAGCCTGAAGAAACTTCAGGCCTTTTTATTGTTCTTAAGATAAAGCCAAAATGAGGGAGCATTTTTTTCACCTTGTCAACTGCTTCACAAAATTTTCATGATCCCAATCGATCTTTAGATCCGTGATCTTGCCATCGGGGTCAAAGCGAAAAATAAAAATATGTTCGCTGTCGAAGCCATTGCCTTTCGGAGAGAGCCCGGCAAATTCTTTCTCCTGCTTGCCAAAGATCACTACCTGGCACGTTACCGCGTCGGCAGCCTCGTCATATTGCTGGCTTTTCACGGTGTTGTCAAGGTCGGGGAAGGCGTCCATCAGGGCTGACCAGACGGCCTTGCCGATCTCATGAAGTTTGCCGGCATAGTCGGCGCCGAGGGGAACAAACGAAACGGTGCTGTTAGGCGCACACAGGCCGAGCATGCGGTCCACATCCATATCCTGGTATGCGGAAAAGAATTCAATGCAAGTTCCTTTTTTGGCGAGCACGTCCACGCGCTCTTGTTGGTGAATGGAGGGGTTCATGATGAAGGGTTTTTGGTGATGATGTTCGATTATATTTTTAGTAACAAAATGAAGATGCCTACTTTTTCTTCGGGTAATTGGGATGTTGCTTCACTTTTTTGATCTGCCGCAAATGCCTGTCCATATGCCCGAAAATGGTGATGTAGCGCTGATGGATATTGCTGCCGCCACCCCGCATAAAGTATACGCGCAAGTCCTCAGTGGCGCTGGTAACATAACCAATAGACTCGTTTCTCATTTTTAACAACCAGGCCATATTGTTTTTCAGATCATTCAGCCCCATCGGTACGGTGTAGGTGAACGGTTTAGTATAATCTATCGTGATATGCTGTTTCTCTTCCATAATAAAAGCGAAGTAGGTGCTGTCGGCATTTGCCTTGGCCGCCATCTCCAATTGCGGACCATTGGAAAGCATGCGGCTCACATCGTGGGTCATCAGCAATTCCCAGGTGGCAATGTGCTCCACCACCTGGTTGATCGACCAGCGATCGGGCGATTCCTTAAAGCTCCATTGTTCTTTGGTGAGGTCTTTCGTTTCGCGGATCAATTCGTCGCGCGAGCGGGTCAGGTTGTCCAGAAGGTATTTGCGGTCGGCGTCCGTCCATAGTTTGGTTTCCTGCCCATGGCCGGAGAAACCAAGGAAGATGAGAAACAGGAAGAGGGTAACTGTCTTTTTCATGAGGGGTTTGTTTTTATTGATGCTGTAAAGCTCGCATGCGGGCGTTACTCGCCCTTGTAAAAATGCGAACGGTGCGGGTTATTGTTTTACAAAACGGCTCAGCTCCTGGTGGAGCAAATGATAACGGGTGGGGTTCATCCGGTTGAACTCCATAAACTCTTTTACCAAGTGGGACTGATCGTGAAAGCCATATTCTTCCACAATTTCCTGCCAGTCGATCTTTTCATGGTGAGCGATCTTGTTAGACAAGTTTCCAAATCGCTTTATGCGGCTATAGAATTTTGGCGACACGCCCACCTTTTCCAGGAATTTCTTTTCCAGGTATCGCCGGCTGATCTTCAGGTGGCTGGCCACGGCCTCAACCGAAATGCATCCTTTGCAGGCATCGATATAGTCGATTGCTTCGTCGATGACGGTGAGATTGCTTTTTGCTACGGTTACATGCGAGAGCGCCAATTCCTCCAACACCTTGATGCGACCGTCGTCAGAAGACTGATTCTTCACGGCCGTCCAAAGAATATCTTCCGGCAGCCCTGGCAGGAAGGAGAGGGAAACCCGGGCGTTCACCAATTGCGACATGCGCACGCCAAAGAAATTGTAAAGCCCCGAAGGCCGCAACACAATGCCCGCGATGCCGATCTTGCCGTGGAGCCACAACGTGTAGTTGGACGTGAACTGCCCCGACACAAACGCGCGCGGCACCACCACCGGCTCATCTTTGTGCTGGGATGCCTTGTACACGTCCGCATAGTTGAACACGATAGAAGAGTAGCTATTGGGAGGGCTTTGCACCTGCATGCTTTCGGTCGCTTCACCCTCCCAAATGAAATAGCACTCCACGAAGGGGAGTAAGACTTTGGCGGGATGGAATTTCTGGTAGCGCATGCGGACACAAGCTTATGAAAGATAAGAAAAAGGCCTGTGTGGTGTATGCGGGAGAAAAAGTCCCACGGAAGATTTTTCCGGGCTTTAACCGGCTATTCTATCCTGGACAGGCTTGAGCTTATAAGCCTTATAAAAAAAGCGGTCCGCCTCGTGTTGGTCGGCCGCAAAGTTGACCACTTCCTGGATCTTTCCATTTTCGATTCTCCAAAGCAGACACCAGAGCATGTCCAGGTTGTTGCCATCTTCCCGGTTGCTCCACCCGCGATGACAGTCGATAACATAGTTGTCGTTAACCCCCAGCACAATGGGATCGGCCTTGAAATCGGACTTGGCCAGTTGAGAAAAGAAGGCGACTACTTCTTCGATTCCTACCTTGGTACCGCTCAGGGGATGGTGGCCAGGAATGGTCCAGCGGACGTCTTCCGCCACCACGGAACGCATCAGGTCGACGTCGTGACTTCCATAGGCCGTGAAAAAGGTGTTGATAATTTTTAGATTGGGATGCTCAGTTGTCATGGGGTGTATGGTGTTTTATCGCTGCAAATATGAAAGGTTTGCGACCACAAGGGCTTGACAAAAATCAAAAAAAAGCCTTGTTGTGGGCCGGCATCTTCCTTCCGTGACCAAAAGGAAGGGGGTAATGTTGTTAGTCCGCGATCCCGGGAACTTGGGTTGCTCCATTTGTCCTTTAAATAAGTTCATCCAACGGCTGAATCGACCCAAAAATCGGTTGCGTGCTTTTTAGGCCATACCTGCACTTTTCGGGGGGCCGCGACGGGTTACTTTTGATTCAGTAAAAAATAACCCTCTTTTTTAGCATGTACTTCCTAGTTGCCTGCCTTTTGGCGTTTCACCCTCCTTTTTTTACACCCCGGCATCCGGGAAAACCTGTTTACGAATCACAAGCATATCTCCAAGACAGCACGGCCAATATCCGTTTTGTGAACGGAAACCTTGAACCGGAGCGCCTGCAATTTGAAGACTCGTTGGTGCATCTTTATAACACCATGAATTTGTCGGACTATGGCCTGGCATTCGATGCGTTCCGCTACGGTATGATCGGCTATGGCACGTTGCAACAACAAGGCCGGCTCAGCGGCAAAAAATTGCTCACCATCATCGACTTCACAAAGCCGAGCACAGAAAAAAGATTTTATACCCTCGACCTGTCCGCGCTGCGGGTGGCGTATCACACGTATGTGAGTCACGGAAAAAATTCAGGTGAAAACAAAGCTACGGCCTTTTCAAATGTGCTGCACTCGAATCAAAGCAGCATGGGATTCTTTGCCACGGCCGAAACCTACATCGGCGGCAAAGGCTTTAGTCTGAAACTCGATGGTCTTGAACAAGGCTACAACGACAAAGCCCGCGAACGTGCGGTGGTGATCCATGAAGCGGAGTATGTGAGCGAATCCTGGATAAAGAAATACGGCCGGCTTGGCAGAAGCCAGGGCTGCCCGGCGCTACCCCAGGGACTCTCTAAAGAGATCATTCAGACGATAAAGAATAACACGCTCATCTTTGCCTACTACAACGACGCCGCTTATCTTCAAAGCTCACAGTATCTCAATCCCGCTCCTTTGATTTCAAGTCTCCCCGCGTCGGTTCCCACCAGTGCGGAGTAATCCGGACTGCCTAGGAGCGCTTGCTTCTTATTTTTTGTGGATGGATTAATCCGTTAGAGGCCTGCGACGTCGCCACTCATTTTTGCTTGCTCCTTTTCTTTCGGAAACAGCAACAGCAGTTGGCGTCTGTCATGACCATAGATGTCTTCCCGGAAGTTTATCGAGTCATTTTCGTCTACCCAGACCGTGATGTAGTCAATGTAAACATCATATCTCTTTTTTAAACGGACCGTGGCCGGAATCGAATCGCTCATGGCTTTCTTAATGCGCTCCAGGTCCCAACCGTTTTGGTCGCGCATCAAATAGGCGGCGAACCGTGCGGGCTCGTCCAGGCGAACACAGCCGTGGCTCAGGGCGCGATAGTCCTTTGTGAACAACCGGTGGTTGGGAGTATCGTGCAGGTAAACACTCATGGTGTTGGTCAGCAGGAATTTGACACGTCCCAGGGAGTTATCGGGCCCGGGTTGTTGCACGATGCGGTATTTGTAAGGGTTGGCCGAATCGTCCCAGGTCTCGGTGGTAGGGTCTATGGCGATTTCGTCCTTGTAGAAGGCGTAGTTCTTGTTCACATAATAAGACGAATCGCTCTTCAACCGTGGAATGATCTCTTCCCGGATGATGCTGGTAGGAACCGTCCACGTGGGGCTGAACACGATATGTCCCATGGCGTCGTTGAAGATTGGCGTCGGTTTGTCTACGGCGCCCACAATCACCCGCATGTCGAGTGCCGGTTTGTGGTTTTCAAACACCGTGAGGGTATAGGCCGGAACGTTTACCTGGATATAGTTGTCGCCATACTTTTCGCGCGACCAACGGAGGCGCTCCATGTTCAGGGCGATAATGTCTGCTTTCTCTTTGAACGATTGATTTAAGAATCGCAAGGTCCGCTCGCCAATGATACCATCGGCTTCCAGGCCATGCTTGCTTTGAAACTCCTTCACGGCCAACACCAGGCCGGCATCATAACGCGTCGAATCGAGGGTGCACAGGCCGCTGTCGTAGGCCACGGGATACACCCGCATGTCGGTGAGTGATAATTTCTTGCGGACTGCCGTAATGATGTTGTTGTGTTCCTCCGGTTTGATCTTCACGCCTTTCGTGATTTCAACAGGGGAGGGTGTATTCTTTTCCAATGCCCTGTAATAGGCCAGCGCCCGCTGCAGTTTGCCGTATTGTTCTTGTGCCGGCTGAAGCGCCTGTATGGCCGCCATGAGTGCATCGGGTGTTTGCGCGGTGCCGATCAAGGCAAGATCGAGGCCGCGATCGATGCGTGGACTGGGCATCCAAATACTGCGGCCACCTTTCGTTTCCGTGACCTTGCCAACGCTGAGGTGCGTAGTATACTTGAAAAGCATTTCGGTGATGTGCCGATCCAGGGCGGCCAATGCCTGTGGTTTCGCGGTCTTGTCGCCATAGAGCAATTTTACGCTCTCTTGTATGCCCGCCAGGTCGTAGTCGGCGGGGTTCAATCCAAACTTTCCGGCATCGCTCAATACGGCCTCTACCGCTGTATAAAACGGCGACGGTTGATTGTCCAGCAGCCACTGGCTCTGGAAGGAATGTTTCCGGTAAAATTGCTGTGCTTTAGTCTGTTCTTTGGTAAGCGCCTTTCCAAAGACGGTAGAATCCATTAAAACAGGCTTCCCAGGGGCCAATACGGCCACTGCCGTTGTGTCTGCTTTCACAGGAACAGGAACGGAAACCTGGGCGACATGCTGACTGCAGGAATAAAGCATGGCAGACAGCACTGTCAATGTCAATAAACGGTGTGCGTTGAGCGTTTTAAAGCTCCTGATCGATGAATACATGTAGATTAAGCCCTCCAAGCGCATAGTGCAAAAACAAGTCCAGTTAAAACAACACCGGATTCCGACTAAAGTGTAGAATCATTCACCCACAACGAGAGGGAGTTGTGGAATTTTAAAGGCATTATCGAGCGCATAGTGCTCTCTCTAACGAAAGAGACAACACAAGGTTGAGGCCAAATTTTAATGGTGGAAAAATCGGTTCAAACAGGCGTCAAACATTAAAAGCGCTTGTCTCCGGTTTTAGAAATGTCCTATAAAGGGAACTTTTTTCCAACGGAAATCAGCCGCTTCACTGCCGGCAGAGATGAACGGCGAATTTTGAGACATGAAAGTCTTTAACCAGCGCTCACGTTGCGTCGAAATTTCTTGAATTTTCACTGGATAAGTTCACTTGAGTACAGCGTGCGGAGTAGAAGCAGTTAAAGCTGATGCACTTCAAATCGGGCGCGACTTTTTTCGAGTGTTTGCCGGGTTTCGTTTTATGCTGTGCGAAGTATATCGGGTTTCCCTGCACTCGAAATTCGGGATGTCTTGAAGTTCTGGCGTAGTGCTAAAAATCCTTGTGCAGGAGATATGAAATCCTTTCCTATTTATTTCCCAATGCAGCCTTCACCACTTCGCCATCCTGCGCCGATGTCATCCCGGAAACGCCGATAGCGCCAATGATCTTTCCGTCAGCGGAATAGATGGGCTCGCCGCCTTCGACCGGCACGACGTTCAGGCCTAGCACTTTCAATCCGGCACCGCCGCCGGCCACGACGTCTTCAAAAGCTTTGGTGGGTCGCTTGAAATTGTTGGCGGTTTTTGCTTTTCCAATAGCCACCTCGATGGACCCTAATTGAGTGTTGTCCATTTTGGTGAGCATCACCAGGTTACCTCCCGTGTCAACGATCGCCACCACTACCGTGTATTGCTTGCTCACGGCAAAAGCCTCGGCCGCTGCAGCGATCTTTTTAGCGGCATCCAGCGTAACGGAGGGTCCGTAGGCGGCCGCCGGTTTGGTTGGGGTTTGCGCCGTCACCGAAATCGTGAGGGCAAGGAGGGCAAGGATCAAGGTTGTTTTCATACGCAGTTGGTTTGGGTTGGGTAGCGATTCGTTACTAAAGATAATACGTCCAAATCAAAGGTTTGTCATCCGGGTTGCGGGCGGAAAAGGAACCGGTTGGGCGGTTTTGCCAGTATTTTCTTTCCTGAATGATCTTTGAGCAATGTACGGGTGGGGTTTTTCGGTCGCGGGCTAGGCGAACCGGAAGCATTTTGACGTAAACGTCAGCGGTATCCGAAAACCGGCGGTGTTTGCCGGTGATAAACTCCGTATCAGCCAACGTCGAATGTGCAGCAAGCAAGAAGTAGCGAATGATCATACCATTTGCTAAGTACCCAAGAAGAATATGGGCAGCTTTATTTATCCGATCCGGACACCAATAGTTTTTCCAGTTCCTCCTTGTCTTTCATGGTCACGCCCGCCGACTCGGCCGCGGGTTCGATTACCCTGGCGTTGGTGGCCGGAGAGGGGGCTGCTACGGTGATGTAACGATACCGATACCGGTAAACAATTTTGCGGCGATAAACCGTGTCGGGGGCAGTGGCCAGGTACACCGTGTCACGCACCATGCGCACGGCGACGGGCGAGGGTGCCGGAACGGGTTTTAGCCACCACATGATGATGAAGATAGCCAGACAAGCGCCGGCCATGACCGAGGCGGGCACGCGTGCCTGGAAAAAGCTGGTCCATACAGACGGCCGTCGGTGGATCTTTACCTGGTCTTGCAACGAGGCGAGTATCCATGGATCGGGAGAAAGACCGGTCTTGAGTTTTACCAAAGCCGGACCGATTTTTCTCGCGAGTCTGTATTGCTCTTCCGATCCAAATTCTTGGAGCACCACTTCTTTTTCTTCGTGGGTGAGTTGGTCGAAGCTTTTTTCGTCCAACAGTCGCTCGAGTTGTTGTTCTTTTTCCGATGGTGTCATGTCATTGCGTTTTCGGGGTGATAGGCGCCCAGGTAGCCGGCTAATTTTTTCTTCAAATAAAATAATCTCGACTTCACGGTTCCTTCGGGACATTCCAAAATGGCGGCTATTTCTTCGAGATTCAGCTCTGCTTCATAGCGGAGGGTGAACAGATGCTTGTCGGTTTCTTCCAATTTTTCAAGGGCGCTGTCGAGGGCGTCTTTGAACTGTTGATCCTGCAGTGCGGCATAGCCCAGATTCTCCACACTTTCGTCGGACGGCGCGGGGCCATGGGCTTTGCGGAAGGCTTGCTTGCGATATTCGTTCTTACACATGTTGTGGGCGATGGAATACAGCCAGGTTGAGAATTTTCTTTCGGGTTGAAAGCGCGCAGCGTTTTCGATCACCTTCACGAACAAGTCGTGGAGAAAGTCCTGGGCGCGCTCGCGGTCTTTCCACAACATACGATAGAAGTAGCGCAGCAGTCGTGTGCCGTAGCGCTCGTACAGGGCGGTCAGGGCGCGATCGTCGCCCCGTTGCACCTGTAGCATTAATTCTTCGTCGGTCCTTTTACCGGTGCGGTCAAAAAACATGCGTGGTTATTTTGTCAACACTTCCATGAAAACCCGGAAGCCAATATCGTCGCCGGGACCCTGGTAGGAGTTGATGCTTTTGATGGTCGATTCTTCGGGCGGATGATTCCAGCTGCCGCCACAGGCTTTGCCCTCCTCGTTGGTCATCTCGGCCACGTTGCCTACCACATCGAATAAGCCAATGTCATTGGGGAAATACGATTTCACGGGTCCCATCAGCCAGAAGCCATCAGCGGTCGTCGTCTTTGTTCCCGGGCAGGGCTTGAGGTTGTCTGGAAATCTGAAATTGCCCAGTGAACATCCGCGTGAATTCAACGGGCTGCTGCGCATGTTGTAGTACCTGAACCACGGATACAAGATATCTTTCTCGGCCATAGACACCACCTTGGTTTCATATTTCTTGGAAATGTCATGTCCCGGTTCAAATATTTTTACCTCGACCATATTTTCATCCAACACCCACGACTTGGCGTTGCGCAGACTCGCGGCCGCCACCTGCCACTCGTTCACGGAAGGCAACCGGAACTTCACTTTCTGATATTTACGGCCGGGTGCGTTGTTGTATTGTTCGGTAAGCCAATCGCAATATGCCTGCGCGCCCTGGTAAGAAACATTGATCGCCGGGTGGTTTGTAAAATATTTTTTCTTCTTTGACGGTGAGGACCTTACGATATAGCTTTTCATGAACGACAAGGCCGGTTCCTCGTATTGTGAAAGATCGAACCGGGCTTTTTCGTAGGTCTCCGTGCGTTTGTTATCCTGAAGATAGCCTAAAAAGTTGTTGTATTCTACGTTCGTCACCTCCGCGTCGGCGGCATAGACGTTGTCTTTTACAAATTTGAAATCTTCTTCGATTTTTTTCAGGTTCAAAGCATAGGGGACGAAGGGCGTGGTCTCGTAGGTTTTGCCGGCGAGAAAGTTGTTGACCAGGGCTTCCTTTCCACTTTCGGCTGCCAGTTTCACCACGAGCCCCTCCCAATATTGGGCATGTTTCAGGTCGCCCGTTTTTTGGTAGTGCTCGTGCAACAGCAGCATGGGCACGAGGTAGTTAGTTTGCAAAACTTTGCCGGCGGCCGATTCGCCTTCGCCGTCAAAATTCACAGTGAGGTAGTCCAGCAGAAAGCGATTCTCGAGGTTCTCTTTGATAATGGCAAGGTTGTCGAGCCGTTCGGTGCTGAGTTGTGAGGCCAGCCCCACAACATAAAGTTGGTTTTTGATGGCGGCAATATTTTCCTGTCCCAGCGTGAGGGTGTAATAGAATTTTACAGCTTGGTTTTGGCTGGGCAATGTGGCGCAAAGGCGTTTCTTTTGTTCGACGGGTGTCAAAGCCTCTATCGCGGTGTCGTTCCACTGCAAGGCCAAGGTGCTGAACTTTCGGTTCCTGTACGCCGGTTCCAGCAGCAGGTCGAGGCTCAGGACTTTTACGTCGGGGCGCACCCGGAGTACATCCTGGAGAACCACGATGGGGAGCGTGATGTGATCGGCCTCGGTGAAGAGAACGGCATCTTTCTCTACCGACATCAATACATTATAACTATAGTGCAAAAGCGATTGTGAAACCTGGCCGCTGCTAAAAAGTCTCTGACTAAACTCTTTCCGGATTTCTTCCTGGCCATAGAATTCATTTTCCAGGAATAGCGAGGCGTAGGTGGCGGCGTTATCGGGCTGCAAAGCATAGGCTTTGTCAAGCAGTTGGAGGGCTTTTGCGCGGTCGGTTTCCTGCCACGCCTGCACACACAGCAATTCGAACGATCCCGGCACGGCAGCGCTCATGTCTTTGGCAATGTGCAAGAGCCGTTCTTCCGGTCGCTGGGCATAGCGGCTGGCCATGTAGTAGTTCATCCACGACGCCGGACTGTTTTTTTGATTAACCATTTCCTGCTCCCACTCACGGGCCTGCTCTTCATACCAGGCAACGGGTTTAATCACTTTTGTCTTCGCGGCAATGGGCTGCGGCGACGCGGCCTGAAGGATGGAGGAGAATAACATCAACGAGAGCACGAGATTCAATTTCAGCATAGAGGATAAACGTTAGGTTTCAACAATGCTGTACACGCGAGCCGGCGCGCGGTTCAAAGAATCTTTTGAAAAGCCTGCATTTTCTCAAGATGCCGGGCCGGCCCAACCCTCGTCTGGTCATTAAACGATGGGCAAAAATGTAACGGAACGATGTCGTGTGGACGTCGTATAATGCCGTCGTGTAAGATCCGCGCTGGCAAAACTAGAGCATCGTGGTGTGGAGAATGTTCCCCGGAACCGGCAATGTTTTGGTCATTCCTTCGGCAGTGGTCCTGGTGGGTTTTTAGACGAAATCTACGGTGTAGAGGATAATTCGGGATGTTGTTGCGCTTTGCGGGAAATCAGATGCTTTTCGGAGGTCATTCATTTTAGGTATAGAAATTGGGATCAGGCCCATGGCAGACGACAGTTGTATGATGAATTCAACGATGTGCCAGGTCTGTCTATAACGAAAAACGAAATGATAAAAATATTAGCTCTTATTCTTGTGGTACTGGGTATCGCAGGTCTCATTCTTGGTGTACTGGGCATCTTCGGCCCTAACGTGATAGCGCTTAGCCCCTGGGCGCTCGGCATCCTGGGATTTATCTTTTTTGTTTCCGGCATCGGCCTGCTAAAAAGCAGGAGGGATACGGATGAAATTTAGGAGGATGCTAAAGTCGTGATCAGCCAGGTTGCCGATAGCACGACGCCAACGGTTATGGTTATCCACTTTTGTCTTGGCCCTATTTTCAGGGCGCTTGTGAAATCTAGCTTTTTCATATCGTTGCATTGCCCTCTTTATGTCAACGCCAGCCGGAATCCAAAAACCGGCAACTCGCCTTGTTTAAAATCCAGGTCTTCCGATCGCTTGAACCCCATCCGCTCATACATCTTCCAGGCGGTGAGCATGGCCATGGTAGTGTGAATGATGAGCTGGCTTAGATTTTTGTCGCGAGTCTTCCGGATGCATTCGTTCACGAGGAGCTTGCCAATGCCTTGGTTGCGTATGGCCGGATCGACGGCAAGCAATCGGAATCCGGCGCTATGAAGTTCTTGGGTTGCTGTACCACCCGAGCCATAGTATTTCATGTCACCAAAATAGACTAAGGCCCCGGCGATGTGGCCACTTTCTGAGACCGCCACCAGGAGTTCAGTTTCAGGTTTTGCGGTCAATGTTCCCACCGAAGTCAGCATCTGATAATATTGAGGTTGCTCCGACTCCTTTGGGAATCCTTCCAATTGGGAGTAGACCGTGATCATTAATTTTCCGATGGTTTCGAATTCGTTGAGGGTTGCATTTCTTATGGTGTAGGGTGGGGGCTTCATCTCGACTTTCATTGAGCTTTCCAAGGCTAAAGTTAAACAGAAGAATTTAAAAGATCTTATAGGGTTTGGTCTTGATTCGCGATTCAAATATTTTCTATACTGAAGATTTTTTGCAGTGTCTTACGGTAATCTTGTGGCGTGACGCCATCGTGTTGCAGGATAGTCGTGACGTTGTGTTTGATGTTTTAATATTTATGGATTTACCGCACTATCATGTAAGCTCAAACAAGAATGGTTTGAGGTATACATTTTACAGTGATGGCCCTCGGGGAAGAATTCTTAAGGTTATTCAATTTAAGTTGTATCAGGCTCATCCGGATGTTATTTTCAATATTTCCCTCGGCGATCTTGATGAATCCACAAATGAGATAGATAACAATGTGATTTCCGATAATGGAGATGCGCTCAAAATTTTGAGAACCGTAGCAGAGTCAATAATTCGGTTTTGTCGTCGTTATCCGCAGTGCTGGGTTTTGATTCGTGGAAATACGCCGGCCAGGAATAGGTTGTACAGAATGCGGATCGTTGATCGGTTGGGTGAGATCGAGAAACGATGCAAGATCTATGGGGTGATTGGCGCGAATGTAGTTGATTTTTGCAAAGACGAGGCCTATAATGGTTTTTTGGTTAAAGCCGTTAAGAATGCTAACTTTAAATAAGGTAATCCATGAACAAGCAAGAATTAAAAAACGACGCGTATAAAAAGGTGCATGTAAAAAAACTCCGAAAAATCCATTTTAGAAGCGGCATTTGGTTTTATGAAAGTGAATCCTCCGTAAAAATGGATGAAGAAACGAGAGCGTTTTTTAAGACCTTAGATTTGTCCAATCTCAAGGACCTTGAGGAGGCTGACGAACAACGGCGGGTGGCTCGCCTCGAAGCGAATCCAAATTTTGAAGCCGAGAACAAAGCGGAAAGCCAAAGTGACCCATCAGCCCTTGCAAATTGGGAGGACGATAACGATCCCTATGTGAAAGAGTGTGTCAGGGAGTTAAAAGAATTTTTGGGGATTGGCAAATACAGAAAAAAGAAGCGTAAGATCTCGTAACCATGGCGATCGCTGGTCCACTGGCCAAGCCATTATTCGCTCCTTCCTTTAATTTAAGTATTTTCTAAAAATATCCATTACCTCCGCCGGCGTCACATTCATCGAACCCTTGGCAATAATGTGATCTATAATTTCTCCCACGGCGTTTGGATGAAGCCCCATTTTTATACCCATCGTAAAACAATAATGTTTCTCCCGCTCGTCAATCGTGTTGTCGATCATGATGGCGAGCCGGTGAAATAGAGCGTAAATTTTATATTCCTTGTCGGGTAGTTCAAGCGTTGGCTCAATTTTGGGATCGAAATTTATCAACTCCTCGAGGGTTACCCCAAGCCGCTCGGCCACATTCTTTATATAAATCCCTTCCACTTTTGACAAAACATCGTCGGCCGCGGCCAGATAATAAAGGGCTTTTAGGTGGGAGATTTTTTGCTGGTGATTGTCCACTATCGGTTTAATTTATTCTGGCAAAGATATGGCCAAGGCTTTTGATTGTCTAAATTCTTGAAGAGGACAGGCTTTAATGGGGATTAAGCTTGATTTGGGATCGCATAGTCCCGGGACGGGAGAACTCTTCGTCATCACTTCAAGCTTTCCGCCCGGTTGAGGGCTTCGAATGCATTGACGATGCCGCCACTTTTGGAAAGTGTGTTGAACTTCACTTTTTTTGGTTTTGCGCCGGACTTGTTGGGCTGCAAGACTTTGTGATCGACTTTGAATGACGACTCCAGTAAAAGCTGGATCAATTGTTTGCTCGTCAGGTCAGGGTAATAGGACAAGACAAGGGCTGCAACGCCCGTCACTACCGGTGCCGACAGGCTGGTGCCGTCGTTCATGCTGTAGTAATTGCCGGTGTCGGTTGAGATGATGTTTGCGCCCGGGGCAAAGAGGTCGACATGTTTTTTCCCGTAGTTGCTAAAGTTCGCTGCGGCGGCATCGCCGTCGGTTGACGATGAGGCGCCGATGTTTATCCAGTTGGTAGCTTCCACGGCGTTCAGATAGCGATCGCTGGGGTAGCTGTCCACTTTGTCGATATTGTTGCCGTCGTTTCCGGCTGCGTGTATGAGCAGGACATCTTTTTCCTCGGCCAGCTTCACGGCGTCGTCAACAAATTTTTTTTGAGGGGAGATGGGTTTTCCAAAACTCATGTTTATGATGTCGGCGCCGTTGTTTACGGCATACCGTATGGCCAACGCAACATCCTTGTCGCGTTCGTCTCCTTCTGGAGTTGAGCGGAGGCACATGATCCTTACCTCGGTGGCAATGCCGTCGATGCCCAGGTTGTTGTCGCGAACCGCGGCGATGATGCCGGCTACAGACGTGCCGTGATCTGCGCGAGGGCCCTTCACATCGGGGTTGCCATAGGCTACGTCGTTTATATTGGTGGGATCATCGCCTACCAGGACACGCGCGTTCAGGTCTGGATTCAGATATTTTTCAAGCACATGTTTGTTGTATTTCTTGTAGTCGTCGAGACCCTTTTCACTAAAGCCTTGCTCATAGCGCGGCACCAGAAAGCGTTTGGCCCTCATCACCGGCTCGCCATCTTCGGGCGTTATTCCATCCAGATCTTTTAGCGAGGTGACCTCAATGCCCGTTTTGTTTTTTATGGTGGCTTTGGCCTGGTAGTAGAGCGTTTCAAACCTGGCAATACTCTCTTTTTCTTGTGTATGCTTGGCGATGGCCTCTTCGTGAAGTTTTTTTGCGTGATCATAAAACGGGCCGTTTCCCTTACTGTATACGCGCGTGAATTCGTAATTCTCGTAATGTAAATTCTCCCCGTTTTTATTGCCAATGAAATTCCAGCCGTGGATGTCGTCGATGTAGCCGTTGTTGTCATCATCGATGTTATTGCCGGGGATCTCGTCTTCGTTTACCCAGATTTTTCCTTGCAGGTCTTCGTGGTCAATATCCACACCGCCATCGATCACGGCAACCACCACCACTTTTTTGGGCGTTTTTTTTCCGAGCAGTTCGCGATAGGCTTTGTTAACGCTGGCGCCCAGTTCCCGGTCCGTTGCAAGGTCATGATTTTGCCAATTCAGATATTTGGCGTCAAGTTTATCGACCGATCTTTCCTGTGAAAAACCAGAAATGAGACAACAAACAAGGGTGGAAACCAGGAATGATCTTTTTCGATTGGAAAACAACATACAACTATGTGGTAAAAAACGTATGCGGCAATGATATAAACTTCAATCCAGACTCGCAAATTATGCCGGCATGTGTATAGTCTTCGAGATGGGAAAGTGTGTTGCGGCGTTTGAGATTGCATAGTCCCCGAGACGGGAGACTATGCTCCTGCGGGTGGCGGCTATAGGTTCACCTTCACGGAGAGATTGAACACTCGGCCGTCCAACGGTCCCCACACAGGTTTGAAAGTCGGCAGCGCTGCCGATCCTTCCACTAGCTTTTCAAATTTTGCCTGCCGCGCATCAAACATGTTTTCAACATTCAGGATGATGCTACCAAAGGAGAACTTCCGTTCGATCATGGCGGCCCAGAACCAGTAGTTGGGAACGCGTGTGCTGGGGTAAATGGTCTGGCTGTTGTAGTAGTACTGGCTGCCGTAGACATATTGGTTGGCCATGTAACTGCCTTCGATACCCGTGCGCCATTTGCCGGCTACGGCGTAGGCCAGGGTGGTGGAGAATTTGTCTTTGGGGTTGAAGGGCATCGGGTTGGTGCCGGTGTTGTAGTCTTGCAGGGCCTCGGTGTGATTGTAGCCGAGGTAGAGTTCCCAATTTTTGTAAGTCGCTTGCACATAGCTGTCGGTACCCAATGTGGTGACCGTATAGTTTTGATTTTCCATGAAGCTGGTGCGGTTCAAGGTGTCGGTGATCACGCGGAGAGGGTTAGTGATCCGTCCGTAGTAGAAGGCTTGGTTCAGGCTCACTTCCACCTCATCAAACCAGGTGGCGTTGTAGTTGATGTCGGCGTTGATGCCCACGGAGTGTTCGGATTTTACGTTGGCGCCGTTGTTGATCAGGGTGGGGGCGGGATCTACCAAGGACAATACGTTCGGTGCCTTATAGCCTGCGCCGGAAGCCAGGCGGAGCGACAGTTTTTCGGAGGGCTTATAAAACAGTGCTATGCGGGGCAGGGGGAAGTAACCGTTAATGTTGTGGTGATCGAGACGAAGGCCGGTTTCGATGGTGAATTTTTCGGTCACTTGCCAATCATCTTGAACAAACACGCCCAGGGTGACATAGTCGTAGTTGCTAAAAGGTACGCTGTCGGATGCGGTTTTGCGAAACGATTCGGTGATGAGGTTCACGCCGGTCACCAGCGTGTGTTTGCCCAGTTGGCGCCGGTCGCTCGCTTCGGAATAGGATGAGTATTGTGTGCCCTTGAAGCTGAATCCGGGCACAAACCTGACCGGAACGGTGAGCTCGCGTTGGAAGGCGCTGATGGCGGTTTTGAAAGAGAACACGTGCTTCTCCGAAAATGTGTGGTTGTATTGTGCATCCAGCCCGTTGCGAAACGTTTTTTCGGTGCGCAGGTACGGGTGTTGTGCGTTGGTGCCTTCTTTCACGGCGGTCATGTCGCCGGTTTTGCGGTTGTCGATGGTGGAGGTGATGCCGATGTTGAGCTTGGTCTTGTCGCTGAGGTCGAAAAAGAAACGGGGGTGTACGGTGTAGTTTTGGTGTTCGGGCACTTCGCTATAACCATCGTCGTTCACGTCGACGGCCGACTTGGCGTTGACACCCGCAAACAGTGTATATCCTGTTTTGGCGTTGATCTTGCCGCTGAAAAAGGTGTTCAGGTTTTTTTCCTTTAACGTTGAATAATTGAACAAAAGGGTGCGTTGTGGTTTTGCTGTGGGCTCTTTGGAAAGAATGTTGATCATGCCGGCAATGGCGCCACCGCCGTAGAGGGTCGACACCGAGCCTTTGATGATCTCCACCTGTTTAAGATCCAGGGGTGGGATGGACAATACACCCAGGCTCCCGGAAAAGCCGCCGTATAATGGCAGCCCGTCGCGCGCTACCAGCGTATACTGCGGATCCAAACCCTGCATGCGGATGGCGTCGTTGCCGTTGATGGGGTTGGTGCGTTGAATGGTGATCACGGCCAGGTCGCCCAGGATGCTGGCCACGTTGCCCGGCACCAATGTGCTCTCCTCGTCCATTTCCTCCAGTCCTAATACTTCCACTTTCAGCGGCAGGTCTTCGATGTGCTGGTTAGTGCGGGTAGAGGAAACGATGATCTCTTCCAATTCTTCTTCCAGGGCCGAAAGCCCGATGGTCAGAGTTTGCATGGCCGGCACGTTCACCGTTACCACAGTGTCGCGATACCCCACAAACGATGCCTTCAGCATCAGACTGCCATTGGGCAAGTCCTTGAGGATAACATTCCCCGTCTTGTCGGCTGCACCGCCACGATCGGAGCCTTCCACCTGCACGCTGGCGCCGGGAAGCGCTTCGTCCGTGGCTCCATCGCGCACCGTCACAGTAAGCGTATTCTGGGCATAAGCATAAACCGAAAAGATAACCAGTACGAATGAGAATGTTAATTTCATAGGAAATGAACCTGTATTATGCCGCGAAAACTAAAAGCCAATTCTGTAGACTTTCCGTATTTTCAACCACCCGCAAAGAATCTTTGAAAACCGGGAAACAACAGGGACGGATGGCAACAAAACAACCGGCCTCCGTAAAAACGAATAGAGCACATAAATTACCCCAACCAAAACCAACTGCGAAATGATTTTCTAAATTTGACCCAGCCCGATAGCAGGCTCCCGGATTCTGGCTCCTGGATTCTGGCTCCTGGCTCCTGGATTTATGAAAATTCTCATCATCGAAGACGAAAAGGACCTTCAAAACAGTATGCTCCAATTCCTGCGGCAGGAAAGCTACATATGCGAAGTGGCTGGTTCGGAAGAGGAAGCCGATGAGAAGATCATGCTCTATGACTACGACTGCATTCTGCTCGATATCAACCTTCCGGATGGAAGTGGGTTAAACATTTTGAAGCGGCTCAAGGAAGCAAACAAGCCCGAAGGTATCATCATCATCACCGCCCGCGATTCGCTCGACGACAGAGTGGAAGGCTTGAACCTCGGAGCCGACGATTATCTGACCAAACCCTTTCATTTGTCGGAATTGAATGCCCGGGTTTCGGCTGTGATCCGCCGGAAGCAATTCGGCGGAAGCAATAAGCTGAAGTTTCACGAGATCACTGTCGACCTTCCCGGAAAAATGGTGACCGTGAACGACCGTGAGGTGGAGCTGACGCGAAAGGAATATGACCTGTTGATCTTTCTGATGGCCAACAAAAACCGGGTGGTGTCCAAGAATGCCATCGCCGAACACTTGTCGGGCGATCATGCCGAAATGTTGGACAAATTCGACTTCCTCTATTCGCACATGAAGAACCTGAAACGAAAACTGGCTGAGGCCGGGAGTGAAGATTATATAAAGACTATTTACGGCTTAGGTTATAAGTTTTCCACATGAGACTACTGCAAGTCAGTTTACGAAGCTCGTTGCTATATTCGCTCGTCATCGTGCTCATCAGCATCCCGGTGTCGCTGCTTTCGCTTCATAAGATATTGGATGATGAGGTGGATGAGTTGCTGGCGGCGCACACGGCGGAATTTTTGATACACATCAAGACCTTCGACTACCTCGACGACCTCGAAACCGACCTCGAAGTATTCGACCAACTGGCCTACGACATCGATATCAACCCTTCGGATGGCCGGGAGACAGGGGCCAGCCGCTATGAGACCATTTCGCTGTACGACAGCGTCGCGCATGAACGGCGCCCGTTTCGCGAACTCTCATCGCAGGTCATCATAAAAAGAAAACCGTATTTGCTTATACTGCGCATGTCGTTGGTGGATAACGACGAACTTATTTATGCGATTGGCCTGGTCCAGTTTGCGTTGATCGTGTTGCTGGCCGGCGGATTGCTGCTGTTGAACCGTTCGCTTTCCAAAAAACTATGGGAGCCGTTTTACAAAACCCTGAGTCAGTTGAAGGCCTACCAGGTGGACAAGAGTGGAACGATCGCTGTAGTGAAAACCAACATTATCGAATTCGACGATCTGAATCAGACCGTGAGCCACCTGGCTGAACGCAACCGGAAAGTATTCCTGCATCAAAAGGAGTTTATCGAGAACGCTTCCCACGAGTTGCAAACCCCGCTGGCCATCTTCCAGGCAAAACTGGACCTGCTCATGCAAAAGCCTGGCATGTCCGAAGCCGAAGCCGCGCTCATCACCGACCTGGAGGCCACCGCTCAACGCATGGCGCGGCTCAATAAAAATCTGCTGCTGCTCAGCAAGATCGACAACGAACAATTCACCGGCAAGGAAGAGGTCGAGGTGTCGAAGCTCGCCGGCGATCTCCTCTCCAACATCACCTTCACGGCCGACGCGGAAAATGTTTCCATCACCCGGATGCTCGAGCCCTTGCGCATCAAAGCCAACAAAGCGTTGATCGAGATCTTGTTGACCAACCTATTCCACAACGCCGTCCGCCATACGCCGGAGGGCAATGTGTTGGTGCAACTCCATGAACACACGCTCACGGTGACCAACCAGGGCAAACCATTGATGATGGACGCCGGAAAAATGTTCGACCGCTTCACCAAGGAAAGCCCGAAGACTTCCAGCACCGGGCTTGGGCTGGCCATTGTGAAGCGCATTTGCGATACGTGTGGCTATGGGTTGTCGTACCGGTATGAGAACGGTTGTCATGTTTTTTCGGTGGTTTTTAACGGCGTTGCGTAGGCGACTTTGACGCTACTGTAAAAATGCTTCAACAGCATGCTGCCCATTGACGATGAGCATGCTCTTTTCTTCCAACGACAGCTTCCTGATCTTCGGCCCAATATTCCCACAACTTATCGATACCGTCCTCTCCCAGTCCGCCGTCGTGAGGGAAGAGCGGTTTAGGTTTTCCAGCGTGAATGTATAAAAGGCATGGATATAGTCCCGGAAGCGAAGGATGTCGATGGGGGCGAGACCGCGATGTGCCCTGTCGTAGTCAATCTGCGCTGGTGAGTCGATGCGAAAGCCCAGGGTGTGTGGATTAAACATACGGGAGGTTTCAGCGGTTGTGGTGACGGTCGAATCGAACAAGGCGATCGGAAAGTTTCCGGCGAATCCTCCATCCGCCATAATATCATAGTAGCCCGTCGCTTTCCTCCGGTCAATGATCGCGCCCTTCTCGTCGATGCAAACGGAAACAAAATACAAGGGAATGGACATGCTGATGCATACCGCATCCTTCACTTTCATGTCGGGATAGGTCTCGTGCGAAAAGACAATGAGCTTTTGATGGTTTAGGCTGGTGCCCGTGACATACAGATCGCGGAATTTTTGAGCGTGAAGTTCGCGGAAGGTAACGTTACCATTTCCAGTCTTTGCCCGGATTATAGCATCCAACCACTTTAAAAAATCCTGATGACGATACCATCCGAAATTTTCTTTCATTCGTTTGACGCCTCCGATCACGGATAAATTCCCATCCTTGAAGCGCTGTACTTTGGTGTCGTAAATGATCGATTCGATTTCCGTGCTGCGATATCCTAGCGCCACCGTCAATGCCGCAATGGCGCCAGCGGATGTGCCACCTACTTTTTCGACCTGAGGTAAAAGTTGACGGTCCTCCAATTCGCGGACAGCCCCCGCGAATGCAATGCCCCTGACACCGGCACCTTCAAAAATGAGATTTTTGTAAGTCTGCGCATTCGCCAAAAACGCACAGAACACTAAGGCACATGCCAGTTTTAAAGGCAGATATTTTCTGCGGCTTCGTTGTCTTGATTTTATCATGGCGATCATCGCTTTGAAAGAAAGACCGCCGATACCCGTGGAGGTTGCTTTTTACATGGATCGCAACGAGCAGAATACTATTTTTTTGTCTCAATCCAATCGGCGATCGCCCGTTGGGAGCGCACAGCCGAATCGTTGCGGGGCATTCTCAGTTCGACATTTTTTCCTTCGCCGTCGATGAGGGCGCCTTGGCAATTGTCGGCCAGTTGGAGCCGTAAAATTTCCATGAGCTCCGCTTTCAGGTTGGCGTTTGTGATGGGGAAGCACACTTCGATGCGGCGGTAGATGTTGCGGATCATCCAGTCGGCAGACCCCATGAAAAGCTCGGGATGGCCGTCGTTTTCGAACAGGAAGATGCGGCCGTGTTCGAGGTAGCGATCGACGATTCTTTTTACGGTGATGGTCTCGCTGATGCCTTTCACCCCCGGGATCAGACAGCAAATTCCCCGTACGATGAGCCGGATCTTTACACCGGCCTGCGAAGCTTCATAGAGTTTGGTGATGAGCACGCGCTCTTCCAGGTTGTTGAGTTTGATCGTGATGCCAGAAAGTTTTCCTTCCCGCGCATGTTGAATTTCGCGGTCGATCAAAGCGAGGAAACGCTCCTGCAGGTTGAAATGTCCCACGAGTAAATGCTCGAAGGAGAGATCGGTTTTGCGCGATCGCTTTTTTCGTTTCTTCAGAAAATCAAATAGCCATTGAATTTCCGTGAGCATGGGCTGATGGGCTGTGAGCAGAACGTGATCGGTATAGAAGCGTGCCGTGCTTTCGTTGAAGTTGCCGGTGGCGAGTAAACCGAGCAGGGAGGTCTTTTTATGGTGCTTGCGTTTCACCAGGGCTAGCTTGGCGTGCACCTTCAGCCCGGGAATGCTTTCGATGATGCGCACGCCCGCGGCCTTCATTTGTTTTGACCATTTGATATTGTTTGCCTCATCGAACCGCGCTTTCAATTCAACAAACACCACGACGTGTTTTCCATTTTTCGCGGCGCTGATCAGCGCATTGGCAATACGGGATTCGGCGGCCACGCGATAGAGGGTCACATAGATCGCCTTCACGGTAGGATCGAGTGCGGCCTCCGAGAAAAAACGAAGTACGGTCTCGTAGCTGTGATAGGGCGGGTGAAGCAGCATGTCTTTTTTCCGGATCTCCTGGAAAAGCGACGATTGCCGCGGAATGGACAGGCGTGTAATGGGCCAGGGTTCATAACAGAACCGGCTGTCTTTCAGCGGCAGGGTGGCCAGGTCTTTGAGGTTGTGATAGGCCCCGCCCGCAATGAAATTGGCCGTGCCCAGGTGGAGTTTCTTTTTTAGGATGGCCAGTGTGTGCGGGGTGAGGCCGGGTTCGTATAGGAACCGGGTGGCAAAACCCAGGTCGCGCGTCCCGATGCGTTGCTCGATCTTTTCGGCGAGGTTGCCGCTAAACTCGTCCTCCAGGTTTAGGTCGGAGTCGCGGGTGATCTTTATGCTTTGGTGCGTAAAGATCTTTTGGTGAACGACCTTACCCAGGTTAAGTTTAATAATGTCCTCCAGGAACAAGATATACTGAATGCCGTTGTATTCCACGCGATAGAACCGGGGTAGCTCTTCCGAGGGCACGTTGACAATGTAAACTTCCTTGCCCTTTCCTGTCGACCGTGTGGTGACCACCAGGTATAGCTTATTGTTTTCCGGAAAGAATTCGGTGTGCTTCGCGATCTTCACCGGCTGCAGAAACGTGGCGACGGTGTAAGTAAAATAGTCGTTCACCGCGTCGTGAATAAAATCGGGAATGGGCTCGTTGTAAACAAGATGTATGGCATTGGCCCGCAAGGCCTGCAGGATGTCCGATTCGATCACGCTGCCGAAGCGCTTCTGCTGGCTCACCACGGTTTCGTGTATGACCGGCAAAGTTTGCTTCAACTCTTTTTCTTCGTTTTTGTTGACCACCGCGCTCAATGCCGTTCGGGCGGGCATGCGCACGCGATAAAATTCATCGAGGTTCGAGGAGTAGATGGCGAGAAACCGGATGCGCTCCATCAAGGGCACCGAGTCGCGCTGGGCTTCCATGAGCACACGCTCGTTGAAGGAAAGCCAGCTCAGGTCGCGATCGAAGAAAGGATAGGAAACAGGGGCGGGGTCGGTTTTGTGGGGCATGCGCGTAGGGTCGGAAGAAGAGTCGTTGCCAAAATAATCAAATTAAAGGCTGCACAGACAACGGGCGCGGAGCTTATTTTATTGCCGGCAGCCAGCCTTTGTTGGCGACGGCCCAGGTGTCTTTTTTTGTTGACGAGCTCGATTATTTAACAAAAACTTAAACCCGGCAGCGCATTGGGGTGACCGTGAATCACTATCTTTTTGGATGTTCACTTCCTTCCGGCAACGGCTGCTCTTTTGTTTTTCGCTCATCCTCGGCGCAAGCTTTCTGATCGTGATCCTCACACACTATCATCAACTGGCCCGGGAAAAGATCTCGCGCTCCACGGCGTTGATCGAATCGGCCTATGTCTTGATGTTGAAAGACATCAACATCAAGAGCGACCTTTTCAACCAGGACGTTCACCAGGCCGCGTTTTTTAAAACCCGGACCAGCCCAAACCTGCAGGATCACCGGCGGATGAAGGACTCCATCGAACTGACCCTGGAAGCCGCCATCGCTTCGTTTCAGCACTTGCCCTACACGATGGATTCGGGATTGTATGCTGTAGCGCGACAACTCAAAGGATCGGAAGCCCTCTTCGACACGCTGACCGCGCTCTTGCTGGATCGCGGCTACAAGGACTACAACCTGGAAGGCGCCATGCGTCGTCACATTCATTGGCTGGAAGACCACCAGGCTATCGCTGCCGATAAAATGCTGAGCCTGCGTCGGCATGAAAAGGATTACATCATTCGACAAGAACCCGGATATGTGCAAAAGCTGAATGCGATGGTGACCGACCTGCTGAAGCGCTATCCCGCTGCTTCCGATTCGGCTGCGATTCACCTGGCGGGCTATCGCGATCGTTTCAATGAAATGGTGGCGCTCGAAACCCGCATGGGCATACGCAACAATTCAGGTTTGAAACGACAGATGGACGACAAGCTTAAAGCCATCGGTCACTCCTTGAACCAGGTGGTGATCCAGGCCCAGGCCCGGGAGAAAGAAAGTTTAACGCAACTTAACCGCCTGTTTTTATTTCTCTCCCTGCTGCTGGTGGCGTTGAGCGTTGTTGCCAGCTTCATCATCGCCCGCCGGATCACGCGGCCGCTCACGGAGCTTACGGAATTTATCACCCGTTTCATCGACAGTCAATTCACGGTAGAGGAACAGGCGCCTGCCGTGCGTACGAAAGATGAGATCGGTAAACTGGCTGCGAACTTTACGTTGCTGAAAGATGAGGTGATCAGTCACCTGAAGTTTTTCAAACAGAAAGTAGATGATCGGACGGCTGAATTGAATCGTGCCAATCAACGGCTCCTGGCGATCAACGAAGCAAACGCGCGCTTTGTGCCGACGCCGTTCCTGAAGTTCCTGGGGAAAAATTCGATCGAAGAAGTAGGTCCCGGTGACCAGGTGCATGGCGAGATGACGGTGCTGTTCACGGACATCCGTGCGTTTACCAATTTGTCGGAAACGCTAAGCCCGCAACAGAACTTTGATTTTGTTAATACCTACTTGCGCGAGATGGTGCCCGTCATTGAGCGGCATGGTGGCTTTATCGATAAATTTATCGGCGACACCATTATGGCCATCTTCCCCGACTCGCCCGATGACGCTGTTGACGCAGCCCTGGATTTTGCGAATGCCATCAACCGTTTTAACGAGCATTTACGGACGAAGAGCATCGCGCCCATCGAGATCGGCACGGGCATTCACACCGGCAAGCTCGTGTTGGGCACCATTGGCAACGCGAACCGGCTGGAGACGACGGTGATCTCCGATGCCGTGAACATCGCATCACGGCTGGAAGGCCTCTGCAAACACTATCATGCGTCCATCATTGTTTCCGACGACACGCTGGTCAAGGCCAACGCGCTCAACACACGCAACTTCCGTTACCTGGACGATGTGCGCGTGAAGGGAAAGCAGAAATCGATTCGCGTCTTCGAAATATTGGATCCTGAAAAAGACAGTTTCAAAATTTCATACCTCACGCACTATGAGAGCGGCATTGCCCGCATGAAGGCCGGCGACTACGAGGAAGCCCGCCAGATCTTCGCGGCACTTCATCAAAAAAATCCCGCCGACGGTTTGCTGTTCCTTCTTTTGCAGCGCTGTGAAAAGCGGGCCGAGCACGGGGCTTCGCTGCCCTGGGATGGCATCGAAATCATGCACGTGAAATGACCAACACTTACGCGGATAGCAACAACCGCTTTCGCGGGAAAAGTCGGCGCATAGAAAAGGCTGCTTTTTTACGGCAGCCCTTTCAAATCTGAACCAATAATCTAATGTCTCTTAACGGCGCTCACTTAAAGTTTGTTTCGTTCGAAGGCATTTTCAAGAACGGTCACGCGATCAGGTCGCATTCTTATTTTGTGATGGTCAGCGTAGGACGAAGCGTAAGAAGTTTCCCTCGACTACTTGGAAGGCCATGCCTTGTTCCAGGCAGGCACACATGATTTGTTCTGCGTACGCCATTGTCCGTGTTTTGTTCTGTGGATCAAGTTCATCAGTGCCGTTAGCGGATGCCGCTGCTCGCGACGTCCAATGCATTTTCAAGAATGATCAGCGCCTCCGACAGTTGCGCGCGCGTGATGATCAGCGGCGGCGAAAGCTGGAGCACGTTGCCCTGCGAAACTTTGAAACTCAAGCCGTGGTGAAGGCATTCATACATCACCGTCTCCGCTTCTTCCACAGCCTTCTCTTTTGTTCTGCGGTCTTTCACGAGCTCGACACCCCACAGCAACCCGATGCCGCGTACGTCGCCGATCAAGGGAAATTTCTGTTGCAGGCGTTCCAGTTGTTCACGCATGTAACCGGCATCGTCGCGCACTTTCTCCAGGAGATTGTTTTCTTCAATATATTCCAGCATGGCCAGGGCCGCCACGCTTCCCAGTGGACTTTTTTCAAACGTGAAGTGACCCAGCGAAACTTCCACCGCGATGTTATAGGACTCGCGCGCCACAATGCCCGCCATGGGGATGACACCCGCGCCGAGGCCTTTGCCGAGGCAAACGATATCCGGTTCGATGTCGTAATGTTCGAATGCAAACATTTTTCCGGTGCGCCCGAAGGCAATGGGAATTTCATCCAGGATCAGGAGCACGTTGTGTCGCGTGCAGATCTCGCGTACTTTTTTCCAATACGCCTTCGATGGGATTTGCACGTCGGTGTTGCGGATGGTCTCTATTAAGAAGGCGCCGATGTCGCCCTCTTTTTCAATGACATATTCGAGGTAATCGGCGTAGGCCACGTCACCGTCGCCTGCCGTGCTAAAGGGACCACGGTAGGTGGTGGGAGGAGGGATGCGTTCAACCCCCGGCGCGAGCGGACCCATGCCTTTGCGGAAATCGCGCTCACCGCCGGCGGCGATGGCGTCAAGGGAGGCGCCGTGAAAAGAATCCCAGAGGGAGATGATCTTGTGTTTGCCGGTCACCAGCCGTGCCAGCTTCAAGGCCATGCTGATGGCGGAACTGCCGCCCGGTGCAAACAGCACGCGTTTCAGATCGCCTGGAAATAAGGCGCCCAATTTTTTGGCCAGGGTAATCGCGGGGACGTTCGTATAGCGGCGGGGTGAGAATGCCAGCTGGTCCATTTGGGCTTTCACGCGGTCGAGCACGAAGGCATTGCCATAGCCCAGTTGGTGGACGTTGTTGCCGTGGAAGTCCATGTATTCTTTTCCACGGATGTCGGTCAGATAAATATCGTGGCAGGAGGCCAGCACATCGAGACACGGCGTGGAGAGGGATTGATGCAGAAAATAACGGGCATCCTCATCCAGGTAGTGTCGCGTTTCGGAGTGTTCGATCACCGCATACCAGGATGTCCGGGACGCCGACAGATTGATATCGCCTTCGGTACGCTGAGGGGAGCCGCTCATAGCTACTAAATAAGTTTTATAAAGACTAAACAAATATCCCTGAATTTCCTGATCCTTTCCGCCTGTACAACGGATTATGTTTTTGTTAATGGAACCGGCCTGCCGGCTTTCGAAGTTTGGCGACCGAAAGATCCGGCAACGCTTGTACGCCCCAAAAAACAGGATTATTTGCCGCGAAGGTGAGCCTCAAGGCGTGCAAGATTGTATTTTGTATTGGCTTAATCCCACACTTTAACTTATCATTGCGTCCTATGCAAGAGGACATATTAATACAGATCAGCAATAAAATAAAGCAGGCCCGGAAATCGAAAAACGCCACCGTACAAGAACTGGCCGATTTGGCCAAGGTGAGCAAAGGGCTTATTTCACAAGTCGAAAACAGCCGCACGATTCCCTCGCTGCCGGTCCTGTTCTCCATCATCCGCGCCCTGAACCTGGACCTGAACGACTTTTTTAAAGACGTCTCCCTCATGGCCGACGTGCCCAAGGTCATCACCAAAAAACCGAAGGACTATCAAAAATTCGAAAAGGAAACCACGAAGGGATTTACGTACAAAAGAATTCTGACCAAAGAAATTGGCAACCTTCCCATCGACATCGTGCAACTGGAGCTGAAGCCCGGCGCCAAGCGCAAAACGCTTGTACAAACCGAAGCCTACGAATACAAGTACATTTTGAAGGGCTCGATTCGCTACACCATCGGTGACAAAGAATATGTGCTAAAAGCCGGCGACTCGCTGTTCTTCGATGGCCGTGAAGAACACACCTTGGCGAACATCGGAAAGTCGGAGGCACACATGTTGGTGGTGTATTTTTTTATTCCGTCGTGATGCTGGGTAATGCCGTTAGCGAACCTATTGGCACTACCAAAAAAAACAGGTAACTTTTTCACGGCAACAGGTTTTGGGCAATATGCTTCAAACGTCTCGCCTGAACCTGGAATAATTTATATTTGTAATCATCCCACTACACATAACCCATGTCGGAACTTAGCAAACGTGATCAGAAAGTACTTGACGACATCGATGCCTTTGGTTGGCACGTTGTGAAAGTTCGGCCGGATGAGGAGGGGCCTGGGTTTGTGTATTCCATCGGACTATACAAAACCTTTGGTCATCCGGAAATTATTATAATTGGACTTGAACTTGATTTGGCACATGCGCTAATAAATGATATCGGAGAAGATATTCGCCAGGACAAGCTCTATCGTTCCGGTGAGTTCTACAATAATCTGCTGGATGGCTTCGATTGTCTGATGCTTGCGGTGCCCAAGGAGAGCTACGAAGCCTACGTGGGATATGCACGCTGGTATTATAAGGGCAATGACTTTTTGTTGATGCAATGTATTTACCCTACCGTGCAAGGCGTGTTTCCCTGGGCAAAAGAGTGGCCTGAAGATATGATCGCGGTGCAACCGGTGTTAGGTGATATACACGATATTGAAAATATTGATATTTGATGACGCGTCTATGCTTGCTTCTTCCTTTGTTCTTTCTTGGCTGTACAAAGAAAGAGGCCTACTACAATCAACTGGCGCTTGTGAACGGACAGCTTATGGTATTGATAACGACCATTCCGATCGATCAGAGCGATACGGAAAATGGAAGAATTTCCATCCGGAGTAAGTCGGGAAATCTGGTGGAAGTGGGTAGGTTTGACGAAGGGTTCAAAGTGGGTAAATGGAGGTATTACCCTGTGGGTTCAAGAAAGGAGGAGTTTGATTGGGCCGTTTATCGCGATACCGTGAAGCACATTGCGATAAACTACCCAAGCGATTGGGAGGTTAAGACCGGAGACAACGCAAAACAACTTTTTTACGCAACGTTTGAGCCCCGTAGTCCATTTACCCATGACAAACTCTTTGGCGTGCTCGCCCAGAACAAGGATGCTGGGGTGACGCTTGAAGACTACTGGCTGTACTATTGTTCAGTAGCGTTTAAGGAGGACGTTCAGGAATATGCATCGTATAAAATCAAGACTGAAAGCGGAAAAGAGTTTTACTTAGTGAGATTTATTATCAAACGGAACGGCGAGGAGGTATTGCAGTTCGGGTTTGTCGGTGAGATGGACGGTAAGTTTTACGAAATTCTTTACTCGTCCCTCAATGAGGAATATAAACGAAAGCACATTTTGTTTTTCGATGCGATTCGATCCATGACCGTCGGGGATGCACGATTCTTTTCGCCACTGGAACCGATAAAATTTATAACGCCCCTGAAACGGCCGAACTTCGAAGGCAAGCCGGACCCGGACCTGTCGTGAGAGGCGTACTATGATCCAGTCGGTTTAGTGGCCCGCTTTGATCATGGGATTCGTGGTTCAAATGTTGTTAGGAAATCCCATGCGGTCATTTGTTGCTGATAAATTTCATGGTCGTACGAAACGACAATACTACTCTCGCGGCCTTGTATAAAAATTCAATAGCGGAATATCCACAACGAGGGAAATACTCCATCGCACATACATTTTGTCGGACACATCGGCGGTTGTAACCGAAGACCCAGGACTAACAGAAATGGACCTCAGATTGGGCCCAACCTGGAAACCCGCATTGATGGAGAGCGGGCATCGTGGAATGCCAATCGATAAAAATGCTCCGGGTGAGACGAGGCTCTTCCACTCAATTTTGGGTACCTGGTGTACCGTCACGGTATCGGTGCTGGTCGTTTTGTCGTTCTCAGAAAACCGGAATGAGGAAATGGCTCCGATGTCGATAAGCGAAATGAACACTGAACTTGACCAACCTCCTCTACCGCTTTTCCAACGGTCCTCGCTTCCAGGGATGAAGAACAAAGAATGACCCCAGCTGATGGAAACACCGATCGGGGTGGTGAGACCGTAGGTCCCTTTCCAGCCAGCTTCCACGCCATGAATTTTTTCAACTCCGAAGTTTGGACCCAGATAGGCGTTGAGCGCAACATTAAAGCGTGTTTCGCGCTTAATCCGGGCCGACCCGGTGGGCAAAGCATAGGCCTCAATCGTTTCGGCCACTTCATCGGAAGAGGAAGCCGTGGCAAGGCTTGCCATGAAAGATCCGTAGGTGAATAATTTGCTCATCACATTTTTTGATTCCAGTTCCCTGGGGAGTGCCGAATTCACAGCCGCCAGTTGCTTCTCATAGTCCGCCTTTTTTGTAGCGTCGGTTGTCGCCGCAATCAGGCTAGAGAGGTCTTTGCTCTTTTTCTCTAGCGCCGTCACAAACGTTGCTGATCGTCCTACTTTGATGACTTCATAAATATGCGTGGCATTTCGGATGGCGGAGGCATAATTTTTTCTGTTTATATCCAGCGCCAGATCGCTGGTAGAATTGGCGATATCGAAATAATCGGCCATTCGTTTATTAAGGTCAGCCAGGCTCTCCAGGTGAGGCAGAGACCCGACCTTGGTGGAGTACTCCAGCAAATCAATCGATGATTTGAAATAATTATAGTATTGCTCAAGGGCAAGAGAATCATTTGCCGGCTTCGAAAAGGTTTTAACCATTTGGTTCAGCTTGTCCGCCTTGCCAATAAATCCGAATACGTAGTCCTGGTATTCGTGGAGTTCCTTGGCATTCGTCTTGTCCAATATTTTTACAAGTGAGATGTTTCCAAGGACATCAAAGGGTACTCCATTGTATTTTGATTTTGCAAGCTGATAGGTGAGCCCGATGTATATCCTGAACACAGCCGTGTCCTTTATGGTTCTCTTTAACTCCTGGCCGGTCACCCAATAGTTGGAATTCGTTCCTGCCGAATCCCGAAGAGATTCTGAAAATAATTGAAGCGCCTGTATGGACCCTTTCCATTCCGGGCGAAGACTATCCAGAATAGTGGATGGGAATTCGGCCAGTATTTCCCCGGGATGTATTTTATCACGCAGTCCTTCGGCAACATAGACGCCGCTCAAGAGTGTAGCCGCCAGGTCGGGATTTTCCCGGAAGAACAAGGGGTGGTTGTCAATAATAGAAGGGAGGTTAGTGGTAAGATTGGCCAGATCGTGTTTGAAGCTTTCTCTTAGCGTTTGAATATACCGTTCGTAATTATAGATTTCATTTCCGACGATGTCCAGTGTTCGGTGGGTTTCAGGAAAAACCGTCTGCAAGTCCCTGTACTTATCCTGGTTGAGAAAATCCCGGAAATTTTGAAAAAAGGCGATGTTAAGTTCTTCCTTGGTTCGTTTGATAAGGAATTTCGCCAAGCCATCGGCAATGTTGGTCACATCAAGGCCGCCGGCAGACGAAAGCATGGAGGACAAGCCTGACAACGTGCTTTGCGCAAGGCCAGCCTTTGCCAGTTCCTGCAATTCATTTTTGAGGAATTTATTATTCAGGTACGCCGCTTGCACAGCCGCTGGAGTGGCCTCAACGTTTGCGTAGTAAGCTAATATTTTGAGCTTAGCTTGGGGTTTCGAACCGCGCTTAAGATAAAAGGCATCATAGATTGCAGAACCGGATGCGTTACCACCCTTCTGGATACCGGATGGGTCCGGCGAGCCTGAAAACGCGATAATGTGCGGCGCCATTTCCTGGTTGCCATTTTTTATAAGAACAGAAAAATTTTCAGCGAAGCTGAAATTTGTGCCGGCAAGAACATTGTTGTCGACGGCGTGTTCGTTCGTGTCGGTGATGGTAGTCTCGTTATTGGGAGGAACCGTGTTGCGCAGGATCACCTGGAGGTTTTTGTTTTTATTATTGTTCACGACCTGTAGCTTCCATGAAGTGCCTGCCAGCTTCAATTCACCGCCCTCAGCGGGGATCGGAACGCCTCCATCGACCTTCAGCACAAGAGAAGGAGAATCGCTTTTTGATATCTCGATAGTAAGTTTTTTTTGGGCATAGCTTATTCCGATTTGCAAAAAGGAAAGGGCAATGACGATAAATAATTTCTTGTAGTTCATATGAAAGGGGGTTAAACAACAGACAATTCTTTGTGAATATTCATGATCCCGGATACCCTTACGGCGTACGTAAAATGAAGATCTCCTCCGATGATCATGCCGATGACCTTATTCTTTCCATCTAAGACTGCCGCGCCGGAATTGCCGGGCTGACTGATCGTCTTTTGAGTTGCCGCAGATTGCGTGAGCACAAGAACATCTTTAACGATGCGCGTCTTATCGGCATACCCAATCTCTACCTCGGTGGCATCCGTAAGTAAGATGCCGTTTACTTGCGCAGGAGGGTCCTGTAGAAAATCTAAAAATTTGACGGCGATCTGGTTTTCAATATCCAGTTGGGTCACGGCACGAACGCTAAACTTTCCACCCGGATTAAGGACATTTAAAAAATTATTTGACTTGATCGACGCGTTCGCCAGACACCGCGCCAGTCCATAGTCAAAAGCTCCTTCAATGCCTCCGGCCCAACGGCTTGCCAGATCGTCATGTTTATGGTCTTCGATGATCGGGGAACTTATGTTGGAATTCAGATCCTTCAAGACGTGCCAGCAGGATAAAATATGGAATGAATTCGTGTCCTCTCGTTTGAGTACCAAGCCGATCGATCCGGAATTTTCCAGGCCAGAACGATTGTGAATGACGCCAGGCCCATGGTGTGTAGCGGGGGCGCCGGTGATCATTATCTCTGGGTCTACAGGGGTGGTGCCAATCGTTATTTTGCCCTTAAACTGTTGCGCAACTTCATTTTCTGTTAGAGCGTCAGCAACGTTGATCCTAAGCTTTCTCTCTGCGTTAGGATTTTTGAAAATGAAAACAGATTTCACTCCGGGAATTGCCCGTATTTTTGGTCCGTAAAGGATCAGCGCTTCTTCCACGATGTCTTTTCCTTTCGCCGCTACATTGGCCAACAAAGGGGCGACGGGTTGCTTCTGGTCAGGGTCTGCAGTTTTCTTGACGGGTGGCTCAGGTTTTTCCTCGGGCTTCACGCCAGCCGTCCGTATGGAAGCCAGCTTGCCCAGTATGCCAAACCAGAATGGCGCACCCAGCGAAAGCGCGATCGCGGTGATCAGCAATCCCAGAAAGTTGTGAAAGATGCCGGCAAAGAAATACCCGGCCTTATCCAGGAAACCATAAGGAACCTTTCCTTTCACGATAACCAAATCGCTTTTTTTCAGCGCAATCGAATCGATGATATTGAATTCCTCACCCGTCAGTTGATTCACGGAATCTTTTATTGAACGCAAGGCATCCTGGGTGCCAGCCAAGGAGGTAGAATCGCTATAGAGATCTTTTCCGAGCTTTAGGATTAGCAGTTTTGCATCCGCAATGGCATTTCTGTTTGTGGAGTCACGTCCCTGGATTTGTTTTTTTGCGCCGGCACCCTGTGTCAGTCCTTTTTCATTGCGGATGATCAAGGAATCGAGTTGATGTCCATGCAAGGCATTTTTGGCTTCAGTCAATAGGTGGTTATTTTTTTTGACACGAAACCGTAAAGCACCCTTTTGTTTTGTTAATACATCAAAGGCGTTTTTTTGTCCTGCGATACCTGTAAAGGCACTTTTATCCTTATCCTTAATTTCAAGTTCTTTTTCTTCCTGCAGGGATGAAAAGTCCCATCCCAGACCAAGAATGAGATTGGCTGACTGAATGTCCTTTGTAATGTGCGTGTACGCAGAATCAAGGGACTTCGCCCGAATAGAATCGGCAACACTTCCGGTGAAGCCTTTATATCGCGTCGAGTCCTTCGACAATTGAACTCCCATGTCCACCAGTTGCTCTCTCGCCTTCTTATCGCTCGCCAGTATCTTGGTAATTTTGATGGTGTCGGCATTGAAAGATGCCGCGACAATGAAGCCCGCGACCAATAGGATAAACTGGATTTTGCGTTTATACCATCCGTTGGTCCGGTCCATCGTCTCATCAAACCATTTTATGAGCGCTTTCTTAAACTCCGGAATATTCTGCTTGGAGTTCTCCCACAAATTGAGGATGTGGGAAAGCGTTTCCGGCTCAATCGGGTAGGTGTTGAAGGTGAGGCAAAAATTGATCTTTCCTTCATCCGTTTGACCCTCGCCTTTGTCCCGGAAAAGATTGATCATGGTTTCAGCGAAATTCTCTGCGCTAAAATAGGACGGCTTATGAAGCGCAAACCATGAGTTCTTATCTTCAACCCGGCTCAGATATTTTATGGAGGGATAGTCATAAAACCGCCCGGCGAAACTTGTTTTGAATTCTTCCGGTTCATACAACATGGCCGTTCGTAACTCTCTTAAGCACCACTTCAAAAAAGAGACAACCCAAGACGGTTTATTGTTCGACGCTAGCTTTTCGTCGTCCAATTTCTGGTAGTATCCATCGTTGAGCATCCGTTCTATAGCGATTCTCAACATCCGGCCTCTGATGCCTAGTTTCGTGGAGATGTACTCCCCGAGTATGGTCATGAAAAGACTATACAAAAGATAAATGAGGACCAGCCCAGTGACTACGTCCAGCGCTATGTTATTAAACATTGTTATAGAAGGTTAGGTGATCCATAGAATGAAGTTGTATAAACCATGCGCAAGCAAGTAAGCATTTCGTGTACTGATCTCTGTCCGGGATATTATTGACAGCGTTTACGAGATTTGAGGCTCACGGCTCTTCCATCCCGTAGTAAGCCTTCCTGTTCCGTCCTCTAAAAGTACAGGCTCATAAAATTTATTCCGTTGCTGTGAAAGATCCGCTGCACGATCTCCGAAGAAGAGATCTGGTTTCCTACCTGCAGCGTCTTCCCAAATTCACTCATGTAGTTGAACGCATAGCGCTCGACATACGACTCGAGGTGAACCAGCGCCTCGGCCGTAAGATATCCATTGAGGGGATTGATGATGCCCTCGAAATCGGAACCGATAGCGAGACAATCCCATGCGGGCAAATGATTCCGGTCCAGTAGCTCGGCCACGTGTTGTATCTGGTTCCACAACAGCTCGGCGCGGTAGTGCCGGATCTTGCTCATGTGAATGGAGTGCTTCACGGCCTGCAGGGTTTGCTTGTTGGCCACACGGCGTTCGTCCAGTTGCAGCCCGAAGATCCCTTTCGAGCGGGCGACCTGCACAATTTCGTCGTCGTAGAAATTGATGTCCTCCTGCAATAGCTTGCTGGCGGTATGTTGTGCCAGGGGGTCCATGGTCTTGTCGTTCATCGACTTTAGACCATTGGCGGCGCCGTGGCTTACCATGACGGGAATGTCCTGCCCGGCATAGGGAGGCGTGGCGAGGATGTTGAAATATTGTGCCCTTGCCTTGGCGCTCATGTGTTTGATGTCGATGTAAATACGCTTTCCATTGTCGCGGCTCAACACGGCATCCAACACCGAGAGGCCTTCGGCGGTGAATCCCTCGCCCAGGCCATCGCTCTGATCCGTTGCCTCACCCACGATGCCCGTGAGACTTTTCGCCTGACCGCACAGGAAATTGTTGAAGTGGTGCGCAAACGTAACAAAGAGCGGCGGGTATTTCCACTCCTTGATTTTTCCTACATTTTCTACCAGCGAGGCAACATTCAAAGGCGCGGTGTGATCCATGTTCAGGGTGTGAAGTCCTTCGATGGTGATCACGACAAAGACGATCTGGTCGCGCATCGGATCGTTTTGAAGAATGCCCTGCATTTCCGCGAAATTCCGGATGAGCTTATATTTAAAGGTGCCCGACACGGTCTTCACCGGCTTATCGTCCAACGACTCATAGAATTTATACTCGCGCTCCAGGTCCTCAAAATAATTCCGGTTGTCCTGGATAAAGTCGACACGCTCCTTTCCAACGCCGGTGATGAAGTCGTTCACCAGGTCGCTGAGGATGCCTTCACCAAGTTTGTTTTTGAAAAATCCCTGTTCAATGGGGTAGAGCGAAGCGCAGACGAGACGCACATCGCCAAAGGAGAGCGTGGAAAAATCAGCTTGTGAGAATTTAGCAATACCACTGATCATCTGGAGGCCGCGCTCGAACAAGTTTGGCGAATCATAGAACCAGGCGCTGGTTTGTTCTGAGGCATTGGGGTTGTTGATGCCGATGGTGCCATCGGAGAAACCTTTTCCATAGGGTTTCATAGCGGGATGGCAATGGAAGTCGATGTAGAAGGGTGTCATTTTTTTATTTGTCGATTTGATTAGATCATATTCATAACTGTGTTCACGCGCCCCGGGAACCAGGGACACACGGAGGGTAATGTCGACTTATGTTTAAACGCTAAAATACAAAGCCCATCTTTTCCGGACTTGGTTTAGGTCGGAAGAGATGGGCTCTGAAATCGAAGCTAGGGAATGAATTACATTTTCACAATACCTGACTTCAGTTTAAATTCAAGACGTATCTTCCTTTGAAGCTCTTCACTCGGCAAGGTTGCATTGACTTGGCCTACCCGCATCAATGTGCCATCGCATTCGGTTCGAAGGTCAGCGCCTTTAACAAAGTCAGAAAAGGTCGGGTACAGGTAGTGCACAGCAGGTCTTCCATTTTGCCTTGCCGGAATTCAAGATCATTGAAGTGGTGTAACAGGGAGGGATTGACGGGGTCGGGCACATCAATGCCGGTCAGGAATCCGGAAAGGGAAGAACTTACTCCCACATGCAGGAAGTTTGTATTGGTTTCATGGCGGTGGCAACCTGTGCAGGTGTTCAATGAAAAATGATGCCGTGTTTCGGGGGCCACGCCGGGTGCGGTCCATTTATTGTTTTCACTGCGCGCTTTGGCGCCGAGGAATGGCACCGGGAGGTGGGTCACCTGGTCTTCCACGGTCAGGGGCACGCTGTGTTTGTCGGCCAGCACATCGGCCTCGTGCGCATTGATCCAGGCCACCAGGTTGTTCACATCCGGCGGGGTGTCGACGTCGGAAGCTTCGTTATACTTTTCGATCGGCTCTTGCGCCGTGGTGGACAACGCAAATTTGTGGGTGAGCGCGTCCAGCTTGAACTCCCGCATTTCCCACTTGTCGTCCGTGTTGTTGCTAAACACAATGTCATTGGTCCGTATTTGGTTCAATGCGCTGCCATTCGTGCGGGTAGGGTCAGCGTTGGCCGTGGAGAATACGTCGGTAATGGATTTCAACGCACTTCTGTAGGCCGGCGATCCAATGGTTTGGGTCTTCAGGTCGTACCATTTTTGACCGAAGGCTTTTACCTCGGCGCAGGTGTGCAGCGGTATGCCATATTCGAAAATGATGGTGGTGCCGGGGAGGATGGGGTCGAGCGTTTCGGGATTGAGGGCGATAAAGATGAAGCGTCCTTCTCCGCTGTTGGTCATGCCATACCCCATGTTGCCACGCAGGTCGAGCCGGTTCACAATGGCGGTGAGTTGCATGGGAAAATGGTTCGGATCGAGCGGTCTGGTCTGCCAGTTGGTGGCGTCAAAGCTGCCTGCGGGGCTGCCACTCGCGAGCACGGCAAACTCGATCAGGGGATAGATGTTAGGGCGCGCGTGTGCCAGATCGGTGTTGGCTGTAGCGTCGTGTTGCATGGCCAGGAGCCAGCTTTTCAAAAGGTCGCTGGGTGTTACACCCGTCACCGGAGTGTTGGCAATGTTGGTGATCAATGTGCCAAATGACCAGACCGATCCCGCCTCGGGACTGTGGATCACATTGTCGTGAACCACCATCAACGAATGTTCGGATGAAACGTCGAGCCCGAGATGGCACAGCCAGCGCGATGGAATGCGCAGCCGTTTCCCTCCTTTAAAATCATCGGCATGAAAGTCCTTCAGAAAAGAAATGTCCTGCGGCACGATTTCCCGCCCCTTGAATCCTATGGATAATTCTTTCTCCAGCCGGTCGCGATTTTTGTCCATCTCGTCAAGCTCCTGTTGCAACGCGTCCAGGTCGTCGTGAAGGGCGATGGAGAATTTTCCATCCTCGGCTACTTCATCCACACCACGGCCATCATCGCGCAGGATGACTTTGCCGGTGGGGAGTTGGATGGCGTGATACCTGGATCGGATCGCGCCTTTGTTAAACTCTGCCACCACGAGCAAATTGTTTTCCTTGCCGTTTAGCTTTTGAATGCTCACAGCCTTTGCCAGCGGGGGATTCATTTCGAATGCTGGATTGACCGCAGCGTCCTGTGGCAATTCGGATCCCGGCGTGGGTACGTCGCCATGCGGTGGTTTGTCGTTCTGACAAGCGAAGGGTAAAACCGTCAGCAAGAGGATGGCGAAAACTGTCGCATAGAATTTTCGAAGGCGCCGAAGCGCAGAGGGAGGGGTTTTCATACGAGAGAGGGTTAGGGGTTTTACGAAAGGTTAACACAAAAAGCCCATCACCTGCCATGCAGAAAGATGATCTCATATCTAAGATAGCGAAAAAATGATGTGCCCCGACGACCTATGCCCCGCGCGCGACCGGATGAACGATTTGTTTAAGAAGATGAAATAAAAATCGCATGTGTGGACGCGCCATGGATTTCCAGGAGCAATGGCCACTCCCTGAAAAATGGGAATGGAAGTTCCGGGTTTGTGAATGCACATGCATCTTGCTGCCTATTCATTTTATTACCGGTGTGCCCTTTGAGCCTGCACCTGATAATGCGTGTTGGCGCTATTCCTAAACGTAGACGTAACAATGGCGTGAACTTCAGTTAATATTTGCGGCTCATGTTGGGTAACGGTAATACTTAAATTTAATAGGAGGGAGGTTAAGATGCAACTGGGGGCAGTCTGAAGACTGCCTGTATGGGCGGCGCAAGTGTATACACTTGCGCCAGACCGGAATCAAAAAGTTTTACGCAACCCAATAGTTAATCCCTGGTTGAGGAACGTCAAGGATCGAGGTTCGTCGGTAGAGAAATAACTATAGTCATACGTCGCGATGAAGTGTAGCCTCGGTCGCAAGCGGTGTGCATAGGTCGCCTTAAAATAAAAAAGCTGGCTGCTGGTAGGAGAGGTGAACTTGAGAAGCGATTTCCCATCAACCTCGAAGTCCGGCCGATAGACAATGCCTGCGATGGGGAGACTGGCTTGTGCCATGAGTTGGCTTTTTTTGTTTAGGGCATAGTGAACCTGTGCAGAGGCCGACATAAATGCAGTGGAAGAAATAGAGTACACAGGCAATTCGATGTTGGGAAGGTAAGTGCTTCTATTCGTTACGCTGTGGAGCCCCAAGCCTGCCGAAAAGACCAGCCGTTTTTGTTTGTCGGGGTTGGTGAGCTGAACCAGATAGTCGTAGTGAACGGATAGCGTTGCCGTGTTAGCCTTGGGTGAGACAATGGATTGAATTTTTCCCCAGCTAAAGGAAAGATCAAGATTGTGACTACCCCTGGAACGGTTCATAACACCCGTCAAACCGATCAGTGGATTCGTTCCGGAATAGGTATACGGTGATTGAAATTCATCTTTCATATACAACACCCCAACACCGGCACGAAACGATAGGGAGGTGTTTCGTAGTGTATCCTGGCCGCTAGAAACGTGGGTGTACAGGGAAACAACGATCACACAAGCCGTGCGATGGATATTCATAAGATGGCAGGTAATATGTGCTCTTGAATGATCTGAAAATTCTGAAGACCCTTCGGCGTATTTTGGTTTGCTCCGGTGAACACCAGGACCAGGTTTTTGGAAGGAATGATAAAGATATCCTGACCCCCGTTGCCACTGGAGAAATAGGATTCGATGCCGGGCTGAAAGGCCTGCTTCCACCAAAGGTAGCCATACCCATCAAAGGTATTGCCTACGGCGATCTGGTTCAGGATGCACTGGTCTACCCATTCGGGCGACACGATTTGTTTTCCTTGAAACATGCCATGGTTCAACATGAGCAGCCCGATCTTGGCCATGTCGCGCGGACGCATGAACGATAGTCCGCCGGCGGAGGCTTTTCCGTCGGGCATGATATGCCATTGATATTGACGAACTCCTAACGGTTGGAAGAGATAACGGGATGAGAATTCTTGCAGGGAGAGTTTGCTTTGGTTTTCAATGATGCGTCCCAACGTCACCGCGTTCCCGGTACAATAACTGCCGGTGGTTCCGGGGTCGTTGGCCATGGGGAGATCCAGGGTGAACTTTATCCAATCATGGCTTTTCATCATTTGTGCTTCCGTGTGGTCATACCAGTCTTCGCACGACAGGCCGGAGCTCATGTTCAACAGGTCGGAGAGTGTGATCTGCGCTTTGCGGGCATCGGGATTTTGAAAGCTTTTGTATTCGGGCAATAATTCCGTCACGGGCAAATCCACGCTTTCGATGAACCCCTGGTCGATGGCAATGCCGGCGAGCAGCGATGTGATGCTTTTGGCCGATGAGAATAGATTGTCGGGCGTGTCTTTGGAGTAGCCGTGAAAGTAGTGCTCGTAGATCAGCTTGTTGTTTCTCAGAATCAAAAGTCCATCGGTGCGGGGAAATTCTTCGCGGACGATGCGATCGGTAAGAAGTTCGATCTTTGTCTCATCAACACCCTCCGCCGTCAGGGAAGATACGTCGAATTCGTGTTCGTCGTCTTGTGGTGGGCTGTAGTGGTATTGCGCCGGGGGATCGTCAAAATTACGGCAACCCAATCCGGCACAAAAAAGAAAAGCCAGTAGGGGAAAGGTGAACTTGTGCATAGCTGCTTTCGGAAATTGATTTCAGTATGAGATGCGGGGAGCCCTCTAAAAGTTTTAAAAAACTTTGCTACTTTGCGCGGTCAATAGTAATTTAGAAATGGTTGCGGCGATCATAACCCATTCCCTTCTTTTAATTAAGCACGAAATCATATGGATGTAAAAGCATCAATTGTAAATGATTACAAAAAGTGGTTGTTGTATAATTTTGGCAATCAAGAATTCGAGAGCCACTACCAGCTTTTCAAGGCGTTGAAGTCCGGTGAGACCGTTGGCGCCGTCACGGTTGGCTACACTGAAAAGGAGGGGCACCGGCATTGGACCATTTCGCATGAAGCAGTGGATGCCGACTTGCAAATCGCCGAAAGCCACCGTGCTGCCGTTCTTCAATACCTGGTGGATAACTATTTTCATACCGAGGATATTGACCAGGTACTGGTTCAAAAAAAGCAGCACTCCGAGAAAGGAAAGAATCACAATTACGTAGCGGAAAAGCATTACGGGAAAGAGGAGGAAGGCGACTACACGATCCGGCAACACCCGAAAGAAAGTACGTATTTCAATGTGAAGCTCGTGGTGAGTATCCTGCTGTATTTAGTTTTTGCGGCCTTGTCGGTAGGCGCCGTCATGACGGATCTGTCTTTTCTTTTTGTGCTGGCGGGTGGGGTCTTAATTTTTCTTTTTTTTCTATTGGTGGAGAAAATTTTCATGGGAATCTTTATCGGGATCATCCGCGGCAATTCCATCCAGGTAACCAAGGACCAATACCCGGAGATCTATGATATCATCGCCGCACAGGCGCGGCGTCTGAAGATGAAGGAGCTGCCTGAAATTTATATTAGCGCCGGTCACTTCAATGCTTTTGTGACTAGGTTCTCGCGAGCGCATATCCTGATGATCTTTTCCGAAGTTGTGGAGACGACGTTGACGGGTAACTATGATGTTTTGAAATATGTGACCGCCCACGAACTGGGACATATCAAACAAAAACACCTGGCAAAACGGAAATACCTGTTCCCGTCAAAGATCGTCCCGTTTCTCAGTCTTGCCTATTCACGCGGCTGCGAATACACATGCGACCGGATCGGTTTTGATTTTTCACCAAAGGGTTCCATCGAAGGTGTACTCATCATGACCACAGGGAAAGAGATTCATTCAAAATTCAACATCGACACGCACATTCACAACGCGCTCGCCAACGAAGGCTTCTGGACTATTTTTAGCGAAAAGTTTTTAACGCATCCACATTTATACAAGCGCCTTGTTGAAATAAAAAAATACAGCGCGTATAGCTGAGGAAAGTTCTCGTTCCGAAGGTTGGTATTGATTGACGCCGACGAAGTCTGCATGCGTTGTTGATGTAACACGTGAGTGATCGACGTTATCGGTAACGTTCTCGTTCCGCGCTCATCCAAATTTGTGACCGGCTTCAAAAAGTTTTGAGCTGTGTCGTTGCAATTCATTGGATATGAATGCTTTGTCAAAGAATAAAATCACTTTCAGACGTCCCTTCCAGCCCTCAAACGTTGCCAAAATTTGAACAAACGATTGCATTTATTAAACGTTATGCATACACTTGTTTCAAAATCCCGGGCTTAGGCTGGGCACTTATAACCGCAGAACGGATGCAGGAAGACTACGAATGGAGCGAGCAGGATCTGATAGCGGCATTGCAAAATGGCGATGCCAGGGCGTATAATGTCATCTTCAAACAATACTGGAAAACGCTATATCATCAGGCCTACACCAAATTGCAGTCGCACGAAATTGCAGAAGAGATCGTGCAAGACTTGTTCCTTACCCTTTGGGAAAAGCGCAGCACTTTGCTGATCTCCAATTTAGAGCACTACCTGAAAGCCTCCCTGCGAAACAAATGCATCGATCACATCCGCGCCAGGTTGGTGAAAGACAAATACTGGACCTACTATAAAACCTTCATCCCGCGCCAAACCAACAACACCCAGGAGATGGTCACCTACAACAACCTTGTGGAAGCCCTGGAAAGCGGCATGGCCCGTCTCCCCGAAAAAACAAAAGCCATCTTCTCTCTGAGCCGCTTCGAGGGCCGCTCCGTCGCCGACGTTGCCAAAGACCTCCAGCTCTCCGAAAAAGCCGTAGAATACCACCTCACCAAATCCCTCAAAGTCCTCAAAGTCTACCTAAAAGACTTCGTCTTCCTCTTCCTGCTCTTCTTCATCTAAACAACCCAACGTCCGATCCCTGGCCGCTAAGCCTCTGACCTGCTAAACTTCCGCATCTGAATACTGATTCCCGGCTCCTAACCTCCTGGTTTCTAAACTCCTGTCTTCTGATTCGTTGCATCTAAACCCTGGCTCCTGAAGGCCGATCCCCAACTTCTAGCTCCTGGCTCCTGGCTTCTGACTCCTGGCTCCTGGCTTCTGGCTCCTAATTAAAGTTTTTCCGAAATCGATTTAGGGATTCCCCCGCCTTCCTCGTCTTCTACTGATATATGCGCGAAACCCCCATCCCCCGAAAGGAATTTGACAAGATACTCGTGAAGTATCAAAAAGGAACCTGCACTCCCGAAGAGCAGGCCCTGGTGCAGCAATGGTATGATTCGATTGGAAAGGATGTAAACTTTTCCATGGACGAAGACCGGCAGCAGCAATTGGAGGACAGCTTGTGGCAGAAATTGTCGTTTCGCATGCACGACCAGAAAGAGAAAGAGACGCTCGGCGTCTACTGGAAAATAGCGGGTGTGGCCGCAGCCTTGTTCATCTGTGTGGGTGTGGGGTTCTATCTCACCAAGCGCACTCTGGTGGAAGAAGGCAACTTTGAAATAGCATCCGGAACAGAAACGGTCATCACCAACGATGAAAAAGAAGCCAAGGTGGTGACACTGGAAGATGGCAGCATCGTCACGCTGCAGCCGTCAAGCACGATCCGGTTGGCCAAACCTTTCAAGAAAGAGAAACGCGAACTACAGTTGACCGGGGTGGCCTTTTTCGAGGTGGCGCACGATCAACGCCGGCCGTTCCTGGTCTATACCAAGAACGTGATCACCAAAGTTCTCGGCACCAGCTTTTCGGTGCACGCGGCAAAAGATGATCAGGCCATCGTGGTGGCGGTTCGAACGGGACGGGTTTCGGTATCACGCCAGGTGGAAAAGAATTTTGGGTTGACCAAATCGGTAAAGGAGGAGGCGATACTGGTGCCCAACCAAAAAGCCATTTTCAACCTGAAGGAAGAAAAGGTGACCACCACCTTGGTGGAGGATCCCCAGCCCGTGGCCAAAGTCGAAAAAGCGCAGGTGTTGAAGTTTGACGAAAAGCCGGTAGTGGCCATTCTGAAAACGCTGGAGAAAATGTATGCCGTGGAGATTTTGTATGACGAGAAGACGCTGCAATCCTGTGAACTCACTACGGTGTTTTCGGAGGAGGGGCTCTATGAGCGGTTGAGAATTATTTGCAAAGCCATCGATGGGACCTTCGAAGTGCAGGGCACCCGCATCGTTTTGCAAAGCCACGGATGCGCGAACTAAATGGATATTATCAAAATGACATACTACCCAAACTTAACCAGGATACCATGAGATAATTCTATCTGACCAAAAAAAAGCAGGCCGATAATGTTGCAGCATTACCGGCCTCATACCGGGTTTTTCCAAGGGATGAACCTGGCGTTCGTTTTTGAATTGTTACACTCAAAACCTATTAAAGGTATGAATAAACCTATTCCTAAAAAAATTATTGCTCTTATGAGATTAACGTTGATACAAGCAGTAATGGCTGGCATTTTCAGCGTATGGGCCTATGGGTTCGAATCGAAGGGTCAGGAAATATTGGACCGGAAGATCTCCGTGCACGTTGAAAAGAAAAGTATCAAGTCTGTTCTTCAGTTCATCGAACAGGAAGCACAGGTAAAATTTACCTATCAGTCACAACTGATCCGTTCGATCGGCCCGGTATCCATGGCCATCTCGGATGTAAAGGTCAGCGACGCCCTGACCGAACTGCTTGGTCCCAGCATTTCTTACGAAGTGGATGGCAACCAAATCATTCTTAAACCCGCTCCCGCAGTAGAGGAGCCCGCCAGCAGCTATGAACAAGCGGTGCGCATGCAAAGCGTGGTTACCGTAACCGGTCAGGTGACCGACACCGATGGCCAACCTTTGCCCGGCTCGAACGTGGTGGTGAAAGGCTCCAACAACGGCGTGACCTGTGACGCTGAGGGCAAGTTCACGCTCTCCGTTCCCAACGAAGAATCCGTATTGGTCATTTCGTTTATCGGTTATGCCTCGCAAGAGATCGTAGTAGGTTCACAAACCTCTATCAACGTGATCATGGTTCCCGAACTGCAATCGCTCAACGAAGTTGTCGTGGTGGGTTATGGTACACAACGCAAACAGGATGTTACCGGGTCGATCTCTTCCATCAAGGGAGATGATTTGAAAACGCAAGGATCCAACACCATCCAAAAATCATTGCAGGGCCGTGCGGCCGGCGTGCAGGTTGAATCTGCCGGTGGCGAGCCTGGCTCGGGTGTAAAAATATTGATCCGCGGTACCGGCTCCTTGAACAGCAACAACCCGCTGTACATTGTGGACGGTGTTCAGGTGGACAACATCAACAACCTCAACCCTTCGGATGTTCAATCGATGGACATTCTCAAAGACGCATCGGCAGCCGCCATCTACGGTTCGCGGGCTTCTAACGGTGTGGTGCTGATCACCACGAAATCCGGAGCGGAAGGCGACATCAAGATCGATTTCAATTCCTACGTGGGCGTTGCGAACGTGACAAAAAAGATGGACGTTTTGAACTCGACCGATTGGGCTGCCGTGAGCAACGCGGCCCACGACAACGCAGGCCTCGCGCGCCTGGATGCAGCCAACAACCCTGCACCCACAACCGCCGGCACCGACTGGCAGAAACAGATTTATCATACTGCACCCGTGCAGAACTATACGCTCTCCGCCGGTGGTGGTGGAAAGAACTACAACTTCAACGTGTCGGGCGGATACCTCAACCAGGATGGTATCGTGAAGAACACCAACTATGAGCGCCTCAACCTGCGCATGAAGTCGGAGTTCACCAAAGGCATTTTTAAATTCGGACAAAGCTTTATCCTGAGCCGCGAGAATGCAAGACCGCAGCCTCCGGGCTTGGGTGGACAAGGTGGAAACCCCGTGGAAGCTGCCACGAAGATGATCCCCGTGTTCAACGTATACGACCCTACCGCCATTGGTGGCTATAGCGGCGCCTACGGACCCGTTGTGGACGTGGCCAACCCGGTGGCATCGTTGAATCTTCAGAAGATGAAGAACAACACCAACACGGCCATCCTCAATTTGTTTGCTGAGGTAACCCTTCTCGAAGGCCTCAAATACAAATACAACATGGGCTACACCAACACCTCGGTGAATAACTTCAACTACATTGCACCGTATCAAGTGGGTGCGTTGTTTGTGAACCAGCTCTCCAAGCTCACCGAGTTCAAGAGCCAGAACAATTATTTCCTCCAGGAACACACGCTGAACTACAACAAAACCTTTGGCAAACATAGCCTTCAGGTGTTGGGTGGTTTCACGTATCAGAATACGCAATACCGCACCCTCACGGGTTATAAAACGGGTATGCCCAACGGCATTGAAGTGCTGGATGCCGGTACGGCTAATGCCTCGGTGGGTAGCAACGCCAAAGAGTATGCTTTGCTTTCTTACCTCGGACGCCTCGTGTATTCGTACGACAACCGCTACGTGATCACCGGTACGTTCCGTCGTGATGGCTCGTCGCGTTTTGGTAACGGCTACAAGTATGGTACATTCCCTTCCATTGCCTTGGCATGGAACGCTTCCAACGAAGACTTCTTCACCGCGCTCGAACCGGTGGTGACAAACCTGAAAGTAAGGGCCAGCTACGGTGTGCTGGGTAACCAGGAAATTCCTGACTACCTGTATTCGCCCACCATCAACCCGAACATCAACTATGTGGTAGGCCAGGATCAACACCTCTGGAACGGATCGACGCAAACGGCATTTGCTACCCCCAACATCAAGTGGGAGAGCTCGAAAACGTTCGACATTGGAACCGACTGGGGTTTCTTTGGTAACAAACTGAACTTGACTGCCGACTATTTCATCCGCAAGAACACGGACATCTTGTTGCAGGTACCCCTGCCGTTGTCGTCGGGCGCCAGTGGCAGCAACCCGTATGTGAATGCCGGTAGCATCACCAACAAGGGCCTTGAATTGGCATTGAACTACAGCAACCAGGTCAACGATTTCAAATATCAATTGATCAGCACGTTCACCGCCATCAACAACGAGGTGACCTCCCTGGGAACCGGAAGCCAGCAGATCTTTGGCGGCCAGCCCACACACCACGGTGCTTCGGCTACCGTAACACAAGCCGGCTTGCCCGTGGGATCGTTCTATTTGATCAAAGATGCGGGTATCTTCCAAACACAAGAAGAGATCAACGCCTATTCGAAAAATGGTCAACTCATTCAACCGAATGCCAAACCCGGCGACATCAAGTTTGAAGATGCCAACGGCGATGGTGTGATCGACCAGAACGACCGTCAATATGCCGGCAGCCCTACGCCTAAATTCTCTTACGGTTTTGGTGGTAATGCAGCCTGGAAGAACTTCGACCTTACCATCTTCTTCCAGGGAACACAAGGCAACAAGATCTACAACGGTTTCCGCCAGGACTTGGAGAGCATGAGCCTGGAAGAAAACTATGCGGCATCGACCAAGAATGCCTGGACGCCTACAAACACGAATACGGACATGCCGCGTGCCGTGATCAACGACCCGAACTACAACTCGCAAACGTCGACACGCTTCCTGGAAAACGGATCGTATCTCCGCTTCAAGACGTTGCAGATTGGCTACTCGCTGCCGAAGAACCTGGTGAACCGCGCCAGCATCACCTCTTGCCGTCTGTATGTGAGCTTCGACAACCTGTTCACCATCACGGGCTACAAAGGGTTTAACCCCGACATCGGTCGTCAGGATACCGGATTGCCTTACTCTGTGCTGGATCGCGGTGTGGACTTTGGCCACGTGTCATACCCGCTGCCCCGGACTTCCTTATTTGGCGTTCAACTCTCCTTTTAATTTAAAACATGAACACGATGAAACGATATACAATTGTTTTGCTGACGCTCCTCGCAGTGTCGGCGTGTACGGATGAACTGAACCAAGTAAATCCCAACAGCCTCACCACGGCGAATTTCTGGAAAACGCAAGCCGACTTCGAGTCGGGCCTGGCGGCGTCCTACAAAGTGTGGAAGGATGTGAACAACGGCTATTGGGCCGTGCGTGGCATCGAGCTCACCAACGGCCGCGGCGATGATTCCTTCATCCGCAACGACGTGAAAGATCTCTACCAGCTTTCGACATTCACCAACAACGCCACGACGGGTGTGCCCGCCAGCATGTTCACGGGCGCTTACAACGCGATCTTCCGCGCCAACCAGGTGATTGAAAACCTGCCCGCAAGTGACTTGTCCGCCGATCTTAAAACACAATTGACAGCGGAAGCAAAATTCCTGCGCGCGGTCAACCATTTTAACCTCGCCATCAATTTCGGATCGGTGCCGGTCATTACCGCGGTGCCGAAAACCGCCAACGATGCCTTCATAGCAAAATCACCCGAAGCCGATGTGTGGGCCCAAGTGATCAGCGATCTGAAGGATGCCAGCCAGGGCCTGCCGTTGTCGTATGATGCCAGCGGCGTAGGTCGTGCCACAAAAGGTTCCGCCCTTGGCTACCTGGGCAAAGCCTATGTGTACACCAAAAACTGGTCCGAAGCCGAAAACACATTCAAGCTGTTAGCACAACCCAGCGGCCAGCCGCAATCTCCGTTCACGTATGATCTCCTCACCAACTATGAAGACAACTTCTTAGCGGGCATGGACAACAACAAGGAATCGTTGTTCGAGATCCAGATCCAGAACGTAGGCGGAACCGCCCCTTGGAATGGTGAGAACGCAGGCGAATCACAAGGCGTCACCACCGCCCAGGAATTTGCCCCCACGGAAGTGGCCGGCTGGTTCGAAATGTTCCCGTCGGACAAGATCTTCAACGAGTTTGAAAAGGAGAAGACCACGGCCAACGATTTTGATCCCAGAATGTATGCATCGCTGGTATGGGATTATCCCGGAGCGACATATTACAATCTTCCTTACGCGTCGTTCTCGAATCCCTTCAACTCGAAGGCCAGAATCCGCAAGTATCAAAACTGGCGCAGCACCAACGAAGGCATCTGGATTTCCGAGATCAACGAAAAAGTGCTCCGCTATTCCGACGTCCTGCTGATGTACGCTGAAGCGCTGACCATGCAGGGCCGCCAGGCCGAAGCCTACCCGCTCTTAAACCGCGTGCGCGAACGCGCCAACCTGGCCGACTTCACACCGGGTAAATCCGCCGACGACGTGATGGCCGAGATCCGCCACCAACGCATGATCGAATTCTACCGCGAAGGACTTCGCTTCTATGACCTGAAACGTTGGGGCATCATCGCGCAAGAGATGGCCAACAGCGACAAAGTAGGCCGCGAGTTCTACGAAGACAAGTTCCAATACTTCCCCATCCCGCAAAACGAGATCAACACCAACATCAAGATGGTGCAAAACGATCCCTGGTAGGCGCGTTGGCTAAGTGTTCTTAAAATAAAACAACCAGCATTTCGCTGGTTGTTTTATTTTGTATCCATCGCCCGCCGCCCTTGTTGGTGTACTTCACCAACAAGAGATAGAAGGGAAGATTCTAATTTTCACCACCCACCTCAAGACCCCGGATCCGGAAGTATCGTCCAATTATAATTATTCCGTAAATCCTGTAGCATATCCACACTTGCCGGCGAGGGAGGTCCTACCATGATGTTCGTAGGGATCATCCAGCTTTGATCAAGCTCGAAACGGCCATCCAGGGTATTTAGAACGGTCGCAGCGCTGTGTATTTTTTCAATGATGGCATCAACATCAGCCGTCGAGATTTGATTGGGACCATCGATGTCTATGAAGCTGACATGGTTTAAGTCGGGTAGCAAAACGTGTTTAAGCTCCGGAACGCCTTCCAAGTGTACAAAGGAGATCTCCGGGTTTTGGGTCAGGTCCAGGGTTTCAGGTCCGTGCGTCAGCACGATGGTCAGACTTTGAAGATTGGGCAAGGCCTGGAAATCGATCGCTTCGATCGCACCGAGACCATAGGCAGTGTGGAATCCGTTGACCGCATCCAGCGCTCCGGTTATGGCTATTGTATAGTCGCCCGGTGTTGCGTAGGTATGACTAAACCCGGCGCCTCCCCCAGTGTCGGGATTGAATACCAAGTGATCGCTTGCGCCATCACCCCAATACACATCGACGGCTTCATGGGGTGTGCCCGTTAGGTCGGCCTGAAACGTCAGACTTTCGCCGAGGAAGGGCTGGATGGTAAATTGATTCAGCACGATTTTCAAAGGCTCACCGTGTAGCGATGCAATCAATTCGCTGTAAACAAAATCCTTGATATAGGTGGGATATCCTTCTTTTGCGACCAGCAGCCGGTAGGATGCATCCGGCGCACCCGAGAAAGCGAGGATATTGGTTTTGGCAGCCAATGCATAGCTACCCACCACCTCATCGCCGCGGTTGAGAAGCGCGTCGGCTGTGGTTAGGGAAAGCACGCCATTGGTAGAGATGAACACTGCTACCCTCAGGGTATTTACCAGGCTGATGTTGAAAGTGGCATACCCAAAATCTTCCGGCGTGTTTTGCGAAACATCAACTACTTCCATGTCTACCGTCGAAACATCGTCGGACGACACGGTGAAACCGTAGGGGAGCGGATGGGCTACCGCGCTGGCCAGCGGTGATCCTGCTTTAGGGGTCGCATACAAGACCACATTGTCGTCATCGACCAGCAGGAAGTCGGTAATGGTATACGTGCCGGGCGCCAGTTCAATTGGTTCTGTCATCAGGCTGGTGCCAACATGCAACAGCGCAATCCGCTTGCTGGTAAACACCGGGTCGCCAATGCTGTTTTCGAGACTGAGTAACAAGGCTGTCGGTTGCGCGGTGGCTTCCGTCCGGCCACCCGAAGGCTGCGTAGAACGCAGGCCAAACGTAAATTGAACTTTTTGAAGCGCCGCCGGATCAGCGCCGTCGTTTTTACATTGCTGGAGGGTTGTACCAACAATGAGCAACCCAATCCAAATAAGAAACTTTTTCATGGTAATCGTTTTTTTTGAATTTTGATGATAAGACAATGGGAGTGAATAGCTGTGAAGGCTCGCCTGGGTTGGTATTCCTTACCAACAAGAGCGTGTCAAGGCAACGGGTCTGGCTGAATACTCCAGCCGAAATCAGCTTTTAATTCTCTCAATTTTTCGAGGCGGGCCGGCGAGGGTGGGCCGATCATCTCCCCCGACGGGAACTCCGAGTTTTTGTCGTAGTGGAAACTTCCCTGCTGGATGAACCAGACGGTCGCGTTATAGTATAGCAAGTCTACGATGGCATCCACTTCAGCAGTAGAAAGGCCGGTATCCCCTGCAATGCTTACGTGGGTCACCTGGCGAGAAAAGACCATATGGTTCGGTGGTGGAAGTATAAGGTGCGCCAGTCGCAGGTTGTCACTAATAGCCACGACGGTGAGCATGTTATTTTGGCTGAGGTCGATGGTAACCGGACCCGGCGCATGCACGGAATTGAACTCTCCCAGGTTGGTGAGGGCCTTCAAATTGATCACTTCAAGTTCGGGCTGGTAGTAGTCGATAACGAAACTCGTGATCGATTCGATATTGCCCGTCACGGTCATTTCATAGCGTTGTGCGGTACTATATTGATGTAGAAATTCGGCATATTCGAAAATCCCTCCTTCAAAGTCAAAATGGTCGCTGGTATCATCGCCCCAATGCACATCAATGGAAGCTCCTGCAAATCCTTGGAGAATGAATCGGAGGGGAACATCCGTATTCGTCACCTTGATCCGGATGCTGAACTGTTGCAATACAATTTGAAAAGGTGCGCCGTTCAAAGAATCCAGTAAGTCGGTATAGACAAAATTTTTCTCGTAGGTTTTGAATCCAGGTTTTGACACGGTAAGGCGGTACGAGGCCGCCGGCTCGCCCACGAAGGTGATAAGATTGGTCTTGGCCTCCAATACATAGTTGTCCACGATCTCAATGTCGTGGAAGGGGCTTTCGATAAGGGTCAAGGTGGCGTCTGCGTTGGTCAGCGCAAGTTCATTGCCAGCGTTTGTGAACACAGCGATCGACAGCAGGTTCACGGGATGAATGTTGAAGGAGACATAGCCAAAATCCTCCGGCCCGCTTTGCGACGTGTCAATAACTTGCATTTCTATGATCGAAACGTCGTCGGCGGTCACGGTGAAGCTGTAAGGAAGCGGGTGGATCACCAGATCAGCCAAGGGTGTTCCGGTCTTTGGTGTGGCATACAATACTGCATCGTCGTTATCCACCAACAGGAAGTCGGTAATGGTGTAGGTGCCCGGCGATAGCTGAGTCGGTTCTGTGATCATATCGGAACCCAGCTGCAACAAGTTTATTTTTTTGAATGTGTATACAGGCGTGCCCGACCCGTCCTCCAGGCTGAGCAGCAAGGCCGTAGGCAGGCTGGATTGCGTGCGTCCACCCGAAGGTGCGGAGGCAGGCAAGCCAAACCTAAATTGAACTTTTTGAAGCGCCGCCGGATCAGCGCCGTCGTTCTTACACTGCTGGAGGGTTGCGCCAACAATGAGCAACCCAATCCAAATAAGATTTTTTTTCATGGTAACTGATTTGAGAAGTTTGGTAATAGGACAACAGAAATGATACATCCCGAAGGCTTACGGCCCCGGGTCGGGGCGAATGATCCAGCTGTAACCCTTGATCATCCTCAACATCTCCAAGCCCGCAGGAGAGGGTGGGCCGATCATCACACCGGTGGGGCCTGATGAGTTTTCATCCAGGAAGAATCGTCCGTTCATGGTGCCCCATACGCCTACGGTTTCGTATACACGGCGGATGATGTCATCCACGTCGGCAGTAGAGAGTCCGGTGGCGCCTTCAATGTCCACGAAAATGATTTGTTTTGATCCCAGAATATGATTGGGTGTGGGAAGTATCAGATGCCGCAATTGCCGGTTGTCCGTCACCGCCACAGCGGTAAGCCTGGTATTCTGGCTGAGGTCTACCAAAGACGGCCCGGGCGTAAGTACGGCAAAGAATTCATCTAAATTGGTGAGCGCTTGCACGTCGATCGCTTCGAGCGTGGGTTGATCGTAGGCTAGTCTGAACGATGTGATCGATTCGATGTCTCCCGTGAAGATTACTTCGTAGCGTTGCGCGGCACCATAGGTATGGGTCAAATCGACAGCGGATGGGTCAGCGCCAAAGACGACGTGGTCGCTCGTGTTATCACCCCAATGTACATCAACAGAGGTTCCCTCGAATCCGTCTAAAAGGAACCGAAGGGTGTTGCGATCATCTTCCACCTTGATGTTGATGGTGAACCGGTGCAACACAACTTGAAAGGGTGCTCCATTTAAAGAATCCAGCAATTCGCTATAAACAAAATCCTTGACATAGGTTTTGAATCCTGGCTTTGACACGATCAGCCTGTAAGAAGCCGCCGGCTCGCCGGGGAATGAGAGAACGTTGGTCTTGGCTTCCAGGACATAGTTGCCCAATACCTCGTCGTTATGACTGACGGTGGCCGTGGCCGTGGTCAGTACAAGGTCGCTGTGTGATTCCATGAACACAGCCAACCTTAGCGGGTTCACCGAATGAATATTGAATGTGGCGTAACCAAAGTCTTCGGGCGCACTTTGCGAAGCATCCACTACTTCCATGGCCACGGTCGAAACATCGTCACTGTTTACCGTGAAGCTATACGGAAGGGGGTGGGTCACCGCCCCGGCCAATGGTGATTCAACTTTAGGGGTCACGTACAAGACCACATCGTCATCGTCCACCAGCAAGAAGGCGGTGATGGTATACGTGCCGGGCGGCAGTGGGATAGGTTCCGTCATCATCGCGGACCCCAGTTGCAATAGATCTATTTTCTTGAAGGTGAACACCGGTTCTCCCGCGCTGTTCTCGAGGCTGAGCAGCAAAGCCGTGGGTACCGTGGCCTGTGTGCGTCCACCCGAAGGCGTAGCAGGAAGGCCAAACATAAATTGAACTTTCTGAAGAGCGACCGGGTCGGCGTCGTTCTTACAGGTTAGGAGGGTTGCACCAACAACGAGCAACGCCATCCAGAGGAGGCACTTCTTCATGTTAGTAGGTTGAATAAGATTAAGAAATAGGACTATAGACTACTTACTCCAGGTGGGCTGTGGTCTGTAAGAACAGTTTGTGATCAACGCGTTGCGAGAGGGGAGAGGGGGGAGCGCATTGTTCTGGGAGGATCAAGGAGTATATACTAAATGTAAATCGATTTTAACTGGGAATCAAATTAAAGTTGACGCTGGAGGTGTATGATAACCCTTGATCAAAACTCCTGGTAGCTATTCGATCGTCAAAAAACATGAGAAGACATTCATAAAGATCAACCCAAGACGCGTTCCCTTACAAGATGACCGGTCCCTGTCACAAAAACCAATTTCTTTGTAATAGGAATATAACAACACGTAATTTTTTTTCAGCTAAACTTCTTTTCCTTTTTTTAGATCTTCTCCCAAAAATTAAAGCAACCCATCAGTCTCACACAACAAGCCACATCATGAATGTCGACCCCTCCAAAACTCCGAGACCAACACGAACGCCACCCCCACCAAAAATTCTATATCACCTTCCCTCTACATCTCACTTGCCCCCGGCTACTGAACAACTGACTCCTGGCTTCAGACTCCTGGCTTCTAACTCCTGGCTCCTGGCTCCTGGCTTCTGGCTCCTGGCTCCTGGCTTCTGGCTCCTGGCTTCTGGCTCCTGGCTTCTGGCTCCTGGCTTCTGGCTCCTGGCTACTGACTCCTGATAACGTACGTTTTAATATTCCCTCCACCGTACACTCCCCCCCAACCTAACCCCCAACCCCCTCGTACTACCAGGAATACAAATATTTGTCCTATATTATCCAATTATTGTTTTCCGAATCGTATGAAAAAGTTCTTAAAGATTGCCGGGCTCGTCCTCGGACTTGTCGTTCTATGCGTGGCCGGCTTCATCTTCTATGTCGCGAAGTTCCTGCCCGACGTAGGTGCAGCGCCAATCATAAAAGTGGACACCGGTCCCACGCAGATTGAACGCGGCCGTTACCTGGCCAACAACGTGATGGTGTGCATGGATTGCCACAGCACCCGCAACTGGGCGGAATTTTCCGGCCCCCTGGTGCCCGGCACACTGGGAAAGGGAGGCGATGTGTTTGATCAAAATGCAGGCTTTCCCGGCGTTTACTACGCCGCCAACATCACCCCGGCCGCGCTAAGCGTCCATACCGACGGCGAGATCTTCCGCGCCGTGACCACGGGGGTGAAGCGGAACGGGCAGCCTATCTTCCCCGTGATGCCCCATGGCCACTATGGTAAAATGGACGTCGACGATATCCACGCGGTGATCGCCTATGTGCGCTCGCTGGACCCCATCGTCAACACGCCCCCCGTCTCGCACTCGGATTTTCCTATGAGCATCATCATCAACACCCTGCCCGCCAAAGCCGCATTCACCGAGCGCCCCGACACCACCGACGCCCTGGCGTATGGCGCATACCTGGTGAACGCCGCCGCATGCTATGATTGCCACACGCCGTTCGACAAAGGTGCCTACGACGACAAGTTTGCTTTTGCCGGTGGCCGCCTCTTTACCATGCCCTTTGGCGCCCTGCGCTCGGCCAACATCACGCCCGACGAGTCGGGCATCGGCAATTGGTCGAAAGAATTCTTTATCGCCCGGTTCACCGCCTATCGCGACAGCGCCAACAGCCATCGGTTGGTAGATCCGAAAGATTTCAACACCATCATGCCCTGGACCATGTACGCCGGCATGACCGACGCCGACCTCGGTGCCATTTATACCTACCTGAAGACATTAAAGCCAATCGCAAATTCTGTAACGAAGTTTACCCCCAATCCGTAGAAGCAGGAGCCGGTTTAGAGCCGGCTCCATCTTTTATACACAATGCCTGATTTGTACGCTGTCACCCAACAAGATGTCATGTCCTTCTCCAAACATGCGGAGGCCTTGCCGCAGGGAGGGGAATATGAACACGTGGTGTCACAAAGCGCCTTGTCGGGCATTTATCGTGAAAAGGTGATCAAGACAGCGCATTACCAGATCCGCGATATCCAGGCCGAATTCAGCCAGATGCTGAAAGTGGATTTTGAAGACGGCCGCATGGAGGACTATGTAAACATCTGCATGTGCATGGCGGGAACGGAGTACGAGATCCGCTTCGACTCCAGCAAGATCCGGTCGCGCCTGCAGGCATCGCGCTATCACTTCAACTACATTCCCGACAGCCGCTACCAGCTCGTGTTACCCAAAAAAATACGCACGGTTCACCTGGCCATGAACCGCGACTACTATACGAACCTGTTGAATACCTTCGAAATTCCGACAACGGATCTGGAGAAGAACGTGCAACGCGAAGAGCCGTTCAACAGCGGTCCGATCCAAGCCAGCACCGCCATGAAAAATATTTTTATGGATTTGTTCAGCACGCCGCTCACCGGAAAGATCAAAGCGCTGTATATCGAGTCGAAAGTGATGGAGATCGTGGCGTTGCAGGTAAATGAAAGGCAGCCAAGCAAAAACCTTCAAGTCTTGCGCAAGAGGGATCGCGACACGTTCCAGGATCTGAAGACCTACCTCGACCGCTCATTGACCGAAGAGCATTCCCTCAAATCGCTGTCCACCCAATTCGGGCTCAACGAATTTAAACTAAAGAAAGGCTTTCGCGAACTCTTCGGCACCTCGGTCTTCGACTACCTCCTGGACCAGCGCCTCACCCTCGGCAAGTCCCTCTTGCAAGAAGGCGGCTTTCGCGTCAACGAAGTGGCTGCACGCATCGGCTACAAAAACGCCAACCATTTCTCCACCGCCTTCAAACAGAAGTTCGGGCTCACGCCCAAAGATCTCAAAAAATAGTTTTTGATGTGTTGATTTTGGATTCGGTGTCTTTGCAAGAAAAAAACGCGATGCAATTCTTATTTTTAATGGGCTCCCGGTAGAGCAAATTTTTTCGATGCGTCGTCGATCACCAATACCCAATCTTTGCCTCCCGGCGGCGGTGTGAACGATTTGATCCCGCTTCCTTTCACGCTCTTTCCCCCGGTAGATTTTCCAGTGCGCGGATCGAACCACCACACATTTTTAGTGGAGCCGCTGATTTTGCTGACGTCAATTTTAACGGGGCTGTTTTGAGGCAGGTAAATAAAAGCATACGACCCGTTGGAATCGCGCGTGGCGACGATCACATCCAGGTATGTGGTGCCGCGCGCCGAGCCGATCAGGTTTTGGTCGGGTATGCGCGAGAAATAAGGTCGCGACAACATGAGGTCTTTCAGGTATTGCATCTCGCCGGCCGCCTCGGCCCTGGCCGCCTTTTGCCAGGCGATAAGGGTGTCGCCCACGTTGATGGGCGGATTGAGACTGGTGTCGAGAAATTGCCAGACATGGTGATGGCCGTAAGTAACGCCACAGCCGCCGGCAAAGATGCCGCGATAAATACGAGCGCGCACATCGTAGGCAGTGAAGTAGCCGCGGGCGCGTGTCCATTTTCCGTCCCAGGGATTTACCGGATGGTCTTCATAACAAGGCTCCATGTCGAGCGTGGGTTTCAGAGGTTTCAGGGCGAGGTCGCGCTTCACCCAATCCCAGGCGGGCGTTTCGCGGGCGCCGTGGCCCGATTGGAACGTGTTCATGTCCAGCCAAGGTTCGCTGTGGACCTGTTGTGAGGTCGAGTACTCGCCACCGGAGCAATGGTAGGTGATGAAGGCTTCTTTGCCCAACACACCCTCGATGCCGTTGGCCATGGCCGTCCAGATGGGCCGGTCGTCGAAACTCTTTTTCGTGGCATCGCCATTGGAGGTTTGGATTGCCGGGCGATCACCGCCAAGGATCCAGATCACGTTCCAGTCATGGGCGTAGCGCTTGGCCAGGGTGGCCGCGTATATTTCGGCATTTTTTTCATTGAAGATCACCGGCCCTTCGCCCCACATCTTCGTCACTTTGTCGCCCCACGTGGGCAGCAAGCCGATGTACATTCCTTTCTCAGCCGCCTTCCGGATAACGAAATCCACGTGGTCCCAATAATCATAAGCGTAAGGATCTTTTGGATCGTTACCCGGCGTCTCTGCCAACTGCGTCGGGTCTTCGTTGTTGATCGGGAAATCACCATAACGATTCGGGTGACGGATGCCGTTGAATTCGGTTAGCCCCACGATCTGCAGCACGTTGAAGCCTTGCGCACTGCGAAGCAAAATAAATTCTTCGGCTTCTTCGCGGGTCAGCCGGTGGACCAATTCCCAATCGGTGTCGCCAAGCCAAAAGAAAGGCTTGCCGTCTTTGGTGGCGAGTAGGCGGTTGTTGTCACTCACCTTGATCTGCCCGGGAGCGAAGAGGGATGAGCAAAGAAGAAAAAAGAGAAGACAAGCGGTGGTGTAGGTTTTCATAAGCGCGGTTCGGGTGCGAGAAGATACTAAAGAATTATTTATTTCGTAATGACTTTTTGATCGGTTCATTCTTCGACCGCCTGGATCTATTCTTCTTTCGCGTGTTTAAAGCCGATCTTTCGAGCCGGCTCTGTGGGAGGTGGTTCCAGGAGCTCTTTCAGGTAGGCGAAAATGACCCTGAAGTCATCATCGTGTTGAGCTGCCTTTCGTTCGATTTGCTCGAGTTTCAGCAAAATGTCTTTTGAAGTAATCAGCAGTTGCCGCATCTTCGAGAACACACGGATCACCTGAATATTGACTGAAATGGCCTGTTTGCTACCCAAAACACTGGAAAGCATCGCCACTCCCTGTTCCGTAAAGGCCATGGGAGCATAGCGAACCCCACCCCAACTTGAGGTGCCAAATTGGCACCTCAAGTTTTCGAGTTCATCTGGGGCAAGCTCAAACATAAAATCTTCTGGGAAGCGTTCGATATTCCGCTTTACCTGCCGTTTTAAATACCGGGTCTCGACACCATAGAGTGCGGACAGGTCCCTATCGAGCATCACTTTTTGTCCGCGGATCAGGTAGATTTTGCTGATCACGGCGTCGTCTGAAACGGTTAGGCTATCGGTCATTGCATTAAGCTTGAACTGTGTGTTGCAAGCTTAAGAAATGACACTGAAAGAAAATTGCAGTTTGAGTCCCACGTCATGTCGCAGGCACAAGCTTTTTAAAAATCTACGCCAGAAGTCCAAGACATCCCGAATTTCGACACCGGAAAAAAGTGGATATACTTCTGAAAGATTGAAACGAAATCCGATTAACACCGGAAGCTCCTGCGCCCCCTCCAAGCCGCTTACGCAATGTTCACGAGATCTTTGCTAATGACTTCCCAGCCCATGATCACCCAACGAATACATCACCGTGATCTTCCACTCGCTACCCACCTTTTTCATAATCCGCGTTTCGTAATTCGTGTAACGCTTGCCATCCGCCCCGTCGGTTTCCTGCACGAAGTTGACCCACATCCATTCGTTGGAGAATTTTTGGAAGAGCCACTGCGACCGCTGAATGTTGGGCTGGGGTTGAGGCTTTGGATTTTTGCGAAAAGCTTCTGTGAAGTTCTTGTGGATACTGGCCAATCCTTTGTGGGCGCCATACGATCCGTTGGGAGCGTTCCAGGCGCTTTGGGTAATGCGGTCGTCAACGTAGAAGCTGAAGAGTTTCGTGCTGTCTTTGTTGAAGTAGGCGGCGGTCTCCGCTTCGATGACGTGGCGAATGGCTTGTTCGTCTTGTTCGGCAACGGCGTCTGGGGCGGGACGAGTGTGAAATGCAAATAGGAGACAGGCAATCAAAACGAACGGTACGGCGACGGTTAGGGAGGTTTTCATAGGCGTGGGGTTGAGATTTCAGTTACCGAATAAACGCAATTGGCCGGCCTACCGGCGCCACGCCTTGACGGAAGCATGTTCTCCACGGCATTCATCCGGATCGCCATACAAACGTCGTTTGTCTTGTACGGATTTAACGGTGACTACCGGCCAATCGCGATTTTTTGGTCTTGCGAGGAATACGGATAAATCTTACCTTTAAAAATGGAGCTCTGTGGCGGGGTGTTCTTCCAGCCGCAACGAGAATACCGTTATCTCTTAACCTATGCGCAGATATAATTTTAGCTTGTTTTTAGCCGTGCTCGCCACGGTGTTGAATTTTCCCGCCTTCAGTCAGAAAAAAGAAAAAAAACCGCTTTGGGTTAATAACCTGGACTGGAGCGAAGGCACGGTTTTGACCAATGATGGCACCGAACTGAAAGGTTTGCTTCGCTATGACGACAATACTAATATTCTGAATTTTCAGGATGGCACAACCACGCGGGCATTCAACTCCCGAAACGTCGCAGGATTCGAATTCACGGATGCACAGACGGGTAAGCAGCGGGTCTTTTATACATTTCCTGCCGTAGAGATGAATACCGATATCGTACGTCCCTTGTTTTTTGAATTTCTCCGGGATTTTGGAAGTTTCACCGTGCTGTCAAGACTAGACCCGCTGGCGATCGACAACAAGGTTCAGGCATACGCCACACCGTACAACTTTGCCACTCCATCGTCAACGATGACCGGCAGGACCACGAACTATAATACCCAGACCATCATTACCCAGTCGGAAACGATCTATTTTATGGATAGCACCGGGATGATCAAGCCTTACCTCCAGATCACCGAAAAAGATATTTCCGGAAGCTTTTCAAACCGCTCCAAAGTGAAGAACAAAGTGCTCGACGAGGACGTGCTGGAAAAGTTCACGGCACCGCTGTACGATAAAGTAAAAGCATGCGCGGATAAATATCAGCTCCGATTAGATCGTAAAAATGATTTGCTGGAAATCCTGGAGTGTTACAAGAGACCATGAAAAATCGGGTGGCGTCGCCGCCTGCATAAATTGGGTGTGAATCTTCGTCCAAGCACCTGGAATTTCATAGCTTGGTTGGAATGCTTGCGATTCTCGTATGGCGTAACGGATAATTCCCCATACTTTGGAAATAGAAATACCATCCGGAAAAGCCACCGCTATTGGATATTACCGATGGCGTATTTGTGCCTTGTTATTCTTCGCCACGGCCATCAACTACATTGATCGTCAGGTGCTGGGCATCCTGGCGCCAGGCCTGCAGAAAGAACTGGGGTGGAGCGACTCACAATACGGACTGATTGTCACCGCCTTTCAGGTGGCCTATGCCATCGGCTTCCTGTTCATGGGCAAGCTCATGGACAGGTTTGGATGCCGGGGAGGCTATGCGTTTTCGGTGTTGATCTGGAGTGTGGCCGCCATGGTGCATGCAGTAGCCCGCACCGCGGTGGGTTTTGGATGGTCGCGGTTTGCGCTGGGTTTGGGTGAGGCGGGTAATTTTCCGGCCGCCGTCAAAGTGGTGTCGGAGTGGTTCCCCATAAAAGAACGGTCGCTGGCCACGGGCATTTTTCTTTCCGGCAGCAGCATCGGTGCGATCATTGCGCCATTGACGGTGCCCATCATCGCCATTCACTACGGGTGGCAGTGGGCCTTCATCCTCACGGGCGCTTCGGGCTTTGTGTGGCTGTTGTTTTGGTTGGCCACCTATCGCCCCGTGCATCAACACCCCAAGCTTTCTAAATCGGAACTGGCTTACATTCAAAGCGACCCTCCCGAACCCACCACGGAAGTGCCCTGGTTGGAATTGTTGAAGTACAAGCAGACGTGGGCTTTTGCCCTGGCAAAATTTCTGAGCGACCCGATCTTCTCATTTTACTTTTTCTTTTTACCAAAATTTTTCAACAGTCAGCATGGTCTCACGCTGGACAAGATCGGTGTGCCCATCATGATCATCTATGTCATGTCCGATCTGGGCAGCATGGCCGGCGGCTGGTTTTCTTCGCACCTCATCCGGCGCGGATGGTCGGTCACCAAAAGCAGAAAGTTCACCATGTTGCTGGCGTCCATTACCGTGACGCCCGTCTACCTGGCGTCACAGACCACGGACCTGTGGGTAGCGGTGGGGTTGATCGGGCTGGCCCTGGCGGCACACCAGGCATGGTCTGCCAACTTGTTGACCTTGCCTTCCGACATGTTTCCCCGGCAGGCTGTGGGTTCTGTGGTCGGCATCGGCAGCACGGTCGGCGCCATTGGAGGAATGTTCGGCGCGACCACGGCGGGATTCTTATTGCAGTCCACCCATTCCTACGGACCGCTTTTTGTGGTAGCCGGTTCAGCCTACCTGGTGGCACTGGCCATCCTTCACGGTCTGACGCCGCATTTGAAAGCCTCTATTCCTTAAATTTTTTCGATAAACAAAGAATCATACGTCTGGAAAGGGGTGGAGCGTAAAAGTTTGCGCTCTCATTTTCGGCTTGCGCGAAGTTTTTGCTTACTTCGCTTCCTTCAAATCATCAGAAAAAAAGCATATGGTTATTGGAGTTGATGTAGGAGGAACAAATATCCGGGCAGGCCTGGAACGCGGCGGCGAGATCATTCATCCACGAAATGCACCTTTCAATACACGGGGCAATTTGCGCGAAACGCTCGACGAGTTGATAGGGTTTATCCGCCCGCTCTTTGACCACGACGTAACGGGCATTGGCATCGGCGTGCCCTCGGTGGTGGATGTTGACAAGGGGATCGTTCTCAATGCGGCCAACATTCCATCGTGGGAGCGCGTGCCCATAAAAGATATTCTGCACGAGGCCTTCAATGTTCCGGTGTACGTGAACAATGACGTGAATTGTTTTGCGCTGGGCGAGCACCGCTTCGGGCAGTTGAAGGGCGTGAAGAACGGGGTTGGCATTTCTTCGGGCACGGGATTGGGCTGTGGCCTCATCATCAACAACCAGCTTTATTCCGGAAGCAATTGTGGCGCGGGTGAGATCGGCTTGTTGCCCTATCTTGACAATATCATGGAATATTATGCCAGCGGAAACTTCTTTCGCGTAAACTATAACCTCAGCGGCGAAGAGGCCAGTCGCCTCGCACAACAGGGCGATCGCGAGGCCTTAAAATATTGGGACACATTCGGCATCCACATGGGACAGACCATCAAGAGCGTGATGTACGCCTATGATCCGGAGGCCATCGTGCTGGGTGGATCGCTGTCGAAGGCCTTCGACCTATACAAGGCATCACTGTATGCTTCCCTCCAGGATTTTGTATACCCCGAGTCCGTGAAGCGTCTCAAGCTCTATCCATCTCAAAACCCAAACATTGCTTTGTTGGGCGCGGCGGCTTTGGTACCGGACCCGTCTTAAAATCAAGCGCGCTCCTTTCGGCGAATCACGCTTGATTTGTGGGCATTCTTATTCATACTTCAACGTGTCTGCCGGATTTGTCCTCGCGGTTTTAAAGATCTGAAAGCTGATGGTCGCAAAGGCAATGACCAATATCGTCACCGCCGGCAGCAGGAAAAGCGTCCATTGCAGCGCGATCTTGTACGGGTAGTTCGACAGCCATTGATGCATGGCCATATAGGCCAGCGGGAACGACAACACAATCGCCACCACCACCAGTTTGATAAAGTCGGCCGACAAAAGCGAAACGATGCCCAGACGCGAAGCGCCCAGGGCTTTGCGTATGCCGATCTCTTTGGTGCGCTGAACCGCCGTGTAGGAAGAGAGGCCGATCAATCCCAGGCAAGAAATGATGATGCCCAGCAGCGTGAAAATGGTCACTACTTTCGCGAAGCGGTCCTCATCATTGTATTGTCGGTTATAGCGGTCTTCCAGGAAGGAGTATAGAAAGGCATTGTTAGGAAAAAACTTTTTGTAGACGGCTTCTACCTGCGCGATCAACGGCTTAGGATCGGCGGTTTTGATCTTGATGGAAGTTTCGGCATAAGTACTGTAGGTGGGAACGAACACGATGGGCTCCATCGGTTTCTTCAGCGACTCCTGGTGAAAATTGCCCACCACTCCGACGATGCGCACCTTCAAGTCTCCATCCAATATTTCTTTCCCGATGGCTTCCTGCGCGCTGGCGATTCCCAACAATTCCACGGCATTCTGGTTTATGATCACGCTGTTGATGGCTTTAAAATCGAATTTGTGATCGGTCGGCAAAAATTTACGCCCCGCCACCAGCGGCACATCATAGGTGTCCATGAAATTATGGTCGGCGCCAAAAAAACTCATGGTGTAGTGCGTGTCGGAAGGCTGTTCTGCGAGCCGGAGCCCGAATGTGCGGCCAAGCCGGTTGCCAGGGATTCGGCTGGACGTTGCCGCGCTGACCACGCCGCTGATCTTGGTAAGTTCATCCTTATAATTTTCCACGCGTGTCATGAAGGTCGAGTCCCAGGCGGTGAGCTCGGGTGGATCCACGAGCATAATGTTGCGAATGGCAATGCCCAGGTCTGCGTCATTCATAAATTTTAATTGCTTGGAAACAATCAGCGTCCCCGTGATGAGTGTAGCCGAAGCCGTGAACTGAAAAACCACCAAGGCCTTCCGCATGAATTTCCCGCCCGACGAATGTTGAAATTTACCCTTCAAGACCGTTGCCGGCTGGTACGAAGAAAGCACGAAGGCCGGATAAAATCCCGCCAACAGCACGCCCGATACCAGCACCAGTACGGCGATGATGATCGAGGGAGCTTGCATCTCACCCAACACCTTCAACATCGACAAGGGACTGCCAACAATTTCATTGAACGACGACTGCGAAGCCCAGGTGATCGCCACGGCCACCACAAACGCGATCAAACTAATAAGGATCGATTCGAGTATAAACTGCCGTACCAATTGTGTTTTCAGCGCACCCATCACTTTGCGCAGACCCACTTCCTTCGCGCGGTCCAGCGCCCGGGAGGTGGTGAGATTGATGTAGTTGATCCAGGCGATCACCAAAATAAAAATGGCCACGATCAACATCGCCCACACCGCCTTGCCACTGGCCGTGCGCGCGATGTCGTATTCATAGTCCGAGTACAAATGCGCCTTTTTCAACGGCTGCAAATAAAATTTTTCGACGCTGCCCGATACCTTGTCGCCTTTAAAATAGCGGTCGCTAAAAGCGGGAAACTTGCTTTCAAACGCTTTGTAATCTACACCGGGTTTTAGCACGATGTAATGGCGGAAATCAGACCACGTCCAACTGTCGTCGGCGCCGTGGTCTTCGGGCCGGATCAGCGTGGCATATGACACCAGCACATTGAAGGTGATATGAGAATTGTCCGGGTTGTCGGCACACACGCCGGCGATTTTATACGGCTGCGTATCGAGACCCCAAATCAATGTTTTGCCCACGATGCTGGCATAGTCGCCGTCGGTAACGCCATAATATTTTTTAGCCACGCTTTCGGTCAGCACCAGCGAATAGGGTTCTTTCAAAGCCGAAGCGCGATCTCCGGCCAGCAGGGGAAAGCTGAAGACGGACAGGAAGTGCTCGTCCACATAATGACAATAATCGCCGCGGAATATCTTGTCGTCGATCTTCACGTTCAGATCGCCACCGGGCATCACCCGGGTGTACATTTCGATCTCCGGATAGTCTTTGGCCATGGTCGGACCGACGGTGGGGTAGGTAATAGTGCCATGCTGGATGAGCTTGCCATTTTGAAAGCGATCGTTGGTGACGCGATAGATGCGATCGGCATTATCAAAGAATGTATCAAAGCTCAATTCATGCGACACAAACTGAAAGATCAGCAGACAAACCGCCAGCCCCGTGCCCAACCCGAAAATGTTGATGAGCGAAAAGACCTTGTTCTTGGTCACATTCCGAAACGCGATGGTGAGATAGTTGCGCAGCATAATGGTGTTAATAAAATGATAGGTTAATTTATTTCGTAGCACGATGCCGGGTCTGAAAAACCGGATCGCGTTCCACTCAAATCGCCGCCGGGCCCGGGACAATCCAAACCGCCTGACGTCCGATTCGAACTTCTGGATCAGGTCGCCTTCGATTTCTTCCGCTAAACGATCGGGACAAATCGATCGCAGAAAACGAAGCGCCCAGGCAGGTGGTAGCGGAGGTCGAGGGTTCATACCGACATTTTTAATTGGGGGATGAGCTTCCAGAGATCCATCCGGGTCTCCTTCATCGTGCGCAGCAGCGCCAGTCCTGCGCTGGTAATGGTATAGATCCGTTTGCGCCGGCCGCCGCGTTCGCTGGTGGCTCCGCCTACTTTGGATTTTATCAGGCCTTTATCTTCCAGCCGGTACAGGGTCACGTGCACGGCACTAAGGTTCACATCGCGCTTCAAACGCTTTTCGATCTCCTCGGCGATCGCCGCACCATAGGCCTCTTCCTGCAAGACACCCACCATGGTCAAGATCAGTTCTTCAAACTCGCCGAGATACTCTTTGCTCATTTGCTTATGTTTTGTTAAGCAAATAAAGACAATGCCTTCCAGAAAAAAAAGAACTTTGAAGATTTACTTGAAAAGGGGAAAAGGTTACAGATTTTCTCAGTGACCGGGGTCAAGGGGGTGTGAAAGAAATATGTATCTTTCCCTTGAACTGATTTTTTTAAAAAAGATCCTGATGAAAGAAACACTTGCCCTTCGCGGAGGGCCCCGCACCGTGACCCGGAATTTTTCCTGGCCGGTTTTTGATGAAAGCGATGTTGCCGCCATCACACAGGTAGCCCAAAGCGGCCAGTGGGGCAACCCGGATTGTAGCGGCCTGGTAGAAAAGTTTGAAAACGAATTCGCCTCCTTTTGTGGCAGCAAGTATGCCATAGCGTGTGCCAATGGCTCTGTAGCCCTGCGGCTGGCGCTCATCGCATCGGGTGTGAAGCCCGGCGACGAGGTGATCGTGCCGCCCTACACCTTCATTGCCACGGCCACCATCGTGGTGGAGGCGAACTGCGTTCCCGTTTTTGTCGACATCGAACCGGATACCTACAACCTCGATCCTGCCAAGATCGAAGCGGCCATCACCCCGCGCACAAAAGCCATCATCCCCGTGCACTTCGCAGGGCAGGCCTGCGACATGGACCGCATCATGGCCATCGCAAAAAAACATAACCTCACCGTCATCGAAGATGCGGCTCATGCCCATGGCGGTGTATATAAAGGAAAGAAGCTGGGGGCTATCGGTCACGCAGGCTGTTTCAGTTTTCAGTCCTCAAAAAATCTCAACGCCGGCGAAGGTGGGTTGGTGGTGACCGACGACGAAGCGCTCTATAATATGATGAATTCGCTGCGCAACGTGGGCCGGGTAAAAGGCGGCCAATGGTATGAGCATCATTACCTGGGCTGCAACTATCGCATCACACAATTCCAGGCGGCCTTGCTTTCACAACAGCTTGCCCGCCTCGAGGAACAAACACACCTACGCGATGCCAATGGAAAATATTTAAACACCTTGCTGGCTCCCATCGACGGCATCGCGCCGCTTACCCGCGGACATGGCGAAACGGTGCATACCTATCACTTATTTATTTTCCGATACGACAAATCAAAATTCGGAGGACTATCAAAAAAGGAATTTGCGGAAATGCTGGCCGCCGAAGGTGTTCCTGCGTTCATGGGCTATCCCAAACCGATTTATGAGCAGCCGGTATTTCAACAAAAGAATTTTATGTGCTATGCCCTTCCGGATACGGTAGACTACACCCGCGTGCATTGTCCCGTGGCCGAACGCGCTTGTTATGAAGAAGCCGTGTGGATTCTGCAACATGCCATGCTCGGATCGAAAGAAGACATGGAGCAATTCGCAGCAGCCATAAAAAAAATACAACATGCCGTTCGTCGTGACTGACGGAACGGTGCCATCTTGAAACAAAGCATATGAAACGCAACACAGTCATCGTTCTACTCGTTTTTCTCATCTTCTCGGTCATTTCGTTTCTCACCAACATTCTCGGGCCGCTGGTGCCGGACATTATCGACAGCTTTCAATTGAGCATCGGGCTGGCGGGGTTCCTGCCGTTCTCGTTTTTTGTCGCCTATGGTGTGATGTCCATTCCGTCGGGCGTGTTGATCGAGAAGTATTCCGGCAAAACGGTGATCATCCTGGCCTTTGTCATGGCGATGGTAGCGGCGCTGGTGTTTGCTATTTTCCCGCGCTTTGCCATCGCGTTGCTTTCGTTGTTCTCGATCGGCATCGGCATGGCCATGCTGCAGGTGGTGATCAACCCGTTGCTACGGCAGGCGGGAGGGGAGGAGCATTTCGCGTTCAACTCGGTGTTGGCGAATTTCTTTTTTGGAGCCGCGTCGTTTCTTAGCCCCTTGCTCTATAGCTATCTGGTGGGCAACATTCACACCGATCATGCGCAAGGCATCGCCGCCCTGTTCAACGGCCTGGTGACACCGGAGTTGAAATGGGTCTCTTTGTATTGGGTGTTTGCTGTGACCTGTTTAGTTATGATTGTGGTGATCGCTGCGATCACCTTTCCAAAAGTGGAATGGACGGACGAAGACCGCATCGATACGGGTGAAACGCTTCGTGAACTGTTGCGCAACAAAACGGTGCTGCTCTTCTTTGTGGGCATTTTTTGTTATGTGGGCACCGAACAAGGTATCGCAAACTGGATGTCTAAATTCTTACAACTCTATCACGGTGTGGACCCCGCCACGGTTGGCGCCACCAGCATTTCCTATTTTTGGGGCCTCCTCACCTTTGGCTGTTTTGTAGGCTTGTTACTACTAAAGCTTTTCGACAGCCGTTATATCCTGATCGTCTTTGCCTTGGGCGCTATGCTCAGTCTTTTGGTGGGATTGTTTGGTGATGTGCACATGGCGTTGATCGCGTTGCCGCTTACCGGATTTTTTCTTTCCATCATGTGGTCCATCGTTTTTTCGTTGGGCATGAATTCGCTCCCGAAACATCACGGCACGTTGTCGGGGATATTGTGCACCGGCATTGTTGGCGGTGCCGTGATGCCGCTGATCATCGGCGGCCTTGCCGAAAGCGTTGGACTGAGACTGGCCATGTTGGTGTTGTATGTGACGTTGGGATATATTCTGAGTGTTGGCATTTGGGCCCGACCGCTGGTGACCAACGCCAGGGTTAAGCGCTGGCGCGATCTTTTTTCGAAGGCCGCTGTGGAATAAAATCTACAACTATCCTGTTCTATGCTGACTGGTATTTTCTGATAGTCATTTTATAAGAGGGTAGTCACTCTATATCTATGTTATAACGCTCTGCTATTTTAGTCCGTTTAAATTGGAATTTTAAACTCACGCATTCAACCCCCCGACACCATGGCCATTACCCAACTCAACCCCGAAGGCGTTTTTCCACCCTATCGCAACTACAGCCACGCCGTAGAGATCAGCGGTGATTCAAAACTATTGATCATCAGCGGTCTCAACGGCTACCAGGCCGACGGTCAAAGCATGCCCGAATCGTTTGAGGAGCAAGGTGAACTGATCTGGAAGCATATCGGCACCATTCTGCGGGCGGCCGGAATGAACTATGCAAACATCGTTTCACTGCGGACCTATTTAAGCGATCCGTCATTCGACGAAGCCAATGTCCGGTTGCGCATGAAATACCTGGGTGACAACAAGCCGGCGTTGACGGTTATTTGCTGTCAGCTGTTGGAAACGAAGTGGAAATTGGAGATTGAGGCAATTGCGGCGAAGGACGCACACATTCCATGAAATTCTGAAGAGACGAGTGGTGCTAAACACCAATGAATGGTGGGGAGATCACGCACAGGCCCCGAGCAGCACCATGGCGATAATAAAGAATATAAGATGATCCAGCCGCAGGCGAAGTTTCTTCAAGGCCTGGCTGATGTGGTATTCAACGGCTTTTCCCGACACGTGGAGGCGGGAAGCGATTTCTTCATTGGTGTAGCGGTCGAAGCGGCTGAGGCGGAAGATGGTCTTGGTGGTGTCGGGAAGCTTATCGATCTCATTATTTAGCAGCTCCAGTGTTTCGTCGTAGGCCACGGTCTCCTCTGTGGTGTGGATCTCCTCCGAAAAAGTCTGCTTAGCCTGGCGGACCAGCTTTTCCTGGCTTGCAATTTTATCAAAGTGATCGTAGATGCGGTTTTTCATAGACCGGAACAAGTAGGCGCTCAAGTCTTCGACATGACCCAGGTTTTCGCGTTTCATCCAGAAATTCACAAACACATCCTGCACCAATTCCTGCGCGGTGGTCTTATCGCGAAAATAGTTATAGGCCAGGCCATAAAGTTTGGCCCAGAAGAGATCGTAAATCTCTTCGAATTCCGCTTCCGTCATACCTTTTGAGCCGATCTTCAGCATGTCATCGAATAGGTTGGGCGTAGAAAGGTAATAAAATTGCAATCGATTTAAAAAAATTTACAATCGATTTAGGGTCGTTGTGGGTCACAACCTTCTTACATATATACCAAGCCTGAAAATAGTGCGATGAATAAGTATGTATTGGCGGATCTGATCCGGCGTCTTCGAGCGGGCCAAGCTTCGGCGGAAGACAAATATTTGTTGGAACAGATCTGGCAGGAAGCGATGCGCGACACATCGTATCTCGACAGCCTGTCGGACGCGGAACGCGAAACATTAAAAAAGAAGATGTTTGCGGCCACACAAGATGAGATCGGCCGGCGCATGCAACCGCGCAAGGTCGTGGCCTGGCGCCCTTGGGTGCTGCGCGCTGCTGCAGCGTTTGCCTTGCTGTTCGCCGGTTCAGCTGTATTATATTGGAATGCCAATCGCTTCACAGAAGTGCACACCGGCTATGGCGAACGCATCGCCGTCACGCTCCCCGACCATTCGACAGTTACCCTCAACGGCAATTCTGTGCTCCGTTACCACAAGGAGTGGGATAACCAACATACGCGCGAAGTGTGGATCGACGGCGAAGGCTTCTTTGCCGTGCAACACACCGTGAACCACCAAAAATTTGTTGTACACGCTTCCGACCAACTCAACGTGGAAGTGCTCGGCACAAAGTTCAACGTGAAGAGCCGCGAAAAGAAATCCGAAGTCATGTTGACAGAAGGGAAAGTGAAGTTGGACATGCAAAACACCCAGGCAAAGGCCAGTTCAGTTTTCCTCGCACCAGGAGAACTGGCCACCCTGGGTACCGACCGCCATCTTTCCAAGCGCACAGTAAAACAAAAACAATATACATCGTGGCTGCAATACACCTTGTATTTCGACCGGACTACGTTGCGCGACGTGGCGGCTCAATTAAAAGATACGTATGGCCTTGACGTTGTGTTTGACGACGCCACGCTGCAAGACCGCGAATTGTCGGGCGAAATTTCTTCCGCCAGCATCAATGATATTTTATATGCCATCGCCGAAACGTTCAACCTAAGCGTTACCCGCGATGGCACGAGTGTATATATTTCTTCCAAAAACTAACCGCAAACCCGTATGCTAAAACAGTACAGTAATTACTACACCGTATGGAGGAGTTGCTTATGTCTGGTGATGCTAAGTTTTCCAGCGCTCTTGTTGGCGCAGGATCAACTTTTTGCCAACGCCCTCCAAATGAACCGCACCACGCCGCGACGTGCCGAGGTGCGTTCGTTGCGCGAAGCACTTGAAGAGGTGCAGGATCATTTCAATGTATCGTTCTTATATGAATCTACTGTTCTGGAAGGAAAAGAAGTTTCCGCCAAGATCGCTATCAAAGGAAAGATCGAAAACACACTGACCAATTTGCTGGAACCCGTCGGCCTGCGGTTCAAAAAGATCAACGACCGCACCTATTCCATTTTGCCAAAGACTGCCCCGAAAGCTTCCCACGATCAGCGCGGTGCGGCCGCTTCTGAAAAAGACAGCTCGGCTGACCTCAATCCGTCTCCTGCAGCTGCGGAAGCCTTATACGCAGAAGATACGGAGAACCGGTTGGTTGAGATTGTCGTGCAAGGCACCATCACTGACGAGAACAGTAGTCCCATCCCTGGTGCAAACGTGCTGGTGAAGGGAACCACGAAAGGTACCACCACCGATGCGGATGGTAAATTCTCCATCAGCGTGCCCGATGAAAATGCCGTGCTGGTCGTGAGCTTCATCGGCTACACATCAGAAGAAGTACCCGTAGGCAGCCGCACGACGATCGATGTAAAACTGACACCCGACATCCAGCAACTCAGCGAAGTGGTTGTTGTGGGATACGGTACACAGAAGCGCTCTTCGGTGACCGGGGCTGTGGCCACGGTGGGTTCCAAAGAAGTATCGGCGTTACCCGTGGTGAGCGTGGAGTCGGCCATTCAAGGACGCGTTCCCGGTGTGCAAGTGACCAGCAACGGTAGCCCAGGAACGACACCGACCGTCCGCATCCGCGGTATTGGCTCCATCACGGGCGCCTCTCAACCATTGTACGTGATCGACGGATTCCCTGCAGCCGGCAACCTGAACAACATCGATACGAAAGATATCGAGTCTGTAGAGGTATTGAAGGATGCTGCGGCTTCCGCTATCTATGGATCGCGCGCAGCTAACGGCGTGATCATCATCACCACCAAGAGCGGTTCGCGCGACAGCAAGGTGCATGTGGATATTGATACCTACTACGGCGTACAGAAAGCCTGGAAGCAATTGGATTTTCTTGATACCAATGATTATTTAAAATATGGCACGGCCTTGCTGACCAATGCCGGTAACGCTTTGCCGCCGCGTTTTTCGGCCATGAACGATCCGATTTATCCGGGAGCAACCCAAACCTACGCGCAAACCAACACCGATTGGCAGGGCGCCATGTTCCGCAGCGCGGCAATCACGCAAACACAAGTAGCCTTATCGGTAGGCTCCGACAAATCGAAGCTCTATACGTCGGTGAGCCGGTTCCACCAGGACGGTATCATGATCGGAACCAATTTCGATCGCTACAGCTACAGGCTCAATTATGAGAACAAGCTTAGCAACCGCTTTACATTTGGAGAGAACTTTAATATTTCCAACGCCGCCACGCGCAACCAGGCCGAAAGCGGTGGACGCACCATTCTTCAGCACATCATTCACTCGGTTCCTTACATTCCCATCAACGATCCCACTTTGCTGGGGGGCTATCGTGCGCCCAGCGGCAACGATGGATCGGATCCTGAAAATCCTGTGCGTATCGCCAACATGGACTCTAACAAGGACAACGTGATGAACATCATCGGAAGTGGTTACGTGGAAGCGAAGATCTTCGATTTTCTAAAGTACAAATTCACGGCCGGTGTGAATTATTCCGAGCGACGCCACAAGGAAGATCTGCCCATGTACAACGACGGCTTTGTGTCGCGCAACCAGCACAACCTGGTCGACAACCGGGCTACGATCTTCTCGCCCTACCTCTCCAATCAGCTGACGTTCGATAAAACGTTTGGCTCACATACGCTCAATGTGATTGCGGTAGCGGAAAAACAAAACACGATCGTTAACAATCTTAACACCAGCGCGCAACAAGCCCGCAACGACATCGACCAGATGACCGGTTCGACCAACCAGACCATTAGCGGCGACAAAGCCGAAAGCACGTTGCTGTCTTACCTGGCCCGTGTCAACTACGAATTCAAGGGAAAATATTTGTTGAGCGCTTCCGTGCGTCGCGATGGTTACTCCGGATTTGCACCCGATCACAAGTGGGGTAATTTCCCCGGTTTGTCCGTGGGTTGGCGAATGAACGAGGAAAGCTTTATGAAATCCATACCCACCATCTCTGAATTGAAATTACGCGCCAGCTATGGTTCGCTGGGTTCCATTGCCAACGTAGGGGCATACGACTATGTGTCGTTTATCCAGACCAATACGGCCTACGATTTTAACAATGCCACAGCGCCGGGCTCCTATTTCGGCAAAATTCAGAACCTGAACCTGACCTGGGAAAAAACAAAGATGACGAACTTTGGTGTCGACCTGGGCTTGTTCGAAAACCGCATTACGTTCACGGCCGAATATTTTGTCAGAAACGTAAGCGACTTGCTGCTCGATGTAGCTCCGGGCACATCGCTGGGCTATACCGACGCTACGAAGCAGAACGTGGCCTCGATGAAGAACTGGGGTTATGAATTTGTGGCCGGCTATACGAAGTCCAACGGGCCCATTACATTCAATATTTCGGCCAACATCGGTATCATCCGCAACGACGTGAAGCAGTTGTATACCTCGAATTCCGTGATCTACAGCGGTAAGAACGACGACTTCGGCGGCTTCCAGATCACGCGCACCGTGGCGGGGAGCTCCATCCAGGAATTTTACGGATATAAAACCGATGGCATCTTTCAAAACCAGGCCGAGATCGACGCGGCGAATGCCGTCGATGGAAACTCGACCACAAAATATCAGGCCAATGCTGCCCCTGGCGACATCCGGTTCAAGGACATCAACGGCGACGGTGTGATCGATGCTTCCGACCAGGTAAGCCTGGGAAGTTATCTGCCCAAGTTCAACTACGGTCTGAATTTCACCGCCAACTATAGGAACTTCGACCTGTCGTTATTCTTCCAGGGCGTTCAAGGCAACAAGATCTACAACGGCACCAAGGTGCTGGGCCAGGGCATGCTGCGTTTGTTTGGCGCCGAGAAAGCCGTGATGAATGCCTGGACACCGGACAACACCAATACCGATGTGCCGCGCGCGGTTAACGGCGACCCGAACCAGAACTCGCGCACCTCCGATCGCTTTGTCGAAGACGGCTCTTACCTGCGCCTGAAGAACATCAACCTCGGGTATTCCATACCGTCAACCAGCATACAGGACCTGACCAAGAACACGATCAAGAAACTGCGCATCTATGTTTCCTCCCAGAATCTGTTTACGATCACCAACTACTCGGGCTACGATCCGGAAATTGGTAACCGCTACCAAAACACCAGTGGTAATACGCTGATCAACGGCATCGACTACGGGCAGTTCCCTTCGCCACGCACGTTTATGGCAGGTCTTCAAATCGGGTTTTAAGGCGTAGCACAAAAATGAAAACCATGAAAACGAAACTTATCATTCTCACCATAGTCTCCACCGTCATCGCCAGTTCGTGCGGCGACAACGTGATGGACAGAACCAGCACCACCAACGTGGAGACTGGCCTTTATTATAAAACCGTAGACGAATTGAACACCGCGCTGACAGGGGCATATGCCATCTTGCAGGGCACTAACCTCGGCGGCCGTGAATATTTCTTTTTGCACGACCTGCGTTCCGACGACGTAGCCAGCGGCGGCGGCCAGTTAGAGACCGCGCGCAATCAAATACTGATCGGTTCGCTGAATTCGACAAACTCCGTGATGACCTCGGTTTGGACCGGTATGTACCGGCTGATTCACCGGGTGAACGCCGTCATTGAAAACGCTCCCGATGCTACCGGCGATGCAGGCGTGAAAACACGCGTGGTAGCAGAATCACGTTTTCTGCGCGCATGGAGCTATTTTCAGTTGGCCACCATGTGGGGCGATGTGCCACTCTACGATACTTATGGAAAGGGCTTCGACGATGTTAAACCACGCTCGCCTCAAGCCGACGTGCTCAACTTCGTCATCACCGAATTGACCAGCCTGCAAGGCGACCTGCCGGCATCCTATTCGGGCAACGACCTGGGACGTGCCTCCAAGGGCGCAGCACTCACGCTGCTGGCCAAAACGTATCTCTTCAACGGCGACTATGCTAACGCCAAAACCCAACTCGAAGCCGTGAAAGGCCTTGGTTATGGCCTGGTGGATAAATATTTCGACAACTTCAAGGAAGAAACCGAGTACAACAAGGAATCCATCTTTGAACTTTCCTATACGTCGAGCGGCAACTTCAACTGGGATGCCGACGGCAACGGAACGACCGTAAACGAATCGTGGATACGCTCACAAGAATACTCTGCCGTGGGATGGCGCAACCTTATCCCCTCCGACAAGCTCCTCAACGAATACGAAGCGAACGATCCCCGGCTGAAAGACAACTTCTTTTTCATCGGCGACAACTATGGCGACCCGGCTGCGCCGTTGACACTGACGAACGACAAAGTGCAAGGCAACTCCAGCAATTTCCACAGCGTGATCCAAAAGGTCAGTTGGCGGAAATACTCGGTCATGTACAAGCTGGATCCGGGAGGATACTACGACAAGATCGGCATCAACTACCGCATGTACCGGTATGCCGACGTGTTGCTGATGCTGGCCGAATGCGAGAACGAAGTGGGCACCGCTTCCGCGGCGATCGATTATTTGAACCAGATCCGCAATCGCCCCAGTGTAAACATGCCTAATTACCCCACGGCCGATTTCCTGTGCAACTCCAAGGACGAGATCACACGGGCTATTATCCACGAACGGCAAGTGGAACTGGCGGGCGAAGAAGTGCGCAACTTCGACATCCTCCGCTGGAGAAAGAACAGTAAACTGAAGACCGAGCCCATTTCCTATTTCGAAGCCAACAAATTTGAGCTGCTGCCGATACCCCAGGATGAACTGAACACGAATAAGAACGTCACACAAGCTGACCAGAATCCTGGCTATTGATTTCTCTCTAAAAAGTGACGACAGGGCGATGTTTCATCGCCCTGTTTTTTTACTTTTCAGGTGAATTCACCAGAACCTATGTCCAAAAACACCCTCCCGCTATTCGCCCTCGTTCTTTTTCTAGTAGTGGGGTGCCACACTCAACCTACCCGCTTCGAGCTTTTGCCTTCCGGCACTACGGGCATTGCGTTCAACAACCTGCTGACGGAGAGCGACACCCTCAATATCCTGTCGTTTGAATACATGTACAACGGGGGAGGGGCTGGCGTGGGCGATTTCAACAACGATAGCCTGACGGACATATTCTTTGCCGGAAACATGGTGAGCAGCAAGCTCTACCTCAACAAAGGCAACTTTCGTTTCGACGACATCACGGAGCAATCGAAAGTGAGCACAAAATTTTGGTGTACCGGCATTTCCGTGGTCGACATCGACCAGGATGGTTGGATGGACATCTATGTGTGCACCGTAAACCCCCACGACAACAAATCCTCGCCCAACCTGCTCTTCCACAACAAAGGCGTCGACAGCAATGGCGTTCCCGTGTTCGAGGAAGTGGCCGCCGCGGTGGGTCTGGCCGATCGCAGCTACTCCACCCAGGCCGCGTTCCTGGACTATGACCTCGACGGCGATCTCGACATGTACCTGCTCACCAACGCGCTGGAAAACTACACGCGAAACTCACCCATCGGACAACACACCGACGGCACGGGCAAGAGCGTGGACAAACTCTTCCGCAACAACGGACCCGCCACCGGGCTGCCACATTTTGAAGATGTGTCTGCTGCGGCGGGCATACGCACGGAAGGATGGGGTCTCGGTATCGTGGTGAACGACATCAATCGCGACGGCAAGCCCGATGTGTATGCGGCCAACGATTTTCTCTCCAACGATCACGTCTACATCAACAAAGGCGACGGCACCTTTGTCAATGAGAAGGAGCGCATGAAGCACACGGAATACAACGGCATGGGCGCCGACATCGGCGACATTAATAACGATGGCTTAAACGACATCCTGGCGGTAGACATGTATCCCGAAGACAACATGCGCCAAAAGACCATGTTTGGCGGCATCGGCTATGACCGGTTCCAGAAAAATATCCAGATGAAATACCAGCCGCAGTACGTGCGCAACGTTCTGCAGCTCAACAACGGCAACGGCACCTACAGCGACATCGGCTATCTCTCGGGCCTCTATGCCACCGACTGGAGCTGGAGCGGTCTCATCGCCGACGTGGACAACGACGGCTGGCAGGATGTGTTCATCACCAACGGTTATCGCAAAGACATCACCAATCTTGACTTTGTTACCTATAGCAAGGAATCGAGTATGTTCGGCACGGATGCCACGCGACTGAAGAAGGCCACCGAAGCCGTAAACAAGATTGATGGCGTAAAGAAGCCGGAAATTATTTTTCGCAACAACGGCGACCTGCGCTTCACCAACAAATCGAAGGAGTGGGGATTGACTAAGGAAGCCTATGGCAACGGCGCCGCCTATGCCGATTTTGACAACGACGGCGATCTCGACATGGTGATCAATAACATCAATGACGAAGCATCGGTCTATAAAAACAATGCCCGCGAACTTGATCCTGGAAAAAGCAATTATTTACGCATCGCCTTGAAAGGCCCGGCCGGAAACCGGAGCGGATTGGGCGCGCAGATCGAGATCCGTCAAGGTAACAAAATACAGTACCGCGAGCTTGAAACACAACGCGGTTTTCAATCTTCGGTGGAGCCTTTTGTTCACTTCGGATTGGATAGCCTCACACAACTTGAGGAACTGGCCATTCGCTGGCCAGACGGACATGTGCAGAAATTGAAAAAGGTCAAAGCCAACCAAGTATTGACGTTGGCGTATACCGACGCCGTTGAATCTGAAGAGAAGGGAGGATGGACGATCTATCCGCCGCTTTCCGCCTTGCCTGATTCGCTCGATAATTTCGCGAAATTGTCCCCGGATGAACTGGCCGCATCGTCGGTCTTTTTTGATAATGTGACCGCCTCCACCGGCCTTTCTTACAAACACGAAGAAGACGAGTATATCGATTATAAAGCCACGGCCACCTTGCCACAAAAATATTCGCAGGCCGGTCCGGGTCTTACAATTGGCGATATCAACCAGGATGGTCTCGACGATGTGCTGTTATGTGGAGCGGCCCGTCGCGGCACCACGATTTTTGTTCAGCAAAAGAACGGTACGTTTAAAAAAGATTCGCTGGGTGCAAAGCCGCAGGAAGACATGAGCATGCTCTTGTTCGATGCCGATGGCGACAACGACCTGGACCTGTATTGTGTCAGCGGCAGCTCAGAGTTTGGCGCCTTGCCGGATGCCTACCAGGACCGTTTCTATCGCAACAACGGCAAGAATTTCATAGCGGACACCACCGCCCTGCCGAAGGAGAACTCCAGCGGGAGCACCGTAGTCGCATCCGATTTTGACAAGGATGGCGACCTCGATCTTTTTGTGGGCGGACGTATTGTGCCCGGGCATTATCCCGAAGCCCCGCAAAGCTTCCTGTTGCAAAACGATGGGAAAGGAAACTTTACCGATGTGACGAAGTCCATAGCGCCGCTGCTCGAGCGCGTGGGCATGATCACCGGTGCGCTATGGACCGATTTCGACAACGATGGCTGGACCGATCTGGCCATTGTGGGAGAGTGGATGCCGGTTTCCTTCTACAAAAACAACCAGGGCAAAGCCTTCTCAAAAGCATTCCAAGAAGCCCCCGGTTGGTGGACCAGCATCACCGGCGATGACATGGACAACGACGGCGACATCGACTACATCTGTGGTAACCTCGGACTCAACTCTCTGTTCCAGGCTTCGCCGCAGGAGCCGGTTAGCATCTATGCAAAAGATTTTGATGGCAATGGCTCGTTCGACCCGCTCGTGACGCGCTATGTGCAGGGAAAAGAATATTTAACGCATCCCCGCGAGACACTGACTGACCAGATCGTGAGTTTGAAACGCAAACTGATTCGCTATGCCATCTACGGAGGAGCTTCTATACAAGACATCCTTTCGCCGGAACAACTGCAAGGCGCGTTGGTCTATCACGCAACAACCCTGTCGTCATCCTACCTGGAGAACCTGGGCGGCGGCAAATTTAAAATGACTGCCTTGCCTGTGGAGGCCCAGTTCGCCCCATTGAACGGCGTTCAGATAGCCGATTTGAATGGCGACCATCACCCCGACATTCTTGGCATTGGCAACTCCTACGCTGCCGATCCGCTTACAGGTTATTACGATGCCGGCACGGGGGTGTGTTTGCTAGGCGATGGAAAGGGAGGCTTCCAGGCGCTCCCCGTCTGGAGTAGCAACTTTGCTGTTGACACGGATGCTAAGAGCCTAGGCCTGTTGAGAAGGGCAAATAACGACCCGCTGTATATCGCTACGGCCAACCGTGATAGTTTGCAGGCCTTTGGACAGTCACCGTCGGTTTATCCCCCGGAATATCCGCGGTGGATTACGCCGGGCCGGACGGATGTGCAGGCCGAGCTCAAATGGGCCGATGGTAAAGTGGAAAAAAGAGAGCTATACTACGGCTCGGGCTACCTGTCGCAATCCACCCGTGCGATCCCAATTTTTTCCGGGGTACAGGAAGTCTGGCTGAAAGACAGCGCCGGCAACCGGCGGAAAGCCTGGGGGACAGGTGCCGGGACAAAATAATTCTGTTCGGTATAAAATTTTTTAACCTGGGTTGGACGCTTCGGGAAAAAAAAGCTTACCCGGGTTCACGGGGAATTTCACCCGATTGAAACACTCATTTTTGGGAGAAAAGGCATGGGAAAAGGGCACGCTTTAACGGTCGTCCAAAAGGCTTTGGACAATAAAAGGCAGGATTTAAACAAGTGTTTGAAAACCCCCTTTTTGGCGTGGATATTATATTTTTTTTACCTTTTCGTTAGATCAAAATTAAAAACTTGTTCTACTTTTGGACCGTAAAACGAAATCGTTCGAAACATTCTTTAGAATAAACCACGATTTCGTTCGACTTATCAAGTAGTCGAAACGGAAATCGGCTTCAATAGGTTCAGATAACAATTGATTTCTATTCGCATGAACAAACTCTTACAAGCCAGGATCGCCACTTTCACTACGGCGAAGGAAGCCCGTGAAAGGGGCATCTATCCTTACTTTCGACCCATCTCGTCCGCGCAAGACACGGAGGTGATCATTGAGGGCAAACGCGTGCTCATGTTCGGTTCCAATTCCTACCTGGGGTTGACCAACCACCCACGCATCAAAGAGGCTGCCCAGAAGGCAATCGAAAAGTATGGCACCGGATGCGCCGGCTCCCGCTTTCTTAACGGCACACTCGACATACACATCGAGTTGGAAGACCGCATCGCTGCGTTCACCGGCAAGCCTGCTGCGCTCATTTTCAGCACCGGCTTTCAAGTGAACCTTGGCGTGATGTCGAGCCTGACCGGGCGCAACGACTACCTGATCCTGGACGAGTACGATCATGCTTCCATCTACGACGGCACACGCCTGTCGTTTTCGCGCGTGATCAAATATGGCCACAACGACATGAACGACCTGGCCCGTCGTCTCAGCATGCTGCCCGAAGAAGCGATCAAACTCATCGTGGTCGACGGCATTTTCAGCATGGAAGGCGACCTGGCGAAGCTCCCTGAGATCGTGACGCTGGCCGAACAATACGGCGCCACGATAGTCGTGGACGATGCCCATAGCCTCGGCGTGATCGGCGACAAAGGCGCCGGCACCGCTTCACATTTCAAACTCGACGACAAAGTAGATATCATCACCGGCACGTTCAGCAAATCGCTCGCTTCTCTCGGCGGCTTCGTGGCCTCCGACCGCGACACGATCGATTATCTGAAACACCAGGCCCGCTCGCTCATTTTCAGTGCCAGCATGACGCCGTCTTCCGCTGCCAGCGTGCTGGCCGCCCTCGACATCCTGGAGACCGAGCCTCAGCACATGGAGCAATTATGGAACAACACCCGCTATGCCATGCACCTTCTCAAAGAGGAAGGCTTCGACATCGGCGATACGGAAAGTCCCATCATCCCCATCTATGTGCGCGACAACGAGAAAACTTTTCTGGTCACCAGCATGCTGCAACAGAAAGGTGTGTTTGTGAACCCGGTGGTTTCGCCCGCCGTGCCTTCGCATGCATCGCTGCTTCGCTTCTCACTGATGGCTACCCACACGTTCAGTCAAATCGAAGAAGCTGTAGAGAAACTTGCTCATACATTTAAGCAGGTAGGAGTCTTGAAAATTAAAGAACGCATTTAATGAAGCGTGTAGAGCCCGTCACCACCAAAGCCCAACTTGAAGCATTTATCGATTTCCCACATGATCTCTATAAGGATGATCCTTGCTATGTCCCCGAGTTGTTCATCGCCCAGCGCGATCTGCTGACACCGGGCAAGCATCCGTTTCACGAGCATTCGCCGGTACAGCTTTTTTTGGCGTACGACAAAGACGAGGTAGTGGGACGCATCGCCGCCATACTCAACAAGAACCACAACACGTTCAATAAAACCGAAGACGGGTTCTTTGGATTTTTTGACGCCGTGAACGACGGCGAGATCAACGCGCTGTTGTTTCAGCAAGCCGAGCAATGGCTTCGCGACAAGGGCGCCAGGACCATTATCGGGCCCGCCAACTTTTCGACGAACGAAACCTGCGGCCTGCTCATCGCCGGCTTTGACACACCGCCGTTTGCCATGATGAGCTACAACAAGGAATATTACGAATCCCTGTTGAACCAGATCGGCTTCCGCAAGAAGGTGGACCTCATTGCCTATCGCTTTGGCGAAGACGGCTACGACGACAAATCGGTGCGCGTAAAGAAAGCGTTACTGGATCGCCTCCAGTCAAAAGGCATCACGATACGGCCCGTCGTCAAAAAGAATTTCGAACAGGAAGTAGCCCGGATCCGCGAAGTTTACAACTCGGCCTGGGACCGCAACCTCGGCTTTGTGCCCATGACGGAAAAAGAATTCGACTACCTGGCCAAAGACATGAAAATGATCCTGGACACCGATTTCTGCCTGGTGGCCGAAAAGGACGGGAAAGCGATTGGCTTTGCGCTGGCCATTCCCGACATCAACCAACTGCTCATCAACATCAAGCGCGGACGGTTGTTGCCCTTCGGATTATTCAAGCTGCTCTTTGGCTTGAAGAAGATCAACGGCATCCGCGTCATCGCCCTGGGGGTGACGGAGGGGCATCGCAAGCTGGGCATTGAAGCGTGTTTTTATGGCACCATCATCGAAGCGTATCGCCGCAAGAAATTCAAGCGCGCGGAAGCTTCGTGGATCCTGGAAGACAACGATCTCATGAATAATGCCTTGCTGCATGTGAAGGGCGTGCCCCACAAGCGCTACAGGATATTCGAAAAAGCGATATGAAAGAAAGGGTACTGATCACCGGGGCGAGTGGATTTGTGGGGTATCACCTCATCGAGGAGGCCTTGGCGAAAGGCCTGGAGGTATACGCCGCAGTGCGCGCATCGAGCCAGGTGGATCACCTGCGAAATTTGCCGGTCCAGTTTGTGACCACCGATTTTTCGGATGTCAGGGCGATCCGGGCAGAGCTGGAGGCGAAGGGCTATCAGTACGTTATTCACGCTGCCGGGGCGACCAAAGCGCTCAGTGAGGCGTCCTACAACGAAGTCAACGCCGTCTATACACGCAACCTGGCGCAGGCGGTGTCGGAGGCGCAAGTGCCCTTGAAGAAATTTGTTTTTCTCAGCAGCCTCGCGGCGATGGGCCCTGCAAAAAATGGCCACTCCATCCTGGAAAAGGACGCCCCGGAGCCGGTGACATTCTATGGAAAAAGCAAGCTGCTGGCCGAGAGCTATCTCTTGGCGCTGGAGAGTTTGCCCTCCATCGTGCTGCGCCCCACGGCAGTGTATGGCCCCCGCGACCGCGATATTTTCATCATCCTGAAAACCATCGCGCAGGGAATCGAACCCTACATCGGAAGAAAGCCACAGAAGCTGAGCTTTATTTATGTGAAGGATTTGGCGGCGGTGAGCGTAGGGGCTTTGTACAGTTCAGTTGTCAAAGGATCGTATAACGTATCCGATGGGCGATGCTATGACCGCTATGAGCTGGCCAACATCACCAAAGAAATATTGCAGAAGAAGACGTTAAAGGTTCATATCCCCATGGGGGTGGTAAAAGCCATGGCCTTTGTCCAGGAGACGCTGGGACGGATGCAGGGCAGTATGCCGGCGCTAAACCAGGACAAGCTGGCCGAACTCACGGCCGCCAACTGGTCGTGCAGCATCGACAGCATACAGAAGGACCTTGGATTTTTGCCCCGCTATACGCTGGCACAGGGGCTGGAAGAAACCATTCAATGGTACAAAGCCAACCACTGGCTATAGGCGAACCCAAACGAAAGAATATTTAATAAAATGCTATGAAAGAACAGATCGAACAAGCAAATGGAAAACTAGGCATATTGATACCTGGCCTGGGTGCTGTGGCGACCACCATGATCGCCGGTGTGGAGGCTGTGAAGAAAGGATTGGCAAAGCCCGTTGGCTCGCTCACCCAAACCGGCAACATCCGCCTGGGAAAACGCACCGAGAACCGCTATCCCAAAATAAAGGACTTTGTGCCCCTCGCCGATCTGAACGACATCGTGTTTGGCGGATGGGATGTGTACACCGACAACGTGTATGAAGCCGCCGTGAACGCCAGGGTGCTAGAGCTTGGATTGCTTCAACCCATCCAGGCCGAGTTGGAAAAGATCAAGCCCATGAAGGCGGTCTTCGACAAAACTTATATCCGGAACCTGGACGGCACCAACATCAAGGAAGCCGCGACCAAGTTCGACCTCGCGCTGGCCGTGATGGAAGACATCGACAACTTCAAAAACGAAAACGGATGCTCGCGCCTGGTGATGGTGTGGTGTGGCTCCACGGAGAAATACATCGAAGAAGCAGACGTTCACCAGAACATCTACACCTTCGAAGACGGCTTGCGCAACAACGATCCGCTCATTTCGCCCAGCATGATCTATGCCTATGCCGCCATCAAAAAAGGAGTGCCGTTTGCCAACGGTGCGCCTAACCTGACGGGCGACATCCCGGCGCTGATCGAGCTGGCCAAAGAAAACGGCGTGCCCATCGGCGGCAAGGATTTCAAGACGGGACAGACCCTGATGAAAACCATTCTTGCCCCTGGGCTGCACGCGCGCTCACTGGGCATCCGCGGATGGTTCTCCACAAACATTCTCGGCAACCGCGACGGCCTTGTGCTGGACGACCCGGATAACTTCAAGACCAAGGAAGTGTCCAAGCTGGGAGTGCTGGAAGATATTTTACAACCCGAGCTGAGCCCGGAATTATACGGCGATCTGTATCACAAGATCCGCATCAACTATTATCCGCCGCACGGCGACAACAAAGAAAGCTGGGACAACATCGACATCTTCGGATGGTTGGGTTACCCGATGCAGATCAAGATCAACTTCCTGTGTCGCGACTCGATCCTGGCAGCCCCCATCGTGTTGGACCTGGCCTTGTTCTTTGACCTGGCCAAGCGCGCAAACATGAGCGGCATCCAGGAATGGTTGTCGTTCTATTTCAAGTCGCCACAAACCGCGCCGGGCCTGCGTCCGGAGCATGACATCTTCAAACAATTGATCAAGCTGCAGAATACGCTGCGCCACATGATGGGTGAAGATCTCATTACGCACTTGGGCCTGGATTACTACCAGGATCTGGTGGAGTCACTGTAAGCTTACATGACCCTACACCAGATCATTGCAACCGTTGCAGGCATCGGATATATCCGCAAGGGGAGTGGCACGGTGGCCGCGGCCTTTTGTGTGATCGCCTGGTATCTATTTGCCGGCAGCGTTGATCCCGCGGTGGTCTTGGTCATTACCCTGGGCATCACTGCCATCGGTGTGTGGTCGGCCACGGTGGTGGAGCGATACTGGGGCATAGACAGTCATCGCGTCGTGATTGACGAAGTGGCGGGTATGGGCATCAGTGTGTTGTTCCTTCCCGTAAGCTTCGGCATCGGTCTGGCGGCCTTCGTGCTGTTCCGGTTTTTTGATATTGCCAAACCAGCCTATATCCGTTCGATGGAGAAACTTCCCCGCGGATGGGGGGTGATGGCAGATGATGTGCTGGCGGGAATTTACACCAACATCCTGCTGCAGGTGGCTGTGAAACTATCCATACTCTGATCATAAAAGACGGACGCATATTCCTGAAGTCACAAACGGCTTCCCTCATCGCATCCTTGGTGGATTTTGCGTGCACTATTGTTTGCGTTGAAGTGTTAGAAGTTTGGTATGGCCATGCTGGCATTGTGGGGAATATTGTGGGGGCCATCACCAATTTCGTCATCGGCAGGCAATGGGTGTTTATTTCTTCGGAAACGACCAACCTAAGGCAGCAGGCCCTGCGCTATGCAATCGTTTGGGTGGGCTATGTGGCGCTTGGATTTTTATTGTTGGTGGCCGTGACGGACTATATCAATATTAATTACGGTATCGCAAAAGTACTGGTAGCGATTTTTTTAAGTGTTACGTATAACTACGTACTGCAAAAGAAATATGTATTTAAATAAGCGCGTACTGCGCATGAAGTGTGATGTATAGAATAAGTATAGTAATCGGTCTATGGATGAGTGCTATCGCGGTGTTTGGTCAGACCACCGTGAGCGGCATCGTGACCGATGCTGAAACGAAAGAACCCCTGCCTTTCGTAAACGTTTTTTATGAAGGAACTACCGTGGGAAGCGTCACCGACGCGGACGGCGCCTATGTGATCCATACCCCCAACCTGGAAAATGTGAATCTCCATTTTTCTTTTTTGGGTTATAAGACCGTGATCCGCAAGATCCGTCCCGGTGAAACACAGGTGCTGAATGTGAAGATGACTTCCGACGCAAAGATCCTCGACGAGGTCACCGTCACCTCCGGCAACGTGCGGGAGCGCTATCGGAACAAAAACAATCCGGCTGTGGACCTCGTGCGGGAGATGATCTCCCACAAGAAAGACAACCGGATGGAGAGCTACAACTATGCCGAGTATGAAGAATACGAGAAGTTGCAGATGTCGCTCAGCAACATGTCGGACAAATTCAAAGACCGCAAGCTCTTTCGCAAATACAAGTGGCTGTTCGAGAACGTAGACACCACGACCATTCCCGGCAAGGCGTTGTTGCCCATCTATCTGCAAGAGACGCTGTCGGATCGCTACTACCGGCGCACACCTGAAAAGAAGATCGCCGTCACGAAGGCCCATCAAAAAGTGAGCTTCGACGATTATATCGACAACGCCGGTCTCAGCACCTATCTAAATTATTTATACAGCGACATCGACATCTACGACAACAACACGGTCCTGCTGACCAACCAATTCCTGAGTCCCATTGCCGACAGCGCGCCGACCTTCTATAAATTCTACATTACCGACACCCTGAAAAATGTAACACCCAACCTGGTGGAGCTGGTGTTTGTGCCCCGCGATGCCGGTGGATTTTTATTTCAAGGCAAGTTGTACGTCACGCTCGACACGCACTATGCCGTGCAGAAAGTGGAGATGACGGTGAACAAAAATATCAACCTGAACTGGGTGCGCGAACTGCACATCGACCAGGATTTTGTGCAAACCCCCTCGGGACGTTTCCAGGTGGTGAAAAGCCGCATGCAGGCTGACTTCGGATTGTCGAAGGGGGGTGGTGGCCTATACGGCGAACGCGTGGTCTCGTACAAAAATTTTGTAGTGGACAAACCGCGTGAGCCCCAGTTTTATGAAAGCGACACCAAAATGACGCTCACGGACTCGGAAAAACATACCGACGGATTCTGGCTCTCCAATCGTCACGATTCGTTATCCATGGCCGAATCGAAAGTGTACCAAAACATCGACAGCCTTCAAAAGCTGCCTTCCTTCAAACGCACCATGGACATTGCCACCTTGTTGCTGGCCGGCTACAAAGGTTTTGGCTGGTGGGAGTTGGGACCGGTGAACACGTTCTATAGCTTCAATCCCGTGGAAGGCTTCCGCCTCCGGGTGGGTGGACGAACGACACCGAAGTTCAACGAGCGTCTGTATTTCGAGACCTATGGCGCCTATGGCTTTAAGGATGAGAAGTGGAAATATTTCCTCAGTGCCACCTATTCATTTACCGGCAAATCCATCTGGCAGTTCCCCATTCACACCCTGCGGGCCAGCTTCCAGCGCGATACAAAAATTCCCGGCCAGGAGCTGCAGTTTGTGCAGGAAGACAACTTCCTCCTTTCGTTCAAACGCGGGGTGAACGACAAATGGCTGTACAACGACATCTGGAACATCGACTACGTCCACGAATTCGACAGCCACTTCTCCTACAGACTGGGTTTCAAAAACTGGAAGCAAATTCCGGCGGGAGGACTGAAGTATCAAATCCGTGCCGACGACACCGTGACGGACATCCAGCAGGTGACCACGTCGGAGTTCTCATTGGAACTGCGCTGGGCACCGGGAGAGCAATTTTACCAGGGTAAAGCTTACCGGATTCCCATTCCAAACAAATATCCCATCATCACCGCGCGTTTTATCGGTGGCGTGAAGGGGCTCTTGGGGGGCGAATACAATTATCAATCGGTGGCCTTGAACGTGTTCAAACGTTTTTATTTGTCGCAATTTGGCTATACGGACGTGGTGGCCGAGGGAGGCTATGTTTTTGGGCAGGTGCCGTTCCCGCTGTTGAACATCCACCGGGCCAACCAGACGTACTCCTATCAGTTGCAGTCCTATAACCTCATGAACTTCCTGGAATTTGTGAGCGACAAATATGTGAGCGTGAACTTTGACCATTATTTCAATGGATTTATTTTTAATAAAATTCCGTTGTTCAAAAAGTTGAAATGGCGCGAGGTGGCCACGTTCAAGATGCTGTATGGCAGCATCCGGAACGAGAACGACCCGAGTCATAACCCGCAGACCTTTGCATTCCCCACGAACAGCGACGGGGTGACCACCACCTATTCGCTTGCCGCGCAGCCCTATATGGAATGCAGCGTGGGGATTGCTAACATTTTCAAGCTCATCCGCGTTGATCTGGTGAAACGCCTGAGCTACCTGGATCACCCGACGGTTTCAAATTGGGGTATCCGCGCAAGATTTAAATTTGATTTTTAAGATAGTAGATAGTATGAATACAACAACAACTCCCCAAGTTATACAGAAGCAGCCGCTGCGCATCGTGCTGCAGCAATTGATCTACAAGGTGATCAACCCCTTCGTGAAATTTCTGGTGCGCATCGGGTTCACGCCCAATGCCGTGACCACGGTGGGGCTGGTCCTGAATGTTGGCGTAGCGGTCATCTTTGTGGCCGGCGCCGAAGAAGGCAACCGCGGCGACCTGAGGTATGTGGGTTGGGCCGGAGCCCTGACGCTCTTTGCCGGCCTGTTCGACATGCTCGACGGGCAGGTGGCGCGCCTGGGCAACATGAGCTCGACCTTTGGCGCGCTATACGATTCGGTGTTGGACCGCTACAGCGAACTGATCATGTTCCTGGGCATTTGTTATTACCTCATCGGTCATCATTATTTTCTCAGCTCGTTGTTTGCCTTCATCGCCCTGATCGGGTCCATGATGGTGAGCTACATCCGGGCGCGGGCCGAAGGCCTTGGGGTGGAAGTGAAGGGAGGGTTGATGCAACGGCCCGAGCGCGTGGTGACGATCGGTGTCTCGGCCCTGGCCTGTGGCATCACGGCCTATTACATCGGGGGTGACTATAAACTTTTTGTTCCCGGCATTCCCTTCCAGGTCTTCGAGACCATTTCCGTGTTCACCATTCCCCTGACCATCATGGCCGTGCTGACCAACATCACGGCATTCAGCAGACTACGCGAAGCGAAGAAGGCATTAGAGCAGAAAGGACTATAAGGATCGTTTAAGACGTATGAATTTTTTATTGAGCATATGGCTGGTCACGATGGGGATGGCGCCCATCAGAGAGGCTCCAAATGCGGAGCCGTGTGAATGCACCATTAACAACCAGTTTCCCACACCGCCGAAAGATCAGGGCTCGCTCTTCTACATTCAACGAACACCCAACACCAACACCATCATGTACGAGTTGAACCTCGACAAGGGTGTGCCCAACGCGGAGGAGCCGGTTCGCGTTTACTGGCTGCGCTATGGCGAGAATGGACAAAAAGAAGACCTCTCGTATATCCAACGGCATTATGCCTATGGCATCAAAAGCAAGAAGCTGGAGAACAACACGTTTGAACTCCGCTTTGTGTCCTATAAAAAACTTCCGTTCTACCTGTCGCGTTCTGCACGCGACAATCGTTATCACATCCTGGCCACTGTCAATGGAAAGCAAATTGAAGTGAGCCGGGTGTTCCTGCAGATCGAAGGGGGGACCTTCTGGCTTCCCAACGTGGTGTGTGCGCAGGTGAAGGGAGTCGATCCGGTTTCCGGTAAAGAAGTTATTCAGTCCTTTAAACCTTAGGGTATGAAGAAGCATTTTATTTCCAATTCAACCGAGTCGTCGCGCATGTTCAAGAGCGACTTCCTGGAGCGGTTCTCCGTGGTCCACTACAGTGTGCCGCTGATCGTTTTTATTCCCGTCATTTTATATTTCATCTACAGCGCCTTGTTTGTCTGGCACAATAACGTCCTCACGTTCGTGGCCTGTGGCCTGGGCGGCCTCTTGTTTTGGACGCTCACCGAATATGTGATGCACCGGTTTGTCTTTCATTTCGTACCCAAGTCGAAGTGGGGCCAGCGTCTTCACTTTATATTTCACGGCGTTCACCACGACTTCCCCAACGATGCCCTGCGGCTGGTCCTGCCCCCTTCGGTAAGCATTCCCCTGGCCACTGGTTTCTATTTTATTTTCCGGGCGGTTTTGCCGCCGGATTGGGTTTCGGCCTCCTTTGCCCTGTTCATTGCCGGATATCTTTTCTATGATATTTCGCATTATGCCCTCCATCATGCTACCTTTAAAGGCCCATTTTGGAAAAAGCTGAAACACCACCACATGCAGCATCATTACAGCGATGCCACCAAGGGCTACGGTGTGAGCTCCGCCCTTTGGGATAAAATATTCAGATCGGATTTTGAAAAATAACCTGGATTACCCGGCTGCCGAGTCAACGAGACCCTTTGGACGTTACCTGGCCACCGCTTTGCTGGTGTCGGCAGTCTATGTATTGCTCTCCGCCCTTCTCATCGGCTTCAAGTCAGATCAGTTGGTGCTGGCGGGTATTTTCACGGTGCTCTATGTGTCGACGCCCATCACCCGGAAATTCATATTGGGCTTTTCGATCTTTATCGCCTTCTGGGTCATTTTCGACTACATGAAGGCCTTCCCCAACTATTGGTTCAACGAAGTACACATCGGCAGCCTCTACCATGCGGAGGCCCGCCTGTTTGGCATCCACACCGCCGAAGGGGTGCTGACCCCCAATGAATATTTTCAACGCCACAGCATCGCACTCGCCGACGTGTTGGCCGGCATTTTTTATTTGTGCTGGATCCCCGTGCCCCTGGGTTTTGCCGCCTACCTGTTCTTTCGCAACCGCCGCAGCTTCCTTTACTTCTCGCTCACGTTTTTGCTGACCAACCTCCTCGGCTTCGTCATCTACTATCTCTACCCGGCCGCGCCGCCCTGGTACGTGCAAGAATACGGTTTCGATTTTATCGCCGGCACTCCCGGCAACACCGCCGGCCTCATCCGCTTCGACCATTTCTTCAACATCACCATCTTCCAATCCCTCTACTCCAAAGGCTCCAACGTCTTCGCCGCGATGCCTTCACTGCATTCGGCTTATCCGCTGCTGGTGCTATACCACGCATGGAGAAACAACATGGGCTTCATGAAGATCATTTTTGCGATCATCACGGTAGGCATCTGGTTTGCCGCGGTCTACACGAGTCACCATTATATTTTGGATGTACTAGCCGGCATTACGGTGGCGGTAACGGGAATAGTCCTGTTTCAAATGCTGCTGACGAAAAGCAAACGGTTCGCCGGGTTTGTAGAGCGGTATGTTGGGGTGATTTCTTAGGAGACAGAGGCAAGGAGCCAGAATCCAGGAGCCAGGAGCCAGGAGTTAAATTCGGAGTCCGGGAGAATTCAGAATCCAGAAGTTAGAATTTAGAAGTCAGAATCCGGGAGCCAGCAGCCAGCAATTAGAATTCAGGAGCCAGGAGCCAAGAGCCAGGAGTTAGAATCAGAATTCAGATTCAGAATCCAGCATTAAAATCGGAATCCAAGGGGCATGAGTTGGTGTGTAGTTTAAATTTGGAGGGGGGCTGAATTTTGATTTGATGGGGTATGGTGGCTAACTTGTTTTTTTTGGTTGGTTGAGTTGTGGTTAGATTAATTTGTTGTGTTGCTTTTTTTAAATCGTTGGGTATGGAAGCATCGAGGAATTTTAGGGACTTGGTCGTTTGGTAGAAGGCGCATGCGTTTGTGTTGGGCGTTTATCGTTTGACCAAGAGCTTTCCAAAGGATGAACGCTATGGGTTAACATCACAATTCAGGAGAGCAGGTGTTTCCATTGCAGCCAACATTGCTGAGGGATTTGTGAAACGCTCCAGGCTCGAAAAAATCAGGATGCTCAACATTGCCCAAGCCTCGCTCGAAGAATGTAAATACTATCTCATTCTCTCAAAGGACCTATCCTACGGCTCCAATCCCTCGCTCGAACCCCTCCTCTCCCAAGAAATCAGCAAAATCCTCACTGCCTACATCAAATCCCTCGAACTAAATTCCAAGCCCTAACGGCCAGATTAAATTCGGGATCCGTATGCTCAATTCAGATTTTTTAGATTCTGGATTCCGGGAGAACAAATTGCAGCTTAACTCGCGAATTTCTGGATTCTGCCTCCTGAATTCAAACTCACGGATGCCCGATTTGCAAAGACTGGCTCCGGATTCTAATATTCTGGATTCTGAATTTTAACTCCTGGCTCCTGAATACCGAGAAGAAGCTCCTGGCTCCTGAAGTCCAAGAATAAAGATTTTTGCTACTGGATACTGGCTACTCGAATGCCGAGAAGAAGCTTGGCTCCTGAAGTCCGAGAATAAAGATTTTTGCGACTGGGATATTGGCTACTGGAATGCCGAGAAGAAGCTTGGCTCCTGAAGTCCGAGAATAAAGATTTTTGCTACTGGATACTGGCTACTGGAATACCGAGAAGAAGCCTGGCTCCTGAAGTCCGAGAATAAAGATTTTTGCTACTGGATACTGGAATGCCGAGAACGAGCTCCTGGCTCCTGGATTCTGGCTCCTGAATTTCAACCCCTGGCTCCCGGCTCCTGAATTCTGGCTCCTGACTTTATCCCATGACAAATGAGATCCAAAATAACCTCCAACCGGTCCCCCATTTTTTTTATACGACAATCTTCCAACAATCCCATTTCAATGCCTCGCGTGGCGCTCAGCATAATATGACTCAAGTCATCGAGGTCCTGGTCGGTGATGCGTTTGAATTCGTTGTTGTAGATGCCGAACACGAGGATGTCGCGCAGCAGTTCCAGTTCCTGGGCCTCGAAGTTTTTCTTCAGGCCTTTGATCAATTGGGGGTTCTCGGAGATCTCGCCGAAGACGATGCCATAGAGGTTGGCTTTTTGGTTGATGGCCCTGATCTTGCTGATGGTGAACATGCGGAGCTTTTCCTCTGCGGTACAGGCCTTCTCCACGGCGGCTTTCACCTGGCTGAAGACTTCCAGCATGTCTTCGCGGATCACGGCGTCGAAGATCTCGTCTTTGCTTTCGTAGTAATAGTATAAGGTGCTCTTGCCTTTTCCCACGGCCTTGGCAATGTCTTCCATCGTGGTTTTGAAAAGGCCAAAGCGCTGGAATAGGGTCCGGGAAGCTTTGAGGACTTCCACGCGTATAAGTTCATCTTTGGAAAGGATGACGACGCTCATCTAATTTTTTGACCAATTTCGTTTTGGAGTCCAAAATTACAATAAATATACAAGAGGACGAAGGGTTTGTACCATTTGTACCGCAATAGCGGGCTTGAAAAAATCGGGTTTCCTTTAACTGGCCATCCCAATTCAGGAACGGTCGAATAGGGGGTTGTAGAGGGGGTGGAAGTTTCGAGTTCTCGGTATATTTACGGACAAAGAAAATGTGTCCCCCGTGAAAAGAGAGATGTACCGTTTGAATGTCGCGACCCCCGTCATGCTGAAACTGTTGTTATGCTTTGTTTGGATGGCCGCCTGCAAGCCGGAGAGCAAATCAACCTTCACCGATACGAAGACCGTGCATAAAGCATATGCCAGCACGTTTAAGCTTCGCCCGTGCGAGCTGGTGATCGTGGAGGATTACGAGAAAATGTCGGACGCCAGCGATAGTACGCCCCCCAAGGCCATACGCGAGCTGCGCGACGAGGCCACCATCCACCAGATCCTCGCCCTCGCCGCGGCGCTCCCCGACGAAGGACAGATCATGAAAAAGATGGCCAACGTCCCGCTGTTGCGGACAACGCTGATGTATGCGGACGATACCGTTTTCTTCGACTACTACAATGCCTCCGTGAAAACCCCGAGCACTTCTTTCTATGCCAATCCCCCTCGGGAAGAGAAGGCGCTGTACGAGCTGTTGCAGTCGCTGGTAAAGTGAAAAGGAACCGGAGAACAAACCGTTGAAGGAGCTGATCGGGGTTGCAGGAGTGGGTAATTTTGACTCTAACCCACTGTCTTCCACCTACATGCTGATATCAACCTTTCACTAACCCGGAACACCCACCTGATAATCGGGGGGCGGTCCGGTTCTGGCAATGTGGGAATTTGCGACGTCAACTACCCCCAGATATGAAATTAAGACAAAAGATCACCCTCCTGATCAGCCTTGCTCTGCTGGTGCCTACCGTCGTCATCAGCACGGTGGCCATCTACAAGATCAAAAGCAAAGCTAACCGCGACATCGCTAGTTATCATGATGAGGAGTTTGCTCAACTTAAAGTCTATCTGAAGCATATTACCGACATCGCCTATGGCGTGATCGAGACACAGCACAAAGCGCTCGCCGATTCCGTGGCCCGCTTCAACCAGCACGCCGACTCAACCCAGACCAAGCTGTCGCTGACACCGGCCATGATGGAACAGGCCTTACAAGAATTGTCGGCCATCCGCTTCGACAATGGCGAAGGCTATTTTTGGGTGACCGACAACAAGCTCCCGTTTCCCACCATGCTGATGCATGCCGAAAAGAAAGAACTGAAAGGCAAGACGCTGGACGATCCCAAACACAATGTGGAAAAGGAAAAAGGCCGCAACATCTACCAGGTCCGTGCCGAGCGTGCCAATGCCGACGGCGATGCCTTTGTGGAGTATATCATGAAAAAGCCCGGCACGCAGGAAGTGGTGAATAAGATCTCCTACTCGCGTCTGTACAAGCCCCTGGGCTGGATCGTGTCTACGGGATTTTATACCGACGCCATCGATCAGGCGGTCGCGGCAAAAAAAGCAGAGTCCAACCGGCAAGTAGGGCAGATGGTTTTCTTTATTCTGGCGCTGGCGGCCCTTATCCTCGCCGTTGGATTGACCGTGTCCATCTACTTCAGCAAAGCGTTGACCACCGCTATTCTCAACATCAAAGATACCCTCGAGCAATTGGCGCAAGGGCGCCGGGTGGAAGAAGTGAACGTACACCGTCGCGACGAGATCGGCTCCATGACCCATTCCTTGAATGCTCTCGTGCTCGGACTGTCGACTTACACTTCCTTTGCCAAAGAGATCGGCGAGGGCAACTTGCAACAAACCTTCACCCCCCTGAGCCAACAGGATATTCTCGGCAACGAATTGTTGTCGATGCGCAACAACCTGAAAAAGGCGGCCGACGAAAAAGCCATTCGCGATTGGGCCAACGAAGGCCTGGCCTCGCTTGGCGATGTGCTGCGCCGCAACAACACGAACACCCAGGAGCTTGCCACCGAGACCCTGAGAGAGTTGGTGAAGTACATGAACATGAACCAGGCGGCGCTCTTCATGATGGAAGAAGGAACGGGCGAGAACGATCAATATTTGCAACTGGTGGCGGCCTACGCCTATGAGCGAAGAAAATATTTACAGAAGACCATCGCCGTCGGCGAAGGCATGGTGGGCCAGTGTGTGTTGGAGCGAGGCACCATTCACTTGCGTGAAGTGCCCGAGGAGTATGTCAACATCACGTCTGGCCTGGGCAATGCCGTGCCGCGTACGCTTTTGATTATGCCGCTGATCTATAACGAAGTGGTGTACGGTGTTTTGGAAATGGCTTCGTTCCGCGAATTTGGGGATCACGAGATCGTCTTCCTGGAAAAGATCGCCCAAAGCATTGCGGGTACCATCGCCAGCGTGCAAACCAATGAACGCACCAAAAAATTACTGGAACAAAGCCAGCAGATGTCGGAGGAGATGAAAGCGCAGGAAGAAGAATTGCGCCAGAACCAGGAAGAGCTTCAGGCTACCTCCGAACAAATGCGTCGTCGCCAGGTGGAGTTGGAAAAAGAGAACGAGCGCTTGAAAGACGAACTTCGTTCGTCGGGGGGTGACTTCCAAAAACAGAGTACAGCTTATCAAACCGTATGATCACACACTACATTTCACGCCAGCGCCTGGTTGTCCTGGCAAGTCTTTTCCTCCTGATATCCACGCCAACCCTGGCGCAGGAAAGATATTGGGTGAAGCCGGACAGTCTGTTCAAGTATGTGCAGCCCTCGGCCAGCCTGCAATTTTGGGGAACGTATACGTCGGGCGAGAAGGCACAGTTTACGGCAAACGGTCCGTTGGGGGCCGCGCAAAATCGCGTGAGCTTCATGGCGCGTCGTGCACGTTTGGGTTTTAGCGGCAAGCCGTACAAGGGCTTGAGCTATGCGGTCATGATCCAATACGACAACCTGGGCAAAGACAAACTCAGCGGTGTGCGCGGGGCCACCAACACGGGAACGCTTGGCATATTGGACGCCTATGTCACGTGGCGCTTTACCAAAAATGAGTTGGGCGCCATCACGGTGGGCTACTTCCAGCCGCAGATCAGCCGCGAATGTATTACCGGCGACTTGGTGGTGAACTCGTTCGACAAATCGGTTTCACAAACCTATATCCGCCAGCACATGGACGGCAAAAGCTACGGCCGGGCTACCGGTTTGAACATTGGCGGTTTAAAAAATTCCGGATCCTTTTCGTTTGGCTACAACGTCGGGGTGTTCAACAACGTGACCACCGCTGCCGACCCCAAGAACTTTCCCGAAAGCTCCGGCAAGTATTGGTCCCCTTTAACAGTGGAGCGCCTGACCTTCACCATTGGTGACCCCGAAAAGAAGCACTACTCGATCAACTACGATGCGAACAACTATTACGGCAAACGCAACGGAGTGACCTTCGCCGTCTTCGGGTCGCAGCAAGGACGCACCGATATTTTTCAAAACAACCACGTGAACGGGTTTGATGTGCTCTTCAATTACAAAAACCTGAACCTTGATGGCGAATGGTCCTGGCTTGAACGCAAGTCGGAAGGCCAGATCCGTCGCGGGCAGACGGGGCACATTCGCGCGGGGTATAACATCGTTATAGCTGAAAAGTATTTCCTGGAGCCGTGTTTTATGTTGACCGACTACAGTGGGGACAGCAACGGTTCAATGTCGGGCAGCGACCGGTTGTATGATGCGGGAGTGAACTGGTATCTTAATAAAAAGAGCTGCAAGCTGAGCGTACATTATATTGTGCAGGAGGGTGCGGGTGTCAACGGATATACGGATGGGGTTACGTTTCAAAAAGGAAACTACGCCGGGGCGTCGTTTGTGTTGATGATTTAGGTTGGGAGGATAGAGAGAATAGTAAAGATAGGGTTAAAACGTTAGGCGTTATTTTATTTTGGGTTGTGGGACTGACTGTTTGCTTACGCGGCGGGAGGTCCCTTTTTTTTGAGGGCGTGGGATCGCGAATTCAGGTTGAACCACCACGCTTTCACTAAAGCTTCGGCGGGCAGGCAAAGAAGAACGTCCTCCTTCGCTGATGCTTCGGCGGGCAGGCAATGGTCTTTGCCGGCTACATGATAATTCTGAAGGTGAGGTTTACGCGGGCTTTTAAAGGTGTAGTGGATTTGGCGATGCGGTGTTCCCAGTGTTGTTGGAGGTCGCCTTTCATGAGCAGCATGGAGCCGTTTTCGAGGCGGACGGCGTATTTGCGGTCGTGGTCTTTTTTGTGGCGGATGTCGAACCGTCGCACCTGACCGAAGCTGACGGAGGCGATGATGGGTTGTTTGCCCAACTCGGTTTCGTTGTCGCTGTGCCAGGCCACGGAGTCGTTGCCGTCGCGGTAGTAGTTGAGGAGTACGCTGTTGAAGGGGATGTGAGCCAGGGGTTCGATGCGCGCTTTGATGGCCAGCAGCTCGGGCGTCCAGGGATGGGGTTGGAAGCGTGTGCCGGTGTAAGCGTAGTTTTTTCCGGGGTCGCCAAACCAGGCGGTGAGGCGTGGGGTGATGATCGGTTTGCCGTACATCACGACCGTGCGCTGTTCCCAGGGGATGGTAGTGATGAATTTTTGAAGGTAGTCTGCGCTTTCCGTTTCGGTGAAAAGTTGGGGAGTGTAGGCCAGGAGGTCTTCGGGCAGACCGGTGCTTACCCCGCTTTCGCCAAACATGTTCAGTTGGTCCATCCCAGGTTAACCGAAAATGCGGGAAATTGGTTACAGGTTTCTGCAAAGAAATGATTTCACTCTGAACGTAAACTGCTTGCCGGATTAACTTTAGCCGCCTTCATGGTTTGCATTCCCACCGTAATCCATGCGATGAGCAAAGTCACCATCGCGGCACCAGCAAAGTACCAAAGGTTTAATTCGAACCGATAGGCAAAAGTTTCAAGCCATTGTGTGGAGATGAAGTAGCTAATGGGCAATGCGATACCGATGGAAAGAACAATGGATCTCATAAATTCATTCGACAGCAAGAAAACGATCCCCAATTCGCTCAAGCCAAGTATTTTCCGGATGCTGATTTCTTTGCGACGTCTTTCTGTAGTGAAGGCGGCCAATCCAAATAAGCCAAGGCAGGAAATGATAATCGCTAGTCCGGCAAAGTATTTGGAAAGTACGGCGACTCTTTGCTCGGCAACATATTGTGCCTGGTACTCGTGATCCAGAAACTTGAAATTAAAAGCATATCCTGGATTATAGGATTTATAAAATTTTTGTAGCTCAGCAACCGCTTGCTTTTCTGTTCCTCCCTTAATTTTGACGACCATGGTGATCGTTTCTTGTGGCGCTAAACGAAAAGCATAGGGTTTAACGGTTTCATGAAAGGATTGAAAATGAAAGTTTTTGACCACGCCAAGGATTTCTCTGCCGTCAACTTTCTTTCCGACCGGGTCTTGAAGGCCCAGGGCTTCAATGGCAGCCTCATTGTAAATTATCTTTTCAGCATCGGAGGCAAAGTTTTGCGAAAAGGTACGGCCTTCTTTTAGTTCAATATCCAGTAACTCGATCAACCCATAATTCACGGTTGCGCTGTTCATGATGATGGTCTTGCCGTTCCACTCTAGTTGACCCGGTGTTCCGCCACCGTCCTTCGGCTCCCCTCCGAACGTTCCCAACATGCTGGAGGCGTCTAAAACGGTATTGAGTTTTTTTATTTCCGAGATAAAGGATTGAACACTCCCGGTCACTTTTCCTTCTATGTCAAAACATATAACGTTGTCTTTATTGTAGCCAGGGTTTTTAGTTTGGATAAATTCAATCTGTTTATAGACCACGAGTACGGAGACGATGAAGACAACGGACGCAGCAAACTGAAATACGACCAATCCCTTTCTCGCCCACAGTTCGCCGAGGGAAGACTTAAATTGCCCCTTCAATACTTTTGCCGGACTTTGGCCAGAAAGATATAATGCAGGGTAAGCTCCCGCGAAGAGCGCGGTCAATGTGGCGATCACTGCCAACGCCACGATCACTCTTGGATCGGAGGACAGTGTCAGTTGTTTTCTGGTGATTTCATTGAACTGTGGAAGAAGAAGGTTGGCAAGCGAAACGGCAAGCGCCAATGATAAAAGCGTCATCACAAAGGCTTCCCCCAGATATTGGTGGATTAATGTACTGCGTTGCGCGCCAATTGCCTTTTTTATTCCAACTTCCTTGATCCTTTTGGATGCTTTGGCGGTTGACAAGTTCATGAAATTTATACAGGCGATCAGCACGATGATGACCGCAATGATCGAAAACAAGCGGACATATTCAATTCGCCCGCCGGTAACGACACCATTTTCGTATTGGCCATACAGATAATTGTCGGCATACGGTTTTAGGAACAAGGTTCGATCCTGTGAATTTTTTCCTTTGCTTTTAAGAAGTTCGCCCATTTTCTTATTGAGCAAATCCAGATTGATATTTTCTTTTACCAGGACGTAAGTGAAAAATGGCGCGGAACTGTCCCAATTGGTTTCGCCACTTTTCATTCCCATCAAGTCTCTGAAAGAATCAAAAGTCAAAATAAAATCAAATTGCTCTGAAGAATTTGCTGGCACATCTTTAAAAACTCCGGTGATCAGGACTTGTTTTTTTATGTCCATCATTTCCCACTCTATTAATTTTCCAATGCCATCTTCGGGTGTTTTGAAAAGTCTTCTGGCCAATGATTCGGATATGACCATGTCATTTTTATTGCTCAACGCTTCCGTTGAGTTTCCGTGCAAAAGAGGATAAGAAAAAATGTTCAGGAAGCTTGGGTCAACAAATTTTCCAACGCCCTTTACGTGGACGTTTGTCGTTGATAGTGTGAAGGCAGGGAAGAAGTTGGGTGGCGTAACGACTGCTGCGTGCTCAATTTCGGGCATTTCCTGGGCTAGCGCTTCCGCTAGAAAATCTGAAGTCTGACCGTTCGTTGCGATGGAACCCTCCGTCCCGCGGTGTTCCATCACTTGAAAGACTCTGGCGTTCTTTTCATGAAACGTATCAAAATTCAACTCGTCGTTCACCCACAAGTAGATCAATATCAAGCAGGTCAGTCCTGTTGAAAGTCCAAGGAGATTAATGAGAAAAGTGCTCTTGAATCGAAGGGAATTTCTATAAATGATCAGCAAATTGTGTGAGACCAAGGAGAAGGGAGGTCTTGAGGGACGATCAGTTCTTTTCGTGGGATACAATTGAATAGAATGAAGAACATCGAGAAAGTAATGCCACCGGGCTTTGAAGGCGCCTTGTTTCTCAAGTCTTCGCTGAAACTCTTCGTTAAGGTCACCCTCGACTTCCTCCAGAAATTTCAGGTTGCAAAACCGTTGAAGTATCGCCTTGGCAAGTTTTGGGGGATTGGTCTTCATTGCTACAAAAGTTTATTTGTGTTGAAGTATCATCGTAGGCCATTGTGCCCAGAGGGTGTCCTCCATTCAAATTTATATTATTTATAAATGTATATAATATACGAGTCTTTCAAAATGAGTTTTTGAATTTCTTTTTTGAACCGGTAGCATTTTTCTGAATGGACCACGGGGATAGGTCATGGAAGTTGCTGGTTTAATGTTTCGCGACAACGTGATCTGTGATCGGCGGCAGGTTAGATTTTGACAGGTTTGGGTTTTGCGGGGTTCTGGGTGAAGCATAGGAGTGAAAAGCACCCATGTTAATCGGGTTTTGGCAATGCAGGGTAGGGGTGGGCGGACTTGCAGCGGACAGCCGAAAGTACCGTGGGTATGCTTAATAGCGAGCGCCATCACACGTTCGGTCTGTCGGGAAGGGGGTGGAAAGAAGGGGGCACGCCCATCCAAGGTTAAAAAACGCTTAAAAAAGTGGTATACCCGGTAGTGGTGACCCGTCACTTACCTGTCTCTAGACGGATAAATAGGGTTAAAAACGTTAATTTGGTTTTACGTTACAAAGGGATGGTGACTTTGCCCGAGGAGGATATGATCAGGGCCATTCGTGATGGCGACAAGGTCGCTTTTCAGCAGGTGTTCTATGCTTGCTACGATGGCCTGTGTCAGTATGCCTGCACGATGCTGAAAGATATGGACGAGGCCGAGGATGTGGTGCAAGCCATGTTTGTGAAGGTTTGGGAGAAGCGCGAGAGCCTGGGTATCCAGACGTCTATGCGGTCGTATTTGTTCCGGTCGGTGTATCACCAGTGCCTGAACCAGTTGGAACATCGCGCCATCAAGTGGAAGCACCAGGAGCAGGGCGCCTACGACAAATTGGGTGAAGTGCAGCAACCCGAAGTGTTCCCGGAAGAATTGGAAGAGCGCATCAAGGCGGCCATTGGCGAGCTGCCGGAGCAGTGTCGCATCATTTTTATGATGAGCCGCTACGAGGAGCTGAAGTATGCCGAGATTGCGGCCAGAATGAACTTGTCGGTGAACACCATCGAAAACCAGGTGAGCAAGGCTTTAAAGATTTCGAGAGGGCGGTTAAAAGATAATTTTGTTTAACATGAAAATCTGTGTCGCGTGATGAAGGAAAATGAAAGCGCCATAACCGATGAGCTGATCGTGCGGTATCTCGCCGGCGAGGCTTCCCCCGAAGAGGCAATGGCTGTGCAGGATGCATTGACGGATTTGAAATTCCAGTCGCACTTCGCTGCGCTGCAAAGCACGTGGGCGGCCGCCCACCCGGGGAAAACAACGCGCAACGTTTATGCGGCCGAGGCATGGCTGGCCATCGAGGACCAACTGACGCGGCGGCGACTTGAAAAAGTAAAGGCCTCGCCGGACGAAAAACAGACGCGTGCCTTGCGCTATAGTCACCGTGTGTTCCGTATAGCGGCGTCGTTGCTCTTGCTGGCCGTAGCGGGCGTCGTATTGTATAAAGTATTGCTCTCGCAGGGTTCGGATGAGATGCTGACCTATGTGACCACCCAAGGCCGGGTGCAGCATGTGGACCTGCCGGACCAATCGGTGGCCACCGTATTCCGAAACAGCAAACTCTCCTACGCCGCCGACTTCAACAGTCATCATCGCGAAGTGTCGTTGCTGGAAGGCGAAGTATTTTTCAACGTGACCCACGACCGCAAACATCCGTTTATCATTCACACCGCGGTGGCCGACATCAAAGTGATTGGCACCGCCTTTAACGTGACGCTGAAAGGTGATGCCGTGGAGGTGTCGGTGAAGGAGGGCAAGGTGCAGGTGTACACGAAAACCGACAGCACCTTCCTGGAGGCGGGCGTGACGGGGGTGGCCCAAAAGGCCGGCCTCATCCAAACCGAGGACTCCGTGAACAGCAACACCTGGGGCTATGCCACACACCGGTTTGTGTTTAAGGACACCCCCTTGCGCGAAGTGATTCGCGACCTGGAAAAGGCCTATCCGTATACCATCCAGGTATCGGACCAAGCCATTAATAATTGCAGGCTAACCGCAACTTTCGAGAATGATTCTGCCGAAAATCTGCTAAATTTAATGGCGGAATCTTTAAATCTTTCCGTAACAAGCAGTGGAGGCGTCTATACATTGGAGGGCGAAGGCTGCCCGTAATCTTCTGGTCACGGTGATGGTGATCTGGATGTCGGTGGATGTCCGGGCACAAGCCGTGGACGGCATTCTGACAAATGGGATCTCCCTTTCCTATCAAGACAAACGTTTTCATGATGTGGTGGAAGACCTGGAACGTGTGACAGGCCTTCATTTTATTTACAGCTCCAACAAGATCGAAGTAAACGGTCGCGTAACGCTGTCGGCCCACCGCCACTCGCTCGACGATGTGTTAACACAGTTGGGCAAACAAATGAACCTGGTCTTCAAAGTCCAGGGCAAGTATGTGGTGATCAAAACCCTTCCTGTTGCGCCCGCAGTTTCAAAATCTATTTCGCAGGCAACGGTTCCCACCCACGCCGGTGAACCGGAGGATCTTCAGTATTCTTCTTCGCTGATCGGCAATCCGTCATTCGATATGCGCGACTTTTCCGCGGCGACCTTGCCTTATCCTCAGTTGAAAAAAGATCTGCAAACCCTTCAAGTATATTTTGATTCGAATCTCCTGCAAAGGATTCCGTCACAATACGTCCGCAAGATCGGGCAGCGTCAACGCCTGGGGTGGTTTGCCAGTGGAGGAGTGATGATGAACGACTACTCGGTTGGTGCGGTGTTCCAGGCGGGGATGCGTTCGCTTTATTTTGTGATGGGATCCAGTTGGATGAGCGACAGCAGATACCACGGGTCCTATGGTTTGGGATCGTCTATAAAGCTCGCCCACAATCTCTCCGTCAATCCGGCGATCACGTTTTCGCCGATGAAGGAAACCAACCAGCATACCACCAATTTCTACGGGCACAAAGTGGCTGAAAACGTGCAACTCAAGGCAGGTCACTGGCAGATGAAATGGATGGTACAGTATGCGCTGGGGAATCATATCAATCTCAATTTTGGTCCGACGATTAACCGCCTGCATTCAACGTTTACGACACAGGATGTGAGTGTGGCGCGCTTCACACAGGTGGCGGGTTTTGTTGGAGGCGCACAAAGTTATTCTGCCTACGGCCGTGAGCCGGCGACGCAGCCGATCGTGACCACGGTGGTCGTTGTGGATAGCCACCAAAAGCAATATCAAACCCTGCAATACTGGGTGGGCTGGGAGGCCAGCGTTTCTTACCGCATAAATTTTTCGGGCCGCCGATAGTGGCAAGTCTTCTTTCGCCTGTCTCTGGGATGTGAGCGAGTGCCCACAGCATATCCAAACTTAAAACAGACTGACAGGTGAACTTACAATCACATCTACGAGATGCCCTCTGGGTCCTATTTACGTTTACGATCATGGGACTGTGCTTTGCGGTTCAGCAATGGGAGGACAGAAGATTTTCCGTCGAGTGCATCACGGCGGAGGTAAAGGATTTGTACCGCCTCGACGCGGGGCAGGCCAGGAGGATCCAAGAGATCAACTACGACTTTTACGACCGTGTGAGCAAGGCATCGTTCCACTATCTGCTAAACGAAGCCGCTTGCGAAAAGGAAATTGAACGATTGACGCTGGAGAAGAATGAGGCGGTGATGAGCATCGTCAACCATAGAATTAATCATCGGACTGCGGGAAGGAATGTGGGGTTGCAGTGAGACTTGGGAACCGCAGAGGGGCAGCGTCGGTAGTATTCTTTGCCTCTTTTTTTGCTCGCCGAAGCTTTAGCGAAGGTGAGGCGGTTCCGTCTCCACTGCATGATCGACCGGATCACTGCAAAAGAATTAAAATAGCTTGAGTTGGTCTCTGTCTGCGGGAGGCTTTGCTTTGCCAAAGACGGTGCGACCGCCGTGCTTGTAGGACTCGGCCCGCTCTTGGGCGATCACCTTATCGAATGCCCCGGGATCGGGCTCGAAATCTTTCTCCATCCGCTGTGCCACCGTGGTCAGATTTTTTATGGCCGCTTGTTTGTCGGCGTCGCCGATCTTTGCTTTTTCTACGGATGTTTTCAGAATGTCGATGGTCTCGTCATAGACCTTGGTGGGAACGGGGAACGGGTGGCCGTCTTTGCCGCCGTGCGCAAAAGAAAAACGCGCCGGGTCGGTGAACCGCGACGGCGCACCATAGATCACTTCGCTGACCAACGCGAGCGATTGGATGGTACGTGGACCAACGCCTTCCAATAACAGCAGCGACTCAAAGTCGAGCAGCGATCGATCTTGCGCCAGGTTCAACACACTCCCCAGCCGCTTTAGATTGACATCTTTTGCCCTGACATCGTGATGCGAAGGCATCATCAGGCGTTGGATCTCCGGCAACATCACCGAAGGTTTTTCCTTCACGATCTCCAGCATCGAAGCCTTGGCGCGGGCGGCCTCCACATCGGTCATGTTGAGGATCTCGCCTTGATTTTTTCCATAGATGAACGTGTGTGGACTCTCGACAAAGGATTTGACTTTCTCCGAATGCCAGTGATAGCGGCGGGCCATGCCGTTGGCGTCGTTCATGCCTTGTTGCACCACCGTCCATTCGCCGGTGTCGGAAACCACGAACGTGTGAAGATAGAGTTGAAACCCATCCTGGATGGCCGTGTTGTCCACCTTAGCCGTGAGCTTGCTGCTCCGCACCAGCGCATCACCATCCAACCCGGTCCTGTCGGAAAGCTGCATCAACTCCAACGGCGTTTGCCGCGAGTGCCGTCCTTTGCCGCCACAGATATAGATACCCAAATCCTTGAACTTCGGATTGACGGCACGCTTCAAAGCCCCCATCACCGACGTGGTGATCCCTGACGAATGCCAATCCATCCCCAGCACACACCCAAACGCCTGAAACCAAAACGGGTCACTCAACCGGCTCAACACCGCCCCCTTCCCATACTCCAACACGATCGACTCCACAATGGCCCCACCCAGCAAACTCATGCGCTGCGCCAACCAAGGCGGCACCTGCCCATAATGCAACGGCAAATCCGCAGAACGTACGTTATTAAAATGCAGCTTCGGCATACCTCAAAGATACCAGTAGATCATCCCAAATCCCACCTTCCCAAACAAAAGCGCAAGCCCTAAAGTGCCTGAAAAACGTTTGTCAAGAAGAGCGCTCATTTTGAGTTTTGATAAAACGCAAAAGTCCCCACAGCCGATGCGTGAAATGAACATTCTAAGCGCATCACCGAGCATTTGTACCAACGTTAGAGCAATCCCTACACACAAAAAATCCAAAAAACATCCTATTTTTGATGCCACCGACAAAAGAGCGCCCGCCAAAAGCAAGTGGCACGACCCCGGATAAGCGAAACTCCTGGCTCCCGGCTCCTGGCTTCTGGCTCCTCTAGACAACCCCAAACTCCGAACCAAACCAGAGACTCTCCCAAGTCCATCCCAACAAAGCGTCTCCAAATCCCATATGACCGCCCCAACTAAAACGCTCGCGCTAAACAATCCGAAAACCATCCGTGCCTGGTACATGTATGACTGGGCCAATTCTGTTTATACACTCGTCATCGCCACCGCCATCTTTCCCATTTATTACAAAGGGGTTGCCGTGGAGGCTAACGGGAGCGACATGGTGAACTTTTTAGGATTCACCATTCAGAATTCCGTGCTGTATTCTTATGCGTTGTCGTTTTCCTTTCTGGTGGTCGCCGCGATACTGCCGTTGCTGTCCGGTGCTGCAGATTACATCGGCAATAAGAAGATCTTTATGAAATGCTTTGTTTGGCTGGGGAGCACGGGCTGTATCGGCCTTTTCTTTTTCAGCGACATCACCATGTTGGGGTGGGGCATTTTTTGTTCCATCATTGCCAGCATTGGTTATTCGGGTAGCCTCGTGTTCTACGATGCTTTTTTACCGGAGATTGTCACGGAAGATCGTTATGACGTCACCAGCGCGCGGGGTTATTCGATGGGGTATTATGGGAGCGTGTTGCTCATGGTGATCTGCCTGGTGCTGATCATGAACCCTGTGACGTTCGGGTTTGGCGATGACTTCGACAAAGCGCAAACATTGGCCACCAAAACGTCGTTCGTGTTGGTGGGCCTTTGGTGGATCGGTTTTTCACAAATACCGTTCCGTCTCTTGCCCGACAATCCATTCAACAAGAAGCCCACCGGAAACATCTGTACGAAAGGGTATGAAGAAATACGCGGTGTGTGGAGAAGCCTGGATCACCAACCGGAATTGAAGCGCTACCTGTTGGCCTTTTTCTTTTACAACATGGGTGTGCAGGCGGTGATGTACCTGGCCACATTGTTTGGCACCGACGTGCTGCATTTAAAAGATCAAAGCCTAATTGCCGTGGTGGTCATCATCCAGTTGGTCGGCGCAGTGGGCGCCTATTTGTTTGCCCGGTTGTCGCGCCGGACAGGCAATCGTTTTTCGTTGTTGGTGATGATCGTTATTTGGATTGGGGTGTGCATTTCGGCCTACTACGTTGCCACCGAATATCAATTCTATGCACTGGCCTTTGTGGTGGGGATGGTGATGGGGGGCATACAATCGCTGTCGCGCGCAACCTATTCCAAGCTGATCCCACAGAGCACCACGGACCACGCATCCTACTTCAGCTTCTATGACGTCACCTACAACGTCTCGATCGTGTTCGGCACATTCTCCTACGGCTTTGTGGATCAAATCACAGGGAGCATGCGTTACAGCGCCCTGGCGTTGGGTGTGTACTTCATTATCGGATTCTTTATTTTATCGACCGTGCGGTCGAAGGAGATCCAGTCGGCGCGGGTCAATTAGTAGCGCAGGTGCTTCACGGTCATGCCGTTGTTGATCAACTGCTTCAACGAGTCGATGCCGATCTTGAGGTGCAGCTCCACAAACGTTTTGGTCACCACCGAGTCGCTGACTTCTGTCTTCACACCTTCGGGTACCATGGGTTGATCGGATATGAGCAATAGGGCTCCCGTTGGAATCTTATTGGAGAATGCCGTGGAGAAGATCGTCGCGGTCTCCATGTCGATGGCCAGTGCGCGGATCTTGCGGAGGTAGCCTTTAAATTCTTCGTCCCATTCCCACACGCGGCGGTTGGTGGTGTAGACGGTGCCGGTCCAGTAATCTTGTTTGTGATCGCGGATGGTGGTGGAGATCGCTTTCTGCAATGCAAAGGCGGGCAACGCCGGCACTTCCGGTGGGAAGTAGTCGTTGGACGTTCCTTCGCCGCGAATGGCCGCGATGGGTAGCACGAGGTCGCCGATGTCATTCTTTTTCAGTCCGCCACATTTTCCCAGGAACAGGGCGGCTTTTGGTTTGATGGCGCTGAGGCAGTCCATGATGGTGGCTGCGTTGGGGCTGCCCATGCCGAAGTTGATGATGGTGATGCCCTCGGCGGTGGCGCTGCGCATGGCACGGTCGTGGCCGTTCACCGGCACGTTGTGCCAGGCGGCAAACATGGTCACGTAGTTGTCAAAATTGGTCAGCAGGATGTATTCGCCGAAATGGCTCAGCGGCTGCCCGGTGTAGCGCGGCAACCAGTTTTCAACAATATCTTGTTTCGTCTTCATGGCCTAAAGTACTAAATAGGACGAAATTTAAAAGGGGGTCCACAAACAGTAAACAAAAAATAATCCCCGCGCGTTTGCAGGCCGGCGATGGGGGTGAAGAAAATTTGGTTTATTTGTGTGCATGGTCAAGCTCAACCTTCCCGATTTTGAATATGTCCTCAAAAAAGAGGAAGGCAAGCTTTTGATCCTCGACAGCATCCGCAAAAAATATCTGGTGCTAACACCGGAAGAATGGGTGCGGCAACATTTCGTGAACTACCTCATCCAAACCCTGCAATACCCGCGGTCGCTCATCCGGATCGAAGGCGGCCTCCAATTCAACCGCCTGCAAAAGCGTTCCGACATCGTGGTCTTCGATCGCGAGGGCAAACCTTGGATGGTCATCGAATGCAAGGCTCCCGACCTGGCCATGAGCCAGCAAACCCTCCGCCAGGCATCAGTCTACAATCACTCCCTCAAAGCAAAATACCTCGTCATCACCAACGGCCTCCAACACCTCTGCTGCGCCACCGACTGGGACGCCAACACCACCGCCGTACTTGAAGGAATGCCACCCTACAACGGCTGACAATTCCTAAAAAAAAGAGCAGAGGACACAAAAGAAACCACTTTGCGTCTCTTTTGCGCCCTCTGCGTCTTTGCGGTTCAAGATGAATTCCGCCTTACAAGAACTTCTTCACGTCGGTATACCCAAGACCGAACGCATCCGCCACAGCCTTATACACCACTTCCCCCTGGATCACATTCAAGCCATTCCGCAATTCCATATTCTCCTGCGCCGCTTTCTTCCATCCCTGGTTCGCCAAACGAATGGCATAAGGCAACGTCGCATTCGTCAACGCCAAGGTTGACGTATAGGGAACCGCACCCGGCATGTTCGCCACACAATAATGCACCACATCATCAATAATAAATGTAGGATCCTCGTGTGTCGTCGGGCGGCAGGTCTCGATACAACCTCCCTGGTCCACCGCCACGTCTACCAGCACCGTGCCGGGCCGCATCGATTTCAACATATCGCGCGTGATCAGCTTCGGCGCCTTAGCACCCGGCACCAGCACGCCACCGATGATGAGGTCGGTGTCTTTGATCATTTCACGGATGGTATATTCGTTCGATACAATCGTGTGTACATTCTTTGGCATCACGTCGTCCAAATACCGGAGGCGGGTGATGTTGAGGTCCATGATGGTTACATCGGCACCCATACCCGCAGCGATCTTCGCCGCGTTTGTACCCACTACACCGCCACCGAGAATGAGTACTTTAGCGGGCTTCACACCGGGCACGCCGCCCAGCAAGATACCTCTGCCTTTCAAAGGTTTCTCCAAATATTTGGCGCCTTCCTGGATGGCCATTCTTCCCGCCACTTCCGACATGGGGATCAACAACGGCAAGCTGCCGTCGATGCGCTCCACGGTTTCGTAGGCGAGGCAAACCGCGCCCGTGGCGATCATGGCTTTGGCCAGGGGTTCATAGGAAGCAAAGTGAAAATAGGTGAACACCAATTGGTCTTTGCGGATGAGGTTGTATTCTTGCTCTACGGGCTCCTTCACTTTCATGATCATTTCCGCTACCGCGAAAACGCTGGCTGCATCGGGAAGAAGTTTAGCACCGGCAGAGACGTACTGTTCGTCGCTGAAGCCGCTGCCGACACCGGCTGTAGATTGTACATGAACCGTGTGACCGCGCTTCACCAATTCCTGCGTGCCGGCTGGTGTGAGGGCAACACGGTTTTCATTATTTTTAATTTCTTTAGGAACACCTATGATCATAAAACTATCGTTTTTTTAACGGCTGCAAATATACTAACATACAGTCGTTGTTTGCTGTAACCCTTTGAAATTATGAGCGAAAGCCTCTTGTATGCGTTCTATGGATCATTGCGACGGGGCATGGACAACCATGCCCTATACGAGCGCGACCTGCGGTATCGGCGCACCGTGGTGCTAAAGGGTTATGCACTCTATTCGCTGGTCGACTATCCCTATGCCGTGAAAACGGGCGACCCCCGCGACACACTTGTCGCGGAGCTCTTCACCATCCCAAACCCGCAAACGGAACAAACTATACATCATATGGAATTGGACGCCGGATATATTTTTTTGGAGGAACAAATTGCCGAAGGAAAGTTTGGAATTTATATCTTCGCCACACCGGGGCACGACGACGAAAGGGTGCCCGGAGGGGACTGGGTGGCCTACCGCCTCGCTTTGGGAAAGTAAATGGTAATGCCTATTTTTGAACCGAATCTATTCACCTTTTCAACCCCAGGAAATTTGAGCGCGATCAAGGAAGTAAAGGTAAAGTTCTCGCAAGCCAGAGTGAAAGAAATTCTGGCCGACTACCGCCTGGCGGTAGAGAGCCGCGAGGCGAGCATCATCGGACGCAGGGAAGTGTTCATGGGCAAAGCCAAGTTCGGCATCTTCGGCGACGGCAAAGAGCTTGCCCAGATCGCGATGGCAAAAGTGTTCCGCCGCGGCGATTTTCGCGCCGGCTACTACCGCGATCAAACGTTCATGTTCGCCATCAATGAACTGACCGTTCAACAATACTTCGCACAACTCTACGCGCACACCAGCGTGGAAGCCGATCCGGCTTCTGCCGGCCGCCTCATGAACGGTCACTACGCCACGCGCCTCCTCGACGAAAACGGCAAGCTTCGAAACCTCGCCGAGAACAAGAACAGCAGCGCCGACATTTCACCCACGGCAGGTCAAATGCCCCGCCTGCTGGGGCTGGCCTATGCCTCCAAACTCTTCCGCGAAAACGAAGGACTAAAAGAATACACCACGCTTTCCAACAACGGCAACGAGATCGCCTTCGGCACCATTGGCAATGCCTCCACTTCCGAAGGCATGTTCTTCGAAGCCATCAATGCTGCCGGCGTACTGCAGGTGCCCATGCTCATTTCAATTTGGGATGATGAATATGGCATTTCCGTTCCGCAGGAATTTCATACCACAAAAGGCAGCATCTCAAAAGCACTGGCGGGTCTGCAACGCACCGAAACGGAAAAAGGCTTTGAGATCATCACGGTGAAAGGATGGGATTATCCCGCCCTCATCGATGCCTATCAAAAAGCCGAAGTTCTTTGCCGCGAACAACATGTACCTGTATTGTTTCATGTCTATGAAATGACACAACCCCAGGGCCACTCCACCTCCGGTTCGCACGAGCGCTATAAATCGAAGGAGCGGCTCGCTTGGGAAGCCGATCACGACTGCATCCGCAAAATGCGCGAGTGGATCATCAACGAAGTGATGATCCTTCCCGAAGAAGTGGACGACATCGAAAAGGAAGCCCGTCAAGCTGCCAAGCAAGCCAAAGAGCGTGCGTGGAAAGCCTTTATGGACGATGTCCGCAAAGATCAGAATGTCATTATCGAGATATTGGATCGGGCTGCCGAACAGAGCGCGCATAATGAGGAAATCTTCCGCATAAAAGAAGATTTAGTAAAAGCCATCAACCCCACGCGCATGGAAACCATGCGGGCTGCAAAGCTGGCGCTACGGCTGCTCTACCAGGAAAGCGTGCCGGCAAAAGAAGAGCTGCAGCACTGGCTGAGGCATTCGGAAGCCGACAACTTCGACCGTTATTCGTCGCACATGAACAGCGTGTCGGAAGAGTCGGCGTTGAATGTGCCCCGCATCGATCCGGAGTATTCCGATTCGTCGCCGCTCATCGACGGCCGCGAAATCCTGCAAGCTTGCTTTGATGCAGCCCTCACCCGCGACCCGCGCGTGCTGGCCTTTGGCGAAGACGTGGGCCGCATCGGCGATGTGAACCAAGGCTTCGCAGGATTGCAAGCCAAGCACGGCGACTTGCGCGTGACCGATACCGGCATTCGCGAATGCACCATCGTAGGACAGGGGATCGGCACGGCCTTGCGAGGCCTCAAGCCCATCGCCGAAATACAATACCTCGATTATTTTATTTACGCGCTACCGACCTTGTCCGACGACCTGGCCTGTTTATACTATCGCACCAAGGGAGGCCAAAAGGCCCCGCTCATCGTGCGCACACGCGGCCACCGGTTGGAAGGTGTGTGGCATGCCGGCTCGCAAATCGCGATGCTGCTCCACACCCTGCGCGGCATGTACATCATTGCGCCACGCAACATGACACAAGCCGCGGGGTTCTACAACACCATGCTGCGATCCGACGATCCGTCGGTCATCATCGAATGCCTCAACGGCTATCGCCTCAAAGAAAAATTACCCGATAACATCGGTGAGTTCACCGTGCCGCTGGGTACGCCCGAGATCCTGAAAGAAGGAACGGATATTACCATTGTGACCTATGGCTCGATGTGCCGCGTGGTGATGGAAGCCGCAGAAGAATTGGAAAACTACGGCATCTCTTGCGAGGTGATCGACGTGCAAACCCTGCTTCCGTTCGATCTTCATCACAGCATCCTCGAATCGGTAAAGAAAACCAATCGCGTAGTGTTTGCCGACGAAGATGTGCCCGGTGGGGCAACGTCATTCATGATGCAACAGGTGCTGGAAGAACAAAATGCGTATGCGTACCTGGATTCCAAACCCGTGACCATCACGGCAAAAGAGCATCGCCCGGCCTATGCTTCCGATGGCGACTACTTCTCAAAGCCCAATGCAGAAGAAGTGTTTGAAAAAGTATACGGCATCCTGTCCGAAGTGAATCCTTCGAAGTTTCCTTCGCTTTATTGAGTAAGAATAAATAAGTCAGCATAAAGAAGAAGGGACTATTCGATTTCGAATAGTCCCTTCTTCTTTTATTTCGTATCGCTCCGCGAAGCGTGTTTGAAATTTTACGGTGATGAAATTATCCTCCACGTTTGATGTCGTCCAGGGTAAAGTCCCCGGTGTCGACCACGTTGCTGGTGTGTAGCGAGCGATCCCGGATCTTGACGAGCAACCGCATCTGTTTGGTCGTGAAGATGGACCGGATACCCGTAGTCACCATGGCATACGTGAGCTTGCCCTCCAGCGGACCGGCGTTGGAAGCCAGTATGGGGAAGCGTTGGTTGAAAGAGATCGTACAAAATTCTTTTGTCCAGTCAAACTCGACGTAATCTTGTGTAAGGTCACTGCCGTTCCCAACCTTGTAAAAGAATTGCACGTCGATGTTGGCATAGTTTGGATTGGTCCGATAGAAAAATGTATCCAACAACACGTAAGCCGGGAGGGGAGGCCTTCCAGCGGTGGGGTTCTCCAGCAATATCGTGTCCTTGACATGAATATCTGTCCCAACAAAAATGTTGCGGTAGGCATCCTCTACGTATACAGAATCGTACATGTAGTAAATGCAATTGTCGGCGTCCGTGTATTTGGGAAGATAACTGTATTCGGGGCTCCGGGTCGACCGCATCGTGAGCAGCTTGCCTTGTGCGCCGGTCGATACATCCAGGAATTGAGGAAGATCGTAGGGCAATGTTTTCTTTCCTACGGGTATGGTATCGCCGTTGTTGCCCAGGTACAGGTTCACGTCATTGAAGGGCGAGTCTGTGTAGTCGGATGAAAGCCCCAGGTCGCCGTCGCCGTCTTTGAAATTGATGGTGATCACCAGCGAGTCTTTTGTGCCGCCGCCACCACCGTCGCGGAAGTAGATGTCGCCATCGTAGGTGATCTGTGGCGAGTCGGGAAGCTCAGGAGGATTAAAGCACGCCCCGGCAACCAACGCTAAAATTCCGAATAATAATAGGCCCTTTAGTGCTTTCATCTGTACATTTGAGTCGGTCAAGTTAAGGAACGCTTGGAGACTTTTAAAAGTTTTGAATCAAAATTATACACCGTAAACGACCATTCCTTCAAGGATATTGCTTTGGAATTGTTCCGCTTTCAGGCGACGAACAATCTCCTCTACAAAAGCTTCATCCACCACCTCTCTATTGACCCAAATGGGGTTAAAACGTTGGAAGACATTCCCTTTTTTCCCATTTCTTTTTTCAAAACGCATACCGTGCAGACGGGAGCATGGGAACCCCAGACCGTGTTCACCAGCAGTGGCACCACGGGAAGTGTGACCAGCCGCCACTTTGTTCGCGATGCTGACTTTTACCTGCACCACGCCCAGCGCTGCTTCGAATCTTTTTTCGGACCGCTCACCGACTATCATTTCCTCGCCCTGCTACCATCGTACCTCGAACGGCAGGGCTCGTCTCTCATCGCCATGATGGACCACTTTATCCGTGAAAGCCAGTCGCCCTGGTCGGCGTTCTATTTACAAGACGTAGACAAACTATTACGCGACCTGGAAGCCCTTCGCCGTGACCATCGCAAGGTGATTCTGTGGGGCGTCTCCTTTGCGCTGCTGGACCTGGCCGAAAGCGCCCCGCGCGACCTGCGCCCCTTCATGATCTTTGAAACCGGGGGCATGAAAGGCCGCAAAAAAGAGATGACGCGCCAGGAGCTTCACGGCATCCTTTCGGAGGCCTTCCGGGTGGAAACCATCTACTCCGAATACGGCATGACGGAGCTGCTGTCACAAGGCTATACCCGTGGTGGGACCGCTTTTCTGGGAGCCCCCGCCATGCGCGTAATTGGCCGCGATTTGACCGATCCGATGCGCAAGGGGTTACTTGACGAAACCTGTGGCATTAATGTCATCGACCTGGCCAACGTGCATTCGATTGCCTTTATAGAAACAGAGGATTTGGGGAGGGTATTTGAAGATAAAACGTTTGAAATTTTGGGTCGTATGGACAACAGCGACGTGCGGGGATGTAACCTACTGGTGGGCTGAATAGGCCGTCACACGGCCTGAATTGTCGTTTTGAGGATTTGTTTTCTGTTGAAAGAATGATATTTTTGTTTTACCAAAGCCATCGAAATGAAAAAGATTGTAGCCTTCGTTGTTTTAGCAGCTTTTATCTCTGCCTGTAGCCAGTATACGTGCCCTACGTATGCCAAAAAGGAAGTGCCTGCTAAAAAGAACGCAGAACAGAAGATCTGATAATCTTCCATCCCGGTTCAGAAAAATACACTTCTCTTTTCTGAGTACTCAGCCCCAGGTTTCCCTTAGAAGCTGGCGAGCGATATGCCTATGGTCATCGTGCTGAAATTGTTGAACGTGCTGGAGTTGGTGTCTTTCAAACCTTTGTCCTTCTCAAACAACGGCGTCAGGTTGTAATAGCCAAACAGACTGAAATTCCCGATGCCTATACGGCCGGTAATCCCATAGCGGAATTTGTTCAGGTTGAAATCCTGCTTATCCTTGAACTTCTTGGTTTCTTCATTCTCGCTGTATTTCACCTTCGTGAACGAGTCAAACATGTAGCCTACACGGCCACCGACACCCACCTTGAAGCTACGGGCCGGGTCCTCGGGGTTCACCGTCCAGCGAAGCTCCAGGGGCACCTCGAAATAGTTCGTGATGATCTGTGAGCGCTTTATATTCGGGATCCCCGTGTCGCCCGGGGGGATCAGCGTGGGCGTTGTGGCATTGGTGGAGCTGTAGTCTAAAACATAGTTGTTTGTCAGCTTATAGCGCTCCAGGCTAAAACCAACGCCCGGCACAAAGCTGAATTGTGACTTCAGGATTCTGAATTCATATTGATAATAGAAGTTGATCGTACGCGACCCCCACAAACCCTGTTTGAATTCCGATGGCGCGCTAAGGGCGCGGTTCAGACCCAATTCCAGCACAAAAGCACCCGGTATGTCGGGGCGTGCCGTGGTCTTTTTGGTAGTGGTAGCGGCCTGGCTAAAGGCCCCAATGGAAATGCCCGAAAGAAGGACGATGCACGCTAGGTTCTTGATCATGTAATACAAAATTCAGTAAATAAAGGCCCAAAAATAACTTTTTTGTCGGCAGGGCAAAACCGTTTATTTTGTTGAGTGAAATTATTCTTTACATTTGCACTCCCATTTCCACACCCACACACGGAAACACACATTTTGGACCCCGTAGCTCAATTGAACAAAGCATCTGACTACGGATCATCCAGGCATCAGATGCGTGTGCGTATAACATATTGGGCCTGTAGCTTAACTGAATAGAGCATCTCACTACGGATGAGAAGGTTCGGGGTTTGAATCCCTGCAGGCCCACTGAAAACCAAGGAGTTACAATGAATTTGTAACTCTTTTTTTTTGGTTTTTCACGATTATTCATATCTCCACACGTTTGTTGCCCCCCTTAAAGGCTTCAATAACTAACTTGCCCCGCAGCCAGTCCTAAAACTGTAAATGGTGTTGTCTTAGTATGTCCGTTAAACGGATTAAGGCTTTTTGATATGCGTTATGATGTCAAGAGGAGTTAATAAGTTGTATCGTTTAGACAAATCTTTTTCTCTATATAATGAGTCTAGGAAGTTGGTATTTCCTTGACCATCCGATTTCAACAGGAAATGACCAGTTCTTGGATGGGTAGAAATGGCGCAGCGCTAGCGGCTCCGTTGCTTCGATGACTCAGATGTCCAGTTTTAATACGAAAGACTCATCGTAATTTGATCCGCACGGACTACGGTAAGCCAGTGAGGAGGCGGTGTCATCGCTGTGGGACTGACTATAAAAAAACCAACTGACCGTGATGATGAGACCAAGCCTTAGCGGGTATGGATAGGGTGCGGTCAGTAAATGTAACTGTAGCGACCGCTTTTTTGTTTTAGATTGGATTCACGGCATTTTTAATAAGCATGAAAGCACAATTCATCCTGCCGCCTTTTGCTATTTCCCGGTGTGTGAAAAACATACTGGTGGTCGAAGATGCCCATAGACAAAGCGACTTCATCCTTCCGCTCTTTGCCAACGGTGCGCCATCGCTTGTCTTTCAAACCGTCAAAGCCTCAAGAGACGGCAAGCCGGTGGGACATGTCACCCTCTACGGGCAACTCATCGCGCCCAGCGATTTGGTGATAAAAGGAGACTTTACTTTAATAGCGTATTTCTTTTATCCGTATGCCTTGCGATCACTATTCAACGTGAGCGGTGCCGAGCTCACGAACGAGCATGTAGACCTGGATTCTCTAAAAGCAGCTGCCGACTTTAATCTGCAGGAAAAACTTTTAAACGCGCCCACGCTGAAAGACCGGTTGGAAGAGATGACGGCGTTTATCCAAAAGCTGATGGAGTGCAAAGTAGCCGACGATAAAAAGATTGTGTTCGCCACCACCGAGATCCTGAAAAACAACGGCCTGCGACAACTCACCGACATCCGGCAGGAACTGAACGTTTCGGAAAGAACCTTTCAACGGCTGTTCGAATTGAACATAGGCATCTCCCCAAAAATGTACCGTCGCATTTGCCAGTTCGATGCCGCCTTTCAAGCACTCAACCTAAATGCCAATGCCAAGTTGAGCGACATCGCCTATCAAAATGGTTTTGCAGACCAAAGCCATTTCATTCGCGTCTTCAAAGAGTTCACCGGCCTCACCCCAAGCCAATACCTGGACCAGCTTTCGCAGTATATCCCATAATTTTCAGTTTTTTCTTGTCGTGACGGGTCTGTTCTATTTCCGCGGGCGTCGCAGCCCTAACATTGTATAAAAAATTTAACCACTCAAAATGAGACAACTTATCGTCACCGCATGGATGTCATTGGATGGCGTCTTCGATTCAGACCTGATGAACAAATGGTTCGAACCCTATCATACCGACAGCCGCGCCACGTCCATACGCGACACCATCGACAACTGCGATGTCATGCTCTACGGACGGCACACCTATGAAATGATGTACCCCTATTGGTCATCGTTAAAGAACAATGAAATGGGGGTGGCCGGAAAGTTGAATGCCGTAAAGAAATATGTGGTGTCCACCACGTTGAAAGAGGCGCCCTGGCAGCCGTCCACCATCCTCGGGCAAAACGCCATGAAAGAGATCGCGGCCCTAAAGGACCAGGAGGGCGGGGCGATATTGGTCCAGGGCAGTGCCACATTGGTGAAGTCATTGCTGGAAGCAAAGCTTGTGGATGAATTGAAACTAGTGATCCAACCGCACATTCAAGGTTCGGGAAAGCGTTTGTTCGAGGGAGAACTAAATGTTGGCCTGGAGCGCGTCGATATTCAGAAACTGGATAAGGGCGTGACGGTTGTCAGATTTAAACCGATCCGCTGAAAACGATGTCATCTTACCGGCGGCGCCGATTTCCACCGTTTGTGTTTCGCATAAAAATAGGCCATCGATCCACCGATCAAGAGGCTGCCCATCACCGAAACAGCATACCCGGATAGGAGGAAGAAATCCAGCCAGCTCACTTCCGCAAAGCCAAACTCCTTGAACAGCACCACTCCCAGGCTCCCCAGGTATCCAAACGAATCGGCGATGTACATGATGAACCCCACGGTACCCACATACTGAAAGGCTGCCAGTAAACGGTCGAAGAATATGCTATTGAACGGGATGTAACCCAGGTACAATCCCAATCCGATGAGGATCATCCAAACGGTGGGAGAAATCAGGTGCTGCTGAAACAGGAATGTGCTGACGCCCACCAAGACCATGCCCACAAACACGATCAGGTGATTCACCATCAGGGCAACTTTGTTGTTCTTAATGAGCATGGTGCTGCCAATAATAATGAGCACGGCAATGGACACGGGCGTTTCCGTGGTGGCAAAGATCTCAGGTGAATTTCCATAGCCCAGCGACTTCCAGACCTCGGCCGAAAAATTATCGCGCAGGTCGCGGAAGGTCGTGAGCAGCATGTAGCTGAGTGTGAACAAAACAATGCCCGGTAAAAAGGTGGTAACAAAGTTCTTGCGCTCCGCCGCATTCATTGGCTGCCGTTTTGTGCGCAACTGCTCATCCAAAGCCGACGGCGGAGGAAGTTTATCCAGCAAATACAGGAACACCAGCAAGGGCACCACGAACACGCCACACGCCGCAAACGGCATCCACATTTCAGAAACACCCCAATCGCGCATGATAAAGCCGCCGACGGACTTGGCAAAGCCTGCGGAAAAAATAAAGCTCACCGAGAGGCCGGCGCCCAGCACTTCCGTGAACCGCCGCCCCTCCAAATACCCGAACACCATGCCCCAGACAAATCCAAGGGGAAATCCATTGGTGAAAAGGAACACCATATTATAAGGCGGAGGCACCAGCGCAAAGAGCAACCACGACAGACCCGCCAACCCCACCATCAGCAGAATGCCCATGGCCCGCGAAGCTGCCTTCAACTCCGAAATGATCTTGATGCCGACAAACTTGGCGCATCCATAGCCCACCACCTGGAAGATTACCAGCCAGCTCTTATAACTCAATGCCCCCACCCGCATGCCCTCGAACGTCGCCACGGAGAAGGCTTTGCGAAAAGCATAAATGCAGGTGTAAAGACAAAACGCCATGAGGGTGGCATACAGAGCAAACCAAAAACTGTGGGTATGCTTTAACCAGCGGGTGATGGGCGACTCAATAGGTAATGCCATGCGTGTTGAATGAAAAGGGTTTCCAGCGGCCTTCATGCAAACAGCTTATCGTTTTGAATCCGATGCTGTGCAACACGGCTGCCGTTTCCGGGAATTGGCTGGTCAGATCCTCCGGGCGATGCGCGTCACTATTGATGGTGATGGGGATGTTTTTCTCCAGCAACATTTGCAGTACCCACGGACTGGGATAAGGATCGGTCAATTTTTTATGATACAGGCCGCGGGTGTTCACCTCAACGAGGGCGCCGCTTTTTTTTATGAGGTCCAGCGTTTGCCGGAGCTGATCCACATACCAGGGATCCTGCTCGCTGAAGAATTGTCCGTCAATATTTTGGATCTTGATCTTATCCAGGTGGCCCACCACGGTGGGGCAGGACTCGTGGATCATTTGCCGGGTCAATTCATAGTAGCGCACCAGCGTGTCGCGGATGTTGTTGTGAAAGATCTTTTCACACCCCTCCAGGAAAAGCGCATGTGGGCCATCGATCTCCCAGTGCGTCCCATCGGGCAACGACTCCACAAAATGTATGGAACCGATGGTGAAGTCGAGCAGGGCGCTGAAATCGGATGGTCCCACCATGCCGGGAATAAAGTCTACTTCCAGGCCGGCATAGATTTCGAGGTCGGGGGTGGTTGATTTGAGGCTTTGTATTTCGTCCCGGTAGGCGGAGAGGTTCTCCGTCTTCATACACCATTTTGACGGAAACGGCAGGGGGGCGTGCGAGGAAAAGCCGAGACTGATCATGCGTTGCTCCCTGGCCCGCGCCACGTGATCGGCAAGTGTGCCTTTGCCGTCGCAAAAATGACTATGGGTGTGAACGTTCGACCACATCAGGGGCGTTGCAGGTTTGAGGTTTATGTTCCGATTTAAGGTATTTCATTGGGGTTTCAAAATAAGGAATGCCCCGGATAGAGGTAAGGGGAGGCCCAGTGGGGTCCAATCATCCTAACGACAGTCAGTCGCACAGAAGACCTGAGTTTTTAATTAACAAATTCATCCCATGTGGGTGACAGAGAATTCACATGCGTGTTTCACCTTTGTTCCCGTCCTTCACCATTCAAGCAGAATATTTCTTCATAAGTTTAGGTTAATGAAAGAACTTCTTCGAAGGACGAGCCCTCCAGTCGGGAGGGCTTTTTTATTTTTTAAAATTGCTTCAATTGCCTTTGAGAAAATGTCATCAAAAGGCCTACGAAACAAAGTGGTCAACCACCTCGGAATTTCCAGATTACATAAAAAGTCTGTCTTTTAATTTCTCTTTTCTATTCTCCGGTCTCAGTTTGCTCATTTTCATAATGAACTCTGCCAGTTTAAATTCGTCAACCGCAAGTTGTCCAACTGAAATATCTATTTGATGTGCGCCAATCTCAGGGAAGATCATAAACGGTCTATCAACTTGTGCCTTCTTAATTGACGATAAGTACTTGTTGTCCACAATCAAACAAACATATCCCCCGATCAACACGTCCATAGCATATGCGCGCTGAATAACGTCCCAATTAATGAAGTCTTTACAGGTTCTGCGATCAAATATTCCGATTTCGTTTATCACGATTTGTGGTCGCCTGTCGAATACATGAAATAGTTGAACTGGGTACACAAGTCCATAAATACCGATGCTCAGATACCAAGCCCATGTTGGAGCGTCGATCGTCGCCAGGATGACCAGTGCAAAGCCTACAAATAATGAAGAAACAAGAATTAGTTTAAACGCTCTCTTCGGAGACTTATACAATTTAATTTCCATTACCCTCTAAATAGCAGTTCTCGATACCACCGAACAAAATCTTCCAGGTTTTCGGCTACGTAGTAGATACCTCCAGATGCCTCAACTTTTCACTTTTTCACTTCTCCCTTTCCCCCATAACCTAATTCCCTATACCCTTATTCCCCTATACCTTATTTCCCTATACCTTATTTCCCTATTTGAGGGGGCGTTGCATAAACATCCACCGTTGTCCTTCCAGATCTTCGGCTCTGTATCGGGTGCCCGGACCACCCGTTTCAATGTGTGTGAGAATTGTGGCGCCTCGATCTTTTGCACGCTGGTAATGTTGTACAATGTCGTCGACCAATACCAATACGCCGTTAATGATATACGGCACCTGATACCATTTATCAGCCTCTTTGCAGACCTGACGATGGTGTTTAGGGCCCTGATAATCTGGAGTGGGAGAAGCCAACATAACAACGCTGCTTCCCATCGCAAGCTCACCGTGGGCAAGCCGTCCCTGATCGTCCAACATCCTGCTCTTTTCAACGAAACCAAATACGTCGCATAACCAGTTCATGGCAGCAACTCCGTCCTCATAGGCAAGCATGGGAATAATTTGTCCGCTGTTCTCGCTCATTTTAGGAGAATATTTAGTTGAAAATAATCTCCATTAAATTAATGGTTTTTCAGGGGCAGAACAATCGCGAATACAAAAGGCTGTTTTTTTCGATCTATTTATCGAAACTTAGCGAAAGAAAGATTTTCATGTCAATCCGGTTTCAATTAAGTATTGATAAACACGGCCTTTGTCAGGATTCAATCTTTGGATTTGTTATTTTTTGCACTTGAAAGGATTACTTTTTTAAATTTTTCAGGTACACTTTGCTCCAATTTAATTTGGATAGTTGCTTTCCCAGTTTTATAACCTTGTTTTTTTAATTCATCCCGTTCTGCCACTGACAATCCTGACGAACCGACACCAAAACTGATGTGTTTCGTGTACGCAGCGAAACCGCATAATACACCATGATACGTGTAATTTGGAACGTTCCATGCAATTCTTTCCTCAACTTCGGGGACTGTAGATTTTATTATTGCCCGAAGTTTATTCATGATTTTGACTCCTTCAGGCGAATAATTCGCAATGTATTCCTTCACTGTTTTGGGTTTTTTCATTGTCTGATTACCTATTAAAACTAAGCCCGGTTCGAATATTTGTAAATTTGCTCTTTCCAAAATCTCCCATTGCCGAAATAAATTTTCAGAATGTCATTCTCTAAAATTAAGGCTTGCACACAAGTACTATGTCAATTTTGTCCTCAATGATTTTATTAAGTAATCGCTTTGTCCGCCAGATACCAAATTCCCTACTTTCCAGATAAGGGCTTAATTTATTCTTA
>DATDAV010000181.1:0-1444 GCA_036525235.1 Chryseolinea sp. | reverse complement strand
GGGGTGATTAGTCCAGTCCCGCATCAAGATCTGGAACGATGCACCTGATCGGCGTTCGACACGCTGGGATTATCTTCGGTACGCAGAAGCGTTTCTGACGGGATTATAAAGCCCGTGTCCATTTCGGGTGGGCGCATAGATAAATCCGTAGCGATCTTTCTTTACATCCACGGGCTCAAGCAGCAGGCCTTTGATAGTAGCCCCCTCGGTATATTCGATGAGCACGCGGGCCGTGCCATTGAGGCCCCACATCTTAAAGCCCGTCCCGAAGATTCCGCCATTGGGAAATAGCTCGGTCAGACCGGCAATGGCGTGAAAGCAATTGATGGCGACTCGATCCTTTCGGTACAGGCGGTCGTCTGCCCGGTACTTAATGGTTCCTGTGTCGAGGAGGCGCTTGCGGTCGACGGCCAGATCAAACCCCTTCTTATCGATTTCGTAGGGTCCCCACATGCCAACGGCGTATCTTTCATTTGCGGCCAGCTTGATGGTCTCTTCGAGTGTAAAATTTCTCCCAGGCAATAGAGGACATTGGTTCGCTTTGGCAAAAAGGCGGGCGCCGGTGCCTTTGAACACGCAAAGATCGGGATTTGTCATGAAATCGCCCGGGAGCCAGCTAATGGTGAAGGCTTCAAATTCCCTACTCTTATAGCGTCTTAACTTCAGGCCCTGGGTGAGTCTCGGCTGTTTGTCATCAGCAAACACTCGAATCACCGACATGAAAGAGTGCGAAAATTCCGGATCGTTTCCCTCATTTTCATACGCAAAAGCAATAATAAAATAACGATCGCGCGTATTCGCGCCTTCACCAAGGCGATGCGAGATTTTGGCTTTGATCCGATTTACGATCTGCTCGTAGAGAGGCATATCGTAGTTCGAAAAATCGACATCCGGCTTCAGCCAGCCCGCTTGTGCAAGCAGGGATAAGGAGAGAAAGAGGATGAATGTTCTGAGCGCCATCTCTGCCGATTATCAAGCAACGATCCGAAGTATCGAAGCTAAAGCGAGCGTTTCGGCAACACCGAACCAGCACCGTAGCGTTCTGTGCGGCAGTGAAGCCCTGGCTGATGTGCCGCGGATTGCCGCCAAACTTGGAAGCCTTGCGGAAGTTGGTCTGACCCCCGGAGGCACCGCGAAGAGATGCATGTTTGTCCGCAAGCCGATTCCGTACGAAAATCGCTATCCTTTGCCCTTGGGAAGCGATCCCACAAGAAGGTGGGAGTGCAATGAAAAGCGGACTTTACAGCCCCAACAGCTTTTTCGTTGGCGAGGTGAATCTGACACGATCAACCCCGTTAGCATAATGCAGAAGGATAGCTCGCGCTTGGAAACTTGGCCGCTTCAGCTTACCATGTTCTTTATGGGCCTTCATGCGAGAGTTCGTTCGGATTCTCCACAAGTGCCGTTCGGGCAAGCGTCCTCCGAGATTCTAGAGTGGCTAACG
>DATDAV010000180.1:0-34428 GCA_036525235.1 Chryseolinea sp. | reverse complement strand
GAGGGCACCATTCTTAGGCTGGCAAAAAAACATGGTGTAGTGGCTTAGCATTATAGAGAAATCAAAACCATTACTACCGGAATAAACAGACACCCCATCCAAATACAAAGCTGCCAGAAATACCGGTAGCTCTGCTGTTTTGCTATTTTTAAAACAACACCGATCAAGAAATTAAGCAACGAGCGCTGGGTAATAAAATAAAAAGATAATATGGGATTTGTCGTTGTCGATGGCTACTACCCGTTGGATAATAACGGCTACCAGCAGCAGGTTGGAAAGATAAATTACAGCCCGTATCATTTCAAAGTCTTATTGCCGTTTTTTGCATAATCCAGGTTACCATCAAATTCTTGAACGACACGTGATCGAATACCATTCCGAAACCAAAAATAACAAAGTATCAAAATCCAGCATTGGTTTCTATGTCATATTTTTCAACTAATTGCCAACACCTTCCTACACCGACACTGGTGGACTGTATATTTGCGCCAGAACTTATTGTCATGAAAAAATCGATCACATTCTTGGGGATCACAAACATTTTGCTGGGAGCGAGCCTCACGACTTCCCCGTTCGGTGTATGGCGATACCTAAATAATCGCGACAATGTAGTTCTCACCCTGGTGGAACTACTGTTTATCGGCGCCGGAATCGGTCTTCTGTTTAAAAAGAAAATCGGATGGTCGTTGAACATGGTGGCGAGTTCCTTGACCGTATCGGTTATTGTGTCGCTTACCGCCGTAAGCTTGTGGATCATAAAATTCAAAATCCAGGCGATACCCGCGCGCAACATCCCCGCTTTCATATTATTCTATGGCCTCTTGGGTATGGGAATTTTTTCATTGATCCGCACGTCGAAAAGCGATTTCACAAATGCTTTCCAAATAGACACAAAGCAAAAAAGGTTCACCGTCGTAATGGGATTGTTGGTGCCTGTGATTTGGATTGGCTGGAGTTTTTTTATTTGGCGATATGGGAAATCCTTTACTTTCTAAAATCTGACACTTTTCTACGCTTGCGGGACATACTCTTAACTGTTTGGCTTGTCATCGTAATCTATTGTCGCAACGATCGCCTAATACATCATGCCTCCTGTTTAAAATGACACCCGGCCAGGGATAGCAACGAAAAGCCCGAAGCGCGCTGGCTCGTGCGTGGACGGACTTGTAGTGAATAGCCCGCCCCGAGGCCTCCGAGGGGGGCCGCCACAGCCTCACTCCCACCGGAACAATTTCACCGCTATAATATACACCAGTATCACCCACACCCCCATGCCGATCATATCCATGGGAAGTTCAGTAAGCCCTGCCCCTTCGTTTGCTATCTTGCGAAGTGCATGACTGACATAGGTGAGCGGCGAATAGTCGGTAATCGTTTTAAGCCAGGTGGGAAACCCCTCGCGCGAAAAGAATATCCCCGATAACAACAGCAACGGGAGTTGGATTAGGTTGGCCACGGGAGCTACCTGGGTTTCGTCGCGCGCCCAGCCGGCGATGGCAAAGCCGATCCCCAGAAAGATCAAAATGCCAAAGATGCAAACCAGAAAGAAATTCACATAGCTGCCCACCATGTGAAACCCGAAAAAGTAGGTCCCAAAAATCAGTAAGATCACTGCTGTTGATAAGGTAACAAGCAGCCTGACCGTTGCCTGTGCAAACACAAAGTAAACCGGATGCACGGGTGTTGCCTGGATCCTGCGCAGCGCGCCGCTGGCCTTCATGGCCACAAAGCTGAACGCTACGCCAAAGATGCCGAGTTGCATGATGCTCATGGACAAGATGCCGGGCAAGATGAAATCAAAATAGCCGAGGTTGTTCACGGCCACGCCCTCGCTCTTCACGTCGAGCACGGTGGGTGCGTTGGTCACCTTCTTGTCGAGACCGGTCACGATCTGGACGATGACCATGTTGGCCATGTGGCCGCTTTGAGGTTTGCCTTTGTTGAAGCGGGTTTGGATAGTGCTGGCCATCGGCTTGCCGTCTTCGTTCTTACCAAAGTTTTCGGGAATGATCACCTGCAGATCGATGTCGCCCTTGCCAAGTTCCGTAGCGGCGTCAGTCTCGGTGGTTTCGCGGATGTTGAAGGCTTCAACGCTTTTGAGCGCTGCTACAAACTGCTGCGCCATTTCGGTGGTGGCCTTGTTGGTGAGGCCTACCTGGATGCGCGGGCCACGGCCGGAGGACAGAAATCCAAAGATCGACAGCAATGCCACGGGGATGAGCAGCGTGAAAATGATCGCTCCCTTGTTGCGATAATACATTTTCAGGGAGGCTTTTGTCAGGGCCAGGAAAGAGCGGGTGTTCTGGTTCATGTTAGTCGCGGAGGGTTTTGCCGGTGAGGTCGATGAATACGTCTTCCAGTGTGGCGGGGGGAACTTCGGTGTGGGGTACGAAACCTTTGGCCAGCAATTGTTTGATGAGTTGATCGGGCGTGTCGAGGGCGACGATCTTTCCGTCGTCCATGATGGCCACACGGCCGCAGAGGAAGGAGGCTTCTTCCATGTAGTGGGTGGTGAGGATGACGGTGGTGCCACGGCTTTTAATTTGAGCGATCAGCTCCCACAGGTTTCTTCGCGCCTGTGGATCGAGGCCGGTGGTGGGCTCGTCGAGAAAGATCATCACGGGTTTGTTCACCAGGGTGGTGGCAATGGAAAACCGCTGCTTCTGGCCACCCGAAAGATTCTTGACCAGGAAGCCGGCCTTGTCTTGCAAGCCCACATCGGCCAGCAGCTCGGCGGAGTTGATCTTGGCCCCGTAAAGGTCGGCAAACATTTCCAGCAACTCCGTGAGCTTCAGGTTTTGAAAAAATGCCGACGACTGAAGTTGGATGCCGACGCGTTGTTTGATCAGGTAGGGTTGTTCTTCGGTCTTAATGCCATCGAGCAAGACCGTGCCCGAGGTGATGGGGCGCAGGCCTTCGATCATCTCCAATGTGGTGGTTTTGCCGGCGCCGTTGGGACCGAGAATTCCAAATACTTCGCCTTTGTTCACCGAAAAGGAAATCCCTTTCACGGCATTTACCCCGTTTGGGTAGGTTTTGGTGAGGTTGTTTACTTCGAGGATGACTGGCATAGGTGTGATGTTGATTTATGGGGGGAAGCAGGAGGTGAATTAACCAACTTTTCGTACAGCAAGCAAGGCAAAAAAAATCCCCGCGTTTCCTTGTGAGATAAGGAAGCCGCGGGGCTAACTAACTATGAAATTTAAACCAAACTAAAAGCTAACCGTGTTTCACTCCGTGTCCCACCACATCCGTGTCATGAAATCGTCTTTACCCTGGCGAGTCAAGGCATCGTTGTAGTTTTGTGCGTTAAGATTCTGTTCTGTATTCGGATAGAGCATGCGGCGAAAGATCTGCCCACCGGTGGCGTTGCCCGCGTAGTTGTTCGGGATCAGCGCCGGATAGCCTACTCGGCGATAGGTGCTGAACACTTCCACGGCGTTGGGGAAAACACCCACCCAGAATTGTGTATAGATCTGTTCCATTTGCTCGTCTTCGGTTCCCGCGGTGTTGAGCGCGTGATCGCTGACGTACTTTTCAATCTTGGCATTGGGGATGACACCCCCTGCACCAAACAAGGCCCACTGGCGCATGGCGGCACGGATGCCGTTGCTATAGAGGTCGCTGGCCGTTTCGGTAGTGTACCATCCTTTAAGCGATGCTTCGGCTAAAAGAAAACTTGTTTCCACGTTGGTGAGCACGGACAAGGGAGCATCCAGTTTCAGGATGGTCTTGGGGTTGGGCTCGGAGTAGGTCACAAAATCGGCGGGCTTGGCGCTGAAGGTGGCCGGCATGCCTTTCTGTACCGCCACCGTGGTGTCGGGCGATCCGTTCACATACACGATCGACAACACCGGCAAGCGCGGATCGTTGTTGGTCTTCAGGAAGGTGATGAACGACTCCTGGTACTTTCCACCCTCGGTGTTACTCACCCCGTCGGCGCGGATGTAGTCGGAGTTCAGCAGGTTGTAGGACAGCGGGTTTTGGTTGATCACCTGTCCCGTGTTGAGGTAGTTGATGTCGGCGACATCGGCATCGTCGCGGATCACACCGGCGGCGATAGCTTTCTTCGCCCACTGCTCTGCATTGGCGGTGCTCACCTTGGTCATGCGCATCGCCAGGCGGAGCATGAGCGAGTAGGTGAACTTCTTCCACTTCGTAACGTCGCCGTTATACAACAGGTCGGCGTTGCCGAAATTGGGTTTGGAAGCGTCGAAGCTGGAACCGGCTTCGTCAAGCTCCTTCAGCATATCGGCATAGATGGACTCCTGCGCATCGTATTTGGGTTTGTAGATGGAGTTCACGTAGCCGAGGGCGGCTTCTGAATACGGAATATCACCATACATGTCGGTGAGGCGGCTAAAACAATAGACACGCCATACGCGCGCAGCGGACAGCAAGTTGACCTTGGTGGGGTCGTCTTCCACGGCGCGGATCACTTCGCCGATCTCGTTGATCTCTTTCGGGTAGGCCGTGGTGAACAAACCATAAGCTTGCGTATTCTGACTGGTCACATACTTGGACCCAAAGCCGGCCACGTCGTTGTAGCTGGTGGTGTATTGCATGGTGCCCATGAGCAGGACGAGCAGGTCGGAGGCGCCGTCGTATTGCGCTTTGGTGAACATGTAGCCAGGCGTCACCGAGGGCGACGCATCGGGGTTGGTGTTCATTTCTTCGAATCCCTTGTCGCACGAGGAGCAAACCAGGCAGGCGGCCAGCAGCAGACTGCCAAAAGAAAGGGGGTGATTATATTTTTTCATGTCGTTTCGCTTTAATGTATGCTTAGAATTTTAGCATCAGGTTCATACCATAGCTGCGGGTGCGTGGCAAGCCGAACGATTCGAAGCCTTGGGCGGAGCTGTTGGTATAGCCTTGCTCGGGATCGAAGTTGTCGGTGCTCTTATAAAGCGTCAGCAGGTTGCGCGCCACAAACGAGATGCTGGCCGATTGCAGTTTCAACACTTTCAGGTTCTTCACCGGGATGTTGTAGCTGAAAATGATCTGGCGGAGTTTCACAAAGCTTCCATCGTGGATAAACTTGTCGGAGTAGATCTTGTAGTTGTCATAGTACACCCGCAAGCCGGAAACCGGAACCGTGCGCGAGTACGGGTTACCTTCCTGGTCTACACCCGATACGTCGAGCCCATTTTCACGACCCGGCAGTGTGCTCTTCATCTTGCCCAGGCGTGTGGCATACACTTCCATGAGGGAGAAGATCTTGTTGCCGTATTTGCCATCGATCAGAATGTTCAACGAAAAATTCTTGTAGCGGAACTCATTGGTAAGACCCATGGTGAGCGGCGGCACGCCTTGTCCCAGGTTTTGCAACCCTGTGGCTACCGGAAGTCCGGAAGTTTTGTTGAAGACGACGTTGCCATTAGCATCCGTTTGTGTGCGGGTGCCCACGATGGTCCCGAAGGGCTGTCCAACAATGTTGTTGATGTAGGCCCATCCGTTCACCGACGAGGCCATCTGGATTTGATCCAGGCCGTCGGCCAAACGCACTACCTTGTTCTTGTTGTAGGCCACGTTGTAGCTCACGTTCCAGGTGAAGTTGCCGTTCTTGACGGGCGAGCCGGTGAGTAATACTTCGATGCCCTTGTTGCTCAGCTCCCCGACGTTCAGGATCACGCTGTTGTATCCCGACGTGGGCGTGATGGCCGTCTTCACGATGTCGTCCGTGGTCTTGCGGTCGTAGTAGGTCACGTCCAATCCCAGGCGGTTGCGGAAGAACTGCAATTCGAAGCCCGCTTCATACGTGGTCGAGGTGAGTGGCTTCAGGTTGGGGTTGGTGATGATGTTGGTTTGCGTGGTCGGATCCATGGTCACGTTCTGCAGGGGCTGGCCCGAGCTGGGCACCATGCTATAGGTGAGGTTGATCGCATACGGGTCAGGCGTTGCACCGCCCACTTGTGCCCAGGAAGCGCGCACCTTGGCAAAATCGATGGTGTTGGGCATGCTCAAGGCTTCCGACAACACAAAACTTCCACCGATCGAAGGATAGAAAATGGTATTGTTTTTCGGACTCAGTGTCGAGAACCAATCCTGGCGGCCTGTCACGGTGATAAACGCCATGTCTTTGTAGCCAAAGTCGGCCGAACCAAAGATGGAGTTGATGCCTGTGCGTTGGGTCAACGGTGTGGTGGATTGCGTTGCCAGGTTCGTGGTGCTGTAGAAGTAGGGAATGGTGAAGTTGCTTCCCGCAATGTTCAACTGCTTGTAGTCATAGCGACGCTGGTTGCCACCCACGAAAGCGGCAATGCTGAAGTCATTGATCTGGGTATTGTAGTTCAGCGTCAGCATGCCGTTGGTCTCGGCCACATCGGTTTTGTAATTATTCAGCTGACCGTTGGGCACGTACAACGTTCCACTGGGGACGATGTAGTTATAATTGTAATTATAAAAGTCACGGCTCACCACGCCTTTCAACGAAAGGCTCTTTAGTATCTTATAGGATACGGACGCCTGGCCGATGAAACGATTCTTTATGTCGTCTTCCTGAAACTTGTTGGCCACGAAGTAGGCGTTCGAGGCAATGGGCGCATCATTCCATGCAATCTCGTTGCCGTTGGCATCATAGCCGGGTTTGATCCACCGGATGTCGGCGGTATTGGCCATCATGTAGGGTGTCCAATTGGGATTGCCCAATGCATCGCCGGCAGTCGGGCGGTTATGTGCTTTCTCCAGGTTGTATTGAAGGGTAGCATCCACCGTTATGCGATCGCCCAGTTTCGAATTGATGCTGACGTTGGCGGTCTTCCGGTTGTAGGTTGAATTTGGCAAGATGCTGCGGCTGTTCAGATCCGACATGGAAATACGATAGTTTAACACATCGCTCCCGCCGGTGAAGGCCAGGGTGTTCGTGAGGGATGTCCCGGTCTGATAAAAATTCTTGACGTTGTCGCGTTGCGCATTATAAGGATGGGTCAGACCATCCACTGCAACGAAGTCCGTCCCATCGATCTTGGAACCGAATGAGCGGCGGCCTGTGGTCACGGCATCTGCCAGCGTCATGGGTTTCACGCCGTTGTCGCCTTGGCCGTAGTCGTATTGCCAGTCGGGGTAGACAGACACTTTCTCTGTTGTGAACGTGCCGTTGTATTCTACGCCAATGCCGCGTTGGGCCCTGCCCTTCTTGGTGGTGATGACAATCACACCGTTGGCGGCGCGCGATCCGTAGAGGGCGGCTGCCGTTCCTCCTTTCAACACGCTGATGGACTCGATGTCGTCGGGGTTGATGCCGCCGATACCATCGCCACGATCCACGTTGCCCGCGCCGCCGTTGGTGGTGGCGCTACCGCCGGGTGTCGTGTTGTCGATGGGCATACCGTTCACTACATAGAGCGGTTGGTTGGCGCCGGTGAGCGAACCGTTGCCGCGAATGACGATGCGGCTCGAACCGCCGGGACCAGTGGAAAGACCTGTAGCATTTACGCCGGCGACCTTTCCGGTGAGCGCGTTGGCTACGTTGTTTTCACGGGCCTGTGTAAATTCGTCGCCTTTCACTTCCGTTACCGAATAGGCCAGGGCGCTCCGCTCCTTCTCGATACCGAGGGCGGTCACCACCACTTCGCTAAGTGACGTCATCTCTACGGGCAGCACCACGTCCACCACCGTTTGGCCTGCGCTGAACGGCACCTCCGTGGTCTGGAAGCCGATGAATGAAAAGACGAGTACGGCACCGTCGTCGGGTGCATTCAGTGAGAAGTGGCCGTCGGAATCGGTGGTCGTGCCCGTCGTGGTTCCTTTTATGATCACGTTCACACCGGGCAGGGCCATACCATCGTCTTGGGAAGTTACGGTTCCCGAGATGGCCGCAGCAACCGCCTGCTCCTGTGCAGCGGTTTCTGTCGCAGCAAGTGTTTCGGTGGAAGTTTCACTTGTCGCCGCATTGCCGGTGGTACGGTCGGCAGTAGCGGTGGAGAAGATGGAGAATTGTTTTTTGTTGATCTGTTTATATCCCAACATGCAGGAGGCTAGCATTTTTTCGAGGATGACCTCCGGGGCCTGCTCCTGGTGAAGCCAGGTGGCGGAAACCGTTTTGCCATCCAGCAGACCTTCGCGGTAGGCAAAGCGCAAATGGAAACGTTTCTTCAAGTCATGCAGGGCGTCTTTGAGCGACACCGTTGACTCGGTGGTGGGATTTGATCCGGCAGAGGCCTGCGCGGAGCGGAGGGCGTTGCCGGCGGAAGCATAGTACTGGCCCAGGCCGCGTAGCACGGGGGCGCTCAGGAGGACGAGCACCATCAGCCACCGCTTCAGGAATGAAGTGTAGTCGAATCTGTTCATAAGGTTTAGTTAGGTTTGGATGAAAAAGCTGCGATTTATCTTCTTGACATAGTGATATGTTTATGGTCCTCTTCTATACGAATACCCAGCGTAGCCGACACGGTCGACAGCAATTCCTCGACACTGGAAACGCTGATCTCCCCTTCGATGCGCAAGTCCAGGAGGGCAGGGTCTTTCACCTCTACGGTGTAGCCATAGTCCTCTTGCAGGGTCTTCACAATATCTTTGAGCGCGGGGTTGGTGAACAGAAGCTCTTGCTTCATCCAACTGGTGGCGCGCTGCGGATTCGATAATTTTTTTCGTGCCAGCAATTTCTGCGATCCATACTCCACAAAGTCACCGGGCAGCAGGATCACGTCGGGTGCGTGCTCCGAAGGTGTGCCGGTGAATTGCACTTTCACCTTGCCGGTGATCAGTGTGACGTTGGTCTTTTCTTCGCGTTGCTGCACGTTGAACGACGTACCCAACACTTCAATGTCGAGGTTGTTGCTGTGCACAATGAAACGATGCGCCGGATCGATATGAAGCGTATCGCGGTTGAGGTGTTTTACCTTAAAGAAGGCCTCTCCATCGATCCACACTTCGCGGGGCTCGTCGACCGGCCAATCGCTTTCATAGCGCAGCGTGGAGTTGCCGTTGAGCATCACTACGGAATGATCGGGCAAGATCACTTTGGTAATCTCGTTGTGCGCCGTGGTCACCAGGTTACGGTGATCCTTCATGAGCCAAAACACACTGCCAAACACGGCCAGCAACACGATGGCCGCGGCCGCCTTCATATACAAAGGAATGACGGTTGCCGGCTTCTGCACGGGTATGTGATTTTGCTGGATCTCGGAACGGATCTTATCCCACACGACATCCTTCCGCGACTCGTTCGTAAACGTCTCCAGCCTGCGGTACGTACCGATGATGGATGACGCCTGACTCACAACTTCTCTCTTCTCCGGATAATGCAACAAGAACGCTTCCCAGAAAATGTTGGCCTGAGTGTCGGGGGCGATCACCCATCGGATGAAGAAGTCGTCTTCCAGGAAGTCGGTTAGTGCATAATGAGAATAGTCCTGTACGCGCATGGTGTCGGCATTTGCTTTTACAGTACTATTACACCTGCACCCCCCGCAATTATCCCTCGTATGTTAATTATTTTTTAACACAGGGGTCATTTTTAATAAAATAGATCGAAAAGAGGCTGGAAATCGATAGCGGAGGGATTGAGGAAAGGTGGCCCTATTAGGGACCTTATCCTTCTGAACCGGTTCGCGAAACGCAAAAGACAAGCAACACACTAAGCAGGTGGCGCAAGGCGTCTTTCAGGTTGTCGACCGTCTTATACCAGAGTTTATATACAGAATTGATGTTGATGGACATGATCTCGGCGATCTCTTCATAGGAAAGGCCTTCGTAAAAACGCATGTATACGATCTCCTGCTGCCGGGCGGGGAGCTTGCCGGTGACCTCTTTAATAATACGTTGCAGTTCACGTTCGTCTTCATCCACCACAAGGTGGTCATGCCACGACAACTCGAAAGTATAGTCATAGCTCTCCGTAGGCGCTAAGGTGAACTTGCGTTGCGATTTGATCTTTCGAAACAACGCATGGCGAAGGGCTTTGTAGAGATAATTCTTCACCGACGAAGGCTCGCCCAACGTCTCGCGGTTGGTCCATAGTTTTACAAAGAGGTCCTGGATGGCGTCTTCGATAAGCGCCACATCGCGGGTGAACTTATAGCCATAGTTATTCAACCGTTTGTAGTACGTGTCATAGAGCAAGGTATACGCGTGCCAGTCTCCTTTCTTGAAGTCGCCCCATATATCCCGCTCGTGTTCCTGTTCCATACCAGAACCAATGTAAATGGAACAGTCCGAAATTGCTACAACCGTCAACAAATTTGCGACGGGTGTTTGCTGGAAACGAGTGAAGGTGGTGGTGTGTGGAAGTGTGTGTGTCAAGACTTCTATGAATGTGTGTGCGTGTGTGCCGTAAGCATTCTCTCCTATCTTACGTTTGTTCTTATCATACTTGAATAAGGTAAAACTTTACACCTGCTTTCAAAATGGAATGATGCCCTGTGAAATCTCGCTTCTTTCGTTTCGAACCCTTGCGCTTCTTTTATTTGCATCGAGGCCTCTTGGGTAAGTGCGTGGCCGACGGTCTTCGTTTGATATCAAATGAGCCATCCTTTCGCGGATGGATTAAAATTACTCACCAAGATCGCTGTCTTCCGATGGCATAGCCTTCATACTATATATATGCTTGCGCAATAGATAACCGGAAGTGACAATCGTTCGCTCATCGATAGTTCAAACTACTTGCACCTTCATTGTAAGCCTTTAAGCAATATCCAATAGACTATCCAGCGCCGCGCATAACGTAGTGTCATTACATTTCTCTTCCAACGAAAAAAGGCGCCCAACAGCGCCTCTCTTTATGTCGTGATATTTGTCTTCACTTCATTCATACCGCAACGACTTCACCGGGTTTGCCATCGCCGCGCGAATGGACTGAAAGCTCACCGTGATCAATGCAATGAAAAGCGTGAGCACGGCCGAGACGAGAAATATCCAATAGCCTATGTTGATGTGGAACGCGAAAGTATGCAACCACTTATCCATAAAGTACACCACCAGCGGTATGGCAATGACATTGGCGAGGATGACCAGCTTAAGAAAATCCTTGGAGAGCAACAGAAAAATATTCGGCACGGTGGAACCCAGCACTTTGCGGATACCGATCTCCTTGGTGCGCTGGCTGGCCGTGAACGAAGCCAGACCGAACAGACCCAACGAGGCTACGAAGATGGCCAGCAAGGCGAAGAAGCCAAACACCTGGCCGAACTGGCGGTCGGTTTGGTATTGGCGTTGAAAGAAGGTATCGAGAAAGAAATAGTCGAAGGGGTTTTCGGGGAATTGCTGGCTGTATTTTTCTTTGATGTAGGCCATCGTTTGGCCGAGGTCTTTGGCTTCGACTTTCACGCTGTAGTAAGCATGGTTTTCGGGCAACAAGTGGAATGCGGTCTGGCGAAAGTTGCTTTTTAATCCTTCCTGGTGATAGTTCTCCACCACCCCCACCACCGTGAGCGTGTCGTCGCCAAGCTTGACCTGACCTCCCACGGCATTTTCGGGTGTGTTGAAGCCCAGCACTTCGATGGCTTTCCGGTTGAGGATCACGTTGCTGGTGTCGGCCGTGAAGTCCTCGGAGAAGACGCGGCCGGCGAGTACTTTATTTTTGTAGGTGTTGAAAAAATCGTGGTCGATCCCCATGCGATACATGACGATGCTTGGTACTTCCTGGTCGCCGCCGATGCGTTTGCCGCCGTTGGTCCAATAGATGAGGTTGCCGGGCACTTCCGACGAAGCCGTGAATGACTGCACATTCGGGTGACGTTGCACTTCACTTTTGAACGAGCGAAGCTGCGAAATATAGGTACTCGTATCGGTCACGCCCGGAGCATTGATGACCAACACCTGGTTGATGTCCACCCCCAGGTCGCGATTTTGCATGAACTGCAATTGACGATATACGATCAGCGTTCCCGCGATCAACGCCACAGAGGCAACGAACTGCATCACCACCAGCATTTTTCGCAACAACATACCCTCGTGTGTTCCTTTCATGGATCCCTTCAACACGCGCGCAGGCTGATAGGACGACAACACAAACGCCGGATACAATCCCGACAACGCCGAGCCCGCCAGGAACAATACCGTGGCGGTGTACCACAAGGTTGGATCCATCAGGATGCTTGTCGTCAACTCTTTTCCCGAAAGGGCATTGAACAACGGAATGGTCGCGCTCATCAACGCCACTGCGATAACGACAGCGCCTAAGTTAACAATCAACGCCTCGGCAATGAATTGCCCCATAAGTTGCACGCGTCCCGCTCCGATCGCCTTGCGCACACCCACTTCCTTCGCGCGTTCCACCGCCCGCGCCGTGGCCAGGTTGATGTAGTTCACCCAAGCGATGACGAGGATAAAGAACGCGATGATGGAAAGAAAATAAACCGAGCGTCCGTTGCCATTGACGCGGGCTTCCTGGAGGAGGTCGGAGTTTAAATGAATGTCGGTGAGGCGTTGGAGGGAGAACTTGACTTTTTTGTCGTCGCCTTCGGGGCCGTATTTTTTGATGAAGGCCGGAAACTTGGCTTCCAGTGCTTTGGGGTCTGCGCCCGGGCTCAGTTGAATGTAGGAATAGAAATCATACCATCCCCAGGCCTGTTCCACATCAGGGCCGAAGAGTTTCACCATCGTGGGATACGAAAATAAGAAAGAAAACTTGAGGTGCGAATTTTCAGGCGAGCGGATCACGCCGGTGATCTCATACTCTTCCTGGCTGCCAAACTTTATGCGCTTGCCCATGGGATCGGCATCACCAAAATATTTGCGCGCGGTTTCTTCTTCCACCACTGCCGTGTTCGGCTCTTTCAATGCTGTCGCGCGATCGCCTTTCAGCAGCGGGTATGAAAAAATATCGAAGAAGCTCTGATCGGCCGTGAACAGGTTGTCCTCTTTCATCTGAATATCCTCATAACGAATTACCCCTCCCCCATAGCGCAAATACAAGCGACAAGCTTTTTCTACTTCCGGATAGTCCGCCAGCAGCGCCGGTGCTACTTTCGGAAACGTTGTGGCGCACTGTAACACGAGTTCGTTGTCGCGGTAGCGATCGTATTGTACGCGATAGATGTTTTCTTTGTTGGCGTGAAAGTCGTCATAGCTGAATTCGTCTTTCACGTATTGCATGATGAGCAAGCTCGCCGCGAGGCCAATGGAGAGACCCAACACGTTGAGAATGGAAAAGCCTTTACGACGGGAGATGTTGCGGAGGGTGGTGAGGACGTAGTTTTTGAACATAGCGCGATTAGGTTTGGCGACAAAGCCGCAATGACAGTGCCACCTGTGGGGTGGCTTATTTTGGTTGTTTTGGGGGATCGGGAAACCTAATGCGTATGAAATCGAACGAATACGTTCGATGGCGGACGGAGATTATTGAGCCGGGAAAAATGGTCCCTGTTGAACAATGCTCAAAATATCACACTCCTGGATATCACTCCCGAGTCCACCACTTTGCCATTTTGTTTATAGGAATAGGCCATGTTGATCACGACGAGTGATCCTTCTTCCGTTTTAAAACCCGCAGGCCAAAACAATGAGGCAGGGAATTTTCCCCTGGAACGAAGCCGGCGAACGAGGGAGGTCTTGTGATGCAGAAACTTCACCTCAAGGGCTTCATATTCCAATTGTAAATTTGAGAGAGCAGGTGGGCTAAGTAATTTTGTAGAAAAGGTGATAAAACTATTGGAATTATAATTTGCCGCTTTTAGCGCTGCCGCTGTGAAACCCCGGCCAAACTCTATGGAGACTGTGGGGACTGGCAATTTATGTACGGCACTGTCGCGGCTAAACCATTGGTCGTAAGGATTTGCCTCTTCATTCGGCAACTTATCCGACCACTTGGCCACAAAGAATTGTCCATCCTTTAAGGTGCGATCTCTCGTCAGGATAAGAAAACGGTCAAATCCTTCAGGGATTATAAGATGAGCAGGCTTGCCTTTTACAAAAAGTTTAACTTCCCTCACGCGCTTTTTCATTGCAATCGTGTCGTCCGTCCCGAGACCAAAATAGTCGTTTATGGGACGGCTTTCTTTATACGTTTCTCCAAATATCCCATCGACATTAAACCGATACTCCTCATTTTTCGAATCGCCGGCGAATACGATACCCGTTTCGACCGCTTGCCTTTTTGCAACGGCCGTGGTCCCGGACGACGGCGGAATGATGTTTGGAGGAGTGGACTGCGAGCACACCGGCCATGATATGACCATGCCGATGACGATAGCCAAATGAAGTTTCATAAGTAAGGAGTTTTTTAGAAATGACTGAATCAATGAACGCACGCGATCAATCTTGAGCCGCTAATTTAGGATGGTCCACTGCAACGGGATTGCAGTTTGATAAAAGCAAAAAATATTTTTCATTCGATTGACTGTAACAAAAAAAGGGAAGGCTCACTCGCCTTCCCTTTTTTATGGTGAAATTTTGAAAAGGAGGAATAGCTTATCGCGTTACGAACGGCTACTGCAAATGCAGGGCGGACATGAAATCAGGGATTTTTTGGGCTTCGCGAGCGAAAATTACCTGGATGTGCAACAAATGTGCTCATTTTACGCCGGGCATTTTAGGCGCTTTTTCCTACATTCGATCCCACACTCGTCGTCACGTCTCCAGCGTGCATTGTCAACGATGAGCTTTTGTGTTTATGTAAGAGAATCACTTTCGGCCACAACACGGCGTGTTCTGACCGGCCGGAAGTTAAGCTACGGTAACGGAGAGGAATATTCGGTGCGCTCCTTGCGCGAAACGCCCGTTTTTCTTTCGTTGATGGTATGAAAGATCGTTTACGGTATGCCTATGTAACCCCCGGCAAATGGCCATCCGCCTTTTTGTAAACTTCCTGGATAAAGAAAACCGTTTGGTAGAAAAGGTGGATTTCTTCTGCCTCTCAGGCAAGCCGTGCTGCGACGATTTCGAACTGGTTAAAAAAATCGCCGAAGTTCTTACCACCCTCAAATCGCACGTACTCTCCACCGATATCTTCATCGAAGCCAAACTGGACGACCCGCAACTTGCTCTTCACAAGTTGCGAAAGCAGGTGCGGTACGAAACCTCCGTGTACCAGGAAAAGCTCTCGTCGCGCGAAGTCGAGGTGTTGAGCCTCATCATGCAGGGCCTTACAAATAAAGACATCTCCGAACGATTATTCATCAGCTTCGAAACCGTGCGCTCGCACCGGAAGAGCATTCTTAAAAAGATCGGTGTGAGAAATACGGCGGCGCTGGTCAGTTATTACAACCAGGCGTTCTTCGATCATACCGAGTAGTTTTTAATAGTCCTCTCCCTGATAATAACTCTCCGATTCAAACTCGTCCATTGTCTTCCCGGTTTCATAGTATGCTTCGCCGGAAGAGAAATCAAAGTCTTCCAATTCATCGTCCGAAAGCACTTCGTTCGTCACGGATTGAGGCACGATACGATTGGCTTCTTTGAACAATTTTTCTACGTTGTTGATCCCCTGCATAGGATCCCAAACCAGGCCCTTCTTGTTACCTTTTTTTATTCTTTGTTTGATCTTCTCGCTATTGGCCACCACAAATTCCCTGAACGCCGTCCAGTTGGTTGGTTTGAACGATTGGCTCGTCATTTCATCCATGATGGATTTTACACCTAGCGGCAACCAATGATGAAGCTTTACTACGTGCCAGTAGAGTGACGAGTCTTTTTGAAAACCCAAGGTATTGGCAACACCGGCAGATAATCTCCGCAGGAAATTCACCAGTTGGATGCCGGCTTGGATAGAGAAATCCCGGTCGGTGGACAGCCGGTTGTGATCGGCGATCTTCAACATCTTCGATTCATCGGGATGAATTTGAAAATATCCACGCTCGTTAAGATAGGTAGTCACTTCGATACGGCCACCCGACTCAATGGAAATCCAACCCAAAAGAAAGTACAGGGGAATGTCGCCGCGGTATTTTTCCAGCAGGGGTGTTAATGTGGCAACCCAGTTTGCTTGTTTTACAGGCGGCGTGGGCGTTGGCTTGGGTGGCGGCGTGGCCGTTACACCGGGAATCAACGCGCTCATGACGCGCCATGTATTCGGACCGATAATACCATCGCAGTCCTTTGCCGCAAACCCTTTTTGTTTTTGCCAGTTATATACCGCCTCTGCAAATTTCTCTTCGGAAAGACTCACATTTTGGAGGCCGACATAAGGCAACAGGAAGTCGTTGATCTGATACGTATACTTGCTCCATCCCAGTTTATCGCCATAGTACCGGTTAGATCGTGCCGCATCACTCCACGATGTTTTGGGCACGGACAACGAAGGTGTATTGGCCGGCACATCGGGTGTGGGTGGTGTTGGTATCGTTGTTCCCGTGCCTACGCCCTCGAACAATGCCGAGTGCGTCTTGATGGCACCGGCCACCTCCGACGCCACGGCGATCGGTGAACTTAGTATGGCAGCAACGCCTTTGCTGTGAATGAGCTCGATCTGGCTGTAGATATATTCCCAATCAATATAGGGTTGCACGCGAAGTCCTCCCGGGTCCCATCCGCCGTTGGAGTCCTTCCTGTTTATGGGCGTGAGATCTTCGTGACCGAGGAATCGCGGTGTGCGCCACCATTTTGTGTCCATCGGCCAGTTGTTGCGCACGGCGATGTCGTAGGCCACCACGGCGATGGAATCGTGCTGCGCTTTTGTGAACCGGAGACCTTTCCGCATGGGCGGATGCTGGTTGTCGATGATGGTCTTGTTGTTCACGTAGTAGACCACCGGCAGGCATTCCATATGCGCATAGCACAAGTTCACGTTCGTAACGGGCGCCAGCCCCACGGGATCTTTATAGGCCGGCCAGCGCGCCTTCCAAAGCTTGACGAGTATAGCGGGCAGGTCGGCCTCAAACCGGTTGGCCTTGATCGACTTCAATTGATCACCAAATCCCACCCCCCAGGCCAGCTTGTCCTCGTTTGCTACCTGCACCAGGTCGCCTCCCGCAATGCCTTTCCATCCATTAATATAATGACAGCCATAGGAATTAAAATAGGTATCGATGGCCATGATGGTAGGATACACTTTTTTTCCCACAGCCTTTCCGGGAAGGCTCCCTCCCGTAGTGTGCACCACCAGCCCAAAGATCTTTCCACGCCAGGCTTCCGGCCGCAAATCGTTCGTGCCACGCTTCCATTGCTTTTTGGCCTGTAGCGCATACGGTGAATATCCCTTCTCATAGGGATAGAGGTTAGGAATTTCATCGGCAAAAAACTCCTGGTCGTACGCCGCTTCATCCAAACCCATATCGGCCTCCTCATCGCTTGTGAAATTGTCGGAGAGGTCTTGTTCAAATTCATCGTGTTCAGGGTATGCTTCCGGCGACTCGCGTTGTTCTCCGGGATAGACAGGCTGCTCTGCGGTGCTGTATCCTCTAAAAGTTTTATCATTCTCCTCGCCGGGGAGCTGCATGTCCCGAAAGGGGGTTTCATAGTTTTCGATGGAATAGTCGTTCATAGATTGGGGTCTTTTGATTTTCTGAATCAAAATTACCATGTGCGCTCTCATAACCTCAATCACCCTTTAAGGTGAATTTCACCCTTTAGGGTGATTGATAACGGCGGCGTATCCGGGCAATTTTATCCCAGCAATTCACCAAAACGAGAAATCATGAAAAGTAACAACGGTTCCGTTACATCTTCCGGAGACTACGAAACGCCCTTCTCAGATGAAACTATGCTGATGGAGCGGCCCGAAGAAACGAGCCCGACGCCGGAATTCTATTCCTCCTCATCCGAGTTCGAAAGTCCGTTTTTATCAACATACCATGCCGAAGACGCCATTTCGCTCAATCAACCCAAAGCCGAAGCTTTTGTGGAACTGTTGGCCGAATTGAATCATGAAGATTTTAAAGAGTCGCTGATGGCCATGGCGGGAGAGATCGAAGAATCGGTCATCGCCCGTTTCAGTTATGAGGGCTCCAACGGCAATCACTATCCATACCTGAAGCAACGTACCACGGAATACATCGCGCCTTTGCTTCGCGAGGTTGATACCATGATCGACCGTGCCAGCCAGGTGGTGTCGTCGCGTGAGTTTGAGGGCATGTCGGCCGAAAACATCGAGCGGTTTGTGGATGAGATGGAGTTTGAATATACCGAACAGCTCTCGCCCGCACAGGAGCAATTTTTGGGTGGGCTGGTCAATAAAGTAAAGAGCGCCGTAAAAGCAGGAGTCAAGTTGGTGAACAAGCTCAACCCGATAAACCTGGCGTTGAATAAATTGAAGGGTCTTATCAAACCGTTGCTCAACAAAGTACTGAATACACTTGTCGGCAAGCTGCCTCAACCCCTTCAGCCTTATGCCCGGGACCTGGCCAAGAAATTTCTAAAACTCGAAGTACCCACCCAGGACGGCGCGCTAAACAACAGTAATGAAATGTTTGCCGGCGAGGACTTTGAACAATTGTCCTATGAGTTCGATCTCCGCATGGCCAACATGGTGTTCGCCAACGACGAAACGGAGAGCGAACAATTTGTAAACGACTATGTAGAAGAAGGGGAACGCGAAGAGCCCGCGTACGAAAACGCTCCGGCCTCCCTCGATGAAGCACGACAGCAATTTGTTGACCAACTGCGCCGTGGCGAAGACATTCAACCGGCCCTGGAACAATTTCTTCCGGCATTGTATCCCGCTATCAAGATAGCGCTATCGTTGGTGGGAAGACAACGGGTGATCAATTTCCTGGCCGGACTGCTGGGCAAGCTGGTTGGTAAATATGTACCGGCCAACGTTGCCAAACCGCTGTCGGCTTCTATTGTCGACCTTGGCTTTAAGGCCATGGGTTTCGAAACGGGCGATCAAAATAATGAGTCGCTGGCGTATGAAGCCATCGCTAACACCGTAGAGGAAACCATCCGCACGTTGGGTACAGAGGACGAAGGCATACTCCAGCAGTTGGATGGCATGTCCGACTCGGAGGCCATCGATCAACTCACCGAACAGGTGTTGCCGGCCTTCAGCAAAGCGGTCGCTAATAATTTTCCGGGCACCTATATCAAGAAATCATTACAACCGACGCGCGAACCCGGCGTGTGGGTACTGATGCCGCGGAGGCGTAAACGCAAATCGCACAAACGGTTCTCGCGCGTATATCCCGTAGCGCTCACCGCCGCGCTGGCCGAGGGAATAAAAACCTTTGGCGATGTGCCGCTGAAAGATTTTGTAAAAGACACCATGGGACAGGATCTGGCACAACCCCTTAACGTGCGAGTCCACGTCTACGAAGCCATACCCGGCACCACCCTCAACAAGATCAGCCTCTACGACCGCGCACCCGGCTTGGGCTCGGCCGACAAGAGCGCTGCCGTGCAACTTCACCCTTTGTCGGTACAAGCGGCCACGGCCTTGTTGAACGATCCGGGTGTTGGCAAAGACGTTGCCCCAGAGTTTACCACTTCACGCGAAAAGATCACGATCGGCCAGCGTTTCTTTTATATGGAGATGCCCGGAGCCGTGGTGCGTCGGCCGAGAGTCCATCGCCGCCTGCGCCGTGCTGGTGTTGGCGTACAGAAAGAAGCCCAGGTGACGGCCCGGTCCAGCGACATACAGGCGGTGTTCAATTTTGTAAAATCGGAAGTGATGCTAAACTTCTTCTTTAGCGAAGCCGGCAGCAACGAAGTGGTAGAGAAACTGAATCGCCAGGATTGGATCGGCGCCTCCGAATCATTGCGCAAGGCACTGAAGAGCAAACTCAACAAGGCGCTGTTGAAGAACATCAAGTCAAAAGTAAAAATAGTGCACGAGGCCGTGCCCGAATTGTATCTGCGGCACGTGCCCGACAGCGAGGAGTTTCTCGGTGGCTTCAAGAAGATGGCCATGGAGAAGATCATTGAAAAGGTGACGCAAAAATTGTTGGGCAAGGCGTTTGAAGGTGTCAAAACATTTTTCAAAACACGGGCCAAAGAATTCAGCGACGCACTGGCTCAACCCGATGATGGCGTAACGATACGCATCGCGTGGAAGAACGTGGCGGGCATGGCACAGATACGCGCCGTGATCTCGCTGCTGCGGGGCGAGGGATCGATCACCAACCTGGGCGGCATCTCCATGCCTTCATTGCCCACCCCAACCCTGACTATATCGGCCGGTAAAAACTTTATGTAAGATGGTGACCGCAAAAACAAACGCCGTCGATCAGATCAAAAACCAATGCAGCCATTGGATGCAGGCCACCGCACGCCTGGCCCGTCTCGAAAACCTGGCCTCGCCCTATGCCTGGAACGGCGTGAACCGGGAGGTGCGCAGCCTGATTACCGAAAGCCTGACCGCCTCGATCGACCGCATTAAGAATTTTGGCAAGCAGCTCGAGATGCAACTTCAAACCGGTGCCGATCACGACCGCCTCCGCCGGTCGTTGTTAAGCCTCCGCCAACAATACATCAGCACCGAAACCACGGTCCATTTTTTTACCGACGCCCTCAACAGCCGCACCAACGACTCTATCGCATCCCTCCTTCGGGCGTGCGATGTACTTTGCGCCCGCAGCATGGAAGCCATACTGCCTCCCCTTGGCAAAGAAGTGCCGCCCTGTTTCACGTACCTCGATCGTGGCTTGGGTGCCAGCATATTAAAGAGCGGCCTGCGTTTGTGGGACGGCAGCATCAGCCCCGTGGCAGCGATCAAGATCACCTTTCACAATTTATTTCGCCCCACGGCTGCGATACACGAAACCGGTCACCAGGTTGCTCACATACTGAATTGGAACAATGCGTTGGCCACACAATTGCAGCAACAACTTCATTCCTATAATCCCCTGGTCGCGGCTGCCTATGCAGGCTGGGCCAGTGAAATTGCCGCCGACAATTTCGCCTTTGTTCACACCGGATATGCCGCCGTGGCATCGCTGCACAATGTGGTGGCCGGATCGCCCGAGAGCGTTTTTGCCTATCACGAAGGCGACCCGCATCCCATCTCCTATTTGCGCGTGTTGCTCAACATCGAATGCTGTCGGAAGTTTTATGGTCGCGGGCCGTGGGATAATCTGGAGGAAGCCTTTAAGCAGGATTATCCCATCGATCGTTATAATTATTCTTCCACCCGCATGATTCAGGCATGCACGCGCGTGTTACCCAAGGTCGTCGATATTTGCCTGACCACACGCTACGAAGCTTTTGGCGGCAGATCGCTTGTGGACCTGGTCAATCCGGTTCACGTAAGCCCGGAACAGCTAGAGAAGTTTCACGCTACCTCCGGCGCCTTGGTGCAGTCACACGCGTGGATCCATAAGGAGTGTTTAACGTTGCTGGCGCTTGCGGGCTATCGCATCGCCACGATGGATGAAGCGCCGCTGGAAGAATACAAGCGGCTTGAACAATGGATGATGAACCTGGGTACAACCACCGGCGAAAATTAAAAAGCATAACAACATAAAGCGTATTCACCATGAGCACAAAAATCAAAGAAATCGAGGACGACATCACCCTGGTCAATCAATCCATAACCGATATCGAAAATGAGATAAAAGCCGCCAAGGGTAAGGGGGATGGCAAACTGATGATCTTGCTCCTAAAAAACAGAGACGAAGCCATCGGTCTCAGGGGACGATACTTAAAAGCGCTATCGCTTGAAAAATTCAATTCAAGCTCCAGTGTGGACCACTCCGACTGCGAAGCGTACGACAAAGCCAACTTGACGTATGAGCAAACCCGCAGTCATTATATCAAGCCCGAAAAGAAATATAGCCTCCCATCAACAGGGTCGTCAGGAACAACAACCGGAATAGCTGCGGCTTCAGCTGAAAAGAAGAAGTAACCGACGACATGGAGGGCAACTTAGAAAATCGACTTACAAAAAATTAAAATCCCGACAGTATGGAATTTATAGATCACCTCATCTACACCACTAACACCGAAAATGTTAGGGTTACCCGCTCATATCCCTCTATTCGCAGCGATTTTGCAGCCATCGTTGTGCCTCCACCCCTGGGCTTACCGGGAACGAACAGCACGCCACCGGTACCCCCCACCCCATTGCCTCCCATTCTTTATACAAGTCCCTATGCTTTAGAGGTCCAGGAAACTTTTGCCTTCTATGAAGACCCTATCGTTATCGATAAGGCCATTCAAAAGCACTGGTCGGACATCACCAACGGGCCGATTAACTTCCCCGTCGATGCCAGCAACACGATCCAAGTGTTCAATCGCGACGATGCGCCGCCGTATCATATCATCTATGCCTACCTGATCGAAAATACCCGCATCGCACAAATTATCGAAAGACTTATTTATCTCTACCAGCACGACGAAAACCTGGGTGTGGCAAGCCCCGATGTTGTGATGCATCAAAACGCGATGCAGTGGATCATGAACACTGAAAATTTGTTTTACAAAACACTCTCCAATACCAGCTACCGAAACATCGCCAGCAACGTCAGGCCCAATGCCGAATCGGCCCGCCGCAATGCTTACTTCAGGATGTTTGGTATCGACCTGGCCTTCGAAAACACCAACAACCTCGACAGCGGCATTGCACCGTACTTTAAGGCAAAGGCTTCCAACAAAGATTTCATCCCGCTGTTCGAACAGTTCCTGGGCGAAATATGGCAGGCCTACATCAACGCACAGAACACCAGCGGAGCAAACTCAACCGACTACCAGCGCATTATCGACCTGGCCACAAAGCTCCGCGAAATGTTGCTCTCCCGGCGCGGAAGTACCGGCACGCTTACGCTGAACAACTACCGGTTCATGAACTTGTCGAGAGAAGAATACGCATCGGTGGGCTTCGTATCGTGGCTCTATTTTATCATTGCCTATAACAGCCCGGTTGTAAATTTTCTCGGATGCCAGGGCAACACCGCCTCCGAGCGGCTGGTCAATATCGGCAAGAAGGTGGGCATCGATGCGCACAGCAAGGCGCAAGCCTTATTCGATATGGCTCCGTGCGCGGCCACCATTCTGCGAAACATCGAATTCGGCTCTTTCGAGCTCACGGCACCCGACACCTGGATCCGCACCGTCATCGAAAGCCAGACCACATCCGGTGGCAACGCTGCCTCGCCGGCCCAACGCGCCGCCCTCATCGACATCCTCACTGTGATCAACAACTGGGAGAAGGCAACCGGTCATAAAATAAAAAACCGCGAGTCGAATGTAGTAGGCACCGTACGCATCGCGCAATTGGCACGCAATGGTAATGGGGTGGCTGTGAATTAGTTTAGATTTCATATAAAAAACGAAATGGCTACGAGTAACGTAGCCATTTCGTTTATAAATTATTGTGCAGCTTAAATCGCAATAGTTGTTGCTTACACAGGCACTAATAGACCACAGATACGTCGGTATCCAGGCTGGGATCTATTTGCATTACACCGTTTGCCAATCCGTTACCATAACACTGCGGATAATAAATCCTGACATGCTGGACTTTCCAAAGTACAATCCCATATTTCTGAGTTATGCTTCCAGAGGGTTGATTGCTGAAAGATTTACTACCCGTAATGTATACGTTCTTCGCATTCTCAGCGAATATTCCCGAAACCCACAGATCGTGATTATTGGGCTGACGATAGGCATTCAGCTGACCATTATTATAAGAATTGACTTCTGACCCTAACGATATGGGGCCGGTCGTACCGTTAATATAAATTCCGTGGCCGAGGCTTTCGTGAACATTAACATTATTCAAATTGTGTCCGTCGCCCCCTATAATTTGAAGTCCAGAAGGTGCAAGTGACAGGTTGATGTGATCATTCTTCGTATAGTATCCATGCACATCGGCATTGGTAATTTGAACCTCCGAAGAGTTGTCATAGATCTGAATGTTGCACCGGAAATTGTTATATACATGAAGATTGGACATTAAAACACTTTTTGAATTGGACACTGTAATACCGTCCAATTCCGCATCGTACGATTCAACATTATCGACGATCGTATAGTCGGAACTGTTCACATGCATATCTTCCCCATCGTTCGCAGCGTTATACGGATGCCCAACTACCAAGCCTGATCCTGAACAGTCGTAGGTGAGGACGCCATCTATCTTGGACCCGATACCGTTCACAGAAACGTTAGAATAATGGTAGCAATCGCTGCCGGAGCTGCATCCAAAAACATGACCATCATAGAAACCGTTGTGATAGGCAACAATATTATAATATTCACAACGCGGGGCGGCTTCAGATGCTATACCGCTGCCATCGTTGTTATACACTACGGCCCCGTGAATCCGTATTGCATTAGAATGATTGATCAAAATACCGCTACGATCATTGTCGTACGCAGTAAGTTCGTAAGCATCTATATCATGGCTTTCATTCGTAAAAAAAATACCGCATCCCGTTTCCGCATTTACGGTCTGCGTTGCTGTGATTTTGTAGAGTTTACTGGCGCTAACCTTATTAAACTCTAGTCCGGAAAACCGCTCCGCATAATTTTCGGCTCGCAGCGCATCCACATTTTTATTTCCATTGATCTTTAAATTACTGAGGGTAATGTTTGAGTTGCCATTCACATGATCGGCATTCGTAAACATCGTAAATATATCGTCCACGCCTTTCCCCGATTCGCGGACAAATTCGGCCCCGCTAAAATCGATTTCAATATTAGACGGGAATGTGATCGGCGCATTAATCGTATAAACGCCCCGTTCAATAATCAATTTCTTGTTCGATGATTGGGCCGAGGCAATAGCCGCTTGAAGCTTTGTTACGACGTCGGGAGGGCTGTCGCTTGGCATTAAACTGAACGGCGGTTCCCAGGCATTGATGCTTTGAATGGTAATGCCACCACCACCGTTGTCGCCTTTATCAAAGGCTTCATGCTGACAGCCCATAAGCGAAACAAACATAACGAGCAGCAAAATGTGTTTTGGAGAAATGAATTGTTTTTTCATAGTAATAATTAATTTAAAAAACGTTTATAGAATACAATAATTATCAACAACTTCGATTGAGGAATTTCAACGATCCAGGATTCATTACTATACTCACACACAATTATACATTCACCACCGTGATAAAAAAGGGAATAGCATTTTCACAACAAAAAAATCACACAACATCACCTATTGATAAAATTTAACCACCAACCTCACAGCCTCCTGTTATTCTCCAACTTCCGGTTAATGGTCCGTATCACATCATCCAATTCATTGGCCGCATTTTCGAGTCGTGTCAGGATCTCTTCGCGCTCTTCATGCAGCTCCTTCAGCTTCGCCAGCTCCACCAATCCGAGAATCCGCGCCAGGGGCCCGCGCACTTCGTGGGCGGTGAAGAAGGCATACTCGATGAGCTTTTGATTTTGTTGTTTGATCTCTTCGGTGCGCTCCTGCACCATGGTCTCGAGGTTGGTGTTGATCTTGTTGATGTCGGCGTTGAGTTTTAGCAAGCTCTCCTTGGCCAGGCGGTTGGTCTTGTTGAGGTTGAAGAGCTTGAAGCCAAAGACGATGGACAAGATGAGGATGAGGCTGACGCCGATGATGGCCACATATTGCCGGCGTATTTGCTGACGCTGGTAGAGCAACTCTTGTTCTTTGTGCTCGAAGTCATATACCATCTGGAGGGAGGCGATCTGTTGGGATTTGAGCGCGTCGAAGATCTCGTGTTCCAACTGGTTGGCGCTGTTGGTGTAGCGGAGGGCCGAGTCGAGGTTGCCGGTGGCTGAAAAATAGTCGGCGATGATTTTTTGTGTTTCCATCTCATTGCTCTTGCTGCCGGCTTTGCGGGCCAGCAACAGGGCCTTTCGCAAATAGGAATACGACGAGTCGAACTGTTGCAATTCCAAAAAGAGCTTTCCCAATTGTTTGTAGCCGGCGATCATTTGTGCGTTGTCGCGGGCCATCACGGCATAGCGGATGGCGTCGTAATAGTTGGCGGAGGCGAAGGGATAGTTTCGCTGGCGTTCGTAGATGTTGCCAATCTGCAGCAGGGCGTGGCTGGTGCCCCAATCGTCTTTCATCTCTTCGTAGCGCTGCAAGGCTTCCTTGCAGAAGCGCAGCGCGGTGCCGTAGTTCTTTTCGTTGGTGTAGTATTCGCCGAGGGCCAGCGTGGAAGTGGCTACGCCGGCGCTGTCGCCGATCTCGCGTTTGAGCCTGAGCGAGCGCATGGTAAGTTCATAGACGCGTCCAAAATCTTTGCGGGCCATAAAGATCAGTGCGATGTTGTTGAGCACCTTGGACTGCCCGCTCTTGTCTTTCTGCGTGTCGTAGATCTTTAGCGCAGCATAGGAATACTTGATGGCCTTCTCATGGTCGCCGCGCAGGTAAGAAATGGTACCGAGAATTTTGTAGCCTTCGGCCAATCCTATTTCATAGCGCTGGGCTTGCGCGAGGCGTATGGCCTCGGAAACAAATTTCTCTGCTTCGGTAACGGACACGAGCGTGTAAGAAAACGCGAGCTTATTCAGAATGTCGATGTGAGCTTCACCCCCCGGATTCAGGGGGAGTACTTTTAGAAGGGAATCGATTTTCTGCGGCTGGGCGTGCGCCTGGCCGACTGCTAGCAAAAGCGCGACGGCAATTGCGTAGGGCAGAATCGTCTTCATGTAAAAGCCTCCTAAAAACAAGGGACAAAGATACGCTAAAATAGCTCTTTTGCTATCCTGTAGATAGGGTCAGATTTACCCATGGTGTAAAAATGAAGTGTTGGCACACCTTTTTTTATCAACTCCTTGGATTGTTGTACTGTCCACTCGATGCCAACTTCTTTTACGGCTTGATTGTCTTTACAATCTTCCACGGCGTCGGCCAACGCTTCCGGTATGTCGATGTGAAAAGTTTTACTGAGGATGTTCAATTGCGACTTCGTTGCGAGCGGTTTGATGCCGGGGATGATGGGCACGTTGATGCCGGCATCGCGACACTTGTCTACAAAAGCAAAATATTTTTCGTTATCAAAGAACATTTGCGTTACAACGTATTTCGCGCCGAGGTCGACTTTCAGCTTCAGGTACCTGATGTCGTTCTTCAGGTTGGGAGCCATGTAATGTTTTTCCGGGTAGCCGGCCACGCCGATGCAAAAGTCAGTGGGCGCTGCATGCAGCAGTTCGTCGTCGAGGTAGATGCCCTGGTTCATCTTCACCACTTGTTGCAGCAGTTCGGAGGCATACATGTAGCCGTCGGGGTCGGGCACGAAGCGGGGCTCGGTCTTGATGGGATCGCCCTGGAGCACGAGCACGTTGTCGATGCCCAGGAAGTCGAGGTCGATGAGCGCGTTCTCGGTCTCTTCGCGGCTGAAGCCTCCACAGATGATGTGGGGCACGGTGTCGACTTTATAATGGTTTTGTATGGCGGCGCATATGCCTACCGTGCCGGGGCGCTTGCGGGTGGAGCGTTTCTCCAGCAGGCCGTTCTCTTTTTTCTTATATACATATTCCTCGCGGTGATAGGTCACGTCGATGAACGGCGGCTTGAACTCCATCAGCGGATCGATGTTCTTGAAAAGGTTTTTGATGTTCTCGCCTTTCAGCGGGGGAAGAATTTCGATCGTGAATAAGGTCCTGCCGTTGGCGTTGGCAATGTGTTCGGTAACTTTCATCGCGGGTTAATTAAGAGAAAGGGTTAAATGTTTTTATGATGAATGGATATCTTGTCGTTCACGCATCAGATGTCATAGCTCAGGTTAGGCGCCAGCCACTTCTCGATTTGTTCTATGGACATGTTCTTGCGCTTGGCGTAATCCTCCACCTGGTCTTTCTCGATCTTGCCCAGTCCGAAATATTTGGACTGTGGATTGGCAAAATAGAAACCGCTTACGGCCGCGCCGGGGTACATGGCGTATGATTCCGTCAGGTTGATGCCCACTTTTTCTGCTTGCAACAAATCGAACAGCAAACGCTTCTCGGTGTGGTCCGGGCACGCGGGGTAGCCCGGAGCCGGGCGGATGCCGGCGTAGGCTTCGTCAATCAATTGTTCGTTGGTCAGGTGCTCATTGGATGCATAGCCCCACAGTTCCTTTCTCACTTTCTCGTGCAGTGCTTCGGCGAACGCTTCGGCGAGGCGGTCGGCGAGCGCTTTGGCCATGATCTCGGAATAGTCGTCGAGGTCTGCTTTGTGCTGAGCGATCCACTCATCCAAACCCAGCCCTGCGGTGACGGCAAACATACCGAAGTAATCTTTGCCGCGCTCGGGTGAAATAAAGTCGGCGAGACAGAAGTTGGGAAGGTTTGCCGCTTTCTTATTTTGTTGACGGAGGAAGTGGAAGGTGGCAAACGGGGTATCCTGACCTTCTTCAAACAGATCGACGTCGTCGCCCGTGTTCACGGCGGGATAGATGGCAATGACGCCGCTCGCCTGCAGTGTTTTGTTTTTGATGAGGTCGTCCAACATGGTGTTGGCATCGTTGAAGAGCTTTTGCGCCTCCACGCCCACGACAGAATCTTTTAAAATGCCGGGGTAACGGCCGGCCAGCATCCAGGTTTGGAAGAAGGGCGTCCAATCGATATACTTCCGGATGTCTTCCAGGGGATAGTTGATGATCTCTTTTCTTCCGGTGAACGTCGGCTTCACATATTGCGCTTCCGCCCAATTGATGTTGGTCTTGTTCTTCCGGGCTTCCTTCAGGGGAATGTAATTCTTGGTCTCTTTCCGTTTCTCATGGTCGGCGCGCAGTGTGACATACTCTTGTTTGAAGCGGGCCTTGGAGCTTTCGCGAGTCTGCGTGCTGATGAGCTCACTGGCGACGGGCACGGAGCGCGACGCATCGAGCACGTGCACCACGGGGCCGTCGTAGACGGGATCGATCTTCACGGCGGTGTGTATGCGTGATGTGGTTGCCCCTCCTATCAGTAAAGGCATCACAAATTTTTCGCGTTGCATTTCTTTTGCCACGTGCACCATTTCGTCCAGCGATGGCGTGATGAGGCCGCTAAGACCGATGATGTCGACTTTCTCGCGTTTCGCGGCTTCGATGATCTTTTCCGGTGGCACCATCACCCCGAGGTCCACCACATCATAGTTGTTACAGGCCAGCACCACCCCGACAATGTTCTTGCCGATGTCGTGCACGTCGCCCTTCACGGTGGCCATCAATATTCTCGCAGCGGCCTGGTGCGTCGTGCCGCTGAGTCTTTTTTCTTCTTCGAGGAACGGTGTGAGGTAGGCTACGGATTTTTTCATTACCCGCGCGCTCTTTACCACCTGGGGTAAAAACATTTTGCCGGCACCAAACAGGTCACCGACCACATTCATGCCCGACATGAGCGGCCCTTCGATCACAAACAGCGGGCGGCCGTATTTCACGCGCGCTTCTTCGGTGTCGTGGTCGATAAAATCGATGATACCTTTCACAAGGGCATGTGTGAGGCGTTCCTCCACGGTGCCCGATCGCCATTCGTCGTCGGCTTTTTTCTCCTTGGTAGCGCCCTTGAAGGTCTCCGCAAATTCCAGGAGGCGTTCGGTGGCGTCGTCGCGACGGTTCAGGAGCACGTCTTCCACGCGTTCCAGCAAGTTGTTGTCGATGTCGCTATAGATCTCCAGCATGGTGGGATTCACGATGCCCATATCCATACCGTGTTGGATGGCGTGATAGAGGAAGGCCGAGTGCATGGCCTCGCGCACTTTCTGGTTGCCCCGGAAACTGAACGACACGTTACTCACCCCACCACTGACGTGGGCATGGGGAAGATTTTCGCGGATCCATTTGGTGGCCTTAAAAAAGTCGAGCGCGTAGTTCCGGTGCTCTTCAATGCCGGTGGCCACCGGAAAAATGTTGGGGTCGAAGATAATATCCTGGGCCGGGAAGCCCACTTCGTTTACCAATATGTCGTAGGCTCTCTTGCAAATGGTGATCCTTCGATCGTAGGTGTCGGCCTGGCCATCTTCATCAAAGGCCATCACGACGACCGCTGCGCCGTAGCGTTTTACTAGCTTGGCCTGGCGTACAAATTCCGGAATGCCGGCCTTCATACTGATGGAGTTGACAATGCCTTTGCCTTGTATGCACTTGAGACCGGCTTCGATCACGTCCCACTTCGAGGAGTCGATCATGACCGGCACGCGCGAGATCTCGGGCTCCGCTGCCATGAGGTTCAGAAACCTGACCATGGCGGCTTGCGAGTCGAGCATACCTTCGTCCATGTTCACGTCGATCACCTGGGCGCCACCGCGCACCTGGTCCAGGGCCACCTCCAGCGCTTCATCAAACTTGTCTTCCTTGATGAGTTTCAGGAAGCGGGCAGAACCCGTCACGTTGGTGCGCTCGCCGATGTTGACAAAGTTCGATTCGCGCGTGATCTCGATGGCCTCCAGGCCACTTAACTTCAATTGATAATCCATAGACATGTTCTAAAATTTCGTGGGCCTGTGCGGCGTGTTTTAAACTGGCTGTGCTTTACAGCGTTTCGTATAAGGATTCGTAAAGTTTTTATCTGCTCGTCAAATCTTCGGTCAGCTGGCTTCTTTCAGGCTTTCCTTTTTCCGTGGCGTATATCTTGCTGCGATGGCGGCGATGCTGCGGATGTGATCCGGTGTGGAGCCACAGCAGCCGCCGACGATGTTGACCAATCCTTCCTTGAGGTATTCTTCGACTTCGGCGGCCATCTCGTCGGGTGTCTGATCGTAGTGTCCGAACTCGTTAGGCAGGCCGGCGTTGGGGTATGCGCTCACGAAGAAGGGGGCCTTCTCATCCAAAACCTGCAGGTAAGGGCGCAAGGCAGCTGCTCCCATGGCGCAGTTTAGCCCGATGCTGAGCAAGGGCACATGCGACACCGAGATGAGGAAGGCATCGGCGGTTTGTCCCGACAGGATTCTGCCGCTGGCGTCGGTGATGGTGCCCGATACCATGACGGGGATCTTCCGACCCAACTCATCAAACAATTCCTGGATGGCAAACAAGGCGGCCTTCACGTTGAGGGTGTCGGTTATGGTCTCCAGCAACAACAGGTCTACACCGCCATCCATCAATCCTTTGGCTTGCTCCTTGAAGGCGGCCGCCAATTGGTCGAAGGTGATGGCGCGGTAGCCGGGGTTGTTCACATCGGGCGACATAGACGCCAGCTTTGTCGTGGGGCCCATCGAGCCGGCCACAAAACGCGGCTTGTGTGGTTCTTTTAGCGTGAACTCGGTAGCCACTTCCTTGGCAATCCGGGCCGACTGGTAGTTGATCTCATAGACCAGGAATTCCAGGTGATAGTCGGCCTGGGCCACCCAGGTGCTGCCGAAGGTGTTGGTTTCGACGATATCGGAGCCTGCTTCAAAATACTGGTGGTGAATTTCTTTGATGATGTCGGGGCGCGTGATGCTGAGCAGGTCGTTGTTGCCCTTGAGGGGATGCGGGTGATCCTTGAGCTGTTCGTTGCGAAAGTCTTTCTCTTCCAGCGCGTGTCGTTGGATCATGGTGCCCATGGCGCCGTCCAGCACCATGATGCGTTCTTTCAGAATGTCTTCGATGTTCATAAAGCCCTCCTTCTATAGTTTGTTGTGCTATCCAGAGAGCCCTTGGTGTGGGTTTACTTATCTTTTCCCATCTGCTAGATAGCGGATGGAATGGGATTTAGCACAACATTCCGGTTTCGATTCCGGAATAGGATGCTAAGACTTCTTCGGGCCCGTTCCCTCAGTCTTTCTGGATAAGCAGTGCAAAGAAAAACAATAAGTGCTTAAAATAAAAAGCCAATAGCTTAATTTTGACCCTGATAATGAAACTAGCAGCCATCGACATTGGTTCCAACGCCATCCGTTTTCAGGTTTCCACGGTATTGGACAGTTCCCCCACCCTGCTTTTCAAGAAGCTGGAGTATGTGCGCTTCCCGCTCCGTCTGGGTCACGACGTGTTCACTACCGGCCGGATCAGCGACAAGAGCATCGCCAAATTCAAGAAGCTCATGACCGCCTTCAAGCTGCTGGTGGACTTATACGAAGTTGACGACTATATGTTTTGCGCGACCTCGGCCATGCGCGAATCGGAGAATGGCCTGGCGTTGGCGCAACAGGTGGCCAGCGAGTTGGGCGTGACCATTCACATCATCGACGGCAACCGCGAGGCCGAGCTCATCAACCGCGCCATTCATTCGTTCCTCACCGAGAAGACCTATCTGCACATCGATGTGGGGGGCGGTAGCACAGAGTTGAACCTCTATGTGAAAGGCAAAAAGATAAAGACCCGTTCGTTCAAGATCGGCTCGGTGCGCGTGCTGGAACGCAACGACTCGCCGGCGATGTGGGAAGACATGGAACACTGGGTGAAGGAGCACATCAAGAAATCGTTTGGCAAAGTAACGGCCGTAGGAACGGGGGGTAACATCAGCAAGATCTTCGAGCTCGCCAAGATGAAGCCCGGCAAAACCATCTCGCTTCAAAAAGTAAAAGACATCCGTGACATGATCGAGGGTCTTTCCTTGGAAGAACGCATCTACAAACTGCAGATGAACCCCGACCGCGCCGACGTGATCGTTCCGGCCAGCGGCATCTATATCCAGGTCATGGAATGGGCCAACGCGTCTTCCATTCTCGTCCCGGAAGTGGGTCTCAAAGACGGCATCATGATGTACCTCTACGAGAAAAATGTCTCTCAGAAGAAGATCGAATTCTAACTAGCGCTTTCTCATCTTGCCGGGATTTTTCCGGTCGATCGTACTCTTGCCGCGCTTGCGGTTTTCAGTTTTTAAATCATACAAGTAGGCCACAGAAATACGGAACCCCTGGTTACGCGATTGCAGCGGGTCTTGAAAGTAAGTTTGTGTAAATGTACCGTTGCTTTTTGCGAGGTAAGAGTGTCCCAACTCATAACGGATAGTGACCATGAGGCGCTGGCGCAAGCCCGGTTCAAAGACCGCTCCCGCTACCAGGTTCAGCCCCAACTGTAGACGGTTCGGGTTCTGTACATTCATCTCATCCAAACCCTGCGTGGTGGGGTCTTTGTTGAATACGATCTTGTATTTCTGTTCTGAAAAATTATTCTCCTTCAATTCGCTATTATAGACGGTGCCCTTGCCACCCAGCCAGTAGCTGACGTTGGGACCAACACCGAAAAAATACTTGAACTCTTTGCCCTTGCCAATCTTGCCTTTGAAGTCCACCGTATAGCTGATGGGCATGTCGATGTAATTGTACCGCGACGTGTTCTTCAACAGGGCGTCGTCTTTGCCTTGCAACACTCTCCCTTTCGTGGCATATAGCAGGGACGCGTGCAGAAAAAAGCGCTTGCGCACCAAAAATGCCAGGTGACCTCCCGCATGAAAGCCAAAGACAGGCGAGACGCTGTAGGAGTTCTTGAGGTCCTTGTCGCCAAACGAGGTCCAGGAATAGTTACCCCCGATCTCGGGGCCCACCAGGATTTGTGAAAAAACGGGAGCCACACAAAAAAGAGTGAGCCCTGCAATCAAAAAAAGTGCTTTCACTTTGGACTTGGATTTCAGGTAGTTAAAAAAATCATCACAAAAATAATGCAAAGCGCATAAGTTAAAGAAGATAGGCTGTCAATAAAAGCAAAAAACGTTGTATATTCGTGAGTTTACGGTGAATCGACCGCCTACAAAAGCCGGTTGAGATGCATGAATGACTATTTTTTTGGCTGGCATAGGATGCTCGGTTCGTTTTTTGGAGTGACTTTTACGCCTCTGCCCATATAAAGAAGTGAATGCGCTATTTTTTTAACTGTTGTTTTGGCTTGCTTTTGCTGTGCAGTACTTCTGTATTAGCACAAAACTACCCTGTCTATAACAGTTTCTACGTCAATCCCTTCCTTTACAATCCAGCCGAAGCCTTAACGGAATACACGCAAATTTATGCCCTGTACCGGCAACAATGGACCAACGTGGAGGGTGCCCCCACCATTGGGGCGCTGTCGGTGACTTCCATGATGAACGAGTCGCGGGCGGGTGTGGGCGGAAAAATATCATCCTACAAAAGAGGGTTGCTGAGCACCACTGATTTCTCGCTTACCTACGCCTATGGAATTCCCATGGGGCAAAAAAATTGGCTCTTTTTGGGACTTTCCGGCGGAGCAATTTCCAACACCATCGACATGACGAAGGTGACGGACCCCAACGATCCGGCCATCGCCAATTACCTGGCCAATAATTTTCAACCGGCGGCGGGTTTCGGGCTCCTCTACCGTTCGGGCTCAGGCCTCAACGTGGGTGTGGCGTTGCCACAGATGTTTCCCTCCAAGTTCAACAGCGACGCCAGCTTTAACAGCACCACCGTATCGCCTTCCGACAATGTGTTTATTTCCATCTACTACAAACGCAAGGTGGAAAGCCGCATCGTGAGCAAAAGCAAAGGTGGTCTCAAGCGCAGTGTGAAAACACAAGAAGCTATTGCGCCCCTGGAGTTTTATTTCAACTATAAGTATTCGAAATTTGGCAACAGCCAGTTTGAATTTTTGGGAAAGCTAAACCTGTCGCAACATTTTTGGATCGGCGGTTCATACCGGCTGCCCTATGGCTTCACAGGCAATCTCGGCATCAACACGTCGCGTTTCCTCATTGGCTATTCCTACGAGCCGGGCAACCAGCCGCAGACCGGATTTTCGCAGGGGAGCCACGAGATCATTCTCGGTTTGAAGTTGGGCAAGCCCAAGAAGTTCAAGCGTGTGGCCCCTGTGCTGCGCTCAACCCTGGTGAAATCGCCTAACGAGAAACACA
>DATDAV010000179.1:0-2221 GCA_036525235.1 Chryseolinea sp. | reverse complement strand
CATCCCTCGGGCGATGTCATCAATCCGCACCTCGTCCGCAAAACTAACGTACTTGCCAAGGAAGATGTGGGCTACTGATAGGCTAAGACTCGAAGGAGCGTTCCTTAGCAAGGCGGTCGGCACGCCACCATAGGCACCTGTATCGGTTACGCTCCACCCATGGACGAAGACCACGATCATGCGATCCGCCGCTGTCAATTTCATGACAGGCAAGCGCTGTCAATGTCGTCCTGTCAGGCGCCATGCCCCTCGCATCCCGTAGACCGAAAACATCCAGAAGGCGCAATTTTCATTTTTCCGACAATTCCTGCTTGATTTTTTTGCTCATCTTTCATTTCTAATGCGGATCGCCTAACCCGCTTCCAAAGCCCTTAACCCAATCACAATGCCTTTAACCCCAAAAAGGGTGGCCAAATTATTTGTGCTCCAGGTTCAGACTTTCGGCGCTTACCGCCGAAGTCGCAGGGCCTCGCTTTGTTTCAACGCTGCTTGTAACCATGAAAACTACTGCCCGAACCATCCCAGTCCTTAAAATCTTGGCCGTCGCTGCCGTCGGCCTTCTGTTCGAAAGCAATTCGCTTGTCGCACAGACGACCTGGAACGGAACCGGAAACTCATGGAATCTCGCAGGAAGTTGGACAGCGGGTGTCCCTAATGGGGCAACGAATACATTTTTTAATGTCGATGCGACTCCAACGGTCAATTTTTCGACCCTCGTTTTCCCTTTCTCTGCGGATGGCGCGGCAAATTCGATCACGTTCAACCCGGGCGCTAGCAGCTATACCTTCAACTTGGGTGGCAGGGATCTAACGCTCACTAACGGTATTACGAATTCATCCGGCGTAACACAGACTTTTAACACGAGCGTTGCGTTGGCGGGGGGATTCGGGGCGGTGATCTTCAATGGTGGTTCTGCGGGCACGCAGACTGTTTTTAACAATACTCTGGGGGGTTTTACGCAGTTCAACAACAGCTCAAACGCAGGCAGCGCAACCTTCAACAACACGGTCGGGGGGCATACGGACTTTTTCGACACATCGTCAGCCCAGAACGCCACAATAAATAATACCCTTCTTGGATTTACCACCTTCAATGAGGATTCCTCAGCGGGGGACGCAACGATTGTGAACACCGGAGGTTCCACAACGTTTAACGACACATCAGGAGCAGGCACTTCGGCGATCACGAATAACCTATTGGGTTCAACGACATTCAATGACACCTCCTCCGCCGAGAACGCGGTGATTAACAATCTAATCGGGGCGACGACGTTTAACGATGATTCATCGGCCGGGGATTCGACGATCGGGAACACGCTGCTTGGGAGCACGACGTTTAACGACACGTCAGGAGCGGGCACCTCGGAGATCAACAACCTGATCGGGGGTTCAACGACATTCAACGACACCTCGTCCGCGGAGAACGCAGTGATCAATAACGTGGTCGGGGCGACGACGTTCAACGATGATTCGTCGGCCGGGGATTCGACGATTCTGAACACGCTGCTTGGGACGACGACGTTTAACGACACATCAGGAGCGGGCACCTCGGAGATCAATAACCTGTTACTAGGTTCGACGACATTCAACGACACCTCGTCCGCGGAGAACGCGGTGATCAACAACGTGGCCGGATCGACGGAGTTTAACGATGATTCGTCGGCTGGGGATTCGACAATTCTGAACACGCTGCTTGGGACGACGACGTTTAACGATACGTCGGGAGCGGGCACCTCGGAGATCAACAACGTAGGGTTTGGTTCAACGACATTTAATGACAATTCTTCAGCCGAAAACGCTGAAATCAATAACTCGGTGTTCAGTTCGACCACCTTTAACGATAATTCTTCGGCTGGCGATTCGGAGATTGACAATTTCCTAGTAGGGAAAACGGTCTTTAATGACAACTCGACCGCAGGCACAGCTCACATCGACAACTTCCTGGTAGGAAAAACGGTCTTCAATGACAATTCAACGGCTGGCGACGCAGACATTCACAACTTCCTGATTGGGAAGACGGTCTTTAACGACAACTCCTCGGCAGGGACAGCTCATATTGACAACTTCCTCTTAGGGAAAACGGTCTTTAAGGACTACTCGACGGCTGGTGATGCCGACATAGACAATTTCCTTCTCGGCAAAACGGTCTTCAAAGATTACTCGACCGCGGGGACAGCTCATATCGACAACTTCCTGCTTGGAGAAACGATCTTCAAGGACAA
>DATDAV010000178.1:0-104864 GCA_036525235.1 Chryseolinea sp. | reverse complement strand
GAAGAGCGGGTCGGTCCAGGAGAAGTGCGTAGAGTACACAAAGGTTCGCAGCAGCTCTTTCAGCACGATGAAGGTGAAGGGTCCGAAGATCAAAATGGCGATTAGCATTTGGCGGGCAAATTCCCGGATGAGCAGTTGCGTGATCTTCAAACTGCTGGCGCCGAATAGTTTTCGGATAGCAATTTGTTTTAGTTTGTCGCGAACAATGCTCACACTCAGACCATAGATGGCGCAACAGGATAGGATACCCGAAATGATGGCCAGAATTTCCGATAGCCTATTGAGCCGGTCCTGGTACGTCAACCATTCTTCGAAACGTTTGTTCAAGAAAGAAATCCGGGCTTTCCCGGTTTCAGTCTTAAAATAATCTGACAGGTAGTTTACCGTTCTCCGGATGTCTACTTCCAAGATCCGGATGCAGAGGAAATTATAGTGGAGGTAGGACGAGACATTTATCTTCACCGGTTTTTCGGGCTGATCGAATTCTTCACTCAATCCCTCAAAGACACCAATCACTAGGTGCCGGTCGTTCGTCAACAATTGTTTTCCCCTTTTATTGACCACCACCAACGAATCGCCACTGTTGGCCTTGAACCAATTTCCTTCCGTCATGTTCAGGTTAAAAAAATCCTTGAACATGGGATCTACCGACATAAAGTAAAATTCTGAATTCAATTCCTTGCTGCTGATCTTGTTGGGCAACTGCGACGTGGCGATCACATCGACGATGTTCGGGTTATATTGTTTCCAGCCTGCCCGCGTGAGTCGCAGTCCTTCGTCGGTCAGGTCTGGGGGGTATGAGAGATAAACCACCTGGTCGTGATTATGACCGGGCTCTTTGAGCAATGAATAGTTTACCTGGCGCCGGATGACCATCGAGGCCACGATGAGAAAGATGCTGATGCCCAACTGCAAGAACATGATGGCCCGCTTAAAGCGCGGAAACGTGATGGGCGCTGTGCCCAGGAGCCGGCTTGGGGTGGCCTGTGTGAACCGGAACGTCATAAAAAGCGGGGCAATGCCCAGGATCAATGACAGTCCCGCGATGATGACGATCAACATCCTATCAACGCCAAGGAACAACGTTATCAGATCGATCCCCAACAGGCCTTCGATCGCTGGAGCGGCGACCATCAGGACCGCCAAACCCAGTGTCAGCGAAATGCCCACCAAAGAAAACGACTCCTTTCCAAAGGCGATCAACAATGTCCACTGGCTTGTGCCGGCGAGCTTTTTCACGGCCAACTCCTTTGAGCGGTGAGGCAAGGTCAGGGTGGTGAGATTGACAAAGCTGGTGAGCGCCAGAAAGAATATCAACCCCGAAATACAAATCAAAAGGATGATGCTGTAGTGGTCGCCGTGTTTCACGTCCTCTCCCATCACCCGCGGTCCAAAGTAGATATCGGCAAGGGGTTGGCAGCGGTAGGTCACATCGCCTGGCATGGGTTGCTCGTTCATGAGCTTTTCTATGTGTGACAACGCACGTGATTTGCCATACGCGATATGATCCCTGGGATTGAAACCCAGGGTCTGGATGGAAGGGTTGTCGAAGTGTATAAACGTATGGAACTCCGTGTGCGCATTTTTGGGAAAGTCTTTGTAAACCGCAGCCACGCGAAAAACAAGCGTGTCGCCCACAGCGCTGATCTTCATTTCCCGTCCCTGCACATCTACCCTTCCAAAATACTCCCGTGCAGCCGACGAAGAGAGCATGACCGTTTGTTTGTGCGTTCTAAAATCCGGCACGGCGCCGTTCACTACGGTAAAGGAGAAGACATCGATGAGCTCCGGATCTGCTGCATAGATCTTTTGATCACGAAAGATTTTGCCGGCGACACCGATGCTCACTTCTTCCATGCCCTTCACACGCGCCACGATCAACCCATCGCCTGCTGTGGCTCTGAGGCGCGTAAGGACTTCGGTGGGAATTCGATTGGAGAGACGATTGCCGCTATAGTCCTCTTTGTTATTTCTTTGCAGTATCCTGAAAATCGAATGATAATCATCATGAAACCGGTCGTAGCCAAATTCATTTATCGAAAAAAGAATGATGAGGGTCGAACACGCAAAGGCGATGGCCAGGGAAACGATCTTCAACCCGTAGGCTTCGCGGTTCTTGGCGATGATCCGCAGGAATAAGCGGCCTTGCAAAGTCGTCATGGACATAGCGTTTGGCGCATAAGCGGGTTGTTCAGGTTCTTACACGACAACCGCTATTCAATACTCATACCATATTAAAACCATGCCCTGGCTTCTGTTTGGACAAGATCAACAATGAAGCTGTCCGTCTGCGCAGTCATTTGTCCGGCAACGGTCGCGTTCGTGGGGATGTGTTGAATTCAGGAGACCGCATCCAACGGCTTACGCGGATGTTCTATAGAGCGGGATTTTTTAAGCTCCGAAGGGGTGAGCCCCGTTAGCTTTTTGAATTGCGCACTGAGGTGTGCCACACTGCTATAGCCTAGCTTGTCGGCAATCTCGCTGAGGGTAAGCTCATCATAGAAAAGCAATTCCTTGACGCGCTCTATTTTCTGGCGGATGATGTATTGTTCCAGCGTGATGCCCTCCATGGATGAGAAGAGGTTGCTGAGGTAGTTGTATTCGTAGTGCGCTTCATCGGCCAGCACTTTGGACCAGTTGAACTTGCGGCTCACGCGGTCGGCGTGGTGGATCTTTTGAATGATGGTGTTCTTGACGTGCTCGATGATGCGCGCCTTGCGGTCGTCGATGCGCTCGAAGCCGTTTTTGAGGAGGGCGGCATCGAGTTGTTTTTGCTGATCTTCCGAGAGACTGGCCTCCTTCAGCGCCACCTCGCCCAGCGTGATCTTTTCGGGATGCAGGCCCAGGTTTTTCAATTCCTGCTCCACTACCGTGATGCAGCGATTGCAAACCATATTTTTGACGTGTATTGTCATGTGTGTAAAGATAAAGAAGCCGGACGAACCGCCCCTCATCCTAAACCAATAGCCTACACGAATTAGTTCTCGCATTGCAACTCCTTTTGGCAATCGCTATTTTAGTCAACCAAAAAAACGCCATGCCCCGTATACAGGCCTTCGAATTTGAGGACTTCCCCTGGTTTCCTGCGCTTATCCGCAACTACATGACCGACTTCCTTCAATTCCTGGCCAATGCGTCGGATTTCTTCAGGCCCGTGGTGCCCGTCATTGAAAAAGCGCTGGCGCAAAGCAAAACCAACACGATTGTCGACCTGGCCTCGGGAGGCGGCGGGGGCCTTCTGCGGCTGAGTAAACACCTGGTGGCCAACCACCCCGACCTAAAGATCATCCTCACCGATTTCTATCCCAACCGGGATGCCTTCCGTCACACCGCGCAAAAACTTCCTTGCTTTCGCTATGCCGATTATCCCGTTAATGCCCTGGATGTGCCAAGAGATCTTGCCGGTTTGCGCACCCAGTTCCTGTCGTTCCATCATTTTGCGCCCGACCAAGCCCGGCAAATCCTTCAAAATGCCGTCGACAACGGAAGCCCTATTGGCATCTTTGAGGCCCAGGAACGAAGCCTGCCCAGCCTGCTGGCCATGTTCTTTTCGCCCCTCACGGTTTTGATCACCACGCCCTTTATCCGCCCGTTTCGCGTGGGCAGAATCATTTTTACGTATCTCGTGCCGCTCGTTCCCCTGTTCATTTGGTGGGATGGTATCGTCTCGGCACTTCGCACCTATTCAGTGGATGAGATGCAGACCCTGGTCGATGGCGTGCGTGGGAAAGAGACCTATGCCTGGGAGATCAAACGTGTAAAATCCGGGCCTGGGGTGGTGTTGTATCTGGTGGGTTGGAAAAAGTAGCGGAACCCCTGGAGAATATGTATTTTTGAACCATGACCATATTGACCTACATCGTCTGGGACATGAACCCGGACATCACGACGATCCCCTTACTCGGCATTCCCCTGCGCTGGTATGGCGTGCTGTTCGCGCTGGGTTTTATGTTGGGCCAGTTCATCATGTCTTTTATCTATCGCCGCGAAGGCAAGCCCTCCGGCGATGTAGATTCGCTGACGATCTACGTCATCGTAGCCACGCTGCTAGGCGCCCGGTTGGGGCATGTGTTGTTTTATGACCCAGTCTACTATTTCGCAAACCCTTCAAAGATCTTCGCCACCTGGGAAGGTGGGTTGGCCAGTCACGGCGCGGCTATCGGCTTGCTCATCGGGCTGTACTTATTTGCCCGCAAAACAAAAGTGCCCTATTTATGGGTCCTGGATCGCGTCGCCATTATAACATGCCTCGCAGGATGCCTCATCCGGCTGGGCAACCTGACCAATTCCGAAATGGTGGGTATCCCCGCGGACGTGCCTTGGGCATTTATTTTCCCCGCCGTCGACGACGTACCACGCCACCCCGCACAGTTGTACGAAGCCATTTATTGCTTCATCCTTTTTGTATTTCTATTCCTGACGTGGTATAAACGTCGCGAGCAACTAAAGAACGGTTTTCTTTTTGGCTGGTTCCTCGTCATACTGTTCAGCCTCCGTTTCGTAGACGAGTTCTTCAAGATCAACCAGGTAGAATTCGAAGACCAAATGTTCCTCAATATGGGCCAGTTGTTAAGCGTCCCCTTCGTACTGACCGGCATCGCCATCCTGATCGCCATCCACACAAAAAAAGAGAAGGCCCCCGCTTTGCGTCGCGATGCCGCATGACCCCATAGATCAATACGCCACCATGTCTGCCGAGAACCCCTTTGCGCACCCTCTAACAGTCACGCCCACCGACATCGACGAGATGGGCCACGTGAACAACGTAGTGTATGTACGCTGGGCCCAGGAAGTGGCCGCCGCCCATTGGCATGCACTCGCGTCCGCGGAATTGAAAGCCAAATACGCCTGGGTAGTATTGCGCCACGAGATCGACTACAAAAATCCAGCCTTCCTGAACGATGACGTGACCGGCTACACCTGGGTAGGCGAATACCACGGCGCCCGCTTCGACCGCTTCGTCTCCATCAAAGCCCGCGGCAAAATCCTGGCCGAAGCCAAAACAACCTGGTGCCTACTGGACGCCAAAGCCATGCGGCCCACCCGCGTATCGGATGAGATCACTGGATTGCTCTGATCCTTGCCCGCGAATTTGTTGATGTTCTTCACCAACAAATTTCCTTCCCCACATAAATCGTGACCACCATTGATGTCCATCATCGCCGCATTAGATCACGCACACCGCCTTTTGTTGGTGGGACACCAACAAAAATTCCTTCCCCCCACGCAATACATACCCATCCATTTCTTTGCGCCGCGCCCGCGTATCCGATGAGATCACCGCGTTGCTCTGACCCCACACCTTGTCGACGTCATTCATCAACAAATTTCCTTACCCCGCACATAAATCGTGGCCACCATTGCTATTCCTCCTTAACAAAATTTCTCACCCATATTAAATCAAATCCTCCACCCTTTTGTTGGTGTCCCACCAACAAAAAATCCCTCCGCCACACACCATTCACACCCACCCCAGTGAACCTCACACCCACAATTTCCATCCGCACTCCAACAACCCCAACCCTCACAAGAATCCATCACCATCGCCACCCCTATTTCCACGCCTCACGCCACTATTTTTTTCCACCGCCACAGATCGTAACTTCACACAAAGCTTCCCCATCATGAAAACATTCCTCTCCCTCCTGCTTTGTGCCTTTGCCCTCATCACCCAAGCCCAACAGCTCGTCGACTCCCACCAACGTGAGATCGTGATCCGCCACGTGAACGTCGTGCCGATGGACAAAGAACAAGTGCTTGCCAATCAAACGGTGGTCATCAAGAACGGCACCATCACAGCGCTGGGCACCAACGCGAAATACGGCAAAGACGCGCTCGTGATCGACGCCAAAGGCAAATACCTCATCCCAGGCCTGGCCGAAATGCACGCCCACGTGCCGCCCATAGACGACCTGGAACCGATGAAGGAAGTGCTCTTTTTGTTTGCTGCCAACGGTATCACTACCATCCGCGGCATGCTGGGCCACCCCAAACACCTGGAACTGCGCAGCATGATCAACGCGGGCGAAGTGCTGGGTCCTCATTTTTACACGACCGGTCCATCCTTCAACGGCCTCACGGTCAAGACCGCCGAGGCTGCGGAAGCTTTAGTGCGCAGCCAGAAGAAAGACGGCTATGATTTTCTGAAACTTCACCCGGGTCTTAACAAAGAGACCTTCCCCGCGATTGTGTCCACGGCAAAAGAGGTGGGCATTCCCTTTGTGGGCCACGTATCGTATGGCGTAGGCATCTGGCGTGCCATTGACGCCGACTACTCCACGATCGATCACCTCGACGGTTTTGTAGAAGGCCTTGTGCCCGGCATCGACACCATTCCCGAAACACACGCCGGATTGTTTGCCTTATACCTTGCATCCCGCGCCGACACCAGCCAAATCCCGCGACTTACAAAAGGGTTGAAAGATCATCACATCTGGGTAGTCCCCACGCAGTCGCTCGCCGAGCGTTGGTTTGCTCCGGAGTTCACCATAGCGAAATTCAAAAGCGACCCCGACAACAAATACCTGAAACAAGAAACGATCGACGGTTGGATCGAAGCCAAGAACAATCTGCCAAAAAATCCCAGGTATAGTGCGGCGGGTGTGGATCAACTCGTAGCACTGCGGCGTCGCATCATTCGCGACTGTCACCATGCCGGTGTCGGATTGTTGCTGGGAAGTGACGCACCACAGGTCTTTAATGTTCCTGGATTCTCCACGCACCATGAGCTTCGTTATATTGTCGGCAGCGGCCTTTCGCCGTATGAGGCGTTGAAGACGGGCACGGTGAATGTGGCGACCTACCTAAACCTGCCCAACTCGGGCGTGATCAAGCAAGGCGCGATCGCCGACCTGGTGTTGATCAGCGGCAATCCCCTGAAAGACATTTCGCAAACCCGCAACGTAGAAGGCGTCATGCTGAATGGGCGATGGCTGTCCAAAGAATACATCGACGCCGGATTGAAAAAATTGGTGAAGTGATGCAGTACAATCCGCTCGGCACTTCCGATCTCAACGTGAGCGAAGTCAGCTTTGGCTGCATGTCGCTGGGGAGCGATGATGCAGCCAATGCACAGCTGCTTCACCGTGCATACGATGAAGGGATCAACTACTTCGATACGGCCGATATTTATAACAAGGGTCAGAACGAGATCACCGTTGGCAAAGCGCTCGCCGGCCGCCGCGATAAAGTGGTCATCGCCACCAAGGCGGGAAACGTGTGGCGAGCCGATGGCAGCGGATTGGATTGGAATCCTTCGAAGGAACACATTCTTAAATCGGCAGCGCAAAGCCTGAAGCGTTTGCGCACCGATTACATCGACCTCTATCAACTTCACGGCGGCACCATCAACGACCCGATTGATGAAACGATTGAAGCCTTCGAGATGCTCGTCTCTCAAGGAAAGATCCGCTATTACGGGATCTCTTCCATCCGGCCGAATGTGATCCGCGAGTATGTGGAACGCTCCAACATGGTGAGTGTGATGATGCAATATAGTTTGCTGGACCGACGGCCGGAAGAGGAATGCCTGGAGCTGTTAAGTAAGAATTCTATCAGCGTGTTGGTGCGGGGGAGCCTGGCCAGCGGACTGCTGATCGATAAGCCTGTAAAATCATATCTCAATTACTCGGAACAAGACGTAACGAAGCTCGTGCAAGCAATAAAAAACGTCAGCCAATCGAAACGGTCTCTTACCGAAATTGCCTTGAACTTCGCGTTGGCCCCGGATGCTGTTGCTTCAGCCGTAGTGGGCATGCGGACGGAAAAACAGTTGATGGATGTTTTGGAAGCGGCTTCTACGCTTCCGCTCACGGCGCGGGAGTTGGATGCGTTGAATGTGCTCGCGGTGAATACTTATCAGGATCATCGCTGAGGCTGAACTGCGATCGCCACTCCGCCACCTTTTTCACCTACAAGATCCACCGCCCCACCGCCCTTGTTGGTGTTCTTCACCAACAAGTTTGATGGCCCGTGTCTCCAAATGATTCTCCCTTATAAATTTATGACGGCATTGATGACCGGAAGCACCCGTCGCTTCGGGAATGTTGCGTGGAAGCGATCCTTGTTGGTGAAGAACATCAACAAGGGCGATGGGGCCGTTGGACAGTGGGTTCATTCGTTTCCATCATCAATCCCCATCATTTTTGACCAGCGGTCTGTTTTCATCACAGCTTCCCCGTATCTTTCTATTCATTATCCTAAACCACCATGAAAAAGATCGCTTCTATCGTCTTTGTCGTAACGCTCTGTGCGACAATGCAGACAAACGCTCAAAGCTTTAATGCGCGCCCGGGCGGGACGCAAAAACCGGTGTTGCATGGCAGCCATTGGATGGCCATTACCGGCAAGCCCCTCGCGGCTACGGCCGGCGCCATCACCTTTCAGAAAGGCGGCAACGCCGTAGATGCTGCCTGCTCCATGCTGGCCGCCACCTGCACCATGTGGGACGTGCTGAGCTGGGGTGGAGAAACACAGGCCCTCATCTATAATCCCAAGACCGGCAAAGTGATCGGCATCAATGCGCTGGGCGTTGCCCCCACCGGAGCCACCCCCGAGTTCTTCAAAGGCAAGGGCATGAACTATCCTCCCGAATACGGACCCCTTGCCGCCGTGACCCCCGGCACACCCGGTGGACTCTGCACGATGCTGGCCGAATACGGCACCATGAGCCTGAAAGATGTCCTCGCTCCCGCCATGACCCTGGCCGAAGGCTATCCTATCGAAGCCCAGACCGCCAACAGCATGGAGCGCGGCAAAGACCGCATCAAAGAATGGCCCTATTCCAAAGCCGTCTTCCTCCCTCACCTGGGCCAGGAACGCGAAGCCCCCGCGGCCGGCGAAATCTTCCGCCAAGCCGACTTGCTGGAAACGCTAAAGAAAATGGTGGACGCCGAACAACAGGCGTTGAAGAAAGGCAAGACCCGGAAGGAAGCTATCTATGCTGCTTACGACCGTTTCTATAAAGGCGACATCGCCAAAGAATTCGTGCGCGGTGCACAAGAACAAGGCGGCCTCATCACCACAAACGACCTGGCCAACTGGAAAGTAAAAACCGAAGAACCCCTGAAGGTAAACTACAAAGGCATCGACGTCTACAAACTCTCGCAGTGGACACAAGGCCCTGCCTTGTTGCAGTCGCTTAACATCCTGGAAAACTTCGACCTGAAGGCGATGGGCTTTAACTCTACGCGCTACATCCACACGCTCTATCAAACTATGAACCTGACGTTTGCCGACCGTGACTTTTATTACGGCGACCCCGCCGTAGCCCCGGAAGAGCCCATCCAAGGCCTGCTCTCCAAAGCCTACGCCAAGGAACGCGCCAAGACCATTCGCTGGGACAAGAACGACGCTAAGGCCGGCCCCGGCGATCCCTACCCTTTCGAAGGCAAGATCAATCCCTACCAGGACTACCTGAAGCAATGGGGACAAGCCAACCTGAACAAACCCGTGTCGCCTTTGGACGACCGCTACCTCGAACAATTCTTATTGGGCACCACATCCGTAGAAGCCGCCGACAAAGAAGGTTGGGTAGTGTCGATCACACCGAGCGGCGGATGGTTGCCGGCGTGTATCGCAGGCAAGACCGGCGTGGGCATGAGCCAGCGCATGCAAAGCTTTGTGACCGATCCAAAACTGAATCCCTTCAACGTAGTGGCTCCCGGCAAACAACCCCGCGTGACGCTCACACCGACGATGGCTTTGAAAGATGGCAAGCCCTTCTTATCGTTTGCTGTGCAAGGCGGCGATTCACAGGATCAGAATCTTTTGCAGTTCTTCCTTAACGTTGTCGAGTTTGGGATGAATGTGCAGGAGGCTGCGGAAGCTCCGAACATCAACACGTATCAAATGTATCTGTCGCTTGGCGGCGAAGATCGCAAGCCGAAACCGGGAGCGATATTGCTGCAATCTGCTACTCCTGAATTTACGCGGAAGGAATTATTTGAGATGGGATATAAGCTTTCTTTTGATGACCGTACTTCAGGGCCGATCAATGCGATCTATATCGACTGGACGCATGGAAGCTTTTGGGGTGGGTCTAGCAATCACGGTGAGGACTACGGCATCGGCTGGTAACTGTAGACATTCTTAACTTTCAAACTCCGGAAGAAAAGCAAACCACAGCTTATCACTTCCGGAGTTTTTTTGTCAAAAAAAAAGCGCAGAGACGAAAGAATCCCTCATCTCTGCGCTTGATTTTTTTATCCTGTAACCGAAGACTAGGTAGCCCAGGTCTTTCCGTTTCCGGCCTCTTTCAAAGGAACACAACCTTTATAGGCGCCAGGCACAGCTTCATACTGTAACACTTGCGTAGCACCGGGTTGAGATGTGAAGAAACCTAACAGCGTCAACTCCTTGGTGAAGAGAATGAACGAACGCTTCGGCGCAGGCTTGCCCGGCTCAGGTTTCTTGCGATTCCTTTCTTCCTCGACCGCAGCATCGTGCACCTTCTTCACGAAGGCCGCCTGTTCCTCCGGCTTCAGCTCGATGAACGGATCGCCGTATTCTTTTTCAGCCGCCTCATCGAATTCTTTCAGACCCTTGCTGTAATGTTCTTGCGTCTCCTGGTCATACGCATCTTTCAACATCAGGTCGATGAAGGCGGGTACACCGGTATCTTTCGCACCGGGAGTATCTGTTTTCGGGATAATGATCTCAGCCACTGTTGCGACCAACGAGCCCTGGGGTTCGGTGAGGAACACGGGCTTCCAGTCGATGGTGGGCTTGGCGGCGCAGCCTTTCAATACAGCCATGATGGTGGGGGCCGATACTACCCCGCCCATGATCCAGGCTGTGCGCTTTAATGCTTCTCTACGATCCATAGTATTGTCAGATTACAGATTCGATTTAAATATTTTGCTTTTTCAATTCGTTTACGGCATGATCTACAGCACGCGCCGTGAAGGCCATGTAACCCAGCGAAGGGTTGTGGCAAGCCGACGAGGCCATGAACGAGCCATCGGTGACGAACACGTTCTTGCAGGCATGCACCTGGTTGAACTTGTTGAGCACAGACGTCTTGGGGTCTTTGCCCATGCGGGCCGTTCCCATCTCGTGGATGCCAAGACCGATGCCGATCTCGCGATCATAGGGCGTCACGTTCTTGAAACCAGCTGCGGTGAGCATCTCCACAGCGTCGCCCGCCATGTCCTTACGCATCTTCAATTCGTTCTCGCGCAGGATAGCGTCGAAGGTAAGTGTAGGCAGGCCGTGTTTGTCTTTCACTTCTTTGTTGATGACCACATGGTTGGCGTGGTTGGGCAAGATCTCGCCGAAGCCACCCATGCCTACGGTCCATTTGCCCGGCGTAGTCACGGCCTCTTTCAGCGCTGCACCCAGCGACAGTTCTTTTATCTGGTCGGCCCACCCCTGACGGCTCGCGCTGCCCTGGTAGCCAAAGCCACGGATATAGTCGCGCTTCTCACCATCGTAGTTCCGATAGCGAGGGATGTAGAAGCCGTTGGCGCGGCGTCCAAAGTAATATTGATCTTCGTAGCCTTCTACCTCTGCTCTTGCACCCACGCTCAGGTGGTGGTCCATGATGTTGTGGCCGAGCTCGCCGCTGTCGTTACCAAAACCATTGGGGAAACGGTTGGATATAGAGTTCATCATGATGAACGCTGAGCCGAAGGTCGATGCGCAAAGGAAGATCACTTTGGCAAAGTATTCTACCTGCTCGCCGGTTTCGGCGTCGAGCACTTTCACGCCGGTGGCTTTGCCTTGCTTCTCGTCGTAGATCAGTTCGTGTACAACAGAGTTAGGTCGCAGGGTCATAAGACCGGTCTTCTCTGCCGCGGGAAGCGTTGAGGAGTTACTGCTGAAATATCCACCATACGGACATCCGCGCGAGCATAGATTTCTATACTGACATGTTCCGCGTTGCGGGCTATGAGGCAGCGGTGCCGTTGCATGGGCTACGCGGCCGATGGTAACAAGCCGGCCGAATTTATCCTTTACCGATTTCTTGAGGTCGCGCTCCACGCAGTTCAGCTCCATGGGCGGCAGGAACTTGCCGTCGGGTAACTGGGGTATGTTTTCCACCTGGCCGCTCACGCCGATGAAGGACTCGACGTAGTCATACCAGGGTTCGATTTCTTTGTAGCGCACGGGCCAGTCCACCGCGATGCCGTCTTTGGCGTTGGCTTCGAAGTCGAGGTCGCTGAGGCGATAGCTTTGGCGGCCCCACATGATGGAGCGTCCGCCCACGTGATAGCCCCGCATCCAGTCGAAGCGGTTCACTTCCGTGTAGGGGTTTTCGAGGTCGTTTACAAACCAGTGTTTTGTGCTTTGGGAGATGGTGTAGCCGGTGCGGGCTTGTTTGGCCTGCTGCTTCAGATCCTCCTGGGTAGGCTTGCCGGCGTAGGGCAATTGCCAGGGGTCTTTGGTGGCCGTGGGGTAGTCGGGGTGTTTCACCATCCGTCCCCGCTCCAGCACCAGGGTTTTCAATCCTTTTTCGGTGAGCTCTTTTGCGGCCCACCCGCCACTGATACCCGTGCCCACCACGATGGCATCGAAAGTATTCTGCTTGTCAGCATCGATATTCAGGTTCATACTCCATAGAAAGTTTGCCTAAAATTATACTATTCAAACGATTTAGGAAGGAAATTATATGGGCGGTTGAAGAAAATTGTGCGAGCAACTCTGAACTGAGGATAAATAGGCTCAACTGAAATTAAAAGACTGATATTCAGCTAGATGAATATAAGAAGGCGTGAGCTTCTCTTCGCCTGGAAGTACAACACCCGCTGATACGAATTTTGACAATTGCTCACCAAAAATCAATCATTCTCAAAATGAATGTGATCCTGGGAAGCAGACGTGAAACGTTGAATAAATTCCGGCGTCTTTTCTCCTTCATTCTTGGGTTCAAAGAATTTATTCGCGACCGCCCATTCATACACGCCAATATTTATTGGATACTTAGTAAGTACACCTTGAAGATTATTGCTTTCAATCCATTGTCGCGCGCGATTTTCATCGTCAAAAACTGCGCTTGCAAATTTTCCACTCTTTCCGTGAAAAATCCAGACGTATTTATCTTCCATAAACTACTGTGTATTGTACCTATGATATTGCGCTATTTTCCTAGCGGTTCATCCTGCAACTCCTTTCCTTTGTATTGATAGCGATTGAATGTCGATCCTTCTCTCCTATGCGAGTTGTAAGTAAGCCCAAATGGATAGTAATCCACTCACTCTTTCGCTGGCGCTATTTTTAAGTAATCCTAAATTTATCCTTCAAGAGGTAGGAAAAGCAAACGGAAGAAACAATTACCAAATGAAGAATAAATCCTAAATCGGAAAAATGAAAGGGTTGCGAAAATAACGCGATAAGAAGTACTCGGCCATCAAAAAAATATACCAATGCATTTGCCTCCACAATCATCAAAACTGCAATCAGTCCAAAAAGAGAGACTTTATTTACTTTTGAACTAATGATCGTTGCAATTATCGGAATTGTTAAAAATGCGAGAAAATAGAAGGGGACAAAAAACCAAAGTAACCCTGATAAAATCTCCCACGTCAACCCCCAGAATAAACAAACTCCTATTAGCTGAATCGTGATAAGCACAAATATTGTTAAGATTAAATTTTTCATTTTCAATTCTGATCAGGGTTCAGTCTCTGCAACCATTGCAGTTTGTTCCGTGTGAGATTAGACCCACACACCTTTAGTCCGGCCGATTGGCGATTTTATCGGGAGCATGGCCCCCTGGGTTTCCCCTTTTTTGTTTGAAAATATTATAAATTCCGGATCCTGGTTTTGTTCGTTTCGAGATCGTGAAGGGCGTCGGTAGCAACCGTTATTTTGATCGGCTCCAGCAATCTCCTTTAATCACTTCCTCAAAATACCTGGTTTTCACATCCACCCGAGTGCTGTCTCCCTGAATAGTCCCATCAAAAAAAATACACTTCCCTCTGACGGTGTCATTCGATACACTGTTTTCATTTAGTAGTATCTCAATCGGAAGAAGCGACGCTCGTATCGTATCAGCGGAAGCTGTTTCTCCCAGCGAAAAATCTGCTGAATACCTGCCTATAACAAGAAGAACCGAGTCATAAGGAAAATCGCCTACAAAATTAATGTCGGCAACCTTCCGTTTACAATCAAAATCAACGGAGAGACTTCTTTCCTCATTTATCACTCGCCCGGTAGCATCAAACTCTTTCCGGTAATACATATACTGCTTCCCAACAACATCCAGGTAGTAAGTCTCCGTTTCGACCAGACCCTCAGTGCGCTCAGAAAATTTGAGCGCAAGTCCTCTTATAACGTTATTATAGAAATGAGATATCCTGGCAACATTGCCGTTTTCATAATATCCCAAAAAATCACCATTCAATCGTCCATTCTCAAAATGATGAATCAATTTAACTTGTCCATTGGGCCAGTAGCTCACCTTCTTTCCTGTCAACGTATCTTTTTCAAAAGACCATTCATACCGGAGAACCTCATCAGGATCGTATACTTTGAGTTCCTTCTCCCGGGAGCAACTTTGAAAAACCGAAACAAAAAGGAGAACCAAGCCAATCGTCAGAACCTTACGTTTTGTCATTGATTATTAATTAAGAAATAGGTAGCGCCGTCCTCCATTCCACATCAGAGGAAAATAACGCGCCACAACAATTTAGTGCACCCTTATCAAAGGCACCTGTCGCACTATATATAGATGAAATCCATCGCCATAATTGTGATAGGGAATAGGTAGATTAATCACCCTCTCTGAAAATGCAAAATCCCAAGTACGAATTTCATCTAATCCATTTCCTGAAATCGGGGGATCTTCCAGTTTCAACAGCTTAGAATCAACGCATAGGGCCTCATCAAATGAGCCATTTTTTCTAAGGTCGGCTATTTTTGCACAACTCAAGATCGAAGTTATCTTAAATGATCCTTTTTTTATAAATCCAATTAAATCCTCGCTTTTCGAAACAATCTCCACTACAAAAACCTCTTCCGGGCCAAGTTTCTTCAGGCATACATTAGCCATCTCACCATCAATAGACGAATAGTATTCTTCATCCGAAAGCTGATTCAGTAAATCGATCGATTTGTCCAAAAAAAACGTATAATTGGCCAGCTTACTCATATAAGGGAAGCCCCTGAATTTTACCTTCGGGTCTTTCAATAATATCAATCGCCAATTTTGAATCCAAAAAACAAGTGTGTCCGAGGTTGGGTTTTGGTATTGGATTGTAAACACTACTTCTTTATCCGACAATTGATATTCAATGGAGACCATTGGATTCTCGGCCTTAGCAGCATGAACCACGCTCAACGCGATAACAAAAGTAAGTATTAAAAATTTTCCTGCATGCATGCTGCTACAGCGGTAACTTGCCATCTCCCGATACAGCCTGGGAGGATTCCAAACGCGCAGGCATCTTTTGAAACGCCTCCAACATCTTCTCACGATCAAACGCTTTCTCATTATTAGAAAGCCACACCGTAGCCACACCATTCCCAATCATATTCGTAATCGCCCGCGCCTCCGACATAAACCGATCCACCCCAATGAGCAAAGCAAGCCCCTCAATAGGAATAGACTTCACCGCCTGCAACGTAGTAGCCAACACAATAAACCCACTCCCCGTCACACCCGCCGCGCCTTTTGACGTCACCAACAATATACCAACCAACGTAAGAATCTTATCCATGCTTAAGTGCACGTTGTATGCTTGTGCGAGAAAGATGCACGCCATCGACAAATAGATCGTTGTGCCATCCAGATTAAACGAATACCCCGCAGGAACTGTAAGCCCTACGATAGGTTTCGCACATCCCATACGTTCCAGCTTCTCCATCAGCGATGGCAACGCCGCCTCGCTCGACGAAGTGCCCAGCACGATGAGCAATTCTTCTTTAATGTATTTTAAAAAGTCAAGGATGCGTATGCGATACATCCAAAGAATAGCCCCCAGCACAACGAACACAAAAATGGCCATGGTAGTGTAAACAGCAGCCATCAGCTTGGCTAGCGACACCAATGCAGAAGGACCGAACTTCCCAACCGTATAGGCCATACCACCGAAAGCACCGATGGGCGCAGCGTACATAACAATGTGCAATGCCTTGAACACATATTTAGAAACAAACGTGAGCGGCTTAATGAACCGTTGTTGTTTGTCGAACAGGCTGATGAGGGACCCTGTCACGAGCGATACTACAAGAACCTGCAAGGTGAGATTATCTTGAAAAAAGTGAAGCCAACTGAACTGCTGAGCGCCGGTGACGTATTTGCCGACATCGGCGCCGCTAGCCCGAGTGGTGTCTACACCAGCGCCGGGTTGGATGACGAACGCTACCGCTACGCCAATGAGCAGCGCAAAGCTGGTGACCACCTCAAAATAGAGAAGGGCCTTACCGCCCGTCTTCCCCACCTTTTTGAGGTCGCCCATAGCGGCGATGCCCAGTGTGATGGTTAGGAAAATGATCGGGTTAATGAAAAGCTTGACCACGCTGATAAAGCCTTTGCCCAGGAATTCCATTTGCACGGCCCGTTCGGGGTCGACAATGCCGATGACAATGCCGGCGGCGATGGATAGCAATACCCAGAAGGTGAGGCTTTTCAGGATCGTTTTGGCAGTGGTGCTCACAGGTGAAGGGTGATTAAAAGGATTAGACGACCCTAGATAGGGAAATTTGAAAAGTATGGCAACCCGGCGGCCCGGGAAATCGGTGAAAGTTGGAAAAAGGGCGAAAAGCGCATGACCGGCGTTGTGAAATCGGGCACCAATGGTAAAAGGTTATGCTTTATTATCTTTAGCAAATTTCTTTCAGCATGGAACGACTTCGCGCAGGACAATGGCAAGTGGGATATGAAAACGGTTTTTTGCGCCACCTGAAACTCGGGAGCCACGAGATCTTGCGCATGATCTACTTCGCCCTGCGGGACGAGAACTGGACCACGCTGGACAAACAGATTCAAAACGAAGTGCGCACGGTAGGTCCCGATTCATTTCGCATTGCCTACGACTGCATCAACACTAAAAACGGTACCACCGTGTTCCGGTGGCACGCAGTGCTGGAAGGCCGGCGCGATGGCTCCATCACCTTCGAGATTGCGGGTGAAGCGTTGGCCGGTCAATTGAAAAACCGCGCCGGTTTCTGCGTGCTGCACGCCCCGGACACCACGCTGGGTCAGCCGGCAGAGGTGCTGCACACCAACGGCAACACCACACGCGCGGAATTTCCCGTGAACGTGGACCCGGTGAATCCCTTCAAAGATATGAAAGGCTTTCGCTGGCAAACATTGGGTGACTGGTATACGCTGGCTTTCGAGGGCGACGTGTTTGAAACCGAGGACCAGCGCAACTGGACGGATGCTTCGTTCAAAACGTTTTGCACCCCCTCCAGCCTTCCCTTTCCTGTGGCGCTGAAAAAGGGTGACCGCGTTCACCAGAAGATCACGTTCACGCCTCCGGCTGTGCCTCCGGTGGAGGAAGATGAGGGATCCATCCGCATCATCGTTAATAAAGATCGGGTTACATTGCCGGAGATTGGCGTGGGTGCGGCGTCGAACGTGCAAGTGTCGCCAGCGATTGGACGCGTGATCCGGAAGATGGGGTTGTCGCATTTCAGGATAGACGTGCGGCCGCTGGGGCATGATTGGGTGACAGCATTTTCGGAAGCATGCGTGGCGGCTTCGGAATTGCAACTGGCGCCGGAAGTTGTGCTGCACCTTTCGGCGGATTATAAATTGGAGCTCGACGCGTTTACACAACTCTGTCTTCAAAACCGGTTGACGTTGAAGCGTGTCCTGCTGCTTGGCGATGGGGCCGCGGTAACACCCCAGGCGATCATTGACCATGCATCGTCCTTGAGAACACATTTCCCAAAAACACATTTCGGTGCGGGCACGAACTTCAGCTTTCAACAACTGAACCTAGGGCGCTTCGATGCAGGGGCGATGGACTTTGTTTCCTTTGCCGCGCACCCGCAAGAACATGCCTTTGATGATTTGACGCTGATCGAAAATCTCGGCGCGCAAGAAGACGTGATCTTTAGCGCCCAAGCCATCTATCCCGACCGCGCCGTGAACATCTCCCCGATCACGTTGCGAAAACGCTTTAATCCGTCTGCACTGGATCCGAAAAATATTGTCATGAGCGAAACGGACCGCACCGATCCACGCCAGTCCACCCCCTTCTGTGCGGTATGGACGTTGGGAAGTGTCAAGCATCTGACCGAGTCGGGCGCTGCTTCGGTGACCTACTATCAAACACACGGGCCGCAGGGAATTGTTTCTTCGGAGGGCGCCACCTACCCGGTGGGTGACGCGTTGCAAAAATTATTGGCGCTTCCGCGAAACATGCTTTCGTCCTATTCAACACAACCTCTGAAAATAGATGGTTTTGTTTTTGAGGACAAACGTATCGTGGTTTGGAATTATACAGCGGAAGAACAAACCGTGCACGTCAACAATCGGGTTGTGCTGTTGAAGCCTTATGCGATCCATTGGGATTAACCAAGGTTCTTGGACACGCTACTTCATCGAAAATATTCAAAAACATTTTTAAGCCAAACGATCTGCCTCAGGCGCTCACAGTCGCGTTCATATCTTTGATCTCACGGATGACATCGCGTTTGATGCGGCGTTCGGTGCTGTTCATATGGGCGATCTCTTCGAGGAGCTCGATCAGTTTTTCGTTGAGCGAGTCATTCTGGTTGGTGAGGCGCAGGAATTTGCAGTATTCCAGGCGTTGGTTGTAGTTGGTGAAGGTGCGGTCCATGACCTCGAACTGGGCCTGGGCTTCGTCGGTTCTGCCCAGTTTGTGGAGCGACCACGCGTAGGCGATGCCTTCTTCGGAGTCGCGGAATGTTTTTTCACTGACCAGGCGGCTGCCAATGTCGGCCACGGCGTCGTGGTTGCCGTCGAGGTAATAGGCTTGGAGGAGTTTCATGCGGAGGATGGGGTCGTCGGCCATGAAGCCCTGGAGGCAGTCGATATAGAGGGCGATGGCCTCTTTGGGGCGGCCCAGGTGCAGGTAGGCGTCGGCCAGCATGGTTTTGTTGGCGAGGCTATTGTTGAAGCGTACGGCTTTTTCGAGTTGTTCGAGCCGGTAGTTGCTGTTGGTGACCGTTTTTACGCTTTCGGCGATGGACTGGATGTTGCGGCGATTATAGAAATTGTGATACAGGTAGATGGCACAGCCCACGGCGGGGAAGAAAATGATGAGCCAGTACCAGCGTTGTTCGGAGTTGCTTCGGTAGGCGTGATACAAACAAAACCCCTGCAGTACCAGGACGGGTGTGTAAAATCCAAGAAACATATGTGATGCGGTTTAGGTCGGCAAACAAATTTTCTATCGGTCCCGCTATTGCTCCAACTCGATCGCGACGTTACAGCTTTTTTCAGGGAAATAAAAACCTCGCAACGGCGGATGCGGCCGCTCACTGTAACTATTTTTTTTCCATTGCGTTTGACACTCCACGGTATTTTTTAATTTTACCGCCGAGCCGATAGCTGTCAATTCCCCGTTAAGTGTCATTCCGGATGTTTCTGGCCGTTTTTCCAGAGACGCTTTTTTTCCTTCATTTTTTGAGTGATGTCGTTGTTGGTTAATCGCTGATGTAAAGCGCTTTATTGCCGTTGATGCGTTATTTTTAGGCCTGGATGCCCCATCAAAAATTAATCCCCAAGACAACTGTGGATTTGTGCGATCCTGGCATCTATTGTGCGTTGACACCCTCAAAAAATATCCGGACATGAACTTACTAGCGCGAATTGTAGCCTTGAGCTTAATCTTAAACATTGCCCTGGCACAAACTAAATCCGTTCCCATGACCCCATTAAACTATGAAAAGGCCTGGAAAGAGGTCACCGATTTCGAAAGTAAAGGATTGCCCAAATCCGCGCTGGCCGTTGTGAACACCATCTATGCGCAAGCCAAAAAAGACGCAAATGCCCCGCAACTGGTAAAAGCCGTTGTACACAAACTGAAGTTTACCGAATACGAGGAGGAAGACGATTTTGTAAAGAACCTGGGCGCGGTCGAAGAAGAAGCCCGCACCGCAACGTATCCCGTAAAACCCATCCTGCACACTATGCTGGGGGAAATGTATTGGAACTACTACCAGCAGAACCGCTGGCGCTTTAACCAACGGAGCCAGACGGTGAGCGTGGACAATAAGGATGTGGCCACCTGGAGCCTGGACAAGATCGTGGAAGCCACGTTCCATCATTACAAGCTTTCGCTGGAAGACGCCGACAAAAGCAAGGCAGCCACGATCAATATCTTCCCTGAGGTGATTCAGCCGGGCAATGAAACGGGACGAATGTATCGTCCCACACTATATGACTTCCTCGCCCAACGGGCCATCCAATTCTTTTCCGGCGAAGAAGCCAACATTACACGTCCGGCCGAAGCCTTTGCACTGGACCAGGAAGCTTACCTGTCTCCAGCCAAAACCTTCGCCACCTTGTCGATTAAATCTCAGGATACATTGTCGATGAAATTCCAGGCGCTGCTATTGCTCCAGGAACTCACCCGTTTTCACCTACCCGACAAGGACCCTTCGGCACTGTTGGACGTGGACCTGCAACGCCTGCTCCTGGTCAGAAATGCTTTTACGCTCTCCAACAAAACCGAACTGTATCGCAAGGCGCTGGAACAATTGGAGCAAGACGTCATTGCCCATCCAATCTCAACCCGGGTGACCCACGAGATTGCTCAGACGTATGTCGAGGCGGGTCGCCAGTATAAACCTTTGCAGTCGGACGAGCACAAGCTTGACCTGAAGAAAGCATATGCCCTTTGCGACGGTGCCTTAAAAAGATTTCCTCAATCGGATGGCGCCATACAATGTGAAAATTTGCAAGACGGTCTCCGTAAAAAATTCCTTTCTGCGGTGGTGGAAGAAAACAATCTGCCCGACCAGGCCTTTCGCAGCCGTATTGAATATAAAAATCTCACGTCACTATATTATCGCATCATCAAGACCACCCGCGAAACCGTGGCGGCACAACGCAAAAGCCTGGACAAGTTGAACTATGATAAACAGGAGGAAAAGTTTTTACAATATTTCCTGGCACAGCCCGTGGTGAAATCAGGATCGTTTACGCTGCCAGACGATGGCGACTATCAATCGCACAGCCTGGAGGTGAAACTGGACGCCGTGCCCGTGGGAGAATATATGATCGTGTTCAGCAACCTGGCCGATTTTTCAACGCAGCACAATGGGATGGCTTATGCGTTCACTTCCGTGACCAACATTAGCTATGTGCACCGGAACAACGCCGATGGTTCCACCGATTTCTTTGTGCTTCACCGGCAAACGGGCGAACCGTTGGCGGGTGTGACGGCTACGGTATTGGTGAGCAATTATAACTATCGTTCGAACAAATACGAAACGAAGATCGTGAACACCCTTACCAGCGATGCGCGGGGTTATTTTAAAGTGCCATTCTTCAAGGAAGAAGACCGGAGAAATTTCTCGGTGATCTTCACTTATAAAAATGATGTAAATGGCACCCGCCCTATCGACGGGGGCGAATACTATTATGGCGGTATCCCGCAATACATACAGGGCGAACGCGAGCACCACATCCAAACGTTTTTCTTTATGGACCGGGCCATTTACCGGCCGGGCCAAACCATCTACTTCAAGGGGTTGGTGGTGGATACCGATGGCCGTACATCGCAGATCCGTAAAGAGTATCACACCACCATTGCGCTCTATGACGTGAATGGCGAACAGCGTAGCGACGTAAGCGTGGTCACCAACGCTTATGGCACCTTTAGTGGCACTTTCACTGCGCCGGCCAGCGGCCTGACCGGGAACATGCAACTGGTGGATCAATCCAACAACGGTAGCATTGACTTTTCGGTGGAAGAATACAAACGTCCCAAATTCGAAGTGGGCTTCGACCCGGTGAAGGGCACGTTCCGGTTGGCGGATACGGTGAATACGGTTGGCTTTGCGCGGGCTTATTCCGGTGCGAACATCGATGGCGCGAAAGTGCATTATCGCGTAGTGCGCGTGGCGAGCTTTCCATTCTGGTGGTGGTGCCGCTGGGGCTACTACCCTACTTCGCCGGATGTAGAGATCAAACACGGGGACACACAGACGGATACGAACGGAAAATTCAGCATCGACTTCACCGCTATTCCGGACGGAACAGTTGACAAAGCTTCTGATCCCACCTTCAGCTACGCGGTATATGCCGACGTGACAGACATCAATGGCGAAACCCACAGCTCATCCACCACCATCGACGTCGGCTATAAGGCCTTGGTAGTAAATGTGGCCATGCCCAACCTGGACAAGAGCAACACGACGCAGATGACGCAGGCGTTTTCTATCCAGGCCAACAACCTGGCCGGTCAGCCCGAAGCGGCCAAGGGAGATATTCATATCTATGCGTTGAAGGCGCCTGCGAAAGCTTTCCGTCCGCGCTTCTGGGAACAAACCGACCGGCACCTCTATACGCAGGAAGAATATTACAAACTGTTCCCTTATGATCTTTATGCCGACGAATCCAATCGCTTCAAATGGGAACGCGGCACGGACGTGTTTGCCCTGAAGTTTGACACGGAAAAACAAAAGACATTCTCCATCCAAAACCTGCACCAATGGAAGGAAGGCCAGTATGTGTTGGAGATCACCTCCACCGACAAGTTCGGGCAGTCGGTGAAAGAAGTAAGCTATTTCTCCGTGTTTGCTCCACAGGCAAAAACGGTAGCAATACCTTCCGTGCATTATTTCCAACCCGTGAAACTGAAAGCCGAACCCGGTGAGAAGGCCAGCTTTGCGGCGGGCACGTCGGAAGAAAAAATACGTGTGCTCTATGAAGTGGAGTATGATGGAAAATTGCTTTCGCAGGATTGGGTGACCTTGAGCAAAGAGCAACGCATTTTCGAGATCGCCGTGAAAGAAGAACACCGGGGAAATCTGGGTGTGCATTATACATTCATAAAAAACAACAGGCTGTACACCGAAGATTTTATGGTGGAGGTGCCTTACACCAACAAGATGCTGGACGTTTCGTTCGAGACCTTCCGCGACAAGCTGCTCCCTGGCCAACAAGAGCAGTGGAAGATCCGTGTGAAGGGAAAGAATGTCGATAAGATCGCAGCGGAGATGGTGGCCACCTTGTATGATGAATCGCTGGACGTATTCCGCTTCCATGACTGGGTTGCAGATTTCTATTCTTCCACCTACTCGCAATTATCGTGGAAGAGTGAGCATGGATTTATCCAGCATGAACTAACCAACCGTGTAGAAGATTGGAATCCTTCCCATGCACGTTATGCGTCAGGAGCCAGCTATGATGCGCTCAATTGGTTTGGGTTCTATATGCGTGGCCGTGTGGTAAGAAGCGCACGATATAGGTCTGGCCCCGGCGAACCGGCACCCGCGATGGCAATGTCGGCGGTCCCCATAATGGATAAGGCGGAAAACAAAAAGATGGCGGAGGAAGAGGTGGTGACGCAAAGCGGCGACGCAATGCTTGGCGGCGATGTTGTCTATAAAGACAAACCGAGCAAAGGATCTGCGCCAAAGGCTGCGGAAGATCTTTCTAATGTAAAGGTCCGTACGAACTTCAACGAGACCGCATTCTTCTTCCCCAGCCTGCAAACCAACGAAGCAGGAGAAATCATCGTGAACTTCACTGTTCCTGAAGCATTAACCCGCTGGAAGATGTTAGGCTTTGCGCATACACAGGATTTGAAGTATGGCTCCACCACCAATCACCTAGTGACGCAAAAAGATCTGATGGTCGTGCCAAACGCTCCCCGCTTCTTCCGCGAAGGCGATAAGATGACTTTCTCGGTGAAGATCAGCAGCCTCGTAGACCAGGCATTGACCGGCCAGGCGCAACTGGAATTCCGCGATGCCCTCACCGGCAAACCGGTCGATGCACAAATGAAAAACACCAACGCGTCGAAAAACTTTTCGATAGGTCCGCGCCAAAGCACGGCCGTGGAATGGAGCATCGAGATCCCCGAAGGACTGCAGGCCCTCTCCTATCGCGTCGTGGCCAAGGCCGGAAATTTCTCGGATGGCGAAGAGATGACGGTGCCTGTAGTGACCAACCGCATGCTGGTGACGGAAAGCTTACCCCTGCCCATCCGTGGCAAACAAAGCAAGACCTTCCACTTCGAGAAACTGTTGGCGAACAATTCCAGCACGCTGAAACATCAGCAGTTCACGCTGGAGTTCACCTCCAACCCTGCATGGTACGCCATCCAAGCTCTGCCTTACCTGATGGAATATCCCTACGAGTGTGTGGAGCAAACGTTTAGCCGGTTCTATGCCAACAGCATCGCGGCGCACGTGGCCAACAGCCACCCGCGCATCCGCCAGGTATTCGACACGTGGAAGAATGTTCAACCCGATGCATTATTGTCTAACCTGGAAAAGAACCAGGAACTGAAGTCGGCCTTGCTGGAAGAAACGCCTTGGGTGTTGCAAGCACAAAATGAAACCGAGCGCAAACGCAACGTGGGCCTCTTGTTTGATTTGAACCGCATGGCCGACGAGCAAGACCGCGCCCTCGACAAAGTGGCCAAAGCCCAAACCCCCAACGGAGGATTTACGTGGTTCCCTGGTTTCCCCGAAGACCGCTACATGACGCAACACATCGTGAGCGGCCTGGGCCACCTGGATGCACTGGGCGTGAAATCCATTCGCACAGACAACCGCACCTGGCAGATGGCTACGCAGGCGCTGGAATATATGGATAACAAACTGGCTGACGATTATGAGGACCTGAAGCGCCGTGTCAGACGCAAGGAAGCAAAGCTGGAAGACAACAACCTGGGATATCTGCAGGTGCACTACCTGTACACACGCAGCTACTTTAAAGATGTGAAGATCGCTTCGCACACGCAGGAAGCCTTCCAGTATTACACCGGCCAGGCCAAGAAATATTGGTTGTCACAAAACCTGTACATGCAAGGCATGCTAACCCTCGCCCTGCACCGCTCCGGCGACAAGGTGACACCCGCCGGTATGATCAAATCTTTTTCGGAACGCGCCTTGCGCTCGGAAGAGATGGGCATGTATTGGAAGAGCGACCGCGGTTACTACTGGTACCAGGCGCCCATCGAAACCCAGGCGTTGATGATCGAAGTGTATGATGAAGTGGCCGCCGACATCAAATCGGTGGAAGACCTGAAGGTATGGCTGCTCAAACAAAAACAAACCCAGGACTGGAAAACCACCAAAGCCACCTCCGAAGCCTGCTATGCCTTGTTGCGCCGCGGCACCGACCTGCTGGCCAGCACACAGTTGGTGGAAGTGAAAGTCGACAACAAAGTCGTCGATCCTACAAAACGCGACGACTCCAAACTGGAAGCCGGCACCGGCTATTTCAAAACCGCCTGGCAAGCCGGCGAGATCACCAACGGCATGGGTAACATCACCGTCACCAAGTCGGACGACGGCGTGGCGTGGGGTGCGGCCTACTGGCAATACTTCGAACAGCTCGACAAGATCACACCGGCCGAGACGCCGCTGAAGCTGAAGAAGGATTTGTTCCTCCAGCAAAACACTGACCGCGGTCCCGTGATCACGCCCGTGAACGACAAAACTCTTTTGCAGGTGGGTGACCTCGTGAAGGTGCGCATCGAACTTCGCGTGGATCGCGACATGGAATATGTTCACCTCAAAGACATGCGCGCCGCCGGCTTCGAGCCCGTGGCTACGCTGTCGACCTATCGCTACCAGGATGGCCTGTATTATTATGAGAGCCCCCGCGACCTGGCCACGAACTTCTTTATCGGCTACCTGCCGAAGGGCACCTATGTGTTTGAATATGCCCTGCGTGTGTCGCAGAAGGGTGACTTTTCGAACGGGGTCACGACCATACAATGCATGTATGCGCCGGAGTTCAGCAGTCATTCACAGGGAATCCGGGTGAATATGAGGTAGTTGCTAAACCTGTACTATATTGGGAATGAATAATTGTTCAGGCTGAATTAGATTTCAGTCTGAACAACTATTTTGCACCCTGTTATGCAATCACCCCTTGTATGAAACACTCCGTTAGAATCCTATTGTTATGCGTTGCTGCATTGGCGTTGGCCTGCTCCCAGAACGATGAACCCACCAAAGGAAGACCTGATCTGACCATCGACGATGTAACCGTTGAGGAAGGCCTGCGGGCGCTCTTTACGGTGACGCTGAGCGAAGCCAGCAAGGATACGGTTGACTTTATGTACATCACGCAAGATGGAACGGCGGTGTCGACCGACTATTCGACAATAGAATCGTACAGGGTAGGTTTCATTGCACCGGGCTCTTTGTCCACATCCATCAGCGTTGTGACCTACTCGGATGGCGTGCAGGAAACAGATGAAAGTTTTAACATTATTTTGTCCAGCGTGCAGAACGCCTCCTTGATAAAGTCGGCTGGGCGTTGCACCATCGCCAATTCCGACCGGATACCTATGGTTTCCATGGATCCATTGTTCACAGTGAATGAAGGGAGTGATGCCATCGTCACGTTGAAACTCAGCGGACCAAGCCCAGCGGCCGCGACCTTCACCTACATCACACGGGCGGAATCTGCCGGAGGTGCTGATTTTACGGAAGTGTTAGTACCAAAAAGTGTATCCGTTACCGCAGGGGATACCAAGATCCAGATAAAGATTCCTACCCGGCAAGACAATCTTGCCGAAGATGCGGAGTCATTTTCCATTGTGCTCTCTGACTTTACAAATTTGAGCATGGCGAATCCCGAAAGTCCGATTTACATATTGGAGGATTCAAAGACCTTTTTCATGAATGCCAAAATTGACGACAATCCTTGGATAGGGTTTGCTAACGGAACTCTTGGTGCGTCGTTTACCGGTAATAATGGCACCAATGTAGTGCTCGGAACGGGGCAGAATTTTTCACAAATGTGGCTGACCTTTTACAACCCGCCCACCGCGCCAAAGCATTACAAAATCGCCTCCAGTGGATCTTTGTTTGACGACGACCACATCGCCGCGGAGTACAGACCATTTTATGGTACAACGCCCGGCCCAATCTATTTAGGATTACCCAGCGGCGGAGAATTAAATATCATGGAGGTCGATCTCGTCAATAGTATAATCAAAGGGACGTTCAATTTCACAGGCCAAGACAGCAAGGTCCCTGAAAGAAAAGTCACGATCTCAAACGGTGTGTTCAGGATTCCCATGAACCCGTAAGTCCCTTCAAGGCATGGCCAGTTTGAATATCCCGTTGGAAATATTGATCTGCTTACCGGTTTGCCCGTCGGTGCCCGTGAAGTTGAATGTTCCTCCGATTATCCCGCGATCCCAGTTGATCCCTTTGATGATTAGGCTTCCTGCGGTTGACTCGTAATAGGCAGGTGATGCACCGGAAGGATTGGGTGTATAAAAAGCGCTGGATTCACCGGCTTGACCGCGAGATGCGAGCACGTAAACTTTTCCGATCACAGGATCTTTCGGAAGACGCAGCGTGATCTGCGAGGTACGATTCGTATCCTGGACCACGATCTCGCCTCCTGCACTTAATGGAGTACTTAGCGCACTGCCATCTACATTGGCGATCCAAAGCTGTCCTTCGATCGTGGCGTGCATAAAAAAGTCAATGGGCGGACGTTTATCGCCAGAGGGCCCCTCTTCCGGGGCGCAGACGTTGCATTGGATGATGATGATCTTGGGTTCCGTGCAAGCGAATAAGAGTACCGCAGCACAAATGGGCAAGGAGATGACGAGGGATTTCATAGACGTGTCTTAGTTTAATTCCATGGTTAGATGGTGTCCCAAAACTAGGCCGCCCCACTGCAATAGAATTTCAGTTTATGATACACCCGATATTTCCCTTACATGAAAATCCCGTAAGGTTTGCACCGTTCCGTCCGGATTTCTCCAGCTTAACGTCCATCCCAAACCCAACGATGTGGTCTTTCACACCACTTGCTCACTGTACATGTCCGGCAAAGTGTTACTGACGTTTTAGCAATGGATCGAGAGGCGAGCCGTGGAATAAATTAAAAAATGCCAGAAGGTCTACACCGTTCGTGTAAACGTTCCGGTTTTTAGTGTCCAGCCAAACCCGCCACCCACCGGCTATTTCCCGCCACCTGCTCACCGGATAACCCCGGATGCTCAATGCGAATTCATCGCCTCTGCGCGGGTCGGTAACGTTGTGAAAACTCATGCCGTCATGAAAAAATTTCCTTATTCGTTTGTCAAAAAGGAGAAACTGCACACCTTCCATCAACAACTTTCAAACTACAAGCTTCAAGTTTCAGGGGCCACGGAATTTGTGAAGGCCATCGAACAAGGCAACCTCGACATTCCGTATGATTCCGGAACCGAAGCGGATGGCGACAACGCGTTGGCCTCGTCGCTGGTGAGCATGCGCGACCAGATGAAAAAGTTTTCGGCCGAAGAACGCCAACGCAATTGGATGTCGGAAGGGCTGGCAAAGTTTGTCGACATCCTCCGTTCCAAGAACAACGACATCACCCAACTATCGAACGACATCATCAGTCAGCTGGTGAAATACCTGAATGCCAACCAGGGCGCGCTCTACATCGTGAATGACGACGATAAGAAAGACGTCTTCCTGGAGATGGCCGCGTGCTATGCCTATAACCGTCAGAAATTTCTTACCCAACGGTTTGAACTGGGTGAAGGCATTATCGGCCAGGTGGTGCTGGAAAAAAGGACAACGTATCTGAAACATATCCCGAAGGACTACATCCGCATCACGTCGGGGCTGGGCGAAGGGCTTCCTCGTAATTTGCTGATCGTGCCGTTGAAGATCGAAGAACGCGTGTTTGGCCTTGTGGAGATTGCTTCGTTCAGCGAGATCAAAAACTATCAGATCGAATTCGTGGAGCGCCTGGGAGAAAGCATTGCCTCCACTATCTCGACCGCCAAAGTGAGCTCGAGCACGCAAAAGCTGCTGCAAGAGAGTCAGGCGCAAGCCGAACAAATGCGTTCGCAGGAGGAAGAGATGCGCCAGAACATGGAAGAGCTCTCGGCCACACAGGAGGAAATGCACCGGGTGATGAAGGAGATGCAGGGCAAGGAAAAATACATGACCGACCTGATCAATGCCGCTAAAGATTCCATCCTCACCGTGGACCGGAACATGAAGGTGATCAACTGCAACAGCGTGTTCAAGGCCACCTATTCGGGGTCGGGTCTGGATATTGACAAAGGGTTCGACATTTCCAATTTGTTTGCCACGCAAGAAGAAAAGGCTCGCTATAGAGAGCTATACAAACGCGTTTTCGCCGGGGAGACCTTCGATGTTTCCGACCACTACAAGTTTGAGGAGCTGGAGGCGTATTATATTGTTACCTACAGTCCCATTCGCAATGACCAGGGCGAGATCATTGCCGCCGCCGTTTTTGTGAAAGACGTCACGGACATCACCCGTAGCCGGGATGCCGCCCAGCAACAAACCGAAGAGTTGAAAGCGCAGGAAGAGGAACTCCGCCAAAACATGGAGGAGCTTTCGGCGACGCAGGAAGAAATGCAGCGCGTACTCACCGAAGTGCAAAACAAGGAGAAGTATCTGCTGGAAGTATTGAACGCCACGAACGACTCCATTTTCACGATGGATAAAGACTACAGGATCATCGGCTCCAACAAAGTGTTCAGCGGCGCGTTGGAGGCCATGGGGTTAAAAGCAGGCAAGGGATTTGAAATGCTTTCGCTGTTTGCTCACGACGAGGTGCAACGGGCGCAACAAAAGGCGTATTACGATCGCGCATTGGCGGGTGAACATTTTCAGGTTTCGGATATGTTTACGACCAATGGGGTGAGGTCCTATTACATGAACCACTACTCTCCTATCCGCGATGCCGAAGGAAAGATCTATGCCATTGCCTGTTATGCCAAGGACGTGACCGCGTTGATGACGGCGCAGAACGAAAATGTGGAGATGCGGCAGTCGCTGGAGGTGCGCGAGAATGTGTTCGGGGTGACCACCATTCTCTCGGAGGCCGATCGGTTTGGGAATATCACTTTTGTGAACGATAAGTTGTGTGAGGTTTCGAAATATTCAAGGGAAGAGTTGATTGGGAAGCCGCACAGCATTTTCCGTCATCCGGATATGCCAAAGGAGTTGTTTCGGGAGTTCTGGGGTGCGTTGAAAAAAGGCGAGGTGTTCCGGGGCATCATCAAGAACAAGGCGAAAGACGGTAGTGTGTATTGGGTGGATGCTTCCATTGTGCCGGTGAAGGATACTTCGGGGGATATTGTCAAGTATGTGGGGGCGCGGTATCATATCGAGGATGAGGATATTGCTACGTTGTTGTATAACCGGCAGGCGAGGAAGATGAAGTTGCCGTTGTTGAAGGAGAACGAGGTGTCTCAATAAGGACGCGTGCTGAATTTGGATTTGGGTTGGATTGGGATGGAGTGTGTTGGTTTTAGGCTACGGGAGCATGCGTTGGGTATCATTCGTTTGGCGTGGCAAAATTTAATTGTGGACGCGTCCCGGTAACCCCGCTGAGGTTGAATGTAGATTGTTGCTTACGCCCAGCTGAGCTGTGGGTTATGATGGGGAAGCCCTACTGGCTTGAGGCTCCGTTTTTAAAAGCGAGAATCTTTTTGGCGGCCAAAAAACGTTCAAGTGCATCCAAAACCTGCTCTTAAAGGCCACCCCAGCCCATAAATCCGCGTATGCGGGCCGTTAATCCGGCGGGACGGGCGTTAAAAGCGTGGAGAGCCGGTTCATTCACCATACAAATTTAATTCAGCTTCTGCAACTCTGTTCCTGTAGATGACTTGTACATTTTTCTTTTTATCATTGTAACACCTTACACGATCAATGGAAAACAATCACCAGGTTCAGGAGCATTCTAAGGTCTCGATCGAAAAAATTATTGACAGTATCCGCGAATCCAGGGATAGCCTTATCTCGGGATTTTTGCTGGGTTCTACGCTTGTCCCTTTCCTGGAACAAAATTTCAATATCGCTACATTAAGTCCCATCAAACTTGAATTCCTGAAACGGGACCTCAAAGAATTGCAAATTTCCACGTTGGACCTCGTACATTATTCTTCCCTCATCAAACAAATAAAGGACGCCAACACCTATCTTCCCGTGACCGACCATCCCCTGGTGCTGCAGGAAATACGCGGTGTTTTTCAAAAGTATTGTTCCTAGTTTCCTTTCGCCAAGATTTTAGTTCTTTCCTGGCCGCGAACGGCTAATAGTCGGCTTCCACCGGCTCTTCGGCCGGCACCCTGTTTTCGTCCGCGTCGTGCAGGATCTCCTGGATCCCTTGCAGTGGAATGATCAGCCAATCGGGACGGTTGTTCATCTCATAGTTCAATTCATAGACGGCTTTTTCTAAAAGAAAAGTGGTCATCAATATCTTCAAGTCTTCCGGGTTGGCCGGCATAAATGGCGCACCCTTCACGGTTTCCTGATAGGCCTTCATAAAAAACCCGCTGATGTAGTGATACCACTGATCCACATACGGGATAAGCAGGGCATGGTCTTCTTTGCGGATCTGGTTGTCTAGGAACAAGCTTCCATAGGCGGCATAGTGGAAGGAACGGATCATGCCGGCGACATCGCGCAGGGGTGACCGTTTTAGTCTTCGCTCACCAAAGCTGCGGGCGGGCTCGCCTTCAAAGTCAGTGATCACGAAATCGCGACCGGTGAACAACACCTGGCCCAGGTGGTAGTCGCCGTGGATGCGGATCTTCATCACATCGATCTTCTTTTTATAGATGCCGCGAAAAGTCTGCATGATCTCGCTCTTCCGCGCCAACACCGCTTCGGCCTGTTGCCGGACCTCTGGCGACAAGGCGCTGAGTTGGCGTTGCTGACTTTGGAAGGTGGCGCGCACCAATGTCTGAAGCCCGGAAAATAACGAGCGCTGATAGTGCAGCGAATACGGCTCGGGTTTGAAATCGGGATTGGCCGTTTCGCGGGCCAATGCCAGGTGCATTTCAGCGGTGCGCTTGCCCAAGAGCGTCACTCTTTCGGCTACTGCGCCTTCGATGAACTGTTGCATTTCCTTGGGCACTTCTTCATACGACAACGGGTTGTAAAGACTTCCCTCCAGTGGGGGTAGGAAGGTGCCTTCACTTTCGGTGAGCACCTTTTCATTGAAGTCGTCGAGGCGGTCCAGCATATAGGCCCAGGCATCGCTGTTGCTTTCCACCATCTCCTGCATCATGGCCATTACGATCACCTCTTTGCCCATGCGCCATTCGATCTTGCCCACAAACGCGGGCACGTTTTTGAAATTCACGTTGTCGCCAAGGTATTGCGAAATTTCCACGTCGGGGTTGACGGTGAGGTCGACCTTGCGGTAGAGCTTCAGGAAAAAACGATTGTCATAGATGATGGAGGTATTGCTTTGCTCCACCCCCAGCACACGGGGTTTCAGTTGGTTTAGGGTGGATGCATACAGGTGCAGGGCGTCGTTGCCCGTGAACCGAAGCGCGCCTTCCTTCCACGACAGCGCGTGGCTTGCCGCCAGGTTCTTAAAGATCACCTCCTGCCATTCCAAGCCGTAGATAGCGTCATACAAAATGCCTTCTTCGCCGTGCACCGTGAGCGTACAGATAACGGATTGCGGGCATCCGTCCTTTAATTTCGCCGCAAAGGCTTCCTTTCCAAAAGCCACCGGCAGTTGATACAACTCGGCAAGCCCGGACTGATAGGTCACCTCGATCAGCCATACGATGATGCCGTGTTCCTTTAGCGGCACCGACGCCTGGTTCACGATGCGGAAGTTCTCCACCACGCGGGCTTTGCCCCCAAACCAGCGCATCTTCATAATATAGTCGGGCAATACTTTTTCGGAAAGATATTCTTGCATGGGCCGGTGTGCGAGGTCGGTCCAGGCTTTCACTTTGACATGGGGCAAGGTGATCTTGCGGTCGATGTTGGGATGGGCCAATTCCAGCGCATACCAGAGACAAGCATATGCCCCCATGGTGAAGAAATAGTTACCGTCATCTTTTATGGACGGAAATTTATTGTTGCTGAAGATCTCCTTCGGCACGTAGCCGCGAAATTCTTGCAAGTCAAGCTCGGCCGGTTGGATATAGCGCGAAAGGTTCACGATCACAAGGATCACCTCTTCCTGGTGCTGGCGGATGAACGCCAGTATTTTCGGATTTTCACAGTGAACGAATTTCAGATCGCCGTGACTAAATGCTTTGTATTGTTTTCGTTTGTTAATGAGGCGCTTCATCCACCACAACAGCGACGAGGTGTTCTTGCTTTGGATCTCGACATTCACCGACTCGTAATGATAGTCCGGATCGAGGATCACGGGCAAATAAAGCTGGTGTGGGTTGGTCTCTGAGAAGCCGGCGTTCCTTTCCGACGACCATTGCATGGGCGTGCGAACACCGTCGCGGTCGCCCAGGTAAAAATTGTCGCCCATGCCGATCTCGTCGCCATAATAAATAACCGGCGTGCCGGGCAGGGAGAATAGCAGGTAGTTCAACAGCTCGATCTTGTTCCGGTTGTTGGCCATCAACGGAGCCAGGCGGTGGCGGATGCCGAGGTTGATGCGGGCCTTGGGGTCCTTGACATAAACGCGATACATGTAGTCGCGCTCTTCGTCGGTCACCATCTCCAGGGTCAACTCGTCGTGGTTGCGCAGGAAGATGGCCCATTGACAGTTGTCGGGTATGGCCGGGGTCTGTTCAAAGATGTCGGTGATGGGATAGCGGTCTTCGGTTTGCAAGGCCATGAACATGCGGGGCATCAGGGGGAAGTGATAGTTCATCTGGCATTCGTCGCCGTCGCCAAAGTAGGACGCCGAGTCTTCGGGCCACATATTGGCTTCGGCCAGGAGCAACGTGCCGGGAAAATATTCATCCACATGCGCGCGGAGTTTTTTCAGGAAGTCGTGGGTCTCTTCCAGGTTCTCACCGTTGGTGCCCTCGCGTTCGAAGAGGTAGGGCACGGCATCGAGCCGGAAGCCATCAACGCCCATCCCACACCAATAGTCGATGATCTTGAACACTTCTTCCTGCACCAGCGGGTTGTCATAGTTCAAATCGGGCTGATGATAAAAGAAGCGGTGCCAGTAGAATTGCTGTGCGGCCGGTTCCCACGTCCAGTTAGACACTTCGAAGTCCTGGAAGATGATGCGCACATCTTTGTATTGTGTGGGGTCGTCTGTCCAAACATAGTAGTCGCGATGGGGCGAACCTTTCGGGGCGAGGCGTGCGCGCTGGAACCACGGGTGGTGGTCGGAAGTGTGGTTGATGACCAGCTCGGTGATCACTTTCAGGTCGCGGTCGTGTGCTTCTTTCAGGAAGAGTTTGAATTGGTCCAGGTCGCCATAGGCGGGATTGATGCTATAGTAGTCGGCGATGTCGTAGCCATCGTCTTTCAGGGGTGAGGGATAAAACGGAAGCACCCAGATGGCGGTGACGCCGAGGTCTTTGAGGTAGTCGAGTTTTTCCAGCAGGCCACCGAAGTCGCCAATGCCGTCGCCGTTGGTATCGCGAAAAGCTTTGATGTGCAGTTCATAGATGATCGCATCTTTATACCAAAGGATATTTTTGTCGCTTTCCATCTTCTTCTCTTCCATAATGCTCGTGTTTAGCGGTTCACTTTCCTTTATCCATGCCATATTCTTCTCCCGCCAAAAAAGACAATCCGCCCGGTTGGAGGGTGATGTCTATTTCGGTCGGCCCGTCGAGGCTGATGGAGACATCGTCCACGTGGACGCGTTTTCCTTCCCATAATATTTTCAGTTGTTTTGCTTTTAGGATATTGAAGAACACGGGCTCTTCTACGCCCCGGATCTTGCGCTGCAGGTATTCGGCAAATTGGTCGCGCTGCGATTCGGCGATGAGTACCACTTCAAATTCTCCGTCGCCGGGATTGGCATACGGCACCAGCCTGAGGTTGGGACCGATGGAACTGATGTTCATGACTTCCACCAAAATGTAAGTACCCGTATAACGCGCATCGTCTATTTCGATAGTGCAAGGTCTTGCTTTGTAGGTGAGCACGATTTCGCGCAGCAACTCCAGGGCTGCACGCATGTTCTCTTCCGGGGTGCCGTTGTTTCGCTTCTGGATGTGCATTTCATCCATTAACTTGGGAAACACACCAAAACCCAGCCCTTCCAAAAAGAAGGAGTGTTTTTTGAGTCCGTTCAACTTTCCAACATCAAAGGACACCGTTTTACTGTTTTTCCAGTGGCGGATGATGTTGCGGTAGCCGCCTTTGATGGCGAGGGTTTGCGCAATGTTGTTGGCCGTGCCCATGGGCAAAATGGCCAGGGGCAAGCGGCTGCCTATAAGCTGATTTGCCGTCTTGCGCACGGTGCCGTCGCCGCCGGCAATCACGACCAGATCCACCTCCTTGGTGAATTTCTTGCCCTCCTCCAGCTCTGGTGTGGAAGAATAACTACAGTCATAGCCTTCTTCCTTCAGGAGCGCAACGATGTCGGACATCGTATTCTCCCCTTCTCCGGCTTTTGGGTTGTGAATCAGCTCAACAAATTTCATGAATGGGGTTTGTTTGTCAATTTGTGGGAAGATAATTGCATGCCAATTGCTGTGTGGAAATAGGTTCACGCAAAAATGATTACTGATTATGCGCATTTTGGTAACAAACGACGACGGCATTTACAGCCCCGGTATTGCGGCGCTGGCGCGGATCGCGGCGCGTTTCGGCGAGGTTAGGGTGGTCGCTCCCGATGTGGAGCAGTCGTCCATGGGGCATGCCATCACGGCCTCCCGTCCATTGTTCTATAAAAAGTCGCCCGTGAACTTCGAGGGGCTGGAAGCGTACCGCGTGAACGGAACGCCCGCCGATTGCGTGGCGCTGGGTTCGCACCTGTGGGCACAAACCGACGTTGTGTTATCGGGCATCAACATGGGGCTGAACCTGGGCAATTCCATGTGGCATTCGGGCACCCTGGCCGGTGCAAAACAGGCGGCCCTGCTGGGGATGAAGGGCATTGCGCTGAGCACGCCCGTCGGCAAAACCGAACCCGATTTCAAGGCTCTGGAACCCTATGTCGAGAAGGTATTGGGCCTGCTGTTGGACAACCCCAACCTAACCCTGGCGAACGTGAACTTCCCTCCCAACCCAACCGGAGTTCAATGGACACGCCAGGCCGTGCAACAATACGACGGCAAGATCGTGCCCGGCACCGACCCCATGGGCCGCAAACACTATTGGTTCACCGTGGTGCCCCTGGAAGACGCCGAAGAAGGCACCGATCGCTGGGCCGTAGACAAAGGGTTGGTTTCCATCACGCCCCTGCGGCTCGACCTCACGAATGAAAAAGAATTGATGGCCGTCTTGCAGAAGACGCCGGTGCAATAGTCCCGCTTCCGGTATTGCTTGCCGTTGGGGCCCTCCCGGGTTGTGGAGATTATTCTTCAAATATCAACAGATTGCTTATTTGATCTACGACAGCACATAAAAATACGCCTGCCGTGGCGCTGTATTCAACGTTCTGATACCGGCATTTTTTTTAGGCTATAGAGAAAAAGGAATGTGAAACTTAAAAAAATAACATCATGAAAAAGTTAATCGTATTGGGAGCGGGATTGCTCCTGGCGTCGGTCGTGACCTACGCCCAGGTGGACACCACCAGTACACAACAACGCAGCACGCCACAACAAAGCACGCCGCAGGTAGCGCCTCAACAACAGGAAAGTCAGAATGCCACCGACCAGTCAAAACCCCAGGTCGACACAAAGGAGATGATCCGCTTACAGGCCTCCGAGGTCCCTGCTTCGTTGAAGCGTACTTTGCAAGCCCCGGAATATGAAGGGTGGGAAGACGGAACGCTTTATAAAGACAAGAGCAACAACCATTATATCCTTCAAATCCAAAACGGCGGAAAAATGAGAACCTACCATTTCGGTTCCGATGGCAAACCAGTTGGAGATAATTGATCTCAAATCTTTTAATAAAAAGATTTCGTAAAGTCAATTCGCGGTGAGAGGGTTTAGATATTAGTTGGAACCGTTCACCGATGAATGGAAAGTTGTTTGAGGATCTTTTCCTGGAGTAATGTCCGTGGAGAGATTTTCGAGCAACTTTTTTTGTGGGGACAATGCATCGTTTAAACCACAAAACGCAGCGGATGCAAAAGTCTGGCGCAAAGGATTTTTTTGCGTTGACTTTGCGTCCGCTGCGCCTTTCTTTGCTCGCCGAAGCTTTAGCGAGGTGAGGCGGTTTAACTTGGATCCCCAGGCCAAAACCCAAGCCGCCTAACGCGCATATGCCAACATTTGTTAACTTGGGGTTCTTTTTAAAAACAATCGAATGCGCTATTCAAAAATAGTAGGCCTCGGCCACCACGTCCCCGAAACCGTCATCACCAACGAATACCTTTCCTCCATTATGGACACCAATAATGAGTGGATCATCGAGCGCACGGGAATCCAGGAACGCCGGTGGATGGATCCCGCCAAGGACACCGTTGCCAACATGGCCGCCAAGGCCACCCGCATGGCCCTGACGCGCGCAAAACTCACCGAAAAGGATATCGACTTCATCGTCTTCGCCACCATCACACCCGACTATTTCTTCCCCGGCAGCGGCGTGCTGCTGCAACGCGAACTGGGTCTCGACGGCCGCATCGGCGCTCTCGACATACGCAATGCCTGCTCGGGATTCATCTATGCCCTTTCGGTAGCCGACCAGTTCATTAAGAGCGGCATGTACAAGACCATCCTGGTGATCGGAGCCGAAATCCAATCCACGGCGCTGGACATCAGCACACGCGGACGCAACACGGCCGTGATCTTTGGCGACGGCGCCGGGGCAGCCATCCTGCAGCCGTCCGACAAACCGGGCATCCTTTCCACCCACCTCCACAGCGACGGCAATTTTGCCGAGGAACTGTATGTGAAAGACCCCGGCAGCAGCCGTCCCCACGCGGAGCGGCAGCCCGACCAGATCACCGACACGTCAACGTTCAAGGTGGTGATGAATGGCAACCAGGTGTTCAAACACGCCGTGGTCCGCTTCATGGAAGTGATCAACGAGGCGCTGGACGCCAACCACCTCAAAAAGGAAGATATCAACCTGCTGGTGCCCCACCAGGCCAACCTGCGCATCAGCCAATACATACAAGAAAAGCTGGCCCTGACCGACAGCCAGGTGTACAACAACATTATGCGCTATGGCAACACCACCGCCGCCTCCATTCCCATTGCGATGAGCGAGGCCTGGGCCGAAGGGAAAATCAAGGAAAATGACTTAATTTGTTTAGCTGCTTTTGGCAGCGGTTTCACCTGGGCGTCTGCGTTGCTCCGGTGGTGATGATTCCCTTACTGAACTAGGCTTTGACCCGCTAAAACTACCCGATTTAAAATCATGAAGACCACCTCCTACAACCCCAGCCCGCTTGAAGTGGATTTTGCCAATGCGCTCCACAGTCTTCAAAAAGAGCTGGAGAAACACCTCCAAGACAACCAGGTGATCCACGTGGAGAGCAACATCCGCCGCGACAACCCCATGGTGAAATTCAGCCTGCTGGACAAGGATGGCGATCCGCACGAAGTGGTGGTCCGCATCATTCAGATACCGGACAAATTCTGATCCGCGCATTCATCCGGTTGCGCTACCGGCTCAATTGGATTTTTTACTTACATTTCATTTGAAGTCCGAATCCTGATCTTTCCATAAGACCGCACGTACATGTCCATACTGATCATCCTGTTTTGCATTGCGCTCCTGGTTCTTTTCATCACCCGTCTCAAGCTCAACGCCTTCCTGGCCTTTTTACTGATCGCGATCCTGGCGGGATTGCTGCTGGGGATCGAGCCAGGAAAAATCACCGGATCCATTCAGAAAGGGATGGGTGACATGCTGGGCTCGCTCATCATCGTCGTAGCCTGCGGCGCCATGCTGGGCAAACTCACGGCCGACAGCGGCGCAGCACAACGGATCGCCACCGGACTCATGAAACTTTTTGGCGAGCGCTATATTCAATGGGCGCTCATGATCACGGGGTTCATTATCGGCATCCCTCTGTTTTACAACGTCGGTTTTGTATTGGTGATCCCGTTGATCTTTTCAGTAGCTGAAAAATACAAACTGCCCGCCGTATACACCGGGTTGCCCATGTTGGCCGCCCTGTCCGTAACACACGGCTTCCTGCCCCCTCACCCCTCGCCTGCCGCTTTGGTTGGCGCGTTCCATGCCGACATGGGGAAGACGTTGATGTACGGCGTGCTCATCGCCATACCCACCGTAATTGTCGCAGGGCCTTTGTTTTCGAGGGCATTGAAAAATATCCATGCCCCCATGCTGCGCACCTTCAAATCTGAACCCTTGCCCGAAGACCAGTTGCCCAGCCTGTGGGTTAGTATTTTCTCTTCCTTGCTTCCTGTTCTTCTCCTCGGGCTCACCACCTTTGCCAGTGGCGCCGTGCCCGAAGGCGGTCCCGTGAAGGCTGTCGTGACGTTCCTGAGCGATCCCGCCATCGTCATGATCCTGTCCCTGGCAGTGGCTACCTACACCCTGGGGTTGCGCATGCACATGTCCATGAAACGCATCATGGATATTTATGGCGAATCGATAAAAGACATCGCCATGCTGCTCCTCATCATGGGCGGCGCAGGCTCCTTAAAACAAATCCTCATCGACAGCGGTGTGAGCCAACAGATCGGCGACCTGCTCAACGGCCTTGACGTGCACCCGCTTGTCCTGGGATGGGCTATGGCGTGCCTCATTCGCGTATGTGTGGGTTCAGCAACGGTAGCAGGACTCACGGCGGTGGGCATCATCATGCCGGTCATGAGCCGACCGGATGTGAACCCGGAGCTTATGGTGCTCTCCATTGGAGCCGGCAGTCTCATGTTCTCCCACGTGAACGACGCGGGTTTCTGGCTCTTCAAAGAATACTTCGGCCTCAGCATCCGCGACACGATAAAATCATGGTCGATCATGGAAACGATTGTAGCCATCGCGGGATTGATCGGAGTGATGATTCTGAATGCGATTATTTGAATCAGGAGCCCGGAGTTTTAGTAGCCAGTAGTCAGTAGTCAGTAGAATTCAGAATCCAGGTGCGTTGAAGATTTCGTGTTTTGTTTCCTATTGCTTCTGAACTACATCTACTGAATACTGATCACTGCCTATTGAATATTTTGATCATCGCCTACTGAACTATTATCTACTGACTACTGAATGCCGAGCACCAAATTCTGTCTCCTGGCTCCTGGATTCTGGCTCCTGATTTCACTACTTTTAGCCAAAACATTTTCTAACCTCGAAACACTATGTCCCAAACATCCCCTGATCAAAATTTCGAAAACCTCGGCCTCACCCTGCCCCCTGCTCCCACGCCCCTGGGTGTTTACAAACCCTTTTTGATCGTGGGCAATTTTGTTTACGTATCCGGTCACGGTACCGTGAAGGAGGATAAGAGCCTGATCATCGGTCGCATTGGCAAGGATATGACCATGGAAGAAGGTAAACTCGCTGCGCAGCAAGTGGGCCTGGCTATTCTGGCGACGCTGAAACAGAATCTCGGCAGTTTCAATAAGATCAAACGCGTGATCAAAGTGTTAGGCATGGTGAACTGCACACCCGACTTTGAGCGGCATCCGTATGTTATCAATGGCTGCAGCGAATTGTTTGCCAAGGTCTGGGGTGAACAGAACGGTGTTGGTGTGCGTAGCGCTGTGGGCATGGGATCACTGCCGGACAACATTCCTGTGGAGATTGAGGCCATGTTTGAACTTGCTTAGCGTATGAAAACGGATTGGTTTACGCTTCAAAACGCGGATGTGTTGGATACGCCGGCAGTGGCCGTGTATCCAGACCGCGTTATCGACAATATCAAAACCCTGGTGAACAGCATCGACGATGTGACACGGTTGCGACCGCATGTAAAAACACACAAGTCGGCGGAGGTTACCGCGATGATGCTGGCGGCGGGGATAAAGAAATTTAAGTGCGCAACGATCTCCGAAGCAGAGATGCTGGGGACTGTGGGTGCACCGGATGTGTTGCTGGCCTACCAACCCGTAGGTCCTAAGACTGTGCGACTGGCCGACCTGGTTCAGCGATTTCCAAAAACGGCGTTCAGTTGCCTCATCGACAACGCCACTACAGCCAAACAGCTTTCCGATATTTTTCTGGAACGAAAGAAAACCATTCCCGTCTATATCGACCTTAATGTGGGTATGAATCGCACCGGGATTGCACCAGGTGACGCGCTCGCACTTTTCAAGGCCTGCGAGAATTTCGAGGGCATCACCGTCGTTGGCCTCCATGCCTATGATGGACACTTGCGAGATACAGATCTAGCGGTGCGTACACAACGCTGCGACGAAGCTTTTGCCTCCGTAGAAAAATTGCAAGCCGACATCCGGAAACACAGCGGCAAAACCCTCACCATCGTCGCCGGCGGCACACCCACCTATTCGATCCATTCAAAACGCAAGACGATCGAATGCAGTCCGGGAACGTATATCTATTGGGACAGCGGCTATGCCAGCACGCTCAAAGAACAAGACTATAAATTCGCCGCCCTGGTGGTGACCCGCGTCATTTCGAAACCGGCGCCGGGCATCATCTGCGTTGACCTGGGTCACAAATCCATTGCTTCCGAAAATCCATTGACAAGTCGCGTAACATTCCTCAACGGCGGCGCCTTGCAACCCACCGGTCACAGCGAAGAGCACATGGTGTTGAAAGTGGAAGATGGAAAAGAATACGCGGTAGGCGATGTGTTGTATGGCGTACCCTATCACATCTGTCCCACCATTGCCCTACACGACCGCGTGGCTTTCGTGGAAGACCAACAGGTTAAAGGCTATTGGACCACTTTGTCGCGCAACCGCAAGATCACGGTTTGATCTGAATAAAAAATCCCGAACCAAACAACCACCCCATGTTTACGATCGACGCCCACCTGGACCTGAGTATGAATGCTATGGAATGGAACCGCGACCTGCGGAGACCCATCGCCGAAATGCGGGCCCGCGAACAAGGCATGACCGACAAACCCGACCGCGGCAATAACGTGGTGAACTTCGAAGAGCTCCGCAAGGGAGACATCGGCGTGGTGGTCGCCACCCAGATTGCGCGCTATGTAGCCCCGGGCAATACACTTCCCGGCTGGAACTCTCCATCCCAAGCCTGGGCCCAGACACAAGCGCAACTGGCTTGGTACCGGGAGATGGAAGAAGCGGGCGAACTAAAACCCATTACGACTTGGAAAGCGCTGGAAGAACATGTGACCTATTGGAACGACAAGACTCCAAAAAACAACAAGGCCATCGGTTATATCCGCAGCCTGGAAGGCGCTGACTCTATCGTCACGCTGAAACATCTGGAACGAGCCTATGAGCAAGGCCTGCGCGCTGTCGGCCCCGCACACTACGGCCCGGGACGCTATGCGCAGGGCACGAACGCCACGGGTGGCATGGGTGCTGCCGGCAAGGCGCTGTTAAAAGAAATGGAACGGCTCAACATCATCCTTGACGCCACCCACCTCTGCGACGACAGCTTCCGCGAAGCGATGGATAATTTTAACGGCCATGTGTGGGCCAGCCATCACAACTGCCGCGCTATTGTGGATCACAACCGCCAGTTCAACGACGACCAGTTGAAAGAGCTCATCGCCAGGGGCGCCGTGATCGGAGGGGTGATGGATGCCTGGATGATGGTGCCTAACTGGGTACGAGGAGTTTCTACGCCGCGAGGCACGAATTGCAATCTGGAGGTGCTCATCGATCACATGGACCACATCTGTCAGTTAGCAGGGAACGCTAGCCATATTGGCATTGGGTCGGATTTGGATGGTGGATATGGAAAAGAGCAGAGCCCTTATGATATCGAGACGATCGCGGATTTGCAAACTTTCCCGGCGCTATTGGCTAAACGAGGCTATTCGGCCGAGGATATTGAGAAGGTGATGCATGGCAATTGGTTGCGCTTTTTGAAGAAGGCTTGGAGTTGAAAGACTTTTTTCACCGCAGAGACGCAAAGGCGCAAAGTTAACGCAAAGACTCTGCGCCTTTTCTTTGCGCCTTTGCGCCTCTGCGGTGAAAACCTTGACGCTATTGATTCGGCTTTTCTACGTTTATCTTTTGAACCTTCTCATATCCAAAAACTTCATCGAGCGACAGTTGTTTCACTTCGCCGTAGGATTGCAAGTCTTTCAATTTGATTTTGCTTTTGTCTCCGATCAGCACCACGTTAAAATTCTTTCCTTTGATGTACTGTTGTTGGAATTTCGTCACATCGTCCAGGGTGAACTTCTGCGCCTGGTCATAGACATCTTTGCGAATGTCGTAGTTGAGGCCGCGTTTCCGGGCTTCTTCGTAGTTGAAAAGAATCTCCCATTTGTTGATGCGCTCGCTTTCGATGCGGCTCACGATGGCATCGCGGGCCACATCAAAGCCGCTTTGCGTTTTCGGGAACTCCGTTAATAAGTTACGCATGGCTTTCATGGCCTCCGTTTGCTTGTCCGCTTGGGTGCCGATGTAGGCATAGAACAGGTCGTTGTCGCCGGCTTTGTCGGCGGAGCCATAGTAGGCAAATGCCGAATAGGCCAAGCCCTGGGCTTCGCGCAATTCCTGAAAGATGGGGGAACTCATGTTGCCGCCAAAATATTCGTCGAACATTTGTGTGATGGGCACGCGGCCTTTATCGAACTTCTCTCCTTTCGACAGGAACATGATCTCTTCCTGCACCATGTCGTAGTCAACCCAATACACGGAAGGCTTCTTCACGTCGGTCATGGCAAACTCTACGGATGGCGGCAGGGGTTTCAATTGATCGGGTAAGGTGTGTTCCTTATTCAGGAGTGTAAGGAGTTCATCCGTTTTCCTCGGACCATAGTAGAGCACACGGTGTTGTGTTTTTGTAAAGTCCTGGATCAGCGACACCAATTCTCCCGACTTCACGGTGCGCAGATCTTTGTTGCTGAGCACGTTGGTGAACGGCGATTGGGGGCCATACAGGCCGTAGTTTATCAAGCCCGAGAACATGATGGTGCTCTTGTCTTTTTTGCTGTCGTCGCGTTGCTTGAAAATGCCTTCCACCAATTTCTTCAGGGCTTCGTCGTCGGGTTTAGGTTGGGCGAGCAGTTTTTCGAAAAGCTGCAGCGCCTTGTCCATGTTTTCGTTTAGTCCGGTCAGGTAGACAAAGGTCCGGTCTTCGGCCGCATACACGCCGAAGTTGCATCCTAGTTTGAAGAACTCTTTCTGCACCTCCTCTGCGGACATGGTCTCGGTGCCCAGGTATTGCAAATACTCCACCGCCACTTTCATGCGCGGGTCGTTGTTGCTGCCCAAGTCCGAGAGGAAGTAGAGCATGAACAGATCGTTCTCGGTGTTGGGTGTGTAGAGCACTTCCACGTCTTTGTTCATCTTCAGCTTTTGAATGTCTTTGTCGTAGTCCAAAAACACAGGCTGCAGCTTCTCTACTTTGTTGTTCAGAAGCGTCTCATGAAAGGGTGAACGGTTTTCCTTGTTCAGCGTCACCTTGGTGATGGAGGGCTTTTCTACTTTGCGCGCGCTCGGGTCTTTGCCCGTGCGTTTGTACACCCCAACATAGTTATTGGCATAGTGCTCGTTTGCGAATTTCACGATGTCTTCCTTCGTGTACTTGCGCATCGCGTCGATCTCTCCCACGAAGTCCTGCCACGGGATATCATTTGTGAAGGCCAGCACCAGATCGGCGGAGCGGGACCAGTTTTGTTGAGAGGCTTCGATTTTTTCTTTTTTCAGATTGTTGATCGCCGCCTCGATAAGGTCGGCGTCAAATGCGCCTTGTTTCACCAACTCGATCTGATCCTGTAGCAGCTTCTGCACATTTTCCAAGGTCTGACCCTCGCGCGGACGGGCGGTGAATTCGTGCACGCAATAGTCGTTCAGGTAATCCACATAGGCCTGCGGCTCCAGTACAGTTTGTTTTTGTTTGAGGTTGATATCCATCAGACCGGCCTGCCCATTGTTCAGTATCTTGTTGACGAGTGTCAGCATCCGGTAGTCGTCGCTGTTCCGGCCCTTGAAGCGATAGGCCAGCGTTACCCACTCGGCGTCGGGTCCCAGCACTTCGCGTGTGATAGGTGTCGTGATGGGGGCTTCTTCAATCTTTTTCCATTCGGGAAGTTTATCGTTGGGCTTCCATCCACCAAAATATTTGTCGATGGCGGCAATGGTCTTGTCATAGTCCAGGTCGCCGCTCAGGCATATCGCCACGTTGTTGGGCCGGTAGTAGACATCAAAATATTCTTTGATGGCCGTGATGGACGGGTTTTTCAAATGGTCGATCGTGCCGATCACAGTTTGCGTGCCATAGGGATGGTTGGGGAAGATGGCGGCGTAGAGCGCTTCATAGGTTTTCCAGTAGTCGTTGTCCAGGCCGCGATTCTTTTCTTCGTATACGGCCTCCAGTTCTGTGTGAAAAAGACGGGGCACGATCTTCTGGAAACGGTTGGCTTCCAATTGCGCCCAGTTGTCGAGCTGGTTGGATGGAATGTCGTTGATGTAGACGGTGCGGTCTTCGGTCGTGTAGGCGTTGGTACCTGTCGCGCCAAGTTCGCTCACCATTTTGTCGTATTCATTGGCGATAGCCAGCTTCGAGGCCTGGTTGGAGACCTGGTCGATGAGCTTGTAATAGCTGCTCCGTCCAACCGAATCCTGCAGCGTTCCGTAGTGCGTGAACATGTGCTCGATGCTGTCGAGGTAGACTTCCTCTTCTTTCCAGTTCATGGTACCGAAATCTGCGGTACCCTTGAACATGATATGTTCCAGGTAATGGGCCAGGCCCGTGTGGGACGCGGGGTCGTTTTTGCCCCCGGCCTTTACGGCGATCTGGGTTTGAATGCGGGGTTCGGATGGATATTGGCTCAGGTATACTTTCAAACCGTTCTTTAAGGTGTAAATCCTTACCTTCAAAGGGTCGTCCGGCACGTAAGAATAGGTGAAGCCCTGGCTTTCGGCGGTTTTCAGTTCGAGGGTCTTTTCCTGGCGGCAAGCGTATAAAAGCAGGGTGAGAACGGCGACGAGCAACGGAATTCTTTTCATGGGGCGTTGTTTTTTCTGTGGTTTTTAAAAATACCGAAAGAATAACATACATTCCTTCAATTTTTACCAATTAAATGCTGAATTTTCCCTCTCCGAAAACAACATCAACCTGGTTTGCAGGTTTTACGTGTAGAAGATTTAGTTTGTGCCGCTCCGTATGATAACGAAAAAAAGAATCATCATCCTCTCCATTCTCGCTGCCACCTGTTTTGCCCTGGCCTCCACGCGCCCGGCGGAACGGTACTTCGAGATCGCCAAAAACCTCGACATTTTTGCCACGCTTTTTAAAGAGGTCAACGCGCTGTATGTCGACGAGATCAACCCCAACAAGCTCGTGCGCACCGGCATCGACGCCATGCTCACGTCGCTGGATCCCTATACCAATTATATTCCCGAAGATGAAGTGGAAGACTTCCGCACCATCAACACCGGCCAATACGGCGGCATCGGCGCCATCACACGCGAGATCGGCAACAAGACCATCGTCACCATGCTCATGGAAGGCTATGGTGCACAACGCGGCGGGCTGAAGATCGGCGATGAAGTCGTGAAGATCGACGATGTCGAATTATCAAAACTGTCCCGCGAAGAATCGGGTCAACTCATGAAAGGCCAGGTAGGCACGCCCGTGAGCCTCACCGTGAAACGCATGGGCGCCGACAAACTCGTCCGCCTCGAATTTAAACGCGAAAAGATAAAACTGAACAACGTGCCCTACTATGGCATGGTGGGCAAAGACATCGGCTATATTCAATTGACAGACTTCACACCGGACGCGGCAAAAGAAGTGCGCAACGCCCTCATCATTTTGAAAGACCAAGGCGCAAAAGCCGCCATCCTGGACCTGCGCGGCAATCCCGGCGGTCTGCTCATCGAAGCGGTAAACATCACCAACCTCTTTCTCCCCAAAGGAAAACTGGTGGTGAGCACCAAAGGAAAAATTCCCGAAAACAATTTGAACTATGAAACGCTGAACGCGCCGATCGATACAGAGATCCCTGTAGGAGTACTCATCAATCGCGGCAGCGCCTCCGCTTCCGAAATTGTGGCCGGCACGTTGCAAGACTATGACCGCGGTGTGATCATCGGCGAAAAATCCTACGGTAAAGGACTGGTGCAAGTGAGCCGCCCGCTCTCCTACAATTCACAGCTGAAGGTGACCACGGCAAAATACTACACCCCTACCGGCCGCTGCATCCAGGTGCTGGACTATACCCACCGCCGCGAAGACGGCAGTGTAGGCTCCATTCCCGACTCGTTGAAAAAATCATTCAAGACTGCCACCGGTCGCACGGTGTTTGACGGCGGCGGCATCGACCCGGATATTAAGACCGAAGCCCACGAAGCACACGTGCTCACGCAAGTGCTCTTTGAAAAAGGTTTCATTTTCGACTTCGCCGCACAATACACCTTCAAGCATGCCGAGCCCGTCGATCCCAAGACGTTTACGTTGTCGGACGAAGAGTATCAGCAATTCACGGTTTGGATGAAGGACAAGAACTACAGCTACAAGTCGTACCTGGAATACGAGCTCCAGCAATTCACGGAAGAAGCCCACAAGGAAAAATACTACACCGATCTGAAACCACAGCTCGAACAAATCCAGGCGCGCATCGCCGACAGCAAAAAGAACGAACTCAACTTGTATAAGGACGAGATCAAAATGTTGTTGGAAGAAGAGATCGCATCGCACTATCACCTGGAAAAAGGTGGCATCGAAGCAGGCTTTAAATACGACGATGACATTCGCAAGGCAACAGAGCTCTTGCACAACACGGCCCAGTACAAAAAGCTTCTCAATTTGCAATAGTCATGGCCTTCGGTATCGGAAGGAAATTGCGCTGGTTCTTCCTGTTCCTGTTTGCGACAGTGATGATCGTGTCGCATTCCTGCATGACCTTCCGGATGAGTTCCAGCGAGATCGACACCTTTTTTAAAGCGAAAAACGTCACCGCCAAACAGCTCACCTACAAGGCTGGTTTCCGGAACATGCACTATGTCTGCGCCGGCGACTCCCTGAAACCGCTGGTACTTTTTGTGCACGGCTCGCCCGGCTCCCTCAGCGCCTTCATAGATTTCCTGGCCGACACCTCCCTCCTGCATCACGCATTTTTGATCACCGCCGACCGGCCTGGGTTTGGATACTCCAATTTTGGAAACGGCGAAACCTCTCTGCAAAAACAAGGAGAGATCTTGAAACCCCTCCTGGAAGAATATAAAAAAAATCGCCCCATCATCCTGGTGGGTCACTCGCTGGGCGGGCCGCTCATCGCGCGCATGGCCATTGATTATCCTTCGCTGGTGGACGGACTCATCATCGTGGCCGGCTCCGTCGATCCGGAATTGGAACCCGATGAAACGTGGTTCCGCGCACCGTTGGCAACACCCTTCCTCAGTTGGATCTTGCCGCGCTCCTTCCGCGCGTCCAATGAAGAGATCTATCAATTGAAACCGCAATTGGAAAAAATGCTCCCGCTTTGGTCCAACATCACTTGCCCGGTCATTGTGATCCAGGGAAAAAAAGATTCGCTGGTGCCCGCGGCCAACGCAGACTTTGCAAAAAAAATGTTGGTGAATGCCCCGGTGGAATTTGTATTCAAAGACGACATGGACCACTTCGTGCCCTGGAGCAACCCCGAACTGATCCACGACGCCATCCTGAAAATGGTTCAGAAAGAACCCCTCGTGCAAAAGGCTATGCGCTAGCGCGCGCCGTATAATTTCTTCCCCGCCTCTTCGTATTTATCGCCTTTGATCCACACCGGCAAAACCTTGTCATCGGCGATCCTGAACGTGGTCAGTACGAATGCCCTGAAAAACTTTTCCAGGTACGTCATATCCAGCGAGCCCACTTCATCCGGCGGCTGGTGATAGTATTTCATCAATCCTTCATCAAACGTCTTCACTCCCGGCGACAGGTTGGCGGCAGGCACGCCCTTCAGGGCGAAGCTGGCGTTATCGGAGCGATCGTACAGCGTTTGTTCCGGCGCGGGATCTCCACCCAAACCCAACCCGAACGCCGCGCAGGCCTCCTGCATTTGCTTATCCACGGACGTGCGATTCAGGGCGACAACGGTAGCGATACCCGTATCGTTGTAGCCACCCCCGTCGCAGTTGAGATCAAACACCATTTTTTCCAGGGGCATCAGGGGGTGATTCACATACCACTCACTTCCCAAGAGTCCCTTCTCCTCGGCCGTAAAGGCTATGAACAATACCGATCGCTTTGGCGGATGTTGACCAAGAAAGCGCGCCGTTTCCAGTAGCGCCACCGTGCCGATGGCATTGTCGCGGGCGCCGTTATAGATAGAGTCTGGTGTGTCGTTGTGTTTCACGCCCACGTGATCGTAGTGTGCACTAACCACCACCCATTGCTGGCTTAGGGTGACGTCTGTGCCCCGGATGATGCCGGCCACGTTGCGGCCGCGCAGCGCTTTTGATGGAATGCCTTTCACTTCCAGCTCACCTTTTGTATGGCGGGATTCTAAAAATGCCTTTAACGCCGGCGACTCACTGTTGCGCAATACGATGTGCGGAAGGGGTTGGGAGGGATCGTTTTTCAGTACGATGCGGCTTGCCGAAAAATAGCTCTGCACCGCCGCCCAGGGCATCCCCGGCAGGGCCATCACCTCGACCAAGGCCAGCGCACCATGCGCCGCGGCCAGCTTGTTCTTCGGGGGCGACTCGCGCAGCAGTGCGCGTAACGGTCTTGTCATCTCCGGCGAGCCGGCCAACGCTACTACAATTTTGCCGCGAACGTCATACGTCTCAAAATCCTGTGGCTTTCCATAGCCCACAAAAACGACATCGCCCTGCAGGTTGGCCCCCACCCCATTCAAGGGCACCAGGTCATCTTTCCAGGCGAACGCGGTACCGCCCAGCGTGAGGGACCCGGCTACCGGCGGGATAATCTTTTCCAATGGGAAATCCTGAAAATAGCCGTTGCTGTTTCCTTCCACAGGGGCTATTCCATTTTGAATAAATTGTGTCTTCAGATAGTTAGCCGCCATGTCGATCTCCGGCGAGCCTGTGTCGCGGCCGCGCATTTCGTCGGCGGCAAGAAACGTGAGATGGGCCAGCGCATCGGGGGCGGTGACGATCTTTTTAATGTTCTTTTGGATCTTCTTCTGTGCGAAGACAGAACCGGCAAGGGCCATACAGGCCAGGAGAAAAAGGGACTTCTTAAAGCACATCCGGCGGTTATTTTTTGCGCATCAAGGTATGGCGACAGCCTCTAAAAAACAAAAAAACGGATCCGGGTAAGGGATCCGTTTTCAATCTACAGGTCTAGGTTTAGGTATGGAAGTTATTCGAGTCCTAGCGGAGGAACAACAACTCTCTGTACTTCACCAATGGCCAATCTTCATTGTCCACCAGCAATTCCAGTTTATCCACGGCATCGCGGATCACATCGAAGTATTTCTCTTTGATGTCGTCGCAGTAGCCGATGGCGCGTTTATGCGTGTCGGTGACCTTGTTCAGGCGCTTGCGCTCCTCGATCATGGCACGTACGTTGTTCTTGATGGTATCGATGTGTCCGGAAATTTCCTTGATCGTTTGAACGACCGTCTTGTTGTCCACGCCAAGCCCTTTCAAACCGTTGGCATTGTCGATGAGCTTGGTTTGATAGTTGATCGCGGTGGGCACGATGTGGTTCATGGCCAGGTCGCCGATCACACGGGCTTCGATCTGTACGCGTTTGATATACGCTTCCAGTTTGATCTCCACGCGGGCTTCGTTTTCCTTGTGAGACATCACGCCGTGCTTCTCAAACAGCTCGGCCGATTTCTTGGTGGTGTAAGCATCGATCGCGTGAACCATGTTCTTCACGTTGCCCAGTTTACGCTTGGCCGCTTCTTTCACCCACTCTTCCGAATAGCCGTCGCCTTCGAAGCGAACGTCTTTGGATTCCTTGATGTATTTGCGCAACACGTTCACAATGGCCAATCGCTTCTCTTCGCCTTTTTCGATCTCTTTCGTTACGGCATCAAAGAACTTTTCAAGTTGGTCGGCTACGATCGTGTTCAGGGCGGTCATGGCTGTACCGCAGTTGTCGCTTCCACCTACGGCACGGAACTCGAACTTGTTTCCGGTGAAGGCAAACGGCGATGTACGGTTACGGTCTGTAGCGTCGAGGATGATCTCGGGGATCTGGTCGATGCCAAGCTTCATATACATGTTGTCGCCCTTCTCGATCTTCACATTTCCTTTTTTCTCCAACTCGTCCAACACAGCGGTCATTTGCGAACCGATGAATACGGACATGATGGCGGGAGGTGCTTCGTTTGCTCCGAGACGGAAGTCGTTGCCCGGAGTGGCGATGCTGGCGCGCAGCAGGTCGGCGTGTTCGTGTACGGCCTTGATCGTGGTGATGAAGAACGTGAGGAACATGAGGTTGTCGCGTGCGCTGCTGGTCGGTGCATATAAGTTCACACCGGTGTCGGTGATCAGTGACCAGTTGTTGTGTTTACCGGATCCGTTCAGACCGGCGAAAGGTTTTTCGTGGAAAATGATCTTCAGGTTGTGCTTCTCGCCTACGCGCATCATCACATCCATCATCAATTGGTTGTGGTCGTTGGCCACGTTCACTTCCTCGAACAGGGGCGCTACTTCAAATTGGCTGGGAGCCACTTCGTTGTGACGCGTGCGCACGGGAATACCCAACTTCCAGGCTTCGATCTCAAACTCTTTCATGAAATCGTAAACACGAGGAGGGATCGATCCAAAATAGTGATCTTCCATTTGCTGACCACGGGCCGGTGCATGACCGAACACCGAACGGCCTGCCATCACCAGGTCGGGACGGGCATCGAACAGGGCTTTGTCTACTACGAAATATTCCTGCTCAGCTCCCAGGGAAGCCACGACGTGTTGTATGTCTTTGTCGAAGAGCTGGCAAACTTTTACGGCGGCCAGGTCAACGGCTTTCAATGCTTTTAAGAGAGGCGCTTTGGCATCCAGGGTCTCGCCGGTGTAGGACACGAAGACCGTGGGGATACACAGCGTTGTGCCATAGAGGAACATGGGCGACGTGGGATCCCAGGCCGTGTAGCCGCGGGCTTCGAACGTGCTGCGGATACCACCGCTGGGGAAAGACGAAGCGTCGGGCTCTTGTTGAACCAGTTCGCTGCCTTTGAATTTCTCGATACCGGAGAGGGCGTCGAAGAACGAATCGTGCTTCTCAGCCGTTCCGCCCGTCATGGGTTGGAACCAGTGGGTGAAGTGCGACGCGCCCTTGGCCATAGCCCAGGATTTTGCAGCAGAGGCTACTGCGTCGGCGGTTGCTTCATCAATTTTTTCGTGGTTCTTGATGGCCTGGCTTACTTTTTTAAATACTGCAGGGGCCAGGGTTCCACGCATCTGCTCCGAGCCGAAAACAAGTTCTCCATAAAATTTGGAAACATTGGGGCCGGGCATGTCTACATGTACTGGGGTACGTTCGCTCAGTTTCTTAAGAGCATCGAATCGTAAATGCGCCATAGGTGGTTGTAATTTTGATCTATTTGTTTCCAAATCTATCGGAATTTTCGAGACACCGTTAAAAACGCAACCACAATTTTAATTTTTTGTTAAGAACACGTTTGCGCTGGGGTGGTTTTTTAAGGGCTGGGATGGTTTTTTTGGAGATTCTGTGGTCAGGAGCCAGAATCCAGAAGCCAGGAGCCAGGAGTCAGTAGCCAGTAGTCAGTAGCTAGTAGCCAGTAGTTTAGGAGTCAAAGAATTTAAAGGAGCCAGCGCCAGAAGACCATGATCGGGGTGGCCGTTGGTATGGGGGAGCCCTTATAAGTAAGGAGCGTTTGAATGGCGGGCCGTCTGTTATGTTTTTGTTATTATCTGTTGCTACGTTCAACGTCAAATCCCTCGCCAGCGTTAAGGACTGACAACCCGACGTTTACTGGTCATCCAAATCCCCATCATCCCTGAGGTATTACCGAAGATCCATTAGTGAGTAATGACTACTAATTATTGAACACCAAGAACTGATTACTGAGTGTTGACTACTGGCTCCTGGATTCTGGCTCCCGGCTCCTGATTTCTATTCTTCACCTCTTCAAAGCGCTCGTCATAAACGGGCTGGAGCGTCCCCATCCAACGGTCCCACCACAGAAAATAGAGGCCGTAGTTGCCTTGGAACGTTTGGTGGTGGAGGTTGTGGTTCACCGAGGTATTGATCCATTTTCCGATGATGCTTTTTGAGAACCCCCTCGGATAAAGCTCATAGCCGAGGTGGCCATATACATTATAGACCATCATAAACAATAGAAAAATAGCGATGGCCAGCGGATGGACCGGAAACAGGAAAGCAATGAAAGCGATGACACTTCCCTCGATAACCGACTCGACCGGGTGGAACGCCATCGCGGCCCACGGGGATGGGTTGGTCGATAAATGGTGGACGCGGTGCACGATCTTATAAACGCTTTTGCGATGCATCCAACGGTGGGTCCAGTAGAAGTAGGCGTCGTGGAAGAGGATCATCAGGAAGATGCTGAGGATAAAATAACCCGTGCCATAGTCGCCGATCTTCCAGTAGGCTTGGGTGTATTTCACCAGCGGCGTGCCAAACACGCCATAGCCGATCAAGGCGAAGATAACGGCCGTGACGAGGGAGTAGCCGATCTCCCGGTAGTAGTCGCTGCTGCCCGGCAGCTTGCGCTGGATCTTTTTGTAGAAGACCTTTTTCCGGAAGATCACATAGAAGAGCAGGAAGGCGATGGAGGCCAGGAAAACATAACGAAAGAGGATCACCAGGAGGATGGTCCAGAATTGTTTATCGGCTGTGAAATAGGTGGAGACCATACCTAAAGATAACGCTAACCCCCGGTTAGAAGGTTAGCGTTAGGATATGGTTTTTTGAATATTTTCTAGCTCGATTTCTTTACAGAGCCGCCGCTGCTGGAGTCGGTTATGGACTTGTTGGGGTTGCCGCGGTAGCGGATGCTGCCGCCGCTGCTGGCCTTGGCGGTTAGGGCGTCGCTGACGTTGATGCGGATGGAGCCGGCGCTGCTGGCCCCCGCGGTGACGTTCTCAGCTTCCAGGTCGTAGGCGTCGATCTCTCCGGCGCTGCTGGCGTCGGCGTTGAGGGACTTGGTTTTGCCTTTTATTTCGGCCTCACCGGCGCTGGAGGCGCTGATGTCTACACTTTCGGCGTTCACCGTAACTTCCACGTTGCCGGCGCTGGAGGTGCTGATCTCCAGGGTGGAAGCTTGAATGGTGCCTTCGGAATAGATGCTGCCGGCCGAGCTGGCCGATAGCTTGTCGATCTTGACATAGGTGACATATACTTTTACCGTGCCCTTATTATGGGTCCCGTCGCGCATGTGCACTTTGAGGTAGCTTCCGGAAACCTCCGTGATCACGTTGTCGGGTTTGATTCCGTCCGTCTCCACCCGCGCGCTTTCCTTGTCACCCTTGGTCAGGTAAACGTCGACACCTTCGGCCACCTTCACGCCCGAGAAACTGCCCAAGGCACGGGTCTGCGATTGCGCCTGGATTAGGGTGGTCGACCCGACAAGTAAGATTATAGCCCATAAATTCTTCATATAGCAATGATATTTAACCTAAAGACCGGGCGCAAATATAAGGGTTGCATCCCGGCCAGGTGTGGCAATTTATTTTGTCGATGTACGAAAACATCGTATTTTACAGTAAAAATGAATGTACATTTTCTAACATTTGTACTCCAAAAACAAACTGAGCCTCATGATTTTTGACAAGAAAGCAGAATTAAACGTTCTGATCAACCTCGCCGCCAGCGATAGCAACGTGGCCTCGCGCGAATCCAAACTGATCCACACCATCGGCAAAGCCAACGGCATCAGCAAAGAAGAAGTGGATGCCATGCTGGCAAGCCCCAAACCCATTGGCAGTATTGATACGTTAACCAACGACGAGAAGTTCGAACATCTTTACTACCTCATCCAACTCATGAAAATGGACGGACAGGTATTCCGCAGCGAGATCGTTTTCTGCGAGCACATCGCCGAAAAACTCGGCTTCAAAAAAGGCGTCGTAGCCGAAGTTTCCCAACACGTCTACAGCGACCCCACCATCACCGCCGACCGCGACATGGTGAAAACGAAAGCCATGAAATTCTTGAAAGTCTAGTTCACTTTTACATAAGAAATTAAAAAGGAAGGTTAACGCCTTCCTTTTTTTATGGCCGGTGCCTTGGGACTAACGAAGGACTGCTGCGCGTTGATCGACGCACGTCATTCCGCAGGCACAAGTTTCCTCGAGCTTCGCATGTGGCCCAAGGAATCCAGTGGATAGCGCACGGAATCTGTGTGGTGATGTATTTCAATCGGGCGTGCGGCTATCGGTGTTTACCGGGTTTCGTTTTAGTTCGTGTGCGGGTTATCCAGTTTCAGTGCTTTCGACATTCGGGATGTCTTGAACCACTGGCGTAGGTTTTTAAAAAACCCGTGCCTGCGACATGACGTGGGACTGCCGCAGTTTCTTTAGGGCTTCTTATACGCTACCTTCCCTCCCACAATCGTCATCGCGATCTCCGTCTTCAAAAGATCATTCTCCTGAACCGTCATGATGTCCTGCGAAAAAACCGTGAAGTCCGCCAGCTTGCCTGGAGCGATGGAGCCTTTGATGTTTTCCTGAAACGCACCATACGCTGCGTCGAGTGTGTAGGAACGCAAGGCTTGTTCGCGTGTCATTTTCTCCGCAGATTCATAGCCACCCTCGGGCTCGCCCTTTAACGTCTTGCGGGTGACGGACGCATAAAAGCAGGCGATCGGATTGAGCGGCTCGACCGGTGCGTCGGTGCCGTTCACGATCTTGGCGCCCGACTTCAGCAGCGACTGCCACATATAGGCTCCCTCCTTGATCCGCTTCTCCCCCAACCGGTCGATGGCCCACGGCCGGTCCGACGACATGTGGATGGCCTGCATGGCAGCGATCACCCCAAGCTGGGCAAATCGCGGCAGATCTTTCGGGTCGATGTGTTGGGCGTGTTCGATGCGGAAGCGATGGTCTTTCGCCTTCGCGGGATTTTCGGTAAGGGCTTTCTCATAGCGGTCCAGGATCTCGCGGTTAGCACGGTCGCCGATAGCGTGAGAGCACACCTGGAAACCCGACTGAAGCGCGATCTGTGAAGTCTTCAACACGGTGTCCATAGACAACGTGGCCATCCCCGAAAAATCGGGACGATCCGTATAAGGTTCCAGCAGCCATGCGCCACGCGAGCCCAGCGCTCCGTCGCAGTTGAGCTTGATGGACCGTATGGTGAGCCAGCCGGTGGTGTCGATCTCGGGACCTTTTTTCATCCACTCATAGATCAAGTCGCGGTCGAAGCCCGTGATCATCGTGTAGAGGCGGACGCTCAGTTTTCCATCATTTTTGAATTGGTGGAACAGCTCCAGGTTCTCGCGCGAGGCGCCGGCATCGTGGAAGCCGGTGAGGCCGTTGCGCAGGCAGGCTTTCAGGGCCAGCTCCAGGGCTTGGGCGTCGGTTTCGCTGGTGTTGGGGATGTGGTCGGCGATGAGGGATTGGGCGCGTTCATTGAACAGGCCAGTGGGGTTGCCCATTTCGTCGCGAAGGATCTCGCCGCCTTCGTTTTGTTCTTTCTTTAACTTCTCGGTCGAAAGCTGGTTCACACCGGCAATCTCCATGGCCTTGGCGTTGGCAAACCCGGCGTGGCCACTGGCATGCCGGAGAAACACGGGGTTGTTGGGCGACACGGCGCTAAGGGCCTGGTGCAGGGGAAAACCTTTCACCATTTTTTCGGGCTTCACATCCCACTTGTCCTGATGCCACCCGCGGCCCACGATCCATTGGCCCGGCTGCGCCTTGCTGACGGCGTCCTTTACGCGGGCAACGATTTCGTCAAAGCTTTTCACGTCCATCAGGTCGAGGTTCAACTCGTTGTAGCCCACGCCCATAATGTGGCCGTGGCCTTCGATAAAGCCTGGGGTGAGGGTCTTGCCTTCGAGGTTGATCACCGTTGTTTTTTCGCCGATCAGCTCACGGGCTTCTTTTTCCGTCCCTGCAAAAACGATCTTGTCGCCCGTGACCGCCACGGCTTCTACCTGGGGATGAGCGTCTTCCATCGTATAGATCTTTCCGCCGAGGATGACCGTATCGGCCGGCGTTTGTTTTTTGCCACACGAAAAAGCAACGGCGGCAAGGAGCAGGATGAACAGGGATGAGTTCCGCATAGTGCGTTAGGTTTCAGTTTAGGTTGAGACGCTGGCGCGTTTCACGCCAAGGTTAAGGAGAATTTATGGCAGAAGTAAATGCTTCTTATCTTGCCGGACAAATTCCGGGATCAAAATTTTAAACGACCGAAAATGTAATCCGCCGCGGCCATGTATCGCTACGGTTTGAATACAAAGGCAGTTTGGGCGATCCGGGATGAACGTTTTAAAAACTAAACTTATGAAACTTCTGCGGGGATTGTCTTTCCTTTTTGTGCTGGCGTGTTCAACGGTCCAGGCACAACAATTTGGGTTATCGTTCTCTTATTTCATTCCCAAGAACGGCTACTTCTCCACGCCCATCAGCCCATTCTCCATCCGGGGCCTGGGCTTTGACATCAACCGGTTCCTGGCCATCGAAACCGGCGGATCCCTCTACCGCATGTCGGGCCTCGGCGTGAAAGACCTCCCGTTCGATACCAAAGACGCCATCGTGGGCCCGAACTTTACGGTGCTCGTGCCCGTGGAGCTGGTCATCCAACTAAAAGGTTCGCGCGTCGAGTTCGACATCAAAGGGGGTGCCTTCGGCTTCTATGGCTTCAGCCAAAAAATCAACTACGGCAACCTGGACCGGGCTATACGCAAAGACATGAACTGGCAAGTCGTGAACAGCGACTTCACGTTCAAAAACAAACCCGGCTGGGGCTATCACGCCGGCGCCGAACTGACGATCTATGTTACCCAAACAGTAGGCGTATCCCTCGAAACCAACTACCTGATGGGCCAGTCAAAATTCCCGATGACGGGATCCTTCACCGGTGGTAACACCACGTTGGAGACTCGCCAAGTTTCGTATAATGACGCGAAGATCGATTTGACTGGCTTGGAGTTTTCTATCGGGTTGATCTTTGATTCGGGGCAAGGGAAAGCAGGACCTCCGAAGAAGAAGCGGAGACGGCGGTAGGTTTCACCGCAAAGACGCAAAGAGCGCAAAGGAAATGCAGAGTTCTCTTGTATTTTCTTTGCGTTGACTTTGCGCTCTTTGCGTCTTTGCAGTAAAGTGCATCTCAAGCCCGCGCCAAACTCATACGGATACATTTCCAGGAAGCTCCCGGCGCTAGATAAATCATCGACGTTTCTGGCGGTAAAAATGGATGAGGAGATGCGCTTTCGCATTCAGAACGATTTGCAAGCCCTCGTAGCCAATACTGAAACCGAGCGAGCCATTGCCCGGGTCGCCATCTTTGAGGTCAACGATCTCACTTATGATTCAACCTATTGCCTCCACAAACTCCGGATGGCAGAGAAAGCCGCAGGGGTGCCGATCGTCAGCAACTACTACCAACGCCTGGTGAAGAAATACGGCATGGACACGTTATGACGCGTGATTCAATTTATACGGATACACCTTTCCCGACGCCCATTGTGCAACATACAAGTTGCCATCTCTGTCGACGCACACATCGTGCGGATGGACAAACAATTTCTCCGCTTGCGCCATAGGTTGCAATTTTCCATCTGTGTAGACGGGGGCTGTTCCTCCAATGTTAGAGATCACTTTATTATTCTTGTCCAAGATCGTCACGAAGCCGGTTCCTTCTGCGCCAAGGTCGGGTGAGCGAAGTACGGCGGCGTAGAGGTGATCGCCTTTGATCACGGGGCGGCATACGCAGGCTCCGGGTAATGCGATGATCTCTATCAATTCTCCATCCATCGAAAAACGTTTGAAGCAATTGCGCGTGCGGTCTGTCACTAGCAGGGTGGGTTCGCCTTTGCGTTTGTCGATGACGATGCCGTGGGCGTTGTCGAGTTTGGCATCTCCCTCTCCCCTGCCGCCAAAATAGTGTTTCAGTTTTCCGGTGGAATCATAATGCAAAATGTATTGAGCACCATAGCCGTCAGCGATGTAGAAGTCGCCGTTGTCGGCGACGGCTACTTCGGTAGGGACGAATTGTTCGGCCTTGGGATAGAGGTTGTCTTCCTGGGGTGGGTCGATGGTGAGGAGGAGCTCTCCTTTCAGGCTGGCTTTGTAGACCTGGTGTTTTACGGTGTCGGTAATGAACAGCGTGTCGCCGGCGAGTGTCAGGCCGTGGCCGCCGGGGAATTCATGTCCCCAGGTTTTCAGCAGCTTGCCCGAGGTGTTGAAAACCATGATGTTGTTTTTGATTTCGTTGGTGAGCAGCAGGATGTTTCCTGAGGCGTCCTGCACCATTTCGTGGCAATCGTTCACGGGATTTTTCAAGGGGTCGGCTTTGCTCCACTTTGTGTCGAGGGTGAACTTCATGTTACCTTGGCCATACACCGGGCCGGCGTTGCGGGCCAGCAGGTCGGAGGTGATGGTGAGCGTCGCGATGGAGGCAAGGCTGGCGCGTTGGATAAAGGCTCTTCGTTTCATAGGTGGTAGTTTTTAGAATGTTGGCGGCAGGTTAGTGACTTTTTATCCCTGGAGGCTTTCGGCGCCCATGGGTTTGACGGAGGTGAGCAGGTAGCGGTTGAGGGCGAAGCTCACTTCCAATAAGACTTTCAGATTGTTGTCCAGGGCATCCGTTACGATGGCCATGTCGGTGCGGGAGAGGATGTAGGGATGGGGTTCTACAAAGCCGGGCATGGTTTGGAAGGATTCCCAGTGGATGGCGAGGGTGTCGCCCTCCTGGAGACGCTCCAGTTCCTGCAAAGGCAATGCTAAATAGGTGGTGCAGGAGGAGAGGTTGATTTGGTGCGTTTCCATGGGTGTAGCGATTTACTTCAGTGTGGGGGCTGAAGTAAAGCTACTGATTTTTTCAAAATACATTTCATCCGCCTTCGCTGAAGCTTCGGCGGACACTGCCGCAGAGATGCAAAGACGCAAAGAGAGTCACCTCTTTCGTTGCGCTGCTGTCGCATGATCAGGGTTTTAGGATGAGCACCGACGAGGTGGTGTTGAGCCATTCGCTGTGGGATTCCATGAGTTTTTTCCAGCTTTCGAGGCTGAGGATGACCAGCTCTTGTTGGGCGAGGAAGGCTTTGTCGATGGATTTGTCCTGGAGCAGGCGGATGTGTTGGGGTGCGTTTTGTTCGATGGCGCGGATGGACTCGCGGATCTCGGCGTCGTGTTTTACGACATCGTTCAGATCGAGGATAGTGATTTGCGCCTCGGCGTTGTTGATGAGGCGCTGGGCATAGCCGATGAGAAATTTGTCGCGGGGTTCCAGCAGCGGAATAAATACACGATCGATTTTTTCGAGTTCTTTGTCGATGAGAATGCCCACGGGTACGTGGCTCCGGCTTAGGATGGAGCGTGTGCGTTCATCGAAGGATGAACTGTCGAACAGTCTTTCCTTGCCGGTCACCGTGCCCAGGAGGCGGTTGGGGTTGATGATGCGGGTGGTGAAGCCCAGCACTTTTCCCAGCAAGCTGCCTTCAAAGATGGATTGGCCCACCCCCACCAACAACAGGTCGTAGTCGCCGCGGTTGGCCACTTCCGCGATCTCTGCGTCAATGTCGTTGGTGGGTTTAAACAAGGTGGTTATTTTTTGCTTGAGCCGGTGCGATTCTTCAACGACGGGTGAGAAGCTGTCCTTCTCATATTCCTCGACATTATATTGATTCAATTCATTGCTCGGCGACAAGTGCATGGCGGTGATGGAAGCGTTGCCGTTGAGTTTGCGCGTGAGGCTATTGGCCAGCCGCAGCAGCGACCGCCCCCGCTCGGGGTTGCCAAACGACACCAGGATCTTGAACTTGCTGATCTGGCTCACCTCGGCATCTGCCACGGCGGTCTTCGACTTGAACAAGTAGTTGATGAGATCCAAGGCGGGCCCGGTCATGCCGGTGGTGATGAGCGCCATGATCACCATCATAGCAAACACCTGGGGCGTGAGCACACCGAGGTCATAGCCGATGTTGAGCACGATCAGCTCCATCAGTCCGCGCGTGTTCATGAGCGCGCCAATGGCCAGGCTGTCTTTCCAGCTTTGTCCCACGAACTTCGCGGCCAGCGCGCTGCCAAAGAATTTTCCGGTCACGGCCACCAGGATAATAACTCCCGTGATCATCCATAGATACGGATCGTTCAACAACCCGATCTGCGTACGCAATCCTGTGAACACAAAGAACAAGGGAAGCAGCAGCACCACGGCCACGTCGTCCACTTTTTCGATGAAGATGTTTCTGAATTTCATGTTCTCCGGCATCACCGCGCCCGCCATGAAGGCACCGAACAAGGCGTGGATACCGATCACTTCCGTGGCATAGGAAGACACCACCAGGATGAGAAAGAAAATAGCGACTACAGGTTTGCTCAGGTTTTCGCGCGAGGCATGCAGATCGCCCACGCGTTTCAGGAACGGGCGGATCACATTCAACATGACCACTACATAGCCAATAGCCAGCGCCATGATATAAAGGGCACTGACAAACGATCCTGCCTTCACAATGGCAATGACCGCCGCCAGAATGCACCACGCCGTAATATCATCAGCTGCCGCGCAAGTGATCACGACAGTGCCGAGGCGTGTTTTCTGAATGCCCCGCTCCTGCACAATGCGCGCTAAAACCGGAAAGGCCGTAACACTCATCGAGATGCCGATGAACAAAGCGAACGACGAAAACTGTATGCCCTCGGGCGCAAATGACTCGTAGATAAAATAGGCCAACCCCATGCCGAGCGCAAACGGGATGATGATGCTGGCATGACTCACCACCACGGCTTCGTGCGCTTTGTTGCGCAGCACCTTCAGGTCAAGCTCCATCCCCACCACAAACATGAACAGGATCAACCCAATCTGACTCAGGAACTGGATGTTGCCCATCGACTCCTTCGGAAACAAGGCCGCCGAGAATTCGGGAAAGTACATGCCCAGTAGTGAAGGCCCCAACACAATGCCGGCGATGATTTCGCCCACTACCGATGGCTGCCTGAGTTTCTTGCAGATCCACCCAAAGAGACGGGCGAACAGAATGATGGTCACGATCTGCCCCAGCAACACCGCCAACGGATGGTGCAGACTGTGGCTCAACCCGGTAACAAAATCAGTCCAGGGGCTGGTTTCCGCAGCACGCACCACGATATTTCTCCCCGCCTCCTGCTTCTCACCCACCAACACAATCCAGTACATCAGACCAGAAAAAATGCCGATGATGCCGATATAAAAAAATATATTTCTAAACTTCTTCATGCTTGCTTTGTTATGCGTCCGGTAGAACCGCCGTGGTATGATTTCCCGGTGCAAATATGAAAAAGAGGGGGAAAGAATGAAGGCCGCCGGTCACAGAATGTAATAAAACCGGAAAAAAATGTAACGAAACGCGGTGTCCCGCGAAGGGCTTACAATTTTACTTTTTTTAGAAAGTCCGTCCGATAGATCTCGTTCAGCGTGAGCACGATAGATTTGCCCGCCGCGTCGGCAAATGCCGTGGTGATTTGATCGTGTGAAAAATGCTGGACGCTCTTCAGGGCAATCATTTGTTTTTTGTTGATGCGGCAAAAATCCGCCGCCGGCAACAGGCCTTCCAGCTTTTCGAAGGAGATATTTTTCAAGGTAAGCGTATGACCGTCGGTGAGTTGAACAAACTTGTCGCGGCTGTCGGTCTCCGAAGCACTGACATAGCCGATGGTATCAAAAAATAAAAGCGTTTTCCCCTTGTCGGTATTGAGTTGCACGAAGTTTTTGGACGACTCGGTTTTGTTGACGCGCTGTCCCACTTTCTGCACAGCCTGTTGCAGGCGTTCCTTCGTAATGGGTTTGCGCACATAGTCCACGGCGTCGAGGTCGAAAGCGTCGGCGGCAAATTCGGTGTAGGCTGTGGTGAAGATCACGGGTTTACCTTTCAACAAAGCGGCAATCTGCAGGCCGTTGGTGCCGGGCATTTCGATGTCGAGAATGCAGAGGTCGAAAGCCAGCGTGGGCAGTTCCTTCAGAAATACTTCCGGGTTATTGTAGGCCCGCACCACTTCCAGTTCCGGCAGTTGTTCGCATAGCAACTTTAAGTAGGTCAGCCCGGGGAGTTCGTCATCGAGCAGCAAGCATCTTAACTTTGTGTTCAAGCAGGTCTATCTTTAAATGGGCAATGTACGTATCGTTCTCCACAAACCGGTTCAATTTAAAGTCGTCCTGGTAAATAATGCGCAGCCGGTGCGCCAGCGTCTCAGCCCCAATGCCACCTTTCTCTTTCGACAGGCTGGGCTTGGAGGAGATCTTGTTGGACACGGTCAGGTAAAACGTGTTGTCCTTCAATTCGAACACCACGGAAATAAACGCATCGGCACGTTGCAGGTCGGCGTGCTTAAAAGCATTTTCGATCAGGTCAATAGAAATGAGCGGGGCCAGCACGCGCTGTGTGTACATGGGATCGCTCTCATCGATTTTTGTTTTCACCTTCAATTCAAACAACGGGCTCACCTTGATCTTGTTGATCTCGATAAGATTCAAAGCAAACTCAATCTCTTCTTTCGGCGTCACATAGCGATTGCGTGTTTCATACAACAAATAGTCCAACACGTTCGACAGCTTGTGAAGCGAAAAGTAAGTCTGATAGGCGTGCGACTGTATGGAGTTGAGAATGTTGCGCAACAGGTGTGGGTTCAGCTTGGCCTCCAGCGTTTCGAGTTGGAGCCCGTTCACTTTCCGTTCCAGCACTTCGAACTGCGCTTCGATGACGGTCCGCCGCCTGTCCGCGCGCTGCCAGCGCTGCCAGAGCCAGACCGTCAAAGCCATCAGCGCCAATACACTTCCCGAAAGGATGTAGATAAAAACCTGCAAAGCATTTCCAGTTTGAAATGCGAAGGTAGTGCTTTTCGGATTATCGCGCTGGCGGGCACTCAGATGCCCACATACCACGCCCAGCCGATGTCCCCGTTGTCGATAAAATCGTCGCTCACCACGACGCTTTCTATAAATTTGATGCTTTTGTAGCCCACCTGCGTCTCCACGCGAGCGCGCACAGGCGCCCCGTGGGGAATGGAAAGGTCGCGGCCGTTCATGCCATAGGCCAGGAGCGTCTGCGGATGAAAGGCATCGAGCAGGTCGATACTTTCCCGGTAGCCGTCGTAGGCTACGAAATTCACAAAGCGCGCGGTGGGCAGAATGCCGGCGTGTTGCAACACCAGGCTCAGCGGCACACCCGTCCACTCGGCAATGGCCGACCATCCCTCTTCACAGAGGTGACGGGTGATCTGCTTGCGCATAGGAAACTTCTGAAGGTCGGCCAGCGAATACATGCCCGGTCGCGCCACACGCCCCTCGACCGACAAGCGCCAATCGCCAAAACCGTTTTTAAGAAAGGGACCATACGCCTCGCTGTGAACCGAGGGATCGATCGTGCCCGTGGCAGGGAACGACGAGATGTCGCCATAAGCATATTCCTTCACCAGCGATTGTCCCGGCAGCAGCGCCCGATGGGCCTTGTAGGTGAACACGTCGCCCATGCGGAGGATGTTGCCGTAGGTGGGCGGAAGCGGCTGCGAACAGGCGGGCAGTAACATGCCACTCAGCGAGGTCAGCCCCGCGATGATGGCCCTGCGCCGTGTGATGAGACGTTGCTGTTTCATACTTATTTCCCCAGGGTCATGCCCCGCATTTGTTGTCTGAATCCTGACCGGATCACCATCACCACGTGCACCACCAGGAACAGCACGAGTGCCACAAAGGCAAAGAAGTGAATGGTCCGCGCCGATTGAACGCCGCCGAAAATTTTCAACAGAAAAGGATAAGCCGCCGTCACTGCCGGCGACATCGTCACACCCGTCACCACCATCAGTGGAAGCAGGAAGAACACGATGGTCACATAGGTGCATTTCTGCAAGAGGCCATAGGGTCCTCCGCCTTTCGGAATTTGCATGCGCAGGTGATCGCCTACGTCGCGCAAGAACGACCGCCAGGTGAATTCATCGCGCCGTGGCAGGAGTCGCTTCCGGAAATGTCCCGTGAAAGCGCCGGCCAGCAGATAGACCGCACCCGTGATAAACAAGAACCATCCTGCGAGAAAATGGAGACTCCGCCCCCACCCGTTCTGGTTGAAAATGTCGTAGGTGCGGCCGGCCGATATGGGTGATCCCGGGCGATCGAAGAAGGACTCGCGCTGTGTCCATCCGCCATGACGATAGTTGCGGCTGACGGGCAGCTCCAGCAAAGCCGGCGTGAGGTCGTTGCCCACCTCTCCCCAATACAACCGCGGGTGGGTCATCAGCATCTCATAACCCGAAAACACCAGCGCGACAAAGCTCATCGCGATGATCCAATGCGATAGTCTGACCCAGCGTTTATGCTGACCATTCGGAGCGGAGAGAGAGGGCATGGATGAAGATACGTTTTTTGTCGATTATCTGAAAATCAACTAATGGTTGATCGTGGGTCGGAAGAAGTCAGGGCTAAAGCCCGTCATAACTTAGGTGTCTGTACCCCGGACTAAAGTCCGGGGTTATTCAAGATATTATATTGTGTTCCGAACAGTAGACTTAAAACCAGAGTTGCCCTCTCACCTTTATCCTTTGACTTCAAAAGATGTGTGCATAGACTAGGCCTAAAGGCCGAGGTCACTCGTTCGTTGGATTTGCTTGCTCACTCAAAGAAGATGTGTCTTAACTGTAGGGCGCCATCAGATTCAGCAACCCAGCGAAAAGCCGTCAAGTGCACTGAATAACCCTGGCCTTTAGGCCAGGGACAAGGATAACCTTTCGCCAGGGCTTTAGCCCTGACCACGCTGACACCAGCCTAAGGCTACGGCTTGCGCAGGTTCAGCGCCGAGATATCTACCTGGTAGATGTCGCTAAGTCCATTGCCTGCACTATGCAGACGCTTGTCCATCTCTGCGGCCGTCTCGGGCTTTGCTGTGGTGGCGGGATTTCTATTGCGCGAGCTCGCAAAGAAAAAATATTTACCATCCCGCGACACCTTCGGCGAGAACTCGGTCACCCCGGTGTTGAAGGGTTCAGGCAATCGTTCGGCCGGAGTCCATTTTCCGTTTTCGTTGTAGCTCACATAGAGGTCGGCGTTGTCGAGGTGATCGGGGCGGGCGGCGAGAAAGATCAGCACCTTTTCGTCGGGGAAGATGAACGGCTCGTATTCGCTGCCGGGGGTGTTGATGGCCTCGCCAAGATTTTCGGGTTGTTGGTATTTGCCATCCACCAACACGCTACGGAAAATGTCGCTCCCTCCTAGCCCGCCTTCTCTCCTCGAGCCGAAGTAGAGCGTGCCCTTGTCGGTTAGGGTTGGATAGTATTCGCTTTTGTCGCTGTTGATGGGCGCCTCCAGCCGGACCGGCTCGCCCCAACCCTTCGCCGTGCGCTGCATTGTCCAGATGTCCATATCGTCCTTGGCCGGGTCGCCGGCTTTGAGGGGACGGTTGGAAATGAAATACAACGTCTTGCCATCTTTTGTGAAGAAAGGATCGGCATCCATATACTGCCCCGAGAAAGGAGCGATCGCCGGCGTGGTCCATGCACCCTTTTTATAATACGAAACACAGATGGTCCACTTGCTGATATCCGGCCCACTCTTCACAAAATAGAGCGTGTCACCCCCCGGCGAAAACACGGGGTGAGATTCATAGTCGCCGGTGCTGATGATGCCTTCACCAAAAATACGCGGCTGCAACAACGCGCCGGCTTGCGCATAAGATTTTGGCTGAGCATAGATGGAGGAATACACCAAGGCGATCGACAGGAATGTGAGGAGATAACGCATAGCTTTTTTAGTTAAGGTGTGGCCTGATAGCAGCGCCCAAGATACGCCGTATTGATTTTACTTTACCATTTCAGCACAGCCAAAACCCTCACACCTTTTGCGGCAATTATGCTGCTCGACTACTGGTTTCTACTTCAAGTGCGTATGCATAACAGATCTATGGATGCATAAGAGCGCATCGTCAAAGCCAGCATGAATCGATTAGTGTAGTTACAACTATCCCGGCCTCTAGCCCGGCCGGGCTCGCCCGAACGTACCGTGGGAACACTCGATAGATAACGACTCACTCGCACGTTCGGTACGGGCGGGCCCGCCCGAACGTACCGTGTGTATACTTTGCCGAGAGCTGGTCGTACGTTCGGTACGGGCGGGGGGAACTAAAGACTTCATGTCTTCTTCAAGAAGCCTTAACATTCATGGCACAGGCATGCCTTATCTTTGCACGCGTAAAAACAACTTGCTTATGCACGTGTTAGTGGTCGATGACTTGAAGGAGGATCGTTTCATCATCAAGAAACTGCTCAACCCCTACTACACCGTCACCACCCTTTCTTCCGCCACCGAAGCCGTGGCCTTTGCCCTGAGCCATTCGTTCGATGTTGCCGTAGTGAACGCTATGCTCCGCGAGGACCTGGATGGCATCAACCTACTGCGTGATCTCAAGAACATACGCCGGAACGACTTTCTGGCATTGGCCTGCACGTGCCATCCAGAACCTTCGCGCAACACAAAACTCCTGCAGGCCGGTTTCAAAGACATCCTTCTCAAACCCTTCGATTTGAAGGCATTCACGCTTCTAGTCAAAGAGGGCCGCGCCTGACACAGGGCATTCTCTGACGGCTACAAAAATACTTCCCCTTTACTATTCACATGCGAAACAACGTGCTACCTTGCCCAAGTGCTAGGCACCCCGCGCAAAACATAGTAATAAAATGGAAAAGAAATATCTTGGTCAATTATTAACCCTGAAGTTTGAATACACCGACGAGATCGTCGAATACTCCGGGTATCTATTGGATTTCAATGACGACTGGGTATTACTAAAATATAACAAAGTCGACTACGTGGTGGATGGTTATGTTGTGCTGAGAAATAAATACGTCAGTCACTTCAAAAGAGATAGCCGTGAAAAATTCACCCAAAAGATTTTAGACCTCAAAGGCCAAAAACCAAAGGACAACGAGAAGATTCCAATCACCGACCTGGAAACTATTCTGACCCACCTTTCCAAAAAGTTTGGATTGTTCCAGTTTAGCATGCGGGTAGATAACACCACTTTTGTCGGAAAAGTAAAGAAAATAACAGGCGCCGATCTTAAAATAGACTACCTCACACCCCGGGCCACCTGGACCAACGACATGCCTCCCTTCAAACTTGGAAATATCAGGAGCATTCAGTTTGATAACGACTATGTCAATTCACTAAAATTGATCGCCAAAAAGAAAAGATGAGGTAAGCGTCAGGCTTTTAACTCTGACCACCGTGGCCTCGCCACAAGACGGCAACTTTCCCGCCGCAGTAGTGCCAAGGGCTAAGTGGATTGACACATGTTCCCTTTGTAAAATATTTCTTGGCGCCCCCCTCGGAGGCCTCGGGGCCGGGCTATCCGTTCCAAGTCCGTCCGCGCTCGGGCCACGCCGCACTTCGGGCTTTACACTGCTATCCCTGGCCGAGCCCGGATTGATGTGTCGTTGCCGGCCACAGTGAAGTCCCTCGCCCGAGGGGCCTGCTCGTTTTCGCCGCTATGTTCGTCACCATTAAAGTTTCCTGGAATTAAAATAAAACAATAAAACCTACGAACATACTTGGTCCTTACACGGTCTCCTGACTGTTTCAAAAATAAAAAATATCGGACTTGGAGTCTCACGTCAAAATTGACGAACTCCTTCTGATTTATTCAGTTCCAAAAGGATAGCCAAACAACGTCAAAAGACATTTTTCAAAATCATAGCTGTTTTGAGTCTTAAACCGGCCAACGATATCTCGTCTTCACAACGAAATATCGTTGTCAGGGCTGGTCCAGAAAAATGCAATAAAACCTATCGTCGTTCATTTTAATGCAGTTGTAGCAATCTTGCTTCGCCGTCTCATGCTATCGGTTAAATAGAAATCCGTTATGATCGAATACAGCATCTTCATTTTTCTGCTCCTCACCACGGGTATTATCCTCCGCTTCTTCACCCCTCCTCCCAACGGCTGGTTTGGCTACCGAACCCTGCGAACATTGCGCGACGAGGACGCGTGGCGAATAGCCAATAAAGCTTTCGGCTTGGATTTGATCGTGTTGGGTTGTTGCGTATTGCTGGCGGTGGCGTACAATCTTTATGTCGCCGAGATTAAAACTGAGTATTTTATTTATTCGCTTCTTCTTCTAACGTTTTTGTCTATTGTTAAAACGGAGATTATAGTTCGACGAAATCGAAAGCACTAGTCAGCTTCGAGAACCACATCCAAGCCCACCGGATTTTCTCCCAGAGAATGTCATATCTCCCGCGGCCCCTAAGTCGCCAAGACTATACCACACATAAATTGAGATGATCCCTTCGTAACGTGTTTTTTTGCGCCCCTCCGAGGCCTAGGGGCCGATACGCAGCTAGCAAATCCAATGCCGTCCAAGCTCGGACCACCACACTTTGGGCTTTATGCTCCCCTCTGGCCGAGCCCGGCGCTACTATAATTACCTTTTAGTATATTAGAGGGGCTAAACCGTTAACTAATTATGACAGGCGATCAAACCTTTGCTATCGTATTATCAAGCCTAACAATTATTGGAACATTGATTGGAACATTCTTTAGTCCATTGATAACACACAGACTGGAATCGCTAAGGGACAAAAGAAAACTAAAACCAAACCTGCTTAAAACCATCTACCTGTTTTACATGTACCGAAAAAATGCGTTCAACTGTTTAGATTTCTCATATTCGTCAAGTGAAGCACACAAGTACTATCGCGAAGATTTACAAAAGACGAGCATCACTCCAAGTGAAAAGGAGGAAATTGAAAAAAAACTAAAGATAACGGATGATGAGTCCGACGAAAACAGTAAAAAAATAGAAAGTATAACTGAGAAGCAGAACGAAATTGAGTCTACCATTTTTTCACTCCTTGCAGAAATGGAATTTCATTATAGTAATAAAATATTTATGAAATTGTACAAGTTGATTACTGTTGAAATCGAAAAGTCAAACGACCCCACACTTCATAGAAAGTATGAAATCTATCCTAGATCCCAATTTTTTGACCTAAATCGTCGCCGAAAGGAATATATTTTGAAAAAGTTCGTAGAAATGGACAACGAAAGAACCACGTTGACAAGGGCCCTTCTAAAATTGATTTGATTTCATATACTACTTCACAGCAAAAACACCTAAAGATATGAGCGATGAAGCGAATGATGGCTTAGTTTCTACTATTGTGACGTTAATTGATGGTGTTGGCGGCATCGTTGGGTTACCGCCAGTCCTAGGCACAGTAGATTCAGTCAGAAAACTGATCAAAGCAAATAGCGACCAAATTCTAAATGAAAAGATTGAGGCCTTTTTTACTAACTACAGTACGCTATCAAATGAAACCAAACGTCAATTCATCGAGATTTTAAAGGACAGAGATAAGGATTTTATAAAACGAACGCTAGATGTGATTGCAAGATTGGACGGCGTTGAAAAGGCAACAATCTTAGGAATACTCTTTGAGGCGACCGTTTTAGGAAAGGTGCATCGCTCAGAGTTTAGACGCATTTCCTTTATGGTTGATCGGACATACATTACTGACCTGGAAGTACTCTATTCCTACTATGGCATTCCCGAATGGAATATCCATTTAGAGGACAATTCAAAGGAAAGACACACGCAAAAGGATTTAATGCAACTATATGCACTCGGTTATCTACTACCGCTGGAAACAACAATTGATGCCGATTCCTCATTTGGATCTCCAGAAGTGAAGTACGAGCTAACCTATATCGGAGAAAAATTTATGGATAATGCTTTGAGGCAATACTTTGAAAACCGAGACAAACCCAAAGAATCAAAATAATCACATAAAGTAAAAAATGGATTACGTCAAAGCAATTAAAGAGTTTGAATCGTTTAACGCCCAGTTGATCGATATCCACGATCACGGAGGTCCTTCCGTTGACAAGCCAGATAAGTATTACCAAGGGTGTGAGTTATTGATAATTAACTTTTACCAAGGTGACAAGGCTAAACTACTTACGACCCAATTGCATACAATTCAAGCTAAACATTCACGTCTAAACCTAACAACTAACCTCATGGAAATTATTGAGTTTGGAGAGCGTGTTATAAAGGATTTAGAATTGAACTATGAAAAGGAGCAAAAGAGAATAACGGATTCCGCGCCGCAAACGACAGCGACCGTAGATAAGGATGACACTATCCGTAACCAGGCTACGGAAATATCATACCTTAATGACGACTATGACCGGATCAAAAGACTATTAGCAGCCGAGAAAAAGAAATACCTTGACGACTTTCAACTGTTTGAAAAAAGAGAAAAAAAATTAACTACCTATAAAGTAGCGGCGGTGGTAATGGCTGTTCTTCTATTCACCCATATCAACTTTATCGTATCGGTCGGGGTCCTTCAAAGTTGGCTTGTGGCTTTCCTAAGCGAATTAGGAATTATTGTAACGTTTTACACGATGTGGGTTAAGGAAGTCCCCGCTAAAACTCAATTCGCCGTTGGAGTATTGATCGGCATTTTGGCAATAGTGATCGATATCTTAAAGGAATCTAAAAAAATATAAAAAATTTGCGCCGCAGATTATATTTGAGCTGTCGAAGTGGCTCTCAGAGAGAATGGCATTAACACATAATATTCAGTCATTCCGGATTTCCCTTGCGATTGCAAAGTCAGATGAGGAATACGTATTTGCCCGTCGCCTTTTTCACGGCAAATTGAGGATTTCACATTATTAAAAGGTCATTCGACGATTTCCACATCGTCAACTTCGTCCCAATGAAGAAAGTTGTCATCTACCTTTCTATCAAAATCGTCGCGAACCTCGATTCGCACGCCAACCTGAGGAGGCTCCGCCCCCAAACCTGCAGCGATGACGCCCACTTGAGACCAATTACCGTTTTTATCCTTCCACCGAACCTTCTTCCTTGCCGTTGTAGGCTTCCAGAATTTTTGCCTTGTCTTGCTCCTTCATATTTACATTTCAAAATTCTCAAGTCTTTGAACTAAGTTTCGAACCCTATCCCACCCAACCTGGTCTCGTCGATCTAATGCTGCCAGCCGCTTTGCAACTGCTTTCGCAACAATCGGCTTGGATCCACCGAGACGCTGCCTCTCCTCGGTTTCAAATGCCCCATATTCGTCAAATGAGTTTCGGAAAGTCCTTTCAAAATTTCCTCCAAAGACACAATATCTTTCACCAATGTTCCAATCCATGGAGGTCAACAAATTAGCAATATCACCATCAACTATTCCAATAGCCCGGAGAGCATCGGTTCTTTTATTTCCTACGGCATCATCACTATGATCATTGTCAAAGCATATAAACGTTGGGATTCGGAACGCGGTAAACATTCGCCACCATTTTGCCAAATTACCTTTTCCACCAACTCCAATAATTGCGATACCACTTTTCAAAGTATCCATCCCAAGCGCATCGAGATAAATTGGCAAAGAAAATTCTTCGGTAGGGCCCTCAACTAAAACAATTCCATTCGCAAAAAAACCGTTGAGTATTTGAGGAGAACTGTGAGCAGCATAAAATGGAACAATAGTGTTCTCTGTAGCCCGTGTCGCCCCGGTACGAACACAATGCTCAGCCAAAGTAAACGGTGTTATTCTAACCGCTTCGGTTTGCAAAAATCTTTTAATCAAATAGATTGACCCTAAGTACTCCAGATTAATAAAATAGGGACTATGCGTTGTTATCACTACTTGAAGTCCATCTTCCGCCATCTTAAACATTTGCTTTGCCAACCACCTCTGAGCCAAGGGATGAAGATGTGATTCGGGCTCGTCCAATATAAAAACCAATCCCTGGCCCAGAAATGACTTGGCATAGGCATGCGCAAACGTCATAGCCAAAATCTGTTGCTGGCCTGTTCCAAGTTCCTCAATCGAACGTGGCGTACCATCCTCTGTAGGATGCACCCTCAGTGTCTTAAAATAGTTACTTGGGTCATACGCAGAAAAATCAAAATCCAATGCATGACTCATATTGCCAAGCATTTGCCCTGCTATCGAAGACATATTAGTTTTGAATTCGTTAAATTCATCAACCTCGTCAAATGTATCCTTGATCTGATCAAACAATTGTTTTAATCTTTCAACGCGACCGCCATTTTCTATTAGCTTATCATGGAATGACTTTGTAACTCTGGAAAGCAAAGTATATTTGGAAGCATAGCTTAGCTGATAGGATAGACTTTGTTCCGAGCCAACAACAACACAGAGCAGCTCTTCCCGGAGTTCAGCGCTCACATATTGGTTCTCTTGTCCGTTTTCGACCTGTATCGCAACGAATTCATTTTCAGAATTTCTAACGCATGAAAATCGAAATCCACCACACCCAAACTCTTGTCCCCTTCCTAATCGATTGTGAAAGTCAGTAACATCCATTGAAATATTAATTCTATTGTTAGGATTTCTATCAAAATGATCAAAATCATCAAGCTTCTTGTACTTTGGATGAAATTCTCCCAGCATAAGTTCAAGCGCTCGGATAATGTTTGTCTTGCCTGAGTTATTTTCGCCAATTAAAATTACTGGCTTATCTGCCGGGAAGGTAATATCAACGGTCTCTGGACCTATTGATCGAAAGTTTTCAATAGTTATGCTTTTTAGTCTGGGCATTAGCTTGAAATTTAACGCCAATTCCAGGTGGGCTAGCGATCAGATTGGATCAGGTGGGGCAAGGAATCGTTTATCTAATTTAGGATTTTACCGCAGTAAAGCAAACAGCTAGAATCGTCTTTTTCCGAACATCCGGATTTTCCGAGGCACAAGCAAACCTATCTTTTCACTCGCACTTCTCCAGTTGGGGAAATTGTCATAAGCCGATTGTCAAACAGGGATTGCATTACCAACCAAACGTGATCCTCGCCCTTAATTTCTTGATGTATTTTTTCAATCTTATAATGTCCACCAATAAGAACCCCTTTAACTTGTATTCTATAACCACTTGTCTCTTCAATCAAAAAAGTTTCATCGTCAAATGTGATTTTTTTTTCAAAATTGGTATCTGCATTTTGTTCGTATAGCTCTTCAGCAAACTCATCAATCACTTCTTTTAAAGGCTTATCGCCAGTTGAGGATCTAACTACATAGCTTTGAATTTTTTTTTCTTGGAGCGTATCCTCAACACTAGCAAGGAATTTAATTTTGGTTATAAATGGTTTTATCACATTGAGATCTATGACTACATCTTTTATTTTCCCTTCCCAATCCTTTTCGACAGGCTCTCTTAGCTCGACCAATGAAATATTTCTATTCTTCGCATAGGTTATTGCATCGGGAGTAAATCCCATTTTTGCAACAATCACACCTTTAGAAACACCTGCATCGTCGATGATTTCTGACACCTTCATGACAATGTCCTTGTCTACTTTATCCTTCCAATGTTTGCATTCAATAGCTGTGAAGTACTCATGCATCCCATCGGAATGTCTTGTAAGGACGTCTATTTGGTGTGTTACGCCCGATTTTCCAATAACCTTACACGATGCACCATGGCATTGAATTGTCACTCCTTTGTCTTTGCCGAGAGCTAAATAAATATCTCTCACCAACTCTTCATAACTCATCCAATCAAGTTCGGGTTTCAATTGATGATACCTTTAGCAAACTTATAATAGACATGGAAAGTATTTTTCATCCCATAGCTTTTTTAACAAGGCCATATGAATCTATAATCTTTATTTCTTCTTTCCGAAAAAATCCAACGCAAAAGCCTGTCATTACCCAAAACTATAGAAACATCGTATCACTCCTTCAACAATTTTAAATCCCCACAGACGTATTTAAGAAGATCGCAAGGGTCTGTTTCAATCGCAAGGGCTATCAAATAGAGTTCACTCGCTCTTAATTTAGCGGACTGACTTGTCGCCAATTCGCTTAATCTTGGATTACTAAGACCCGTTTTCCGTGCAATTTCAGACCTATTTACAGACTTTTTCGCCAGATATTCACCAAGTTTTGTCATATTCTTGAAAGATTTTCTTAAACAATATATAGCTATACTGATATATTTTTCAGAAAATCTTAAAGTCTATTTGCTATTTGTAAGAATTTCTTAATAAATTGACAGAAATACTTAAAGATCATGATTGAGTTCAGCCGTGACAAAAAAGAAATGCGCATCAGCATACCCGTTGCAAACCGTGAGGAAGTGAACAACTACGAGCGCAGCATTCTTCATCTCCTAAGCAAAATCGAAATAGAATCGTGTGATTCAACTATGAAGGAAAGTGTGAAAAACGTTTACAAACTACTCGCCCATATAATGACCGTTAATCACAAATACACCAACCTATGAATACTACCCACCCTGCTCCCCCCACCGACACCGAACTCCTCCTCTACCTCCTCAAAGAAGAACTAAAAATGAACCGCTTCTTCACCGATCTGCACGCGCTGGGGTTGGAAAACAACTCGCGCTACCAGCTCGAGCTCAGCCCGCTCATCCTCACCTACCTGGGCTATGAGTTGACGGACCCTGTGATCGATCTCTACGTGGAATTGCTCGACAAACACACCGCGGCGCTCACGCCCGATCGCCACGCCATCCTCCGCCAAGCCACCCTCCTCTACACCGAACTGGTGCAACTGAAAAGTCTTTGGCTGGTGTAGCTTCCGTAAACACACTCGTTCCCGCCCATGTGACTCTCTTCCTCCGTATCGTTGTAAGGATGTCCTTATGATGCTGTTATAATCGGGTAAGGATGAGGTTATGATGGTGTTATAATGAGGTAACAATAAGGTGGCCGGAGGTTATGATGTTCTCCCGTTTTGAGGGCGCGGTTCGCGTTGCAGTGAGACTATGTTCGGAGGGAGCCTTGGATGGAACGCATGCCGAATCTTGGGGTTCATTTTTTTGGGTTGCGCCCGATGGGTCCAAGTGGGTTTGTGCGGTATTGTCGGGCATCGCTTGTTTCAGGTTGGGTGCGCTCGCAGGCACATCGGTCGAGCAACACTTGAACCAGTTTCCCGTTGTAGTGAGACTATGTTCGGAAGGAGCCTGGGATGGAAGGCGTGCCGATCTTGGGGTTCATTTTTTTTGGGTTGCGCCCGATGGGGTCCAAGTGGGTTTGTGCGGTAATATCGGGTATCGCTTGCTTCAGGTTGTGTGCGGCCGCAGGCACATCGGTCGAGCAACACTTGAACCAGTTTCCGTTTGTGCGGTATTGTCGGGCATCGCTTGCTTCGGGTTGTGTGCGCTCGCAGGCACGTCGGTCGAGCAACACTTGAACCAGTTTCCAACGAAATATCGTCGGACCAACGAAATATCGTTGGATGCTGTGGTGGGGTGCTTGACCAGAATGCTCAGAATGCGGGTTGGGGTTGGCGTGGATTTAGTAATGGGGGGTGGCATGTATAATTTAATCATTTTTAACAATGTCAAAATCTCGTAACAATCCCCTCACCGAGGGGTTGAGTGGGAAGCTGGGGAAGACCCTGGTTTTTCGCAATGTTGGTGGTGAGACGGTGTTGGCCGTGGCGCCCGGTCCGCAAAGCGGGCCTCCCACGGAGCAGCAGATGGCTCATCGAAACAAGTTCCGCATGGCGGCCGCCTATGCCTCCGGACAATTGGGCGATCCGGCTGCCTCATCCCTCTACCAGGAGGTCGCTAAGCGCAAACAGTACAAGAGTGCCCGCACGTTGGCTGTTGCAGATTTCTTCAATGCTCCCACCATCATGCTGGTCGATGCTTCGGCCTACACCGGCGCGGTGGGAACCAAAATCCTGATTCATGCCGACGACGATCTGGAAGTGAAAACCGTGTCGATAGACGTGGTGAACGCTGCCGGCGCGACGGTAGAAAAAGGATTGGCTGTTCAACGTGGCAAGTCGACGATATGGGAGTATGCGGCGACCGTTGAGAACACTTCGCTTACCGGGATGAAGATCGTTGTTAAGGCGGTTGACAGGCCTGGGAATAGTGCGGTGAAGGAAGCGGTGCTGTAGTCGCGTGCTGCTGTATTCTGAAGCAACATAGTTCCTGAGACGGGAGACTGTGTTGCGAGCGAGCCCCTTGGCCGGAACGCGTGCCGGTCTTGGGGTTTCATTTTTTTGAGTCGCGTCTGAAGGGTTTTATGATGTCAAGGAATAAGCGGGCCTCGCACTCCGTGTGTTCCAAGCCTTTGAAAATGTTTTCTTTAGAATGTAAGTTCGATTTATACGATACAGCCAAAAGAAAGCCGGCGTATATTAGCATAACTGTAAAAAGCATGAAAAAACTTCCCTTGGGGCTAATCTCAGGAACGATCCTGGGGTTGCTGGACGGTCTTTCGGCATTTTTTATTCCAGAAGCCGCCGCCATGATGACCCAGATCGTCGTCGGCAGCACCGTCAAAGGCTTGCTCAACGGACTCATCACCGGCGTCATTGCCCGGAAAGCCAATTCAATATTACTTTCAACGCTCGTCAGCGGTCTGGTGGGCATCATCTTATCTGTGGTTTCGGCCATTCCCTCCGGTGCTTATGTGGCCATCGTTGTTCCCGGAACAATCGTGGGGCTTCTATCAGGATTTATAACGGCTAAATGGGGTCAATAGCATGAAGTATAGAATCGCGCTCTTACTGCTCATACCAACCGCGTTGCTTGCGCAGACAAAACAAGACAGTATCTGGCTCACGTTCAAACCACTCATAGGTAAATGGGCCGGCGAGTCGCAGGGACAGCCCGGCAACGGCCGGTACGAACGAAGCTATGAAGTGGTACTGAACAAAAAATTCATCGAGGTGAAAAACAAATCCACCTACCCGCCTTCGAAGGATAACCCGAAAGGTGAAGTACACGAAGATCACGGATTCATCAGCTACGACAAGGGGCGGAAAACTTTTGTTCTTCGTCAATTCCACATCGAAGGATATGTCAACCAGTTCAAAATCGAATCCATCTCCCCCGACAAAAGAACCATTGTCTTTATATCCGAGAGCATCGAAAATATACCCCCCGGATTTCGGGCAAAGGAATCCTATCAAATCATAAATGAAAATGAGTTCATAGAAACGTTCGAACTAGCCGAACCGGGGAAGGACTTTGAAGTGTATTCTAAAGCGACGCTAAAACGGGTTAAGTAACGGAAGGCTTTGAGATCAAGGGTTTTCTTATTTGAAGCTGCTTCGTCCCTATGGCAGGGGACTGCGTTGCGCGTCGCACAGTCCGGTTTCGCTCATTGCAGTCCGGAATGGAGCAGCTAGCGAAGCCAGGGGTTCAAAATCTGTATGATTTCACGCGTATTCGCGTGGCATGATGTTGGTAATGGGTCGACTATGATTAAAAGCTATTGGAAGATTTTTTGGCGGAATTTTCAGAGGAACAGTACGTTTTCGCTGATCAATGTACTCGGACTTGCGCTGGGCATCGCTTGCTTTGCCGTCATTCTTCTCTTTGCGGAATTCGAATTCGGCTACGATAAATTCCACAAAGAATCCGGCAACATGTATCGCATCGTTAAAGATTTTGTGAACGATGGCGGGGCGAGGATTCCCGATGCCACTACGCCACCGGCGCTGGCCACGGCGTTGCGCGCCGAACTTCCGCAGGTTGCCTGTGCGACCCGGTTTTTTCCAAACGGCGGAAGGAGAAATCTGCTGGAATACAAAGACAAACGCTTTTATGAAATGAACCTGCTAAGGGTCGACAGCAATTTCTTTCAGGTGTTTGATTTTGAATTCGTCCAAGGCAGCAAAGATCGTCCGTTCCATGGCATCCACTCCATGTTGCTCACCGAGACCGTTGCACGGAAATATTTTGGCGACGAGAATCCGGTGGGTAAGATCATCCGCGCCAACATCCCCAACAATGATACTGATTTCGAGGTCACGGGGGTTTTAAAAGATGTTCCTCCAAATGCTCATTTCACTTTCGAGGTCCTGATTCCGTTCCAGCGTCCGCAGGACATCGACATCGACTGGAACACGCACAGCTTTTACACTTATGCCAAGCTGAGATCCGGCAGCGATCCGGTAGCGTTCGAATCAAACGTGCGGAGCATCGTCAAAAAACACCGCCCCAACAGCCTCGACGAATACTACATTCAACCCCTCACCGGGATCCACCTCACGTCGCGGTTGAAGGGCGAGCTGGGTGAAAACGGTGATCTTCAATACGTGAGGATCCTGTTGGTGATCGGCATATTGGTGCTGGTCATCGCCGGGATAAATTATGTGAACCTGGTCACCGCGCAGTCGGCGAAGCGGGCAAAGGAAATCGGCGTGAGAAAAGTGACGGGCGCTTTCAGGGGCTCGCTGGTCGCGCAGTTCCTCTTTGAGTCCGTAGCGATGGTGTCTGTAGCTTCCTTGCTGGCCTTCGTGCTGACTACCCTGGTGCTTCCGTTCACCAAACCCATCCTTGGAAACGATCTGTCGGCGATGTTTTATGACAGTCGGTCGCTCCGCACTGTGTTGCCCGCTTGCATCCTCGCGATCGGCATTTTGTCGGGTGCCTACCCGGCGCTTTATTTATCGTCGTTCCGGCCCTTGCGGGTTTTACGGGGAAAATTCTTCGGCACTCCACACGGCATCCGGCTGCGGCAAGGGCTGGTGGTGTTCCAATTTGTGATGTCGAGTGTGCTGATTATCGGCTTCCTGATCATCCGTCAGCAACTCGAATTCATCCGCAACAAAAATCTGGGCTTCAATCAACAAGCGATTGTGACGGTGGCCAACGTAATCGGCATCGGCAACCCGGAAGCCATCGCAGAAGATTTCCGGAAAATTGCGTCGGTGCAAAACGTAGCCCGGGCCAGCGGGGGGATACTTGGAGCGCAGAATGCCATTAACGGCGTAGCCGACGAAAGTCAAACCAATCGCGTCTCCCTGAATTTTCTCCGTACGGATTTTGACTTCATCCCCACCCTCGGCATCCAGATCGTTGAAGGCCGCAATTTCTCGAATGCCTTTCCCTCCGACTCGTCGGCCATCATCATCAACGAGACCGCCGTTTCACAACTGGAACTAAAACAGCCGGTCATCGGCCAGTCATTGCAATGGGACGACGAAGCGGGCATGACACGCGAGGTCCACATTGTGGGTGTGGCCCGCGATTTCCATTTCACGTCCTTTCACGAGAAGATCAAACCCTTCGGCTTTGTGCTGGAAACAAACAACGGCAGCACGTTCTTCCTAAAGATCAACGCCGACAACATGGCCAGTACCCTGGCCGAGATCGAAAAAGTATGGACAAAGCACAACCCGGACAAACCTTTCGACTACGCCTTCCACGATGAATACACCGCCAAACTGCACGCGTCGGAGACACGATTTCAAAAGCTCTTCTCATCGTTCACTTTTCTCGCCATCGCCATTGCTTGTCTGGGCCTGTTCGGGCTGGTCACCGCCCTGGCGGAGTCGAAGACCAAAGAGATCGGAATCCGGAAAGTGTTGGGCTCCAGCGTGGCGGGTATCATGGGTTTGCTCGCTAAAGAATTCATTCAGCTCGTCATCCTGGCGTTCGTTGTTGCTGTGCCGGTTGCTTTTTTGATCGTCAGTGCTTGGTTGGAAGGGTTTGCCTATCGGGTGGAAATCCATTGGCAGATCTTTGCTGTGGCCGGCGCATCTACAGTGGTTATCGCTCTGGCGACAGTGTGTTTTCAATCGATTAAAGCTGCGATGGCTAATCCTGTGAACGCATTGCGAAACGAGTGAAGTAATAGTGTGGCGTTGTCTTGAGGCGGGAGACCCTCGGCATGGGTCCAAGTGGGGATGTGCGGTCTTATCGGGGCATCACTTGCTCCCCGTTGCGTGCGATCGTAGGCCCATCGGGCGAGCAACACTTGAACCAGTTTCGGGCGCAAAATTAAGCTTTGCGTTGCCTTTGCGCACTTTGCGCCTTTGCGGTTAAACCTGCATTTCCTCCATACATAATCAAAGCGCAACCCTATCGAACAAGTCGGAACAACCCTCCGCGTATGCGCCCCAGCACATTAGCTTGCCTTGTTATCTGCCATTTCCGCCGCTCGGCCGCCACACTGCAAACTCATTTCAGTGCGCCGCGCTAAACTTGGGTGATCCGAATAAACCAACCCCAAAGACCGATGAGTTTCCTCGCCAAAATATTCGTGGACGACCAGGAAAGGGACGTCCTGAATGCCGACTACCTCTTCTACAAGACCAAAGACCTTTATGATCAACCCACCAGCCAGGCGCTTGGTGGCCAACTGGACGTAGCCTTGGAGAGCACTGACCACGACCTTCCGTGGTATGATTGGATGCTCTCACACGACAGCAGAAAAAAAGGCCACATCCGTTTCTATAACCGTGACGGCCTCAGCAAACTCTTTGACTTTGAGTTCTGGGACTGCTACTGCACTGGGCTGCATGAGTCGTTCCGGTCTACAGGCACCATGCCGATGACGTTGCAGCTTTCACTGTCGCCGGGGATTTATCGGATACGGGATTATGTGTTTGAGAAGTCGTGGAAGATTTCGGAGCCGTTTAGTAAGAATAAGGCGGTGACCAAGCAGAGCGACGAAGAGCGGGAGCCCGTGGAGCCACGGATAACGGGGGGCTATGTGAATACCACCCAGCTGTCGCCAGACAACAAGTGTAAGAATTGTGCCACCATAAGTGTGCTGGGCAAGAATTTCCTTCCTGCGCAGGGATTTCACAATGGGATCGAGATTCAATTTACGATAGCGGATTGGCCAAGTGATGATAAAAACAAAGGGTATAGCCTTAGCATAACAAGACAGATTATACGCAGTCGAATCACGTATGGATATGAAAACGCAGCGGTTAACGAGGATAGGATTAACGAAGACGACGGTCCCAGAGCTATAAACGTCCAGCTAGTACCGGCAAACGGAAAGATCTACTCCATTGACGGTCCCGGATTCCGGTACATTCAGCTGGAACAATTGGACACATCGATTATCGTGATGAAACAACTAGCAAACTTTATTGAGACGGCCACCTTAATTCGACCCGGCAAGGAGAATCTCCATGTTTCTGTCGAGTGGCACACCAGGCTCAAAATCAAAAGGGACCAACATGGGATCTTTCAATATGATAAGGGTGACATTGGAAAGGGACATGTGGAAATTTAGAAACTTTTCTGCCGCCAACTGAAACCTTCAAACACTAAACTATAATAAAGCCTATGCGTTCCGTCCTGATTTTCTGCTTGTTCTTGGTGAATACATTTGCCAGGTGCCAATATACTCACTATGAAGCAATTGATTGTCTATGTGCGACTGCCGACGAAATACTCCTGGTCAACGTTATTGAGGATAAACCTGACATTTGGTGGTCGTCGTTGGCGACTTGCTTTTCCGACACCAAGGCAGCCGTTACAGAGACGTTTAAAGTCACAAGATTTTCGGGAGCGCATGAAGTGGAGTTTCGTCGCTTGATGGATTGTGTGGATACATTACTCTTTCCAAAAGAAAAACTGCTGAAGGTCGGACAGTCATACATTATTTTTCTCTCTAGCAGCCGACCTGTTGCCAACAGTCACATCGGGCAAGTTAAATATGTTGTATCGGATTACATTTTAGGAGTACAAGAGCTCAACGATGATTTGTACAGACATCTAAAATGGTGGCAAGAGCAAAGGGAGCGGCTAAAAAAAAAATAAGGACGAACGTGAAGGAGCACAAAGCAAGCAGAGCCTGGAGTAGTTCCCACCAAAATAATTCACAAATCCCCTTGTAACCTTTCCCTCCTTTGCCTGTACATCCTATATTATCCCCACAACTATGATCCAGAACTATCTCAAAATCGCCTGGAGAAATTTGCGCCGGCACAAGCTGTACAGCCTCATCAACATTGGCGGGCTGGCCGTGGGCATGACGGTGGCCATCGTCATCGGGCTGTGGGTGTATGACGAGGTGAGCTATAATCGCAGCCACGACCACTACGAACACATTGCCCAGGTTTACCGGCGCAATACCGAACCCCTGGAGCAACACACCTACAGCTCCTTCGGCCTGCCGCAACCCCTCGCCAAAGTATTGACGGAGAAATATGGCCACCTCTTCAAGCATGTGGCTTTGATCTGGTGGGAGACGGACTATTCGCTGCGTGTGGGGGAAAACAATTTTGTGAAGAAAGGTCAGTTCGTCGACAAGGATGTGATCGATATGTTTTCGCTCAAGATGGTGAGGGGCAGCGTCGAAAGCCTCAACGAACCCAGCGCCATCATCATTTCTGAATCCACCGCCCGGTCGCTCTTCGGCGATGGCGACCCGATCAATCAGGTGGTCCGGATGAATACGAAGATAGACCTCACCATCGCGGGTGTCTATGCCGACATTGCGGCCAATTCATACTTCGGACACATCCAGTTCCTTGGGAATTTTGAAGGCCTCAAAACCTACAACGAAGTGTTCAAGGCCAACGAGACCCAGTGGGGCAACACGGCCTGCCGCATCTTCGTGCAAACGGCCGACAACGTATCGATCGAGCAGGCCAGTGCCGCCATTGCCGATCTGTACCTGAACGACACGCCCGGAGATGTGGCACAGTATTCAAAAAAATACAAGACCCAGGTGTGGCTGAACCCCCTGAAGAACTGGTATTTGTATTCAGAGTTTAATAAGAACGGCTATCCCGCCGGGGGGCGCATCACATTCGTCTGGCTCTTTGGCATTGTCGGCGTGTTTGTCTTGCTACTGGCGTGCATCAACTTCATGAACCTGAGCACGGCACGCAACGAAAAACGCGCACGCGAAGTGGGCATACGCAAGGCGGTCGGATCAGCAAGATCGCAGTTGGTGAACCAATTTTTGAGTGAGTCTTTCTTGGTCGTATTTGTGGCCTTTGTCATTGCGCTGGTGCTGGTGGCGTTGTCGCTTTCGTTCTTCAACCAGCTTGCCGACAAGCGCATTAGCCTGCCTTTTGCCAATGTTTATTTTTGGCTCGCCAGCGGTGTGTTTTTGATTGTCACCGCTTTCCTGGCGGGGCTCTATCCGGCGTTCTATCTTTCATCGTTTCAGCCGGTGAAAGTATTGAAGGGTACGCTTCGCCTCGGAAAGTATGCTGCCTTGCCGCGGAAGATCTTGGTCGTCGTGCAGGTAACGGTCTCGGTCGTTTTGATCATCGGCACCATGATCGTGTACCAGCAAATTCAGTTTACGCAACAGCGCCCGGTGGGCTACGACCGCCAGGGGCTGATCCGCATTCCCATACACGATGCCGACTTCGACAAGAGTAAATGGGTGGTGCGCGATGCACTGCTGGCCAGTGGCGTAGTGGACGATGTGGGTTTCTCCAGCAGCCCGGTCACGGCCATCTGGGACAATTGGGGAGGGTTCACCTGGAAGGGCAAAAACCCCGAGGCGGAATCGAACTTCACCGTCACGTGGATTGACGAAGCGTATGGCAAAGCCATTCAATGGAAGGTGTTGCAAGGCCGCGATTATTCGAAAGCCTTCGGCACCGACATGGAAGGAGTCATCATAAACAAGGCAGCAGCAAAATACATGGGCCTCGAAAATCCGGTTGGCGAATTTATTACGCGCAACACGGGCGAGGATCCGCGACAGATCATCGGCGTGGTAGACGATGTGATCGCACAGAGTCCCTTCGAGGCCGTGAGCCCCGGTTTCTATTGGCTGGGAACACGCACCGACTACCTGGGGCAGATGATGGTCCGGCTCAGCCCCGGCGCAAATGCTGCCGAAGCGTTGGGCAAGATTGAGGCGATAGCACGTAAGCTCGTGCCCTCAACACCGTTTCAGTATAGCTTCGTCGATGAAGAATATGACCAGAAGTTCAGGGCGGAGCAACGCATCGGCAAGCTGGTTTCGGTGTTTGCCGGATTGGCGATTTTCATTTCGTGCCTGGGGTTGTTTGGGTTGTCATCGTTCGTAGCGGAGCAAAAGACAAAGGAGATTGGCGTGCGGAAAGTGATTGGGGCGTCGCTGTTCAATGTGTGGAGTTTGTTGTCGAAGGAATTTATTGCACTGGTGTTCATCTCTTTCGCGCTGGCAACACCTCTCGCCTACTATTACTTACAGCAATGGCTGCTCACGTATAATTACCACACCGACATTAGTCCCCTGGTGTTCGTTTATGCTGGTGGTGGGGTGTTGGCTATTACGTTGGTTACGGTGAGCTTTCACAGTATAAAGGCCGCCATGGCCAATCCGGCGAAGAGCTTGCGGAGTGAGTAGATAGTGTTGGTCGATTCGGCGGTGTCTTGCATGCAGAGCTTCTCATCCGTTCAGCATCTCATGACTCATCCATGGCGTTCTTCCAAGGCAATGATGACCGCTGATCTTCGGAAGCGCAAAATAATTCCTTCTTTTGAATAACCCTGGCCTTTAGGCCAGGGGAAAAATAAGCTCCTACCCGGGCTTTAGCCCTGACTGCACCGGCTGCATAGTTTTAGATCAGCAAGACAATATCAACTACTTTAGTCAACCCAACTTATCCTACCGTCATGTCTTATGTTAACGTAATGCTTCATCTGGTTTTATGTCTAGGAGCGGTCAGGGCTAAAGCCCGTGTGAGTCAGATGTCTTTGTCCCTGGCCTAAAGGCCAGGGTTATTCAGCCCAGATTGTTCCTGGTAATGTTGATGGGGGTTCTCGGATGGAAGATAGGATGGGCTGACTTGGAATAAAATAGCCCGCCCTAACGTGCCGTGGGTATACTCAATAGGGAGCTAGTCATACGTTAGCGAGCCAGTCATACGTTCGGTTCGGTACGGGCGCGCCGACCCGATGGGCGAGTGATGCTGTCCGCTCTCATTCTTTTACGGCCACGAAATATTTCTTTTCACTGTCGCATACATGGCATCGGTATGTTTCAGGCAATTCGCTAAACGCTGTCCCGGCTGGAACGTGCGCGATTTCGTCGCCGTATTTTTGGTCGTAGACGGTCAAGCAGTTGCTGCATTGATAGATGGAATCGGGGTGGCCATTGATGGCTGGGGTGTCTGGGGATTTGGCCGGTTCTTTCTCGGGGTTGAGTTGGCGGAAATAGAGTTTACTCAACTCGATGAGCAAGGCGGGGATCAACTCTTTGGATACACGGCGGGCGTAGGGAATATACGTAATCGTGTTGGGGTTAAAATCTTTGGCGTAGGAAATGTCATAGTACTCGCCTGTGGTGGTGCCGCCGATCTGGCTTCGGGCGATAACCACTGAAGTAAAATGAAAACTTTCGCGGTTGGTCTTTATGGAGAATGTGAGGCCGTGTGTGCTGATGTCTTGTTGATCCAGCTCGCGTACGAGGAAGCGCTTTAGCTCCAGGGCTTCGGTGTCGATCACGGGTAAGTGCCAGTTGAGCTCCAGGGAGGAATGGCGTTCGTTGATCCCGAACTTGCCCATCACCTTCTGCCAACGCAGGCGGTCGCTGGCCTTGATCCCCTTCACCACAAACGCCTTCCAGGGAATGATGTTGATCTTGCTGATGTTGGTTTCCTGACACAGTCTGCAGGCCGCACTCATAAATTCGATGTCGTATTGGTTGTTGCGCCAATACAGGCCCAACCAATACTGATTGTTGAGCATGGCGTTCAGACCTTCGTAGTATGGAAATGCCGTGTCGGTGAAGGCTAGTTTTTCGGTGATGGGGTGATAGTTGATCCGTACGTAGTTGTTCTTTAGTACGAGATACAATTCCTCTGTCGTAAACGGCAGGAACTCCTGAAAGATCTTCTCCAGTTCGCGGGCGATCTTGGGAATGTCCTGACCAAAGATGAGCTTGGGCCAGCACTCGAGCAGGTTGCCTTTGCGGGTATCGCGAATGTAGAGGTACCAGTAGTTCTCCTCGCGCGACGCAATAAAGTTCAACTCCCCCGAAAACAACGGCACCAGGCTTTGCATGGGGTCGACGATGTTGATCTTGAGACGCGGGGTGAATTCAAACGCGTCGATCAACACGTTGTACGTGTCCTCTTTCACCCACGGAGTGGTGTCCACTACGTTGACGGCCACGTAGGAGCTAACGATGTTTTGGTGAACCGATTGGTCGCCTGAGAGTTCGTGTTCTATTTTGATGGCGTTGAACACGGCATTCACCTGAGCCTCACCGGCCTGGTTGCGGGGGAACATGATGTCCTGGCGCGAGCCAAAGAGCACATATTTGTTGCCCAAGCTTTTGGACAGCTCCATGATCTTTAGCAACGCTGCCGGCGAAAGAAAGCCACCTTTTACAAATACCCGGATGAGATCGCGTTTTTCGTCGCCTTGCATACCTTCAGTTTCCCGCTTTGATACTAGAAGAATTATTTGTCAATTCCATGGGTCACGCACTAACTTTTGCCGTTTTCAGCATCTGTGCGATCTCCGGCTTGCAACTGCCGCATCCTAAACCAGCGCCGGACCGCTGGCAAAGGTCGCTCAGGCTTGTGCAACCGCTGCGGATCAGCGTCTCCAAATTGCCCGCGCCCACCTGGTTGCACGAACACACCAGCTTGCCCAACACCGGCTCGGCCGCCTTACCCGACCGCAGCAACTGCATGCGGCGCTCGGAAAGTTCCGTGCCGTTCTCGATCAGCGACTTGAACTCGGCAAACTCGCTTTTGTCGCCAATCAGAATGGCGCCCACCAGCCGGTCGTCTTTGATGATACACTTTTTATAATAGCGCATCGACTTGTCGATGAACAGGATCTCGTCGTAATCCTTTTCGTTGGCGGGGATATCCGAGAGGCCGATCGAGCAAAGGTCCAGACCCGACAGCTTCAAGATGTTCATGGGTACAGCCCCGTCGTATTGGCTTTGGGCGTCGCCATAGAGAAAACGCGCCAGCACATCGGCTTGTTTTTCGGCAGCCGAGGTAATGCCCAGCGTCTTGCCTCGATGTTCGGCAATTTCGCCGATGGCAAAGATGTCGGGGTCGCTGGTCTGCAAATAGTCGTTCACGATAATGCCCCTCCCCGATTCAATGCCCGCCTCCAACGCAAACTCGATGTTGGGGCGCGTGCCCACGGCGTAGACGATGGCGTTGACTTGGATCTCCTTGCCACTGCGCAAATGGGGCACCAGCATTTCGGTAGCTTCATCAAACAAAACAGATTGTACCTGGTCGTTCATGTACACGGCAATGCCGCTCTCCTCGATAAACTCCAGGAGCAACTCCCCGGCTACCTGGTCTACCTGGCGTTCCATGAGGCGGCTGCTCATTTGCAAAATGGAAACGGAGATGTCTATTTCGCGCAAGGAAACCGCAAGCTCCAACCCGAGCAATCCACCCCCCACAATGAGCACGTGGCCTTTTGGTTTCAGGTGAGCCTTCAGGCGGTCAGCATCCGGCCGGGTGCGCATAGTGAACACGCCAGGGAGCTTCACGGGAGCATCGTTGGGAACGTGCGCCCGTGTGCCGGTGGCCAGGATAAGTTTGTCGTAGGCGTGGCGCTCACCAAATCTATCGACGGCAAATTTTTCCTTCCGGTTGATAGCCACAATCTCATTCTCCAGCTGCAAGCGCACATTCAACGCCTCGAACTCGCCATCCTGAAATTTCTGAAGACGTTCCCAGGGCAAATGTTCGTTCACATACTCCGGCAACAATACCCGGTTGTAGAACGGATATTTTTCTTTCGAGATCACGGTGATCTCGTCCTCCGTGTTAAGCGAGCGATACGTACAGATAAAGCGATAGGCCGCCGCGCCCGCTCCTACGACCAGGATTTTCTCCGCCGGTCTCCGGAAGGCATATACTTCGACAGCCGAAAATTTAAAGTCAGGTTCTTTCGAAATCGGGTCCACGCGCGAGCTGGTCACGTTGTTCGCACGGGCCAGGTCGCTGGTCATGCTCTTGCCCCAATGCATGGGCATGAAGACCACACCGGGTTTTATTTCTTCGGTGATCTTTGCGCATACGCGCGCTTCACCATGGTCATTTTTTATCACCACCGGATCGCCCTCGCGGATGTTGCGCGCAGCAGCGTCGAAGGGATGGATCTCCAGGAAAGGTTTGTCGATGTGTTGACGGAGGCGGTTCACTTTTCCCGTCTTCGTCATCGTGTGCCATTGATCGCGGATGCGTCCTGAAGTCAGGATGAGCGGATGCGTCGCGGTTGGCGGGTCCGATAAGTTTTCGGGTGCGTCGAGGGTAAAGAATTTTGCTTTTTTTGATGGCGTATAAAAACGATGATCTGTGAAAAGGCGCGGTGTGCCACCATGCGTTTCATTGGGGACCGGCCATTGCAGGGTGCCTTCGGTTTGCAACCGTTCATAGGACAGCCCGCTGATGTCGATATTCGTTCCTCGGGTCAGCCTGGCGTGCTCGGCAAATATTTCTGCGGACGATGTATAGTCGAAACCGTGAAATCCCATCGCCTTGGCAAACGTGCAAAGGATCTCGCTGTCGGGACGGGCCTCGCCCGGCGGGTCCACAATTTTGCGCAGGTGACTGATGCGTCGTTCGGAGTTGGTCATCGTTCCCTCCTTTTCAAAATGGCCCGCCGCAGGAAGGACCAGGTCGGCATAGGCAACGGTATCCGAAAGTCTGGAGATGTCTTGCACCACCACGAAGCGCGCGTTCTTCAATGCCGCTTCGGCGCGTTTGAGGTCGGGTAAACTCACCAATGGATTGGTGCAGATGATCCACACCGCTTTTAGATCGCCGCGTTCCAGGGCTTCGATCATTTGTGTGGCCGTGTAGCCGGGCTTGTCCGAGATGGAGTCTACGCCCCAGAATTCGGCCACTTCTTTTCGATGTTGTGGGTTGGCAATGTTGCGGTGTGCCGCCAACATCGTGGCCAGTCCGCCCACTTCGCGTCCACCCATGGCGTTGGGTTGGCCGGTGAGGGAAAACGGTCCGGAGCCGGGTTTGCCGATGTGGCCGGTGATGAGGTTTAGGCTGATCAGTGAGAAATTCTTTTTCACGCCGATCACACTTTGGTTCAATCCCATCGCCCACAGGGTCAGAAATCCTTTCGAGGCCGCAATGTAAGAGGCCGCCAGACGGATGTCGCTTTCTTTTACGTCGCAGTGGCGCGCGGCTTCTGCCACAGTGTATTGGAAAATCGATGCGCGATATTCTTCGAAGCCTTCGGTGTGTTGGTTGATGAAATCATAGTCCACATCGCCGTTCTCGATGAGCACGCGGGCGATGGCGTTGTAGAGATAAATGTCGGTTCCGGGAAGGAGCTGCAGATGCAAATCGGCGTTGGCGCAGGTTTGGGTCTTGCGCGGGTCCACGATGATCAGCTTCACGTCGGGGTTGGCTTGCTTGTGGGCCTCGATGCGACGGAACAGGATGGGGTGGCACCAGGCTGGGTTGGCACCGGCGATGAGAAAGCAATCGGCCAGTTCTACGTCGGCATAAGAAACGGGTACGGCGTCTTCGCCCAGCATGTTGGTGTAGCCTGCCACGGCGCTGCTCATGCACAAGCGCGAGTTGGTGTCGATGTTGTTGGTGCCGAGAAATCCTTTCACCAGTTTGTTGGCTACGTAATACTCCTCTGTGAGGCACTGACCTGAAACATAAAAGCCTACGGAGTTGGGTCCGTAGGTTTTGATGAGGGAGGAGAACACGGCTGCTGCGCGTTGCATGGCCGTGTCCCACGAGACGCGTTCCATGGGATGGTGGCGGCTTTTGCGCATCTCCGGATACAGCAGGCGGTCGCGTGTGTCGTGCATGGCATGTTGCAGGTTCATGCCTTTGGAGCAGAGCATGCCGCGGTTCACGGGGTGGTCTTTGTCTCCTTCGAGTGTGAGGTTGTCGCGCCGTCCTTTTTTTACCACGATGCCACAGCCTACGCCGCAGTAGGAGCATGTTGTCTTGTAGGTGTTCTTCGTATCGTGCATGTGCGGTCAGGGCTAAAGCCCTTTCGAGTCTTGGTAATGTACCCCGGGCTAACGCCCGGGGTTATTGTTTTATACTTCAGGCTAAAGCCATTTGATCTCACTTAGCTTTTTTATCCAATACCCCTTCGGGACGGATCGAGAGCATCACATAAGCCCATTGTGAAAGGTCGGAAGCGTTCTTTACGTTCTTCACTTTGGTTGACGTCATCGTGGCAGTGGACGACATAAACGAATAGCCGCCTTCGATGTTTATGATCTTGGTGAGGGCATAGTTGAAGGTGAAGTCAACTTCGGTGCCCAGGGTTTTGCTCAGCAAGACTCCCGATTCGTCCGTCACGGCGTGAGGCAGGGCGAATTGGTGGGCGTCGAGAGAAACCGACAGGTTGTCTTTTACTTTGTAGCGCGAGCGCAGGTAGGTGTCCACCAGTCCGTTGGCACCGAAACCGTCGGCTACGTAGAAGTAGTCCATGTAGCCCCAGAACTTGTGCGGCGTGCCATAGAGCGGGTCGAAGCGCTGGTATTTTTTTGTGGGATCGGATCCGTTGTTACCCGACGTAATGTCCACCCCAGGTCCGATGCTGAACTTGGGGGTGGCGGCATAGAGGGCCGTCAGTGAGAGGAAATATTCGTGCAACGACGTGCCTTCGCGGTAGTGGCCGCCCTGATAAAATCCATCGGCGGTGAGCGCGATCTTTTTAAGGACGGTGCCCGTGAAGTGGCTGCCCAGTGTGAACCGGCTCCAAACCCCCTGGTCATAGATCGGGGTTTTCTTCTCTACATCCGTAGCGGCGAAGTGAAACTTGCTGAAGTCGTCCTTGAAGGCCAGGAACGACACCGTACCAAACGAAAGCTTTTTAGCTGCATAAAGGAATTGCATCGATTTGTACATGACCCCGATGCCATTCGTGCCTGCCGTATAACCTACCGGCACACCGTTATAGGCGGTATTCGATTTGCGTTCCGCATTCTGATTGAAGGCTGCGCCGGCGTGAAGCGTCCAGCCCTTGTGCTCGAATTTCAAAAGCGCGGCATCATGGCGGCGCGCCTGTTGCAGCCAGTCCAGGTTGCCCAGCAAGCGCACGTCATCGTAGTTGAGTTCTTGCCGGCCGATCTTCAGCGTGAAATTTTTGATCACACTCCCCGTGTCGAGCAAGTTGATCTCACCCCAGGCCTCGTGCACCATAAAGCCATCATAGGCATCGGTGGTGTTGCGATTGATCGTCGACGCATCCTGTCCCCACACCCGCACGTCCTGTAACGAAGCATACACTTTGAAACGGTAGCCGGTGTAGCCTACGTTTACCCGCGTGCGCTGCGAGGTGAAAATGGCGGGGACGGTATCTTTCACGGAAGGCGTTCCCTGACCGTCGCGAAACTCCGTGCGCATGCGCAGTTGTCCGGAGAGGGTCACCTGGGCGCGGAGCGTGGTGGTCACGCCAAGGCTACCGGCCAGTATTATGCTGATGATGTAGAGTTTTTTCATCGGGTTCAGGCGTTAATTTTTTCCATAGCAGGTTGCAATTCCGGCTGGCGCACTTCCATGGTCTTGGGAAGACTCAACAGGAAGGAGATCACCGACACACCGACCACCACCAAACCGATGATGAACAAGCTTTCGCGATACGACAGCGTTTCCGACTTAAACAGAAATCCCGCCAACACCGCGCCCACATTGCCACCGGCACCCACAATACCCGACACCATGCCGATAGCGCGTTGATTTATAAAAGGCACCACAGAATAGGTAGCTCCGTTAGACATCTTTAAGAACAATGCAAAGCCAAGCATCACAGCAATGGCCCAAGGCAACACGTCCACCGCCGAGAACAACATGAGACCCAGTCCTTCCATAAGCAGGAAAACGCTGAGCGTGACGATGCGACCTTTCAGTCCGAATTTGCGACCGGCCTTGTCGCCGAAGATGCCTCCTAGCGCGCGGGCAAAAATGTTCATCATGCCGAACAAGCCGGCAATGATCCCCGCTTCCTTCAATCCCAAATGAAAATTGTCAACAAAATAAAGGGTAGCGATATTGTCGATGGTGATCTCGATGCCGAAGCACGCACCATAGGCCAGGAACAAAGCCCACACGCGATAGTCCTTGCAAACATTCAGCAAGCTTTCGCTGCCTTTGGCTTTTGCCTGGTAGTTTGGATCAGTCTTACGTAAGTCGCTTAGATTTCCGGCCGGCGTATCTTGTGTACAGAAATAATAAACAAACCCCATGATGAACAACGCAACACCCGGCACCACCATGGCATAGCGCCACGCGGACGCATCGAGATAGCCCATGCCTACGAACGCGCCAAAGACCAGCGGCATCACGATGAGCGTTACGCCACCTCCCATATTTCCCCAACCGGCCGCCGTGGCATTGGCAGTGCCCACCACGTTGGGGGCAAACATCACCGAGGTGTGATATTGTGTGATCACAAAAGAAGCCCCGATCACACCAATGGCAAGCCTGAACAACAAGAACGATTCATAGCTGTTGCTCAATCCGATGAACATCACCGGCAGGGAGCCCACCAGCAGCAAAATGGTATACGAAATGCGCGGCCCGATCTTATCGCAAAGCCACCCGAACAACAAGCGCGCAAAAATGGTGATGGCCACCGACGCGATGATGATGTTGCCAATCTGTGCTTTCGACAGTCCAAGGTCTTCGCGCACCACGGGCATGAGTGGTGCAATGCCAAACCATCCGAAGAAACAAACAAAGAAGGTGATCCACGTGAGGTGGAAAGTGCGCATCGGCACACTTTTGAAGTCCAACAGGTTGATGGAGGTTGAGGGTTGGGTTACTTGCATTCTATTACGTATTTGTTACGTAATAAAAGTAAGTAAAGTATGTATTTTATTTACGTAAATATACGTAAATATTTACTTAAACGAGTGCATTAAACGGGAAATCGTTTGCATAAAACTACGTAATTAAAGCAGATTTTCCTTGACGGTCTTATTGACCATATCCACGGCGTTGTTCACGTCCAGTTTTTTCATGATGTTGAACCGGTGGGTCTCGATGGTGCGCACGCTTTTGTCCAAAGAATCGGCGATGTCCTTGTTGTGTTTTCCATCCACGACCATGCGCAAAATCTCTTTTTCCCGTTTGGTGAGGTGATAGGGATCTTCCTTCACCGCTGTCGTCGTTCCGGTAGCGGGCTTGGCGTGGAGCAGGCGGTTGGCCAGCACATTTGATACCGCACCGCTGAAATACTTGTGCCCCCCATGGATCTGTTTCAGGGCCTTGATGAATTCGTTTTTGTCGGTGTCCTTCAGCAGGTAGCCATAGGCACCGGCATCCAGGGCCTGCAACACGTACTCTTCCGAATCGTGCATGGAAAGGATCACGGCTTTGGTTTCGGGGGCATAGTGCTTTAATTTTTCGGCTGCCTCCAGTCCCGTCATGTTGGGCATGCGGATGTCGAGCACGAGGATGTCGGGTCGCAGGGCCTTGGCCGATTCCAGGGCTTCGTTGCCATCACCCGCCTCGCCTACGACATTAATTGACGATTCCGATTCCAGCATAGCCTTTATGCCATTCCGCACCAATACATGGTCGTCGGCAAGCACGATGTTTATTTTATTCATGGACATGGTTCTTTTCCTTTTAAAACTTATTCCTCTTGTAACACAGCATTCTGCACTGGCACGGTCAACGCCACCGTCGTGCCCTGGCCCGGAGCCGATTGAATATCGAGTTTGCCATTGATGTATTCGGTGCGCTCATACATATTGAAAAAACCTCTCCCCGACTCAATGTTCATACTGCGCGCTTCGACTATGCGCGCGTCAAAACCTTTGCCTTCATCCTTCACCACGATCAGCAACTGTTGCTCGCTGTGCTGCAACACCACTTCAATCGTGCCGGCGCCGGAGTATTTGATGGCGTTGTTGATGGCCTCCTGGATGATGCGGAAAATGTTGTTCTCCACCTTCTGGGGCAGGCGCTCCATTTCGCCCGTGGTTTTATACACCAGCTTGATGTCGGTGAGCTTCGCGATTTCGTGGATAAAAACTTTCAGCGCCGCCTGCAGGCCATAGTCGCCCAACACAGTCGGCTTCAGGTTGAAGGTGACGCGCCGCACTTCTTTGATCACATCCTTGATGAGGTGATCGGCGTCGGCGATCTTCTGGCTGGCGGTCTTGCCTTCTTTTACGTCGATGGATTCGATTTGATATTTGAGCGATGTGAGCATCTGGCCAATGCCATCGTGAATGTCCATCGCGATACGCTTGCGTTCTTCCTCCTGGCCTTCCAGGATCAATACTGACCGGAATTTTTGCTGGTTGATGGTCTTCTCGATCTCGGCGCGGTTCTTCCGGTTCATGCGTTGCTCGGCCAGCTTGCGGTCGGTCATGTCACTTCCCAGCACCATCAGCTCTTCTACATTCCCTTGAACGCCCAGCACGGGTTGAATGACCAATGCCACCCAACATTCCCGCGTCGCTCCCTGGAAGCGCAGTTCTCCGTGCCACGCACTTCCCTCCGAAACCAGGTCCACCACTTCGTCCATCCAATCGCCGGCCAGCGCCATGCCCTGGAAGAGGTCACTGAGGCGCCGCGCATGATCGACGGCTTGTTGCCCTAGCAAAAGGGTGAACGCCTCCGAAACAAAGGTCACATTCCCGCCGTGGTCGGCCTTGGCATAGAGCCGCGGGTTCTCCACCGGTTCATGGATCGTTGAGAGTTGTTCGTAGGATTTTTCCAGTGAGGCGTACAAGGCGCCCACTTCCGTGAGCAGTTTGCGCGAATTCTTTTCCGAAGCCCTCAACTTATTTACTGTGCGACTCACCTGCCGCGCCGTGGGCCGGAAGATGAACAACACCTCGAGTGTGATCACAAACAAGGACACGAACAAGAGAAGATATTCCATACGCCGCAGCGAGTCGATCTTTTGGCCGGCCTCCCGCGCATATTGCCGCACCAACACATCCATGCCGGAAAGAAACCGGCCTTCTTGATTTAGGATGGTCTGTATGTCGTTGTCGAGGGTGGCGAGGCTTGTCATCGGGTCGGCCGCTAAAACGGCGGTGATGCGGAGGGTGCTTTCGTAAAGTTTTGTAAAGGGATCATGGATCTCTTTGAACAGAGCCGTCACGGTAGGGCTATTGTTGCCGGGGAGGTGAAGACTGTCGTTGCCTTCCTGGAGTCCTTCTTGTGCGATCTTCCAAAGGTGCGCGGCTTCCAGCAGATTGGTGCGAACGGCGTTTCGTTCTTTTTCGGTTTGCCCGGCTTTTAACAGCAACACCGTTTTGGCGATCTTCTGGCTCAGCATGCGCTGCTTGCCGGCCACGTTCACCACCTGCGAGTCGCTAAATTGATCGCGCAAATGCTGCTGGATCAACACCTGCCCCACAATCGAAATAATGGCGATAGCACTCAACGCCAGGATATACCACGTACCCAGGCGGCTGAATTTTATCCTCGAATTGGCCCCAGACTGAAGATTTAAGTGCATATACGTAGCAATTTACGCAAAATCTTGTCGTATTACTTAGCTGTACATACTTAAAAAAAGTGTGCCGCCCTGTCCTGAGGCGGCACTACCCCTAACGGATATTATCCTAAACCTGACACCTAACGATACTTTATCGGGCGAATCCTATGTAAACAAAACCATCTTCCACCTTCACGGGAAAGACGGCGAGTTTTTCTTCTGAGGCATTGATACATTCGCCGTTGCGCAGCGAAAATGTTTTCTTGTGAAAGGGACACGCCACCTTGGGCTCCTCCCCCGCCGAACCGATCATGCCCCGCGACAACACCATCTGCATCTTATGCGGGCAGAGGTTCTGACAGGCATACCATTCGTTGCGTCTCGAAAAATTGAAGACGGCAATTTGCTGGTCTTTGTATTTCACACAAGCCCCTCCATTCTCCGGGAAGTCGATCGTGCGGGCGGCTTTGTACCATACTTTGATGTCGCTTTCGGTGGTGGCCAGCGAGCGGATGTCGTTCAGTAGTTCCATTCGTTCTTGTTATTTTTTATTCCAATCGGGCGGGCATTTCTGTCCGCGCATTTCCACGAACGACAGCGTGCTGTCGGTGCTGTCTTCGTTGATGAAGTGTTTGAACTGGGCGCGCATGGCGGGATCTTCTACCACCTTTTTCCATTCGCAGGCATAGTTGGCGATGAGTTCGGCCATTTCTTTTTCCAATGCTTCGCCGATGCCGAGGCTGTCATTCACGATCACATCGCGCAGGTATTCCAGACCGCCTTCCATTTTGTTGAGCCAGGTGGCCGTGCGGGTCAGCGGGTCGGCGGTGCGGATGTAGAACATGAGGAAGCGGTCCACCAGCTTCACGCAGGTGTCGGTGTCCACGTCGGTCACCAGCAGCTTGGCGTGTTGGGGGCGCGAGCCGCCGTTGCCACACACATACAGGTTCCAGCCTTTTTCGGTGGCGATGATGCCAAAGTCTTTCGATTGCGCTTCGGCACATTCACGAATACATCCCGACACAGCGCCTTTCAGTTTATGAGGAGCGCGCAAGCCCTTGTAGCGGTCTTCGATAAAGATGGCGAACGACACAGAATCTTGTACCCCATAGCGGCACCACGTGGAGCCTACGCAACTTTTGATGGTGCGCAATGCTTTGCCATAGGCGTGGCCGCTTTCAAATCCTTCGTCGATCAGTTCTTCCCAGATGTCGGGCAGTTGGTCCACGCGTGCACCAAACATGTCGATGCGTTGACCTCCAGTGATCTTTGTGTAGAGGCCATATTTTTCGGCGATGCGCCCGATGGCCATCAGTTTCTGTGGCGTGATCTCGCCCCCGGCAATGCGCGGCACTACGGAATAGGTGCCCCCGCGTTGAATATTCGCCAGGAACCTATCGTTGGTGTCCTGAATGGTTGCCTGCGACACGATGAGTTCGTTCCACGCACTGGCCAGCAGCGAGGCCACCAGCGGCTTGCACACTTCACAGCCATCGCCTTTACCATGACTGTCCAGCAGGGCGTCGTAGGTCTTTATGTTTTTTATTTTAACGATGTCGTAAAGTTCCTGGCGCGTGTAGTCGAAGTGTTCGCAGATGGATTTCTTCACCGTATGTCCCAGCGATTCCAGGGTGATCTTGAGAATGTCGTTCACCATCGGCGTGCAGCCGCCGCAGCCAGTGCAGGCTTTGGTCGAGCGCTTGAGATCGTCGAGGGTCTTCACACCTTTTTCCGTGATCTGGAAAACGAGATCGCCTTTCGTGATATTTTCGCAGGCACAGATCTGGGCCGAATCGGGCAGGTTCTTCACACCCGCGCCTTCTTCCCCCTTGCCTGGCGCACCAATGATCAGCGACTCGGGCTGTGCCGGCAGGACCATCTTGTTGGCCGCCATTTGGTGGAACAGGTTGTATTGTTTGGCGTCGCCCACGAGGATACCCCCCAACAAATATTTCCCATCAGCAGAGATATTGATGCGCTTATACACCCCGTTGTGCTTGTCCTGGAAGGCAATGGGAATACAACCGGGTGTTTCACCGAGCGCATCGCCAAAGCTGCCCACATCCACCCCCATCAGCTTCAGCTTGGTGGACATGTCGAAGCCCTGAAAGGTTTTGGAGAAATCGCCCGCGATCTGGCGCACCACGATGTCGGCCATTTCGTAGCCTGGGGCCACCAAGCCATACACCATGTTGTTGTGGACTGCCACTTCCCCGATGGCAAAAATATTTTCGTCGTTAGTTTGCAAAAAGTCGTTCACTACCACGCCACCGCGGGGGTGCACCTCAAGGCCACACACTTTCGCCACCTCGTCGCGGGGACGAATGCCGGCAGAGATCACCAGCATTTCGATGGGGAGGAATGAGCCATCCACAAATTCAAGGCCGTCGAGCTTGCCGTTGCCGGCGATCTCCTTTGTGCTTTTGTTCAGGTGAACAGCAATGCCGAGTTGTGAAAGTTTGTGTTGTAAGATAATCGAACCCTGTTCGTCGAGTTGCCGCGGCATCAGGCGCGGGGCAAACTCTACAATGTGCGTTTCCAATCCCAGGTCCACCAGCGCTTTGCCGGCTTCAAGCCCCAACAGGCCTCCTCCCAACACGGCCGCGCGGCTCACTTTCTTTCCGTAGTCAATGATCTGGTTCAGGTCTTCAATGGTGCGATAGACAAACACGCCATCGCGCTCCACGCCTTTCACGTTGGGCACGAAGGGGCTGGACCCGGTGGCCAGCACCAGGTAATCGTAGCGGTCCGTCTTGCCGGTGTGGGTGGTGATGGTCTTTTGCTGCCGGTCTATTTCTGTCACCAACTCGCCGGTGTGCAATACAATATGGTGTTCTTCATACCACGACGCCGGCGCCATCAAAAGATCTTCGGCGGTTTTGCCGGAGAAGAAGCTGGTGAGGTGTACCCGGTCATAGGCCGGCCTCGGCTCCTCTCCATAGACGATCACTTCGGCGGCCACGCCTTGCTTACGTAGCTTTTCACAAAACTTGTAGCCGACCATTCCATTCCCTACGACGATGATACGTTTCATTGCAAACGATTTAAGTAATAAATGGATAAATAATACGTAATTATACGTATTAAATACCTTAAATGACAAATGTTTTTACGTATTATTACGTAAATATTTTAAACCTATGGTCAAGGAAAGAAAGGTGATCATTATGGGGGCAGGCCCCGGCGATCCGGATCTTATCTCTGTTAAAGGCGTGAAAGCCCTGCAGCAAGCCGACGTCATATTATATGACGCCCTAGTGGCACCCGAGCTGCTGCAATACGCGGCGCCTCAGTGCAAGCGCGTATTTGTCGGAAAGCGAAAAGGCAAAAAGGAATTTTCACAAGACGAGATCAACCAACTCATTGTCTTTTATGCCGTCCGCCACACTTGCGTCGTGCGGCTAAAAGGCGGCGATCCTTTTGTGTTTGGCAGAGGGCATGAAGAGTTGGCCTATGTTACACGGCGTGGATTGATGGCGGAGATCATCCCCGGTATATCCAGTGCCTTGGCTGCGCCGGCGTCAGTGGGCATTCCACTTACCAAGCGCGGTGTGAACGAAAGTTTCTGGGTGGTCACGGGCACTTTGTCTTCGGGAGAGATCGGTCATGATCTTTTCCTCGCGGCACAATCATCGGCCACCGTGGTTGTGCTTATGGGTATGTCGCAATTGCCGGAGATTGCTGCGCTCATCAGCAAGGAACGTTCGCCCGATGAGCCCATGGCGATCATTCAAAATGCTACTACTATAAATCAAAAAAGTATAACGGCCTGCGCGTCGACCATAGTGGCGGAAGCCGCGCTGCAAGACATCGGAACTCCTGCGGTGATCGTGATCGGCAAAGTGGTGGCCGAACGTTTGCCTCAGGTAACACAATTCGCTTCCGTCCACGCCGAAAAACCTTTAACCCGTTGAACTATGACCGCACTCGCCATCGAATATTTCAAGTTTGAAGAAGATTTCGTTGAAGACAATGTCCGTTGCATCCCCATGATCGTCCGCTTTAAGCTCGACGCTTGTGGGGTGAAGCTAAAGCTGGCCGAATGGAGCAAATTTTCACCCGAAGAACGGGAAGCGCTCGCCGTGGCGCCTTGTCATTCCGAAGAACAAACCGATCGTTATCGCAGCTACCTGCAACACCTCATCTGGTGGCGCACGGGCAACAAAGCCACGCCGATCTCCGTCGGTGAAAATCCACCGTGGTCGGTGCTCTCGTCTATACCGGAATTGCTGTCACAGAAACTTTGGGAATGTGATTATGCTATTTCATTGGCGCAGTGGCAAGGACTCAGCACGCTGCAACGGTTTGCCTTGTTGAAGCTGAGCAGTTCAGGCCACGAGCATAAGAACCTCGCGAAAGCCTTACAAGAGTTCAACCTGGTTTAAAGACCCGGCGGCAGCTGATGCGGATAATTGATATTTTCAAAAAGCGTTAGATCCTCTACCACGATATGCTTCACCTCGGGTGAGCGCAAGAACGAACGCGGGCTGATATTTCCCTCCTCTGCATTTTCCCACAAAAGCGGGAAAGCGGCAGGCTCCCAAAGTGTGAGCAACGGCTCGGGCGCATTTTCGAGTGGATTTAGAAAACAGGTGGCCAAACGGTTTGGGTCGCGCTGTGAAAGCAGGGTTAGGAGGGCCCGGGAGGTCACGTTGGGCATATCGACGGCCAACACCAGCCAAGCTTTGTCCGGGTGCAGGGCGAAGGCGCTGAGAATTCCGTTTATGGGTCCGCCAAAATCATAGCGATCGGGTAGCGGATTCAGGTGTTTGGGAATGTCCTGCTCTTTGCGACAGGAAGTAAACACATTCTCGCAACAGTCCGATAACAAATCGAATACGTATTGGCGCTGTGGCTTGCCCCCGTGGTAGGCGATCAGGGATTTGTCTTTCCCCATGCGCGTGCTTTTGCCGCCGGAGAGAACCAGGCCATTGGGGATGTTCATGGTGTTAATAAACGCATGTTCTTCTTCTCCTGCAAGTCCGTACGCCGCCCGAATACGTTGCCGTGTGCAGGAAGCCCTCACTGCCTGATATCACTCCTTTCATATAAAAAACTCCGCTTTTTAGGCCCCGCGGTTGTACCTTCGCCTTACGATGAATATTTCTGAGCTTAGCTTAAAACGGCCCGTGCTGGCCGTGGTGATGAACGTCATCATTGTGATCTTTGGTGCCATCGGGTTTTCATTCCTGGGGGTAAGGGACTATCCTGCCATCGATCCACCCAACATCAGCGTCCGCACCTCCTATTCGGGCGCGAATGCCGATATTATCGAATCGCAGATCACCGAGCCCCTCGAGAAATCCATCAACGGCATTGCCGGCATCAAGAACATCTCGTCCAATTCGAGCCAGGGGTCAGCAGCATCAACATCGAGTTCAATCTCGGCGTGGACCTCGAGGCAGCCGCCAATGACGTGCGCGACAAAGTATCCCAGGCCATGCGCCAGCTGCCACAGGATTTGGATGCACCACCCGAAGTGTCGAAAGCAGATGCCGGTTCGGATTATATTATCTCGGTCTCGGTTCAGAGTAGCGCGCGCAATCAACTTGAGCTCACCGAGTATGCCACAAACATCCTCATGGAACGTTTTCAAACCATTCCGGGCGTGAGCTACGTCCGCATCCTGGGTGAAAAGAAATACGCGATGCGGATCTGGCTCGATCCCAGTAAACTCACCGCCTATAGCCTTACCCCGCTGGATGTGCTTGACGCCCTGAACAAAGAGAATGTCGAACTGCCCTCGGGAAAAATTGCGGGTGACGCCACGGAACTTACCGTGCGCACCTTCGGCCGCTTGTTCACCGAAGACGACTTCAACAACGTGCGCATCAAGACCGGGCCCGCGGGCTCCATTCGCTTGCGCGACGTGGGCACCGCTGTGTTGGGACCCGAAAACGAAGAGATCATGCTGAAAGGCCGGCTGGTGCCCATGATCGGCGTAGCCCTCATCCCCTTGCCCGGTTCGAACTATGTAGAGATCGCCGATGAATTTTACAAGCGCCTGGATAAGATCAAAAAAGAAGTTCCCGATGACATTACGCTGACGATCGCCACCGATCAAACGATATTCATTACCCGGTCTATCCACGAAGTACAGGAAACGCTCATCCTATCGTTCCTCCTGGTCGTGTTGATCGTTTTCTTATTCTTTAGAGATTTTATCATCGCCATACGGCCGCTGATCGATATCCCCGTGTCGCTCATTGCCACGTTTTTTATTATGTACGTGGCGGGCTTTTCCATCAACGTACTCACCATGCTGGGCATCGTGCTGGCCACGGGGTTGGTAGTGGACGACGGCATCGTGGTGACGGAGAATATTTACAAGAAGCTGGAAGGCGGCATGAACAAGTTCAAGGCGGCCCGCGAAGGATCGAAGGAAATTTATTTTGCCGTCATCTCCACGTCCATTACCCTGGCCGTGGTGTTCCTGCCCATCATCTTTATGCAGGGCTTTGTCGGACGTTTGTTCCGGGAGTTCGGGTTTGTGGTGGCCGGCGCCGTGTTGATCTCCTGCTTTGTGTCGCTGACGTTGACACCGGTGCTGAGTGTGAAACTGACCCGCGATCACCGGAAAAAAACCAGATTCTACACCTTGACTGAACCGCTTTTCAACGGTATGGAGAATGGTTACCGCCGTTCGCTCACCGCCTTCATGAAGGTTCGTTGGGTAGGCTTCGTCATCATCCTGCTTTGCGTGGTCGGTTCCATCGCCATGGTCAGGGTGTTGCCTTCGGAACTGGCGCCGCTGGAAGACCGCAATCAATTCCGGATGACGGTTTCGGCGCCGGAGGGCATGTCGTTCGAATACATGGACAAGTACATCGACGGCCTGACGGAATTTGTGATGGACTCCGTGCCCGAAGCAAACATTGTCTACTCCATGGCAGGCAGTGCCGGCGGCGGAAGTAGCGGTGGGGTTAATAGCGGCTTTGTCCGCACGTTCCTGAACGACCCCAATGAGCGCCAGCGTTCGCAGCAAGACGTTGTGAACATGATCAACAGAAACCTTTATCGGTTTCCAGCCGGCAAGGCATTTGTCGCGCAAGAACAAACCATTTCCACGAATCGCCGCGCCGGCCAACCGGTGCAGTTCGTGATCCAGAACAATAACTTTGAAAAACTGACGGCCGCCCTGCCCAAATTCCTGGAAGCCGCCGGCAACAACCCCACACTGCTGGGCGTGGACACGGATCTCAAATTTAACAAGCCCGAACTCCGCATCGTCATCAACCGGCTGAAAGCCACCGAACTGGGTGTGAGCGTGGCCGACATCTCGGAGACACTACGGTTGGCCTACAGCAACCTGCGCTTTGGCTACTTCACCAAAGACGGCAAACAATACCAGGTGATCGGCCAAGTAGACCGCATCAACCGCGACGAACCCGACGACCTCAAAGGCCTCTTTGTCCGCACCACCTCCGGCGATCTCATCTCGCTCGACAACGTAGTCACCATCGAAGAGTCCACCACACCGCCAGCCCTCTATCACTTCAACCGCTATCGCTCCGCCACCATATCGTCCGGCCTTGCCCCGGGCAAAACCATCGGCGACGGGGTGAAAGCCATGCAAGAAATCGCCGCCACCGTGTTGGACGACAGCTTCACCACCTCGCTAAGCGGCTCGTCACGCGACTATGCCGAGAGCTCGAGCAACACGTTGTTTGCCTTTGTGCTGGCCTTGGTGCTCATCTATCTCTTGTTGGCCGCCCAATTTGAAAGTTATATCGACCCGTTCGTGATCATGCTCACCGTGCCCCTGGCCATGACCGGAGCCTTCCTGGCCCTGCTCCTCTTCGGACAAACCATCAACATCTTCTCCGAGATCGGCATCATCATGCTGATCGGCCTGGTAACCAAAAACGGCATTCTCATCGTCGAATTTGCCAACCAAAAACGCGAAGAAGGCATGAACAAACTCGAAGCCGTCATCGAGGCTTCAAAGCTGAGGCTGCGCCCCATCCTGATGACCAGCCTCGCGATGGCGCTGGGATCTTTGCCGCTGGCGTTGTCGTTAGGTGCTGCGTCAAGTAGCCGCGTTCCATTGGGACTTGTCATTGTCGGCGGGGTGATCTTCTCGCTGATTCTTACCTTGTTTGTTATTCCTGCGATGTATTCGTTCCTGGCGCGGAAAAAGCATCATGATGCAGAGGAAGAGGATGAGGTGGTGGAGGAGAAGGATTTGGTGTACGAGGGTTGATGTGTTCGCCTGGCGTTGTGTCGCCGTTGTTGGTGTTCTTCCCAACAACCTACTCAGCTTACAACCACATTATTAGGGGAACACGATTCACGGGTGCCATCCTAAAACCAGCACATCCCACATCCAAATTGTCCGTTGTTGGTGTTCCGCCAACAATGCTATTCACCGTGCGCCACGTAATCAAATAACACGATCCTTAATATATCACCTTCAAAACCACCAGCGTCAACATTCGCGCTAGTTGGCCATTCCACCGATTTTCATGGGAATCACACCGAAAAGGGTTGTTGGTGGGACACCAACAACGGTGGTGATGTAATTGGAATGTGGAGTTGTGTGATTTGGGGCAACCAGCCATAAATAGCCACTGACCGATCGGTAGCAACGACGGACCCATCACCCTGTTCATGGGGTGGGGCACACCGGATGGAGTTGTTGGTGAAGAACACCAACAACGGCGACACGCAACCCCAAAAAAAAACAGCAACACCCCGCCAACTCAGCAAACGTGTGCATATGCCTTTGGAGGCCTATTAATTGCCTTTCACAAAAATAG
>DATDAV010000177.1:0-1030 GCA_036525235.1 Chryseolinea sp. | reverse complement strand
ACCACGAACTGCCCCAGCACATAGTCACGGAACTTCCGCGACCTGGCCCGTACCTTGTTTTTGGAAAGAAACTGCTTCTCCGCAATCGCCCGAAGCGACGGATCAAAATCAGACGGGCTTCCAAAAACGACCCTTACTTTGTTCCCAAACCCTTCCTGCCGCTGAACCGCGTAGCCGAGCTCGACGAGGTAATGGAAGTGCTGCCACAAAAAACTGTTGCTGTCCACAGGCTTCGTCAGCCCGTATTGCAACTCGTCTTCCTCTTCCTCCGCAAATGTGCCGAAAAGCTTGTCCCAGATGATAAACATGTCGCCATAGTTCTTGTCCAGGTACTTTTCATTACTCGCATGATGCACCCGATGGTGCGACGGCGTCACGAGGACATATTCCAGAATGCCAAGCTTGCCAATTAGCTGTGTATGTGTGAAAAAAGGATAAACGCCGTGTATGATCAGCATAGTAGTGATCATGCCGGGCGGAAACCCCATAATGGGCAACACAGCCCAGCAACCGGTCCGAAGCACCGCCTGGAAAATCGTGATCCGGGTACCGGCCGTATAATTGAATTCCTCGCTCGTATGGTGTACCACATGAAACCCCCAAAAGAGGTTAATTTCATGCCCCATCCGATGATACCAGTACCAGACAAAGTCAGTCGCCAGTATCAACGCGATCCACAACAAAACGCCCTCTTCAATGTGAAACAGGGCAAAATGTTCATACAGGTACGCATAGAAATAGTAGAACGCACCCGCCGTAAAAAGGTCGATCAGCCGCTCCGCCACACCGACATTCATGTTGGCGATGGAGCTGTTAAAATTGAAAACCGGCTTGTTCAGTTTTTTTGAAAAATAATATTCCAGTCCTATAAAAAACAGGAACAGCGGAACCGCCAGGGCCATATAGTTTAATTCCATCTCCATGTTTTTATCACGGAATAATTTCCGTCGCGGGCCGTTTGTACTTGCCGTTCTCGTCGAGCGGTCTTGGGTCCGCATACTCAGGATTGACATAGCCTACCGCTTTCTCT
>DATDAV010000176.1:0-1173 GCA_036525235.1 Chryseolinea sp. | reverse complement strand
GCCTGAACGCCAGCTCCTTTGAGAAATCAGCTCCCCTTGGATTTGACGGCGAAAACGTCACGATACGCTTGAAAGCGAATAACGTTGCCGGAGAGCCGATCAACAACCTTCCCGAATTCACGGTGGCATTCGATTCTTGTTTTGTCTGGAAACCCAATGAAAAGGGCGGAACGCTCACTAGCAAATCCATTGCGCAGCGAGATTGGCTTGGCGGTTGGCGCGATCCTTCTCCGCCTTGGAGGGCCTCCTGGCCGAACTCCGTGAATAATGTTCTGGTTATTCGAACTCCGCCAATGCTTATCAGACGGAAAATCCCTTCTCAGTTCTCCAGGCCTTTGAAAATCGCGGCACCGTCCGACGTGCCGCTTTTCTTTCGTGAAGGCTTCGACTCACCGATGCCTCAAGAAATCTCCAAGCGAAACCAAGGGCAGGCCATTATTTTTGATGCCGAGGGCAACCCGGTCGCAAAACCTGCACGCAACAGTCCTGAAAGCACCAGTTGGGTCATAAAAGCCACTGGAATCGATCCATTTTCCCCTGACCGTTTTCGAGTGATCATCAAGAACGGCACCGCATTGACCTTGCAGACCGTGGATGCGTCTCGGTTATTAAAGATTCTTAATCTGCAGGACAAGGACTGGATTCGGATCGACGCCTGGCTGCCTCCCCACAACGGCCGGATTGATTTGGCTGCCCCCGGCAACCGGCGCGTTTTCTACGGCAGCGCGGATGAGAATTCATGGAAAAGGTCGCCGGATAACCAAATCAGTTTACAAAGCGATGGCAAATGGAAACGGGTCGCCTTTTTTATTCAGCCAAAATCTGATTTTAAAAATGCGGCGAATGCTCAAGTCACCGCACAAGTTTTTTGGTAAACTGACTTTCATGCGTTCGTCCCTGATTATTTTGCTCGAATGCGTTTGCCTCGCACATGCGTTTTCCCAGTTGCCTCAAGCGGACGCCCTGGTGGATTACAGCCGGGACTTGGAACTCAAGGGAGCGGTTCAAATTGGATCGCAGGGACTGGCCATTGAAGGAGAGCAAATTTCCGGCGTCAATGTGCGGCGTCCATCCGAAGCCTTGGCAAGGGCCGCTGAGCTCTATGCGGAGGCTGGCGGCAAGCTAAATCAGACCATGCTGCTCAACAAAGCCTTGGGTATCTGGGAGGAGATT
>DATDAV010000175.1:0-1402 GCA_036525235.1 Chryseolinea sp. | reverse complement strand
ATTGGGTGAGCATCACCCAGGTTTGCACCTGCGGAGTTTCAAACGTGCCGCCGGAGGTCGGCAATTTGACTTCGTTCCCTTCGTTGTCGAGCACACGATTGCTGTTGTAATATTGGAAATATTGCTCAAGATACACGCCCGGTCCGCCGGGCGGAGGAAGCCCGTCGAGAAAGCTGGTGGCACCTAGGTTGAGACCGGGAAGTTGCGCCTGGCCCGGAGATATGAAAACGAAAGCGCTCAGTAACGAGTAAAGAACATACAACTGCCTGAAAGCTGGGTTCTTACCGCGCGTTTGAATCATAAAAAGACATTCGGCTGAAGAATGCTTCGGCACTGTTTTTCTTAGCTTCGTTGTCTCTGGCAAGGCGGGAACCATACCTAAGCCGGGCGACGCTGGGTCCGGTGACCGAACGTCGCTGCAATGCTTTTAGCAAATACGGTGCGCCTTTTCACAATTACAAGGCGCACATCTGGCCATGTCACAATCCTGCTGTTGATGGCGCTGAACTGTTGAATTTTGTGATCCGTCTGGAGGCATAGGAAGACATACCTTGCTCCATGGCTCGCTTCACATCGAATTGTGACGGGCAGGCCAAAATCGATCGAAATCGCGCGCCTTTTGTACACGAACGGGCCTGGAGCATTTCTGGTGCCCTAAGTGTAGCGTCTTTTTTCCAAATGGCCATACACAGGCAATGTCCATAGACCTTGGCCTTTGCCAGCGACACAGAGAAGCCATTGCGTTTGGGTGTGCACCGGGGGTCGATCTCCTTCAGCAGGATCTTGGTGCGCGTCCGAGGCGGGCGTCTTCTTGAATTCGTTCTTCCATTCCGCGAGGCCGCCTGGGCGACTGCTGAGTCGTCGACTCTCCCAAGGCGCTCGCCAATTCTCAGCCGGTCATCGTGGCGCTCTTGTTAGCAGCAACACCATGTCCGCCCAGCACGCCCTGCGGCAGTTGACCGCCCTATCGAAATGTTAAAGGTTCAACGGCTTCCTGAGCGTCTCGCGGGAAACCTTTCCCATGCTTTTGGTATCCTTCAATCACTTCCCAAGTCCGCTTGTCCTTATGAAGCGGCGCTTTTTAGCTTGGCAAGATGGATGTCTGATAGCATCATCTCCGCACTTTCCTCTTTGAGAACGCCTCCCCTCACTGTCGGGCTGCTCGCAACCCGCCAATCTGCGCGACCGATGGTTTGCTATGGAAACTGCACGGTTTCCGCTGCTGCCAAGTATGCGCTGCGGTTCCCGTTAGGTCCCGACCGGTATTCGACACTTCACGTTACGAAACATCAACGATAACCACACTATAAGATATGAGCCTGGTAGAAAACATAAGCGCGGTAGAAGATATGAGCGCAGTAGATATTGAGAGCGACGAGTACAAAAAGCAGTTCCTCCATGA
>DATDAV010000174.1:0-18409 GCA_036525235.1 Chryseolinea sp. | reverse complement strand
AGCTTCACCACCGGTTTCCTCTTCGATGTCTCCGGTGGAAGAGCGACGTATTGAGATCACGCATCCATTCAACACCTCCAAAAAAATTCTAACGCTTCAAAAAAGTCAGCATGCGAAAAAAAGTAATTGTACTGGGAGCCTCTTCCGGCATTGGAAAAGCAACGGCCCAACGCTTCGCCAAAGAAGGTTGGCAGGTGATGGGCGCCGCACCCGAGACAACCCTTCTTCAAAACGCGGTGAGCGATCTTGAAGGACAAGGTCACCAGGCTGCACTACTGGACATCACGTTGGATGATCACATCGATGCCCTGAAAGAACAAGTGCAAAAAAACTTTGGCGACTTCGATGTGCTGATCAACAGCGTTGGCATCTCGCAGAGCCAGCCGTTGCTCGGGTCTGACTTCGAGGCCTGGGACCGGTGTTTACAGGTCATGCTTTATGGTGCCGTCAAAGTTTGTCGTGCCTTGATCCCGTTGATGAAAGATGGCGGCAGGATCGTTCACATCACATCCATCCACTATGAACGCGTAGCACCCGGCAGTTCATCCTACGGCATGGCAAAAGCGGCCATCACGCAATTTACCCGGTCGCTGGCCGTGGAGCTGGCGTCGCGAAATATTCTGGCAAACGCCATCGCTCCAGGGTTTATTTTTACACCGATGTCCATCAAGAGTGATGGCAAAAATGAATTGGATAGCGAATGGTTCAAGGAGAATTATGTCAAGCATAATCATCTTCCCCTCAAAAGAGCGGGCCTGCCCGAAGAAGTCGCCGGAGTAGCTTATTTCCTCGCAGGTCCGGATGCGTCCTACATCACCGGCTCAGTCATCACCGTAGACGGGGGGTTGACCATTACATTTTAACACTCCTTAATTTTTCCTGATCCTTTCTCTTTCATCTGTGGACACTGCACCGCGGGAGCCACGGCTTTTCATTTTTGTATTTCCGAATGTCTTTGTATAGGTGATCTTCACGATCCGGTAGTTTGCCGACTCCGCTTTGTAAGTGTATTCAGCTTTTAAAGAGAAAGCCTCTTCGGTAAGCGTTCCAAAAAAGCCATTCACACGCATGGATTTTAGAATATCGGTCACGGTCAGTTGAAGGCTTCCCCAATGGTGATTCAGGTCCTTTTTTACTCCAGCGTTCAACATCCCAAATCCTCTTACCTTTTTCGAACCTTCATATTGGGATGAGTTATACCATCCCGAGGCCTCCAATGAAAAATTTGCCGGGAGCGTGAAGGTCTGGCTGCCATTGAGCGTGTAGGCAAAATAGGTTTTCCTCAATTTCTCCAGGGTGTGATCGAGCTTGAATTGCCGGAGCCCGCCCACGACGCTATAGCTCATGCTCCACCAGTTGTTTACCGTGAAGGGAAGGCTGGCCTGAAACGTGAGGTTATTTTGATAGGCCATATTTTGAGGTGCCAGATACATGAGGTCGTGCGCCGGGCTTTCTTTTTGTTGATACAACACGATGGGATGGTCGTCTCTGCTGGCCTGCAGCGAGAAGGCATAGCCGTTGTAGGTATATCCTATTTTTAAATTGTTGCTGATCGTCGGTCGCAGCGAAGGGTTACCCGTTGACACCGACATCGGGTCGCCGTACTGGAGGTAGGATGTCAGGTCGTTGTAAGAGGGCCGGGTGATGCGTTTGGTGTAGGATAATTGCAACTCGGCGTGATCGTTTAGCCGTCGTGTGAGGAACAGGCTGGGAAAAAGTTTTCCCAGTTTCCGGTCGATGTTGTTTTCTTCCTTGTCGGCGTTGGCGCGGGTGTGCGAATATTCATAGCGCAGTCCCGCAGAAAGCCGCACTGCCGGCGTGACCTGCGCCTCTATCGACGAGTAGACGGCCGCGATGATTTCGCGCATATCGGTATCGTTGGTATACCTGGCGCTGCCCGTCCAGGCGCCGTCTGTGTAGGTCTCTATTCTCGACAGGCTTGAACTGGTCGTCAGGGTTCCTTTCAGACCGGCTTCGAATTTGACGGCGCTCCATTGCCGCGTATAATCCGTTTTAAACACCCCCACCTGTATGGGCGAGCGCGAAACGCCGCGCTGCCGGGTGGAAAATATGCTACCGTTGGGTTGTGCCTCATGGCCTTCGCGGTCTAAAAAGAGCGCGTTGATCTCGGTTGGACTCTCGTTGCTATAGCGGAGATAGTCTACGTCGATGTTTAACTTTTCCCTTTCGCGCAGGGGCATGTCGACATAGAGATTGGACACCAGGTTACCCCAGTTTGCCATGCCATCGATAGTCGCCTGCATGATCAACAAGGAATCGGACGCGATGATCGTGTAGTTGCCCTGATTATAGACGTTGCGCGGGCCACGGCTGGTGTTGTAGGTTGCGCTGCCACCGAAGGTCGCCTTCCGCGCGTTGATGTCAAAGCCCAGTGTGGCGTTGTGATTGTTCATGGAACTTTTTGTTGTACTGCTCACATCCACGCTCAATTCCCCGCCAAACATGGGCATGTTCTGTGTGCTTTGCGCAACAAAGCCATCGCGGCTGCGGTCGTGCAAAAAGGAATACGATCCATAAACATTTGCTTTCCCCGTGTTGTGAGAAAGGCTGAGGCTACTGTTTCCTTTTTCGCCCCAGCCGTATCCACCCGTAACTGAAAATGATCCTGTCGTGCCGATATCTTCATGTTTCTTTATCACAATGTTGATCATTCCGGCCGTTCCCTCGGCGTCGTAGCGCGCAGGTGGCGAGGTGATCAGTTCAATTTTCTCGATGTCGTTGGCGCTCATGCCGTTTAGCATGGCCACGACTTGCGCCATGGGGAGGCGTATGAGTTTGCCGTTGATCATGAGCATGACGCTGGTCTTTCCATTCAGGGCAATACTGTTGTTGCGCATATCCACAAACACTCCCGGCGATCGCTCCAATACCTGCAAGGCCGAGCTCCCTTTTGTCATCACGCTGTTTTCGACATTCACTACCGTGCGGTCCACCTCCTGTTGATACAAAGGCCGGTCAGCCTGCACAACGATCTCGTCGAGTTGTTGGGAGTCTTCTTCCAATACTTGCACACCGAAATCTCTGGCCTCGTTAGCATTGATCCTGAATACCGGAACGTTGTAGGTCTTGTAGCCCACCAAACTGAATCGGAGAAAGTAATCGCCGGCAACAATGCCATCGATTTTATATTCTCCCGCTTCTGTGGCCACCGCCCCCTTCACGAGCGAACTATCGCCGGCGCTCATGAGCAGAACATTGACAAAAGGAAGGGGTTGTTTATCCGGGGTGGCAACTTTTCCGGACACCTGACCCTGGGCATGTTGAAGAAAACAAAGTAACACAAAGGTGAAGAACAGCGGTTTCATAAGTGCAGCATTTTAAAATTCCGTTTTCATCGGACGTTGCAAATCAATGCGGTGCCGCACACCTTTTAAAGATTATTTGCTGAGGAGTTCAATAAAATTGCTGAACTGCCAATTCCAGTTTAAAAGGGCTTTGGGAGAGAAAAATCAGTAAGGAATGCCTCTCGTCAAGTTAATCTGTCCTTTGATCAGCTTTTTGACACCCCTTGCATTCGGCGGTGGCCTTCCCGGATAATTTTGTCTAACTTTAGAAACTGGCCCCTCCTTTAGCGGGGTATTTTGAGGAATGTAATCTTACGGGCGTGACAAACTATCCATCCAAGTTCGACTGGCTGTTTAAATACAAGCTTTACCACATTCCCTTCTGGTTCACGTACCATTATCTTTGGTGGACGGTCACCATCGGCAGCGCGTGGAATGCCGCCAACAACATCCTCTTCTCTCCCTATTCAATCAAGTATTGTTTTTATGTCGTCTTCCAGGCGATCGGGGTCTATTTCAATCTTTACTTTTTGATTCCCCGGTTTTTAGAAAAAGGCCGATACGCCCAATATATCGCGCTGTTGATGGCCACCATTGTTTGTACGGCTGCCTTCGTGACGTCCGGTTATTATGTGAGTGCGTGGTTGTCGGAACAAACGTTCGAAGAGCTATACAAAATCCCGCACGAGCGTTATCTCCATTTCTTCCAGGTGAACACGCTTCCCTCCACCGTAGCGAGCATGACCCTGGCGATGAGCATCAAGCTCACTAAGAATTGGATACAGTCTAAACGCAGGGAGCAGGATTTGGAGAAGGCAAAATCGGAACTGGAAAAAGAAAAATTGGAAACGGAATTAAAATTTCTAAAATCCCAGTTCAATCCCCATTTCCTTTTCAATACCATCAATTCCATATTTGTTTTGATCAACAAGAATCCGCAGATGGCATCGGATTCGCTGGCAAAATTTTCCGACATCCTCCGCTATCAACTCTACGAATGCAACGAACAACAAATCCTGCTGGACCAGGAATTGAATTACCTGGAAAATTTTATTGAGCTGCAAAAACTGCGACAGGACCACAGCCACGTGAAGGTGGATATTCAAATGCACATCCCGCACACCGGGAAGCTTGTTATCGCGCCGTTCATTCTCATGCCCTTTGTTGAAAACGCCTTCAAGCATGTGTCCCGTCACCGGAACGGGTCGAATTGGATAACGGTGAAACTCCGGCTTGACCGCGAACTGTTAAAGCTCGAAGTTTCAAACAGTGCTTCGCCCCTGCAAAGCTCCTCCACCGAATTTATCCGCCACCGCGGTATCGGCCTAAAAAACGTGCAACGACGACTGGATCTTTTATATCCCGAAAAACATACACTGACCAAAGAGCATAGTGACGACCAGTTCCAAATAGCCCTGACGTTAAGCCTCCACGAACGAGCGATGGCCGAACCGGCAGTTTTGACCGAACAAAATGCAAACATCGACAACCTTATTCACTCGTAATTCTGCGGCACATGATCAAATGCGTAATCGTCGATGATGAACCCCTGGCCGTAGAATGCATTGCCAGCTACATAAAGGAAGTTAATTTTCTCCAACTCGTCGGAACCGGAAGCAACCCGCTCGATCTCAACGCCATGCTGGACGAGCAACCCATCGACCTTATTTTCCTCGACATCGAAATGCCCTTTATCAACGGGATCGAGTTTCTCAAAATGACCCCCGATCCCCCGATGGTGATCATCACCACCGCCTACCCCAGCTATGCCCTGGAAGGGTTCCAACTGGATGTGCTGGACTACCTGGTGAAGCCCATCACGTTTAATCGCTTCCTGAAAGCCGCCAACAAATCAAAAGACTACCATCAGCTTCTGCACGCAAATTCCCGGAATACGGCCAACGAAGAAACACCGGATTATTTTTTTATCAAGTGTGATTATAAGTATGAGAAACTCTACTTCAAGGACATCCTCTACATCGAGGCTATGCAAAACTACATCACCATCCACACCCAGAAGGGCAAGTACATCACGCTGCTTTATCTGAAAAACATCGAAGAGAAACTGAATCCCCTGGCGTTTATCAGAGTGCATAAATCCTATATTGTTTCCATCTCCAAAATAGAAGCCATCGAGAATAACGACATCATCATTCAATCCCACCGCATTCCGATTAGCCGGAACTATCAGGCAGAGGTGCTGGGGCGCGTGGTGAACGACAGGCTTTGGAAGAAATAAGGTTTGGAAAATCGCCGTTAGATACACCGCTCCGTACCAAAAGCATTTCAGTCGGTTTCCTGTTGTCAATGAAAGCACGCCGGTCGTAAACCTGGGGACGCGTGTTGTCAATATCATTTCCCGCCTATCTCCTGAACGCTTATTTTTATTTGACACCCGAACCCAGCCTCCTGGAGTTATCGTTTGGTCCATCCAAAACCAACCTCTCATGAAATTGAATGCCATTTTCACCCGCAGTCTATTCGCTGTCTTTATGTGTATGGGCATGACCAGCCTGTGGGCTCAATCCAAGACGAAAGCAAAGTCGGCAGCCCCAGAGACAAAACATGGCACCCTGGTCACGGAAACGTTAACGTCAGTGATTTTGCGCGAGACCAAGATCGGGGTCGATCCGAACCGCAGCATCCACGTCTATCTTCCCCCAGGCTACGCTACCTCCGGCAAATCATACCCGGTGGTGTATTACTGTCATTCGACCTATAGCAACCCCACCCATGTGCTGCAAGAAGGCAACGTCGTCAACCTGCTGGACCAAGCCATTGAAAGAAACGTGATCAAGCCGTTCATCTTTGTGGTGGCCGACTACAGCACGGCGTTGACCGGCAGCTTTTACGAAAACTCCGTCGTCTCGGGGCGATGGCTTGATTTCACCGCGCAGGAACTTGTGCCGTTCGTCGATAGTAAATTTCGCACGTTGCGAAGTGCGGACAGCCGCGCGTTAGCCGGCCACTTTATGGGCGGCCGGGGAGCGTTGAAGTTGGCCATGGACCACGCCGAATTGTTCAGCCTGGTGTACGCGATGCACCCCGTAGCAACAGGCACCGGCTATCAATCCTGGTCAACCTTCCCCACCGATTGGGGAAAAATTCTAAACGCAAAATCTCCGGAAGATTTGAAAGGTGATTTTGTGCTCGGCATGAGCCGTGCCTTTCTGCCCAATGCCGATCGCCCGCCATTTTATTGCGACTTTTTTATGGACCTTGAAAACGGAAACCTCAAACTCAATCCCGAAAAAACAGCAAAAACACAAGCGGCTTTTTTACTCGACCGCCAGCTTCCGGAAAGCGCCGCCAACCTCCGCTCGATGCGCGGCGTAGCTTTCGACTGGGCGCGCTACGATTCCAACCAGGACCATGTCCTGTCTGCGCGCGCTTTTTCCATCAAACTCGACGACTTCGGCATCGAACATGAGGCCGAAGAATATCGCGGCGATCCCTTCCACACGATTTGGAAAGAGGATGGCCGGTTCTATACTCGGGTGTTGCCGTTCTTTGAACGTCACCTGGTGTTCGAAGTAAAAAATTGAATGCATCGTAAATGATATTTTAATCTCTAAATCAAATGATATGACAAAAAATGGATTCGTTATTCTCTTCGTAGCATTTGTCAATCTGAATGCTCCGGATGTGTTGGCTCAGACGAAAGTCGATGAAAAGACGCTTTCCTTTTTAAAGCAGTTCACTTCGGATTACAACAAAAATATTCTCGACAAAAAGCCCGAGCTGTTGGGGGCTTATTATCGCGAAGACGTCCGTTTGATGCCGCCGTTTCAAAGAACCATCGTGGGCAAAGAAAACCTGGTGTCCTACAATAAGGCTTTCGCCACCCGGTTCGACGTCCAGGAGTACAACCGTGCTGAAATGGAAGTGCTCGATCTTGGATCGATGGTGTCGGAGATCGGACTGTTCACCATGAAAATGAAAATAAAGGACACCGGCAAAGCCTATGAACTGAAGGGAAAGTATCTCAATCTTTGGGGAAAGGAGAATGGCAAGCTCTCCTTGATCGTCGAAGCCTGGAACTATGACCACGCTATTGATTTTGCCGATCAATTGAAATTCAAGGAAATACCCAATGTCGACGTCGCTTTGAGTTCGCACGTAAACATCAACAACAACATAAGCTTTGAACTGGCCGCCCTAAACCGTCTCATGGAAGCCACCGTGAGTCAACAGGACGCCAAGCTCTGGTGCCAGTTCTATTCCGACGAAGCCATCCTTTGCCATTCGGGACACGTCATTTCCAAGGGTAAAAAAGAAGTAGACAATTTCGTCGTTGAGCATTGTAAAGAGCTTCCCATCTTTGAGAAGCTGGACATTCGAAACGACCGCATCGACCACCTGGGGAACTATGTCATCGAATACGCAAGCCATATTGCCACGGTGCGAAATGGTGATTGGTCTGGCGTGGGCGTCGGAAAAGATCTCAGGATCTGGCGGAGGGAAAAAGATGGCAGCTTAAAAATCTTCAGACACATCGGAATGTACGATTGAACAAAGACAAAGGGGCCAATATCAGGGATTTCCGTTCTAAGCATTTTTTGCGATATTGTATAGAGGGATTTGTACAACATGGCCTGTTGCGATTAAACAGGACTCCCCGATATCTTTCACCACCCTAACCCCTACAGGTCTTGCCACAGGTCAAAGAAGCCAAAACGATTGATGAGATCATTCAACAATTGGAACAGTTAATCGATGGATGTGCAAACTCCAAAGATCGGATTGGATTCTTTGCTTCCTTGTACCATAAAGTGACGGTCCGAGTAAGAGATGCCATTCAGAAAGGAGAATTTGAGGACAATGTGCGCATGGAGCAATTTGACGTCGCTTTTGCAAATCGCTATTTGGCTGCTGTTCATCAATGGCGAAACAGCGGACACCCCACCGGGCCCTGGCAGGTGGCACTCGATGCATCGAAAAAATCCTCACGCCTGGTCTTGCAGCATTTGTTGCTCGGCATGAATGCCCACATCAATCTTGACCTCGGCATTGCCGCCGTTCAGGCATCGGGCAGCCATCCCATTGCGCAGATCCGGAAAGACTTCAACAGCATCAACGACATCCTGGGCTCCATGACGTTTGAAGTGCTCCAGGAAATCAACCGGATCTCACCGCTGTTGTCCTTGTTTGGACTGCATGCCTCGAACGATACCATCCTCATCCAATTCAGCATCACCAACGCCCGCGATGGGGCGTGGAGTTTTGCTGAGGACCTGAGTTCCAAAAAAGGAGCCGATGCCGATGCGTGCATCCAGGCGCGAGGTAAAACCATTCAAACGCTGGCCACGTCGCTCGTTCAACCCCAAGGCGTGGCGATCCGCATCACGCTGTGGGTCATTCATTTTTTTGAATGGAAGAATCCACGGAGAATCATCGAAGCGTTGCACACCTATAAGAAGAAGTTCATTTCTGTGAACCGGCCCTAAGCAAAAGCTATTTCAGGTTAAGGTACATCAAGGATAACAGCAATTAAAAAACAACCAACTGGCCTGTCTTCGATGCATCGGTTTTGGTATAGGTAACGCCATCCACCTTCAGTCCTTCCTTGTTTAACAAGGTGATGATCCCCCCATCATTGCTGAGTTGCGCGCCTTGTCCCGACAACGGAACACGAAGCGCATCCCCACCCGGGATAACGACATTGCCCAGGGTGTCGAATCTTGTTTTGGATTTGTCCACGATCTTCCAGCCCTGAAGATTGACGGGCGTGTCTGCCTTGTTGATGAGCAACACATATTCATTCCCCACATCGGGAACCCTGGGATTCACCATGGCGGCGATGATGCGAACCGGTGTGCTGAATTCCGGTTGGTCGCCGTCATCGATCGGGAGATCGTTGATCGGATTGCCTGTCTGGTCGTCCGTGTGCCAGGCTTGTACCTGGAAGGCGATGAAAACAGCAATCCATTTATTCCGGGAAGGAAAATGGATAAACAATCCCCCATCCTGATACACGCCGTTGTCTTTTTTGAACTGGCCGGAATTTCCCTGGTTCATGTGGATGTCGTGAATGCCGTTGCCGGGTTCGAAACCGAAATATTTATCTTTCACCCCAGGCTCGGGTCCCCAACGTTCGCCGAAGGCATACACCAGGGCATCGCTGTCGCTCAACGCCTGGTCGACGTAGAAGCCAAGCTTCTCGTTCAGGTCGTTGTCGGCACCGGGCTTGTTGAAGGGAATGGGCTTCATGGCCGCTGTGGGAAACATGTTCCGCCGGATAAAATCCAGGGCGATGGAGTTGGGCTGGGATGGAATTTCGGTGAACCCCACCACCAGATTTTTATCGAGGATGTCCTGCAGGATGGGGTGTTGGAAATCCTCATCCATATAAAACAGTACTTCCGGCGGACTCACCGCCGACTTTACATTGATCGCAATCCGGTAAGGTTTTCCCGAAGCATCGATCTTGATCTGAAAATGTGCATTGCTGGACGAGGCAAGCATACTGTCCGTGGCCTTCCCCATGAGGACGCCGTATTTTTTGAGAGGCATAGAAATAAATTAAAACGTTATGTAAATCTTAAAATTCAGCCAATAGCACGTGGTTCGACCGTGATCGAAATTCTGAAAAGCCGGAATGATCAGGATTTCAAATTCCAAGTGGGCTGGCGATCGAGGGATCAGGCGGGGCGAGGAACTTGAGTAAATAAAAATAATCAACCCGGCCGAAAGAGTCAATCCCGGAAACAGGTGAAAAGCCTTTTGCTTTTGTTTGGGCCCGTTTTTCAGCGCGACTTAACAGAAAAATAATATCCTGCCGCTTTCTGGAAACCTGGCCGGTTTTCTTTCGTAAGATAAGGGTACTTGAATTTTAAGATACCAATTGGTATCTTTGAAAATGCGCAATCCGGAAGCCACACGCGAAAAGATCCTGAAAAAATCGGGGGTACTCTTTAACACCAAGGGATACAAAGCCACCTCCATCAGTGAGATCACCGACGCTACAGGCTTTACGAAAGGCGCCATCTACCGGCATTTCAAAAGCAAAGAAGAACTGGAAATGGAATCCTTGTTTCAAATGTCCATTTTGATGATGGAAGCCTTGAGGGGTCGTATCAAAACAGCGCCGACGGCGCCTGCAAAATTGAAGGCCATCTTCCATTTTTTTGAGTCTTATCTCAGCAAACCGGTCGTCAAGGGTGGATGCCCCCTCATGAACGCCGCCATCGAAGCCGACGATTCCCATCCCCGGCTGCGCAAAACGGCACTCAAGATCCTGGACACCCTTCACAACTCCGTCGTCGGCATACTTGAGAACGGCATCCGCTACAAACAATTGAAACCGGATATCGACAAACACTACTACGCTTCCGTGATCATTGCCTCCCTGGAAGGTGCCATCATGATGAGCAAGCTTCGGGGCAACAATGAGGACACCCTGCGTGTCATCCAACACCTGGAAAACCAACTGAAAGACCTGGTCCTTTAAATTTTTTTAACCCGCTAGATACCGATTGGTATCTACAAAACCCTTTCCCCATGAAAAAGATCATTCCCCTGATTCTCGGAGCCGCCCTCAACCTGCTCGCCTGGATCCATCCCAAAGCTGCCGGACGCCGGGGCTTCCTGCTCTTTTGCAGACCTTTCCGAACGCCGGTCACGGATAAACAAAAAGACTTTTTTGACACCGGCGATCAATTTACCATCGCCAACGAAGGTGTCAACGTGCAAGTGTACCGCTGGGGGAATGGTGAAAAGAAAGTAGTTTTCTTTCATGGCTGGCAAAGTCACAGCTATCGCTGGAAGGCGTATATCGAGGCGCTGCCCAAGGATGCCTATACGCTTTATGCCCTGGATGCTCCCGGGCATGGTCTCTCCGATGGCAACTTTCTTTCTGTTCCGGTCTATGCCACGCTGATCCAGAAGTTCATCCTCGAGATCGGCGGTGCGCAAACGGTGGTCGGCCATTCGTTGGGGAGCTTCTCGTTGTTGTACACCTTCTTTCGCAATCCATCATTGCCGGTGGACAATGTGATCCTGATGGCTCCTCCCGGCGAGGCCTCCGATTTTATGACTTTCTACAAGGACACGCTACGGCTTTCCAACCGGGCCATGAAACACATTTATCATTATTTCGAACAGACGTATCAAGTTCCTCCCGCTTATTTTTCCACGAAAAAATTTGCTGCATCCCTTCCGCTGAAAGGGCTGATCATTCACGACGAGGGCGATGCCGAAGCACCCTATCACTACGCCGTGACCATTAACGAAGCTTGGAAAAAATCAACGCTGCTCTCCACGCAGGGGTTTGGTCACAACCTCAAATCGCCGGCCGTGGTGGACGCGGTGTTTAAATTTATCGAACAATCGAATCACGCATCGCTAACGGTTTCCGGACACAACGCTTAGCGGCCGTCAGTGGGTTGCAGAGGGAATTTATACCGTGGAAGTAGCGACGGGCAACGATTCCTTTGTTGGAGTTGGGTTAATTTTTTAAAAATTCCAGATCGAAGTAATAATATTGGCCATCGGGGTCGATGTAGATGTTTGTTTCCTTTTGCATGGTGAGGAGCATCAGGAGGGTTGTTTTGTCTTTTGCTACTGGTGGGCTTGTGAAGGTGCGGCGTTGGCCTTGGTGGGTTGTAGTATACGTTATGCGGGATACGGTGACATGATCTGTGTCGCGATTTTCGAAGGAGTCTCCGATCAGTTCGTTGAAGAGGATTTCTTTATCTGTTTTTTCTTCGCGGATTTGCGTCCAGGTGTTTCCGACTACGGTGCATTGAGAAAGATCGACGTTGATTGGTGTGCTGTTTTTCTTGAAGGCTGCGAGGTTGTTGCGGCCGGAAGCCTCTGTTTTTCTGACCTTGTTGAATTCAATGTAAAGTACGATCAGTACGGGCACAACGAGGCTGGCACCAACGGCAAAAAAAACGTAGTTGAAATCCTGTGTGTGGGCTTTCACAACGGCATACATGATAATCACCCCGAGCATGCCCAGCCCGCCAACAAAATACAATCCAACTTTTTTTAGTCGTTCCATGTCTGATTAGGGTTTGCAACCCTGGAGCTATACAAATTTGAATAGCCTAATATAACAAACGTAGTCTGGACATCAAAACAACTTCCGCATCACGGATCCCCTCGAATTCAGTGCTAAAGCCCTGACTTTCCATGGTGTGCCTTCCTGACTATTCGCAGCCTAATCAAGCGTTCCCTCAGCGTGGTCAGGGCTAAAGCCCTGATGAAGGGTTTCCCTTGTGCCCTGGCCTAAAGGCCAGGGTTATTTAGGACAGTCGTACGATGACTTAGAACCGGCCGGGAAAACCGTTCGGTCGCGATCGATGTCGTCCGGAAAGGAACATGGAGTTCTTCAAAATCGCCCTAAATGAGGCTCAATCCGATGGTTTGTCCATGGCATAGTCTTGGCCATGGGAAGTTTGTGAGGTTTAGAAAATCTCATTCGCCAGTCAGTTTCAATATCACAACTTAAGCTAATTACTTATGTTCCGGAATTATCTCAAAGTCACCTTTCGCACCCTGTTGAAAAGTAAAGCGTTCAGCTTTATCAACATCCTGGGGCTGACCATCGGGATCAGCACTTGCATCCTCATTACGCTGTATGTACTGGATGAGTTGAGCTACGACCGGTTTCATGCGAATGCCGGTCGCATCTTCCGGCTAACGGAGCTGCTACACCTGCCCCGCGAAGTACGGCCACAAACGGTGACCTCTCCCCCGATGGGTCCGGCGCTGTTGCAGAATTTTCCGGAAGTACAGAAGATGGTGCGCATCAATAAAAGCAGTCGCCAGTTGGCCTATGGGGATGTTAAATTCTTCGACACGCGTGTCTGGTATGCGGACTCTACGCTGTTCCAGATCTTCACTTTCCCCATGATCAAGGGAAATCCGGATAAGGCCTTGACAGAACCCTATTCGATCGTGCTGACCGAAAAAGCGGCGAAGCGTTATTTCGGCGACGCCGATCCCCTGGGAAAGACCATGGCTTTGTCGGATACCATCACGCTCACCGTTACGGGTCTGATCGCCGATGTTCCCACGAATTCTCACATCCAGTTCGACGTGGTCATGTCGCGTTCCACGATCTCGGCCGTGAACAACAATGAGCCGGAAGACAACTGGTTCAACAACGGCTATTACACCTACATCCTGCTTCCCGAAGGATACGACTACAAACAACTGGAAGCGAAGTTCCCGGCTTTCCTGGAAAAGCAAATGGCCGAGGAGAAAAAGAACAGCGGTCTGTGGTATGATTTTGTACTTCAACCACTCCCCTTCATTCACCTGCGTTCTACCACGCCCTATGACATAGGGCCGAACGGCAACATCAAATACGTATACATCTTTTCGATCATCGCCATCCTGGTGTTGCTCATCGCCTGCGCGAACTACGTGAACCTGGCCACGGCCCGGTCGGTGAACCGCGCCAAAGAACTGGGCATGCGCAAAGTGATCGGCGCACGACGCGGACAACTCATCGTGCAACTGCTGGGCGAATCGTTCCTGCTCACCTGGATAGCATTCGTTCTGGCGATGGCGATCGTCATGGCGGCGCTTCCTTCCTTCAACATGTTAACCGGAAAGACCATGAGCGCGTGGGTCCTGCTGCGGCCGGAGGTGATCACCACGGTGGTCGTCATTTTCTTGCTCATCGGCGTCTTGGCGGGAGCTTACCCGGCGCTTCTCATGTCGTCGTTCTCGCCGATCAAAACCATGAAGAACTATGCGCGTCAAGGAAAAGAAAGCAACCTGCTGCGCAAAGGCCTTGTCGTGTTTCAATTCTCGATGTCGATCATGCTCATTGCGGGCACGATCCTGATCTTCCGCCAGGTGGCATTCATGCAAACTCAAAATCTCGGTATCGACAAGGAGCAGACCCTGCAACTTTACATGCGCGGTCCCATCCGTTCAAAGTATAAGCTCATCAGCGAGGAGATGGGGAAAGTACCGGGTGTGCTGAACACGACGGTGACGAATTTTACTTTCAGCGACGGCATGAGCAACATCGCCATGCGTCCCGAAGGCGCAAACGAAAACGAGATCACGTCCGAAGCAACGATCAGCGTAGACGCCGATTTTCTCCCGAACTTCCGGATCCCCGTGGTGGCGGGAAGGAATTTCTCCCGCGACATCTCCACCGACGAAGCCGAGGCGTTCATCGTGAACGAGTCGGCCGTCAAAAAATTCAATTGGGCATCGCCCGAAGCGGCTATTGGAAAAACCATAGACTGGGGTCTTGGAAAAAAGGGAAAAGTGATCGGGGTGGTCAAGGACTTTAATTTTTCCTCACTGCACCTCAAGATCGAACCGCTCATCATTCACATCCATCCCGATTGGTACAGCTACATTGCCCTCAAGATCAAAGGCGACGATGTGCCGGCCACCGTGAGCCGCCTTGAACACCAGTGGAAACAACTCGGTCTCGACAGTCCTTTTGCCTATTCATTCATGGACCAGGACTTTCAAAACCTTTATGAAGCCGAGCAACAAACCCAGACCATTATCGGATGCCTGGCCTCCCTGGCCATTTTCATTGCCAGCCTCGGCCTGTTCGGACTGGCTGCCTTCATGGCCGAGCAACGGACAAAAGAGATCGGCGTGCGCAAAGTACTCGGCGCCACCGTGACCAGCATCATTGCGTTGCTCTCGAAAGATTTTCTAAAGCTCATCGCCTTCGCCATCGTCATTGCTGTGCCCGTGACCTGGTATGCTGCGGGGCAGTGGTTGAACAGCTTTGCCTATCGGACCGAAATATCGTGGTGGATATTTGGTATTGCGGGGCTGGCGTCGATCGTTATTGCCCTCATCACCGTAAGCTTCCAGTCCATCAGGGCGGCCGTTGCCAATCCCGTGAATTCTTTACGAAACGAGTAATCCCCCTTAGTTGCTCTAATTCTGTGACTTACCTATCCCGGTGCTGTCGTATTGATGGGACCGGGACAGGTTTTTACGGGCCGTCTGAAGGCCCAAAAAAAGCCCCATTCCCACGGGTGTATTAAACCGGTCTCAAAACAGGATTTGGAGGGTTGGCCAAGCCGGTCAAACAGGTGAATAATAACTTTACGGTTGACTTGCCAGGTCAGTGAAAATCACTAACTTAACGGTTAAATTTTTTGACAGTATCGCTTAGTTTTCGCTTCAGGGCGCTTTTTTTGCTAAGAGATGGGGATGTAAGGTTTGGTCCGAAGGAAGAATCCAGAAAGTTGCCTTTCACGGGTATATGGCGGGTTACACACTGAAAATATGTTATCGGTTGACTTTGTAAAAAGACGAAAAGCGCTCTTTCTGGGACTGTTGCTGGTCATTTTGGGTCAGTGGCATGCCTATGGACAGAGTTGCAGCTGCCCCCCGATAACCACTTGCGGATGTACGATCGGCCTTACAAAAATGACCGTGCAATTCAACGGTCTATTGGGCCTCACGGTGGACGTCCAGGATGGGGGCGGTAACATCTACGGTGGCTTGCTTTTGCTTCCCGGAAGTACATTCACCGTGCAAAGTTCTGCCGGCGCCGGGAATCCCTTTGTGGGCAATCAAGTGACCATACGCACCACGCTGCTGGTACTGGCCAACATCAACACCTCTTGCACAAACCAGGTAAAAATCGGGACCACCTTTGGCAACTTCACGGTAATCGCCGGCGAGAGCGTGGGTGGTGCGCCCATTTGCTGTCTGAACATGGAGAGCTCGCCCCCGAACTTTACCTTTTGTCCACCGAACATCGACGTAGCGGCCGATGCCGGGGCCTGCGGTACCAACGTCACCTGGCCGTCGCCAACGGTCACCGACAATTGTGCCGTGGCCAGCGTGATACCCGACCACAACAAGGGCGATTTTTTCCCGGTAGGCCAGACCGTTGTGAAGTATACCGCGACTGATAATTACGGCAACACGGCAAATTGTTCCTTTAACGTCAGGGTCCGCGACCAAACGGCACCCGTATTCTCCGGATGTCCTGCCAACTTCGTGGTGCCGGTCAATCCCGCCACCTGCAACGCTGTCGTGACCTGGACGCCACCAACGGCTACGGACAACTGTGATGGGGCGGTCACGCCCACAAGCCCTACTGCACCGGGAGTAACCTTTGGGTTGGGCCCTCATACCATTACCTATACAGCCGAGGATGACGAAGGCAACGAAAGCACTTGTTCATTTACCGTAACGGTGACCGACGCCACCAAGCCTGTCTTCGCTAACTGTCCCGCTAACATTTCGATGCCTGCAAACCCGACGACGTGCAATGCTGTGGTGAGCTGGGTACCCCCCACCGCTTCGGACAAATGCGATGCGTCACCGACCGTCACGAGCACCAGCATCCCCGGCGCAACGTTCGGGGTAGGCGTGACAACCGTTACCTATGAGGCTACGGACGACGCCGGCAACAAGGAAACCTGCGCCTTCACCGTCACGGTGACCGATGCCACCAAGCCGGTCTTTGCTAATTGCCCCACCAACATTGCCGTGGCCACCAACCCATTGACATGCGATGTCGTCGTCAATTGGGTTCCGCCAACGGTGACCGACAACTGCGACGCTTCCCCCGTCGTTACCAAGACGAACGATCCCGGAAACACATTTACGTTGGGCGTGCATACCGTCACCTATGAAGCTACCGACGCCGCAGGGAACAAAGAAACATGTTCGTTTACCATCACGGTGACCGATGCCACGAAGCCGGCCTTTGCCAATTGTCCCACCAACATCGCCGTGACTACAAACCCGATGACGTGCGACGCCGTCGTCAACTGGGTTCCGCCAACCGTGACTGACAATTGTGACGCTTCGCCCGTCGTTACCAAGACGAACGATCCCGGAAACACATTTACGTTGGGTGTGCACAACGTCACCTATGAGGCTACGGACGCCGCGGGAAACAAAGAAACCTGTTCGTTTACCGTCACCGTGACCGATGCTACAAAGCCGGTCTTTGCCAATTGTCCCACCAACATCGCCGTGACTACAAACCCGATGACGTGCGACGCCGTCGTCAACTGGGTTCCGCCAGCCGTGACTGACAATTGTGACGCTTCGCCGGCTGTTACGAAGACGAACGATCCTGGGAACACCTTTACGTTGGGGGTGCACACCGTCACCTATGAAGCCACGGACGCCGCGGGAAATAAGGAAACCTGTTCTTTTACGGTCACGGTGACCGATGCCACCAAGCCGGTGTTTGCCAATTGTCCCACCAACATCGCCGTTAACACAAACCCGACGACGTGCGACGCTGTGGTGAACTGGATACCTCCCACCGTTTCAGACAACTGCGACACTTCGCCGGTCGTGACCAGTACCAGTCCACCGGGCGCAACGTTTGGACTGGGCGCGACGACGGTCACTTATGAAGCCACAGACGCTGCGGGAAATAAAGAAACATGTTCGTTCACTGTCACGGTGACCGATGTTACCAAACCCGTGTTTGCCAATTGCCCGACCAACATCGCGGTGACCACCAACCCAGTGACATGCGATGCTGTGGTGAACTGGACACTTCCCACGGTGACGGACAACTGCGATGCTTCACCGATCATCACCAGCACTGCCAATTCCGGGGACACCTTCACGTTGGGTGTTCACACGGTAACGTACGAAGCCACCGATGTCAGTGGCAATAAGGAAACGTGTTCGTTTACCATCACGGTGACCGATGTTACGAAACCTGTATTTGCGAATTGTCCCGCCAACATTTCAGTATCCACCACCCCGGTGTCCTGCGACATCGTCGTGAACTGGACACCGCCTACGGTTACCGATAACTGCGATGCTTCACCGGTCGTGACCAGCACACATACTTCCGGGACAACGTTCACGCCCGGTGTATACACCGTAACATACGAAGCCACGGACGCCAGCGGCAATAAAGAAACGTGCTCGTTCACGGTGACGGTAACCGATGCTACGAAACCTGTGTTTGCCAATTGCCCGGCCAATATCTCAGTACCTGCCGACCCGATGACGTGTAGTATCGCTGTGAACTGGACGCCACCCGCGGTTTCGGACAATTGCGACGCCTCGCCGGTCGTTACGCAGACGAACAATTCCGGGGATACCTTCACGCTGGGTATTCACACCGTCACCTACGAGGCAACGGACGCCGCGGGAAATAAGGAAACCTGTTCGTT
>DATDAV010000173.1:0-1021 GCA_036525235.1 Chryseolinea sp. | reverse complement strand
AAATGTGCCACCGAAGTGTGGTCTGCAACTTCAGAATGGATCCATCCGCCCTTGCTCCACGGGGAAATAATATAAAGAGGCACACGGGGCCCCATGCCCCACGGGCGAATAGGACCTGAAATGGTGTCACGGCTATCCTGGTAAATCCGTTTGCCTTTTCCCATAGGACTGGGAAATGCATCCGTCCCCTTGTCATTGTTGAAATACATGCCCGCTAACGGCAGGGTCGATTTTCCAGCAAGCGTGTTATCTATATTATACGATGGCACTGCTGGGGCGGGCACGTGGTCAAACAATCCGTCGTTTTCATCGAACGTCAGGAAAAAAATCGTCTTGCTCCAGACGTCAGCATTGCTCGTCAGAGCCTGCAAAACCTGGTGTGTAAAATAGCCAGCGCGGTAAGGACTGGAAGGAGCCCCTGGATGTTCGGAATCAATTCTGGAGGGTAATATCCAGCTTACCTGCGGAAGTTTATTATTTTGAACGTCACTTTGCAAATCTTTTATGGAGAAATGCTTCATCCCGTTTTCGTATATCGGTGAACCGGGTTTTGCGTTCCGGAAGGTATCGAACGCCAGGCACCCGTGCATGGCGCCGGTCCAGTTGTTATTCGGATCCTGATAAATTCGCCAGCTGATTCCCGCTCTCTGCAATACATCCGGTATGGTTGGCCACTTGAAACCGTTAAGGCGGTACGTATAGCCTGGGTTGGGTTGCTCTCCGGTAACCCAGCACCTGACGTTGGAGGGCTCGGAGTCAACATCGGTACAATTAATTCCTGCAGCGCGCTTTTCAGGATCAAAGTTGGAGCCGGACCAGAAAACAATTCTATTTGGATCCGTACCCGTGGCTATCGAGCAGTGGTGGGCATCGGAAATAGTAAACGCTTCCGCCAAAGCATATTGAAATGGTATTTCTTCCCGCGTGTAATAGGCCATCGAGTAGGGTGTCTTGAACAAAGGCCATTGCCCGTATTTACCCTGATTCCATGCCGCCTGCGTGTCTGCAAAATCGTGGGGCG
>DATDAV010000172.1:0-9397 GCA_036525235.1 Chryseolinea sp. | reverse complement strand
TTGAAATCGACCAAATCGCCAACTGAAGTTGGCCTGAAGGACGTTGATCCCATCTACGGCCAATTCCTGAGGCCACAAGGAAGATAATAAATTCCACCAGTCTTAAAAAACAAAACGCGCGAAGACATTATCATCGCGCGTTCTTATTTTGTTTCCGAAAGGCAACAGCCTCGAACAGTCGGGCGTGTCCCCTGGAATATGAACTATTGAATAGGCATCATTCAGAAATAGTTAGGGTAGTCCGTGATGATGCCGTCCACGCCAAGTTTTACAAGCTGCGAGATTTCCTCTTTTGTGTTTACCGTCCAGGGAATGATCTTCATCTTTTGCTGATGGCAGGCGCTGACCACCTCGGCGGTCACGCCCTTGTAGTGCGGGCTGTAGATATCGGGGGTGAAGCCGAGGGTCGCCAGGTTTTCGGCCAGCGTCTTGGTGTTACCGGTGAGGTACGCCAATCTTACCTTCGGATACTTCTCGTGGATGATCTGCAACGGTCGCGCATCGAACGACTGGATGTTATATCTTTTCCCAAGTTTCATCTTATTACATACGGCCATCACCAGCTCCACAAATTCCTTGGGCTCGGGATGCCCGATATTGTCGGAAGCGGGTGAACACTTTATCTCGATGTTGTAGCTGGGCAGCGGAAGTTTATGCTTGCGGGCATAGGTATCAACGGAGTCAAGCAACTCTTCCAGCAGCGGCTTGTGGGCTTTCATTTTCTTTTGTTCCGGGAAATTTGCCAGCGGTCGAAGCCCCACATCATACTGCCGGATGGTGGCATAGGGCATCTTGAACAGAATTATCTGCTTGGCTTCTTCCGCCATCACGTCGCTACCATCGGGTTTGCGTGAAATCTCGGCCGACATGTAGGTATCGTGCGATACGACCACCTTCTTGTCTTCCGAAATCACCACATCCAGCTCGAGGGTGTTGACACCCAGTTCCAATCCCTTGATCATCGCGGCCACGGTGTTCTCGGGCATCAACCCGCGGCAGCCGCGGTGACCTTGTTTGTCTAACGTTGTCTGTGCCACCAGCATCCCCGGGCAGAGCAGCAACAGAAATAACATTTTTCTCATAGATAATAATAAGTTAAAGATCAGAAACTGTAACGAAGTCCCAACTGGAATTGATAAGGATTGCCCGAAGGCGTAACCACTCCGGCGGTATTAACACGGTAAACAAACTTCTGGTTTGCTTTATCAAAGCCAGCCACGGCCGGTGTCGTAGACGTTGCCGGAATCCCTAAGGCATAAAGCGCCTGTGTGCCCAGCGATTTGTTTGTGCCCCAGTCCTTGTTGAGCAGGTTGGCCACGTTAAAAATGTCGGCCGAAATCTCGATGGCTTGTGTCTTGTAGAGTCTGAATTTCTTCACTGCTCTCAAATCCCATATTCCATAGAAGCCGTTCACACCGCCGTTACGCTCCGCCATCTTGCCGGCGTATTTGTTGATATAGTCTTTCACGCTCTGGCTGGCATTCGGGTTATCCATCAACGCCTGCAGACCGGTTCTTACGTTTTCAGGAACGGCAGCACCGTTTCTGTCAAAGATAAACGCGAGGTCGTTGGTCCCCGATACAAAGTCGGCATTGCTGTTGGCGCCCGACAACAAGGAGTAGCGCGTGCCCCCGATACCGGAATAGCGCACCCCGATGCTGATGCCCCAGAAGGAAGGCAACGCACCGTATACTACCACTTTGGAGCGGAACTGGTTGTCGGAATACGTCATGGCATTCAAGTTACGGGGATCATCCTTCACCGGCAACGCCAGCGTGGCGCTGTTGGCCACGTTACCATTGAATGAGGTATTGTCCTTGGTGTCGTTCCACGTATAGCTCACAGTGATCACACCATCCTTATAGTATTGATATGTGGCATCGGCCACCACGGCAAACTGATTGATCTTGCCCTCGCTCACCAACTCCAGCACGCGGCCAAACTTTGTGCTCTTCCGGCCTTGCAGCCAGTCACCGGCACCGTTGGCCGGCATCGTGTTGAGGGGAACATATACGCCGCGACCGCCTTCTTCGTTCAAGGTAAAATACGGATCATCCACCATGTTGCGATCAACATATGTATAGTTATGACGACCCAGCGTGGCGTACCCCGTAATGCCCACCTTCAGGTGTTCGGTGATGTAGCGGTTGTAGGACACGTTTGCTTTGTAGATCACCGGCACGCGCGCATCGGCGCTATTGGTGTTGATGGTGGGCAACTGGAAAGCTGCCAGACTCGGAATGCTGTTGTAGTTGTTTCGATAGGCAGCAAAGTCAGGCGTTGGCAAATTCGGGGCGCGCACGTCGACGGTAGCCAGGTGCTTGCCATCGAACGTGAGGTTGTTGATCAACATATAGTTGTTGATGTCGGAGGCAAAGATACCGCCACCGAGACGGAAGATGTCGGTGTGGTTGTCGTTCACATCCCAGGTAAACTGCAGGCGGGGCTGCACCACAAACGACTTGAGACGATTGTCGGTACGGATCTGCAGTTCATCATACAATTCCTGGTTGAGTGGCGACTTGGGATAGAAGCCATAATCAAATCTCAACCCGGCCGTCATGTCGAGACCGCGCATCAAAGTGGTCTTCATCTGCGCATAGCGCCAGCATTGAAAATATTTCCATCCACACCCCAGTCGTCCATGAGCGGCACCTCGCGATAGTAGCGGTACGGTTGCAGCGCGTCAAATTTATCAAGGGCTGTTTTGCCCGCGGCCGCGTCTACCGTATAGTGAAAACGACCGTTCACTTCGCTGCCATACACGGAGTGCGAATGCGTGTACATCAGGTCCACCCCAAAGGTGTAGTCAATTTTGTCGGTAGTCACATACAGGTTGTCGACAACCTGCAACACGTTGTTCTTGAAACTCTCCTGGGCAAAACGGTGGCCGCCCATCTGGATGTTGGTCGACCGCGTTGTGCCATCGCCCAACGTCGACACCACTCCCTCGACGATCGCGCGGGGGATGTTGGCTTCGGGAAGCTGATCGCCGGGGCTGCTCTTCTGACGGGTATACAGGTGCTGAAATTTTAACTCATTGGTCACGCGCGAACTAACCGACGTGCGCAACGACGCCAGCAGACTGTTGTCGGCGTTGTAGTCATTGCCATACGACTCATAGATGTTGATGGCGGTGTTGTCGGCCAAACCCAGTTTGTTCCGGTCGCTGGTAAAGTTATCGCGGATGGTCAGCAGGTTCTTTTTGTTGATCTGCCAGTCGATGCGTGCAAACGCGGCATCCGACCCACGGCCTTTGTCGAAGCTGCCAAACTGCGGGTCCTGCGACACACCATACTTGGCGCGGGCGATATCGACAAACTGGTTGAGCGTACTTTGTGTGATGTTAAAACGGTTTTCATCCACCGGACTTTTGATGTCGGCAATGATCAAAGGACGCGTGTCCTGCTGGTGATCCCACGCCACAAAGAAGTGCAACTTGTCTTTGATGATCGGGCCACCCAAGGAGAACCCAAACTGGTTGGTTGAAAATTTATTGTTCTGTTTATTGCCTCTTATATCATAGGAACTCGACAGCCAGTCGGCACGGCTGTAGATGAAGGCGCTACCACTCAGCTGGTTCGTGCCCGATTTGGTCACCGCACTAATGGTACCACCACCGCTCCGGCCATAGGTGACATCGTACTGATTGGTGACCACCTGAAACTCACGAACGGCTTCCATGGAAATGGAATAGGGCGCACCACTGCGGCTGGTCGTTGCTCCGGCCGATGTCGGGTTCTTGGCATTCATGCCATCGATGGTGTAGTTGGTGGATGAGCCCAGCTGACCGGAAATATTTCCACCGCGGCTCAACGGCGAAAGGTCCATGAGCGATGTAAAGTTCCGTCCGTTCACCGGAAGCTTGGTGATGTCGGTGGCTGAGATGGACGTGGACGCGCCCAGGTTCTCCACCTGGTTTCGCAGACTCGACGCCACCACCTCCACTTCTTGCAGCGCCTGATCCGATTCCTGCATAGTGATTCTCACACGGATGGCATCACCCTGGTGAAGCACATACCCGGTTTGCTTTTGCTCCGCATACCCGACGTACGTAACGGTGACGGTATACGGGCCGCCCAACGGCAGCTCCTTGAACAAATACTCGCCGTTAGCGTTGGTTAACGTGCTGGTGGTGAATCCGGTGGATTCATTCCTGACCTGCACCGATGCACCAACAAGCAAAACATTTTGCTGATCGGCGATGGTGCCCGAGATGGTGGCTTGTGTATTTTGCGCCATCACCCTGCTGAAGGGAAAGGCGATGCAGGCGCATAGAAATAAGAAAAGAAAAGTAAATTTCGTCATGATTAGGGGGGTTACAGACTCAAGCGCGAAATAGCTTTTTTAAAATAACCCCCACGTTAACGCATCATTACTCTATTTCGAAATTTCGATAACGAATGTCATTACGTTCACGGTTTCACACCCGATAAATTTTCAAAGGGGCGAACCTTTTCGTTGATATACCATTTAAAAATTCCTGTAACGCTTTGAATCCCAAAAATATAACCACCCTTCGATTCCCGGCAGATACCGTTTCAGAAAAGTTGTTATTTTTGCGCATCGGCAACGTTAGTAAATCAATGTAAGTAGCGATGTGACAGCGTTGTTTACAAAAATTTTGCATGATCATGAAATACGCATCACAAAACATCTTCCCGAAAATATTAACTACCATCATGGCTTGCATTGTATTGTCGTGTAGTAGTGGCTCGCCGGAGGGAACGGTGAAGGCATACTTAAAGCATGTCGATCATTTTGAATATGATAAAGCGGAGACATGCATTACCACGCATTACCACGAATCTCTTAACAATATAAAAAAGTTCTCAGCCAGCTGGAGTGAAAGCAAAAAGGAAGCGTACAAAAAAACACCCAAGCCTTATAATGTGCTTTTAAAGGAACAAACTGACTCAACAGCCTCTGTCTTTGTCAGCGCAGATACAGACGGCGGCGAGCCGATGAGAACGATGTTCTTCCTGAAGAAAAGAAATGGGCAATGGTTGATTGACCAGACGGAGGACTGATCACCGCCACGCTCTCGGCTCAACCGCTTTTCCACATCTTCACTTTCATTAAGTCCAAAGGGTCGTTACATTCATCCATTTACCTTGACCACAAGGAGTACACGGCCCGCTTACCTCGCTGCTGATCACCACCGTCCATTCCTGGTTAATTCTTTTCGATGGTCTTTATTTTTCTTTAAGCACAAAGGATCACTATATTCCTCCTGGATTTGAAACTAAACCAGAAGAATCTATGCTACTCGTAGCCCTTTTGTTCATCGCGTTTTCTACCGGCACGGGCTTTACCGTGGCCTATGCTATTTTAACCAAGCGACTCCCCACACCAAAGGTTCCGGTTTTTATGCATGGCGTGATGGCCTCCGTGGGGCTTACGTTGTTTATTATCTATGCCTTCAACAACGCCGACAATTTCCCGAAGACAAGCCTGTACTTCTTCCTCATCACCGCCGCGTTGGGGCTGTATCTCTTCCGAAACGATCTATGGAAAAAGAAGCCGGGGCCCGCTTTGGTCGTCATTCTTCACGCGCTTTGTGCCGTCGTGGCCGTGGTGCTTTTGATCTTGTTTGTTTTCTATTGACCGGGGCTGCATAAAAAGTACCGGAAGTTGTAACCCTTTCCACAGTCGCCCACTCTATTGGTTCGTAACCAAAACTTACGAACATGCTCTATCTTGCCATTGCTTTATTTGCCGTCGCGGCTGTTTTGGGTCTGACCATTCTTGTGAAATGGCTCACCCATAAAAATGCGTCCCGCGGTGTGGTCTATTCCCACGGTCTTGTTGCCGCCACAGCGCTTGTGCTACTGGCTGTTTTTGCCCTGCAACATCCCGACAACTTCCCCAAAGTGAGCCTCATCCTGTTTGTGATTGCCGCGTTGGGAGGTTTTTACTTGTTCTTCCAGGACACCATGAAGAAGTCCAATCCGGTGGCGGTTGCTTTTGTTCATGCGCTGCTGGCCGTGAGCGGGTTTGTGGCTTTGCTGTTGTTTGCTTTTGCGTGATGCCGGCATGAAGATCTTTGGACACCCGGTGCATGTGATGCTTATCCATTTTCCGTCGGCGCTTTTTCCCATGGACCTGGTCTGCTCGATCATCGCCTATTCCTATGGCATCAACTCGTTTGCCCTTGCTTCGTTCTATGCCATGGCCGGCGGAGTTGTTCTGGGAGGTATGGCGATATTGGCCGGTGGCGCCGATCTGCTGGGCATCTCAAAAGACAAACCCCAGTTGGTGGTGAAGGTGTTGATCCACGGCAGCATCAACACCACGGTGGTGATTGGCTACAGCGTGATCGCTTTCATGGCCTACAAAAATTATCCACAGCTGCTGCCCGACTCGTTGCTGATGATGGCCTTGAAAGGCACTTTGGTGACGTTTATGATCGTGGGCAATTATTTTGGCGGCAACCTGGTTTTGAAAGAGAAGATCGGCATCGATTAATACGTAAATTCACTTTGTGAGAAATCAAACCGAGCAATATACCGACCTGGAGGTCATCGAGAAGATCAGGAATGGAGAGGAAGCGATCTATGAGATCTTGATCCGCCGGTATAACGCTTTCCTTTACAAGATCGGCCGGACCTACCGGTATAACCACCAGGACACGGAAGACCTGATGCAGGAAACCTACATCAGCGCATATTTCAACCTGGCCAAGTTCGAAAACCGGTCGTCGTTCAAGACGTGGCTCACGCGCATCATGCTCAACCACTGCTTTCAGAAAAAACAAAAGTTCAGTTTCCAAAACGAGATCACGACCGACACCACCCCACCTACCGCCCCTATGTTTCAACAGCCTGCGAACACGGAGAAAAGTCTGGTCAACAAGGAGCTTGGCCGTGTGTTGGAAAATGCGTTGAGCCGGATCGACGAAGATTACCGGATCGTTTTCACGCTCCGCACATTAAATGAACTGAGCGTTGCCGAAACGATGGAAGTGCTCGACTTGTCGGAGAGCAATGTGAAAGTGCGGCTGAACCGGGCTAAGAAAATGCTGCGGTCTGAGATCGAGAAGATGTATTCTCCTGAGGATATTTTCGAGTTCAACCTTGTCTACTGCGATGGTATGGTGAGACGGGTGATGGCGGCACTAAGCCGCCATCCTGCATAGTCTCCCGCCTCGGGGTCTATGCAGGATTGATCAGCATACATTTCAAGCTGACGTTTTTACTCCGCCAGCTTGAAATAAAAGGCGATGATCACACGAGCATCTTTTGCTTCGCCGTCAATCATCGCAGGGAACCACTCTCCATCCATCAACCGCGCGACGCGGAGCGCCTCCTCGTTCAGCCCATGGCCGGGTCCTTCTTCAATTTTTCTGTCGGCCATTTCGCCCGTTGTTGTGATCGTGGCCGAGATTCTTACTTCGCCCTGAATACCTCCCTTGCGGGCCTCCGCAGGATAACGTAGCGAGGGATGTGACGATGCCCAGCGGGAAATGCCTCCTATCAAAACCGGTGGCGTGCCGGTGGAGTCGCTTCTCTGCACACCGTTTTCCAGAACCCACCATTGCTTAACCAATCGGAATGGCTTTGCAAAAATGAGCTCATGTTTTGTAAAATCGATCCGCTGCTCAACAACTCTATCTTTGTCATAAAATTCCCACACGCCAACCCGCACGTTGTTTTCATACTGTCCTCTTTCTGACGATTTTGAAAATTGCCTGGAATACAATCCATGCTTGACCTCCGGGTGTTCTACCAACACATAATACTCCTCCCTCACAAGTGGCGTTGGCGTCTCAACAACTACCCGTTTTGTTTCTTGTCCGAACGAAACAAGGGAGGCGAGTACTGGAAGGCCGATCAGGAGTCTGTGCATAAATTCCAAGGGTTGCGTTTCTATTGTAAGCCCCAACGTCAACAAAAGTCACAGCGCGCCGTCGTCCGTCCCTGCATAGTCTCCCGCCTCGGGGACTATGCAGGATTTAATCATCATAGTCCCCGAGACGGGAGGTATGCTGATTACGCCTGCTATGAGATGAACCCCGGATGCCCTACCTTTACCTCCAACAAGCCGCCTTATCGCCTCCGAGCTTTGCTGGGGGGGAGGAAAGTCCGGGCAACACAGGGTAGCGTACTTCCTAACGGGAAGGGGCTCCGGGCAACCGGGGTCACAGACAGTGCCACAGAAAACAAACTACCCCTGCCGACTTGTTCGGCAGGGGAAAAGGTGAAAAGGTGAGGTAAGAGCTCACCGGCCGGCTGGCGACAGACGGTGCAGGGTAAACCTTACGCGTTGAAAGGTCAAATAGGCCATGGTTGGAATTGCCCGTTCCTTCGTGCGGCGCAAGCCGTATGTAACCGTGGCGGGTAGACTGATTGATCATGGCGGCGACGCCATGACCAGATAAATGATAAGGATCCGCCTTGGCGGAACACAGAACCCGGCTTACAGGCTTGCTATTTTTAAAACCTGCCCGTTTCAAAAAAGCGGGCAGGTTTTTCTATTTTTAGCTCCTTAACACCACGCGAACATGTCGAAAATCCTCATTATTGAAGACGACCAGAAAATACGGGCCATCCTGAAAGAGATCCTCGAAGAAAAAGACCACGACGTCGACGAGGCCGGCGACGGCCAGGAGGGCTTCAAGAAACTGGAACAAGGCCAATTCGACCTGTGCATCTGCGACATCAAAATGCCCAAAATGGACGGCCTCGAAGTGCTGGAAAAAGCCAAGGAAAACGGCATCGGCGCCAACTTTATCGTCATCTCCGCCCACGGCACCATCGACGTTGCGGTGGAAGCGGTGAAAAAAGGCGCGTTCGACTTTTTGCAAAAACCCTTTGACCTGGGTCGCCTCGAGATCACGCTGCGCAACGCGCTGGACAAGTCGTCACTGGTGAAGGAGACCAAAACGCTGAAGAAGAAAATCTCAAGGCGCTTCGAAATGATCGGCGAGTCGGCCCCCATTGTTCACGTGAAGGAAATGATCGAAAAGGTAGCGCAGACCGATGCACGGGTTTTGGTGACGGGACCTAATGGCTCGGGCAAAGAACTGGTGTCGCGTTGGATCCATGAGAAAAGCAAGCGGGCAAACGGGCCACTGGTGGAAGTGAACTGTGCGGCCATTCCTTCTGAGCTTATCGAGAGCGAGTTGTTTGGTCATGAGAAAGGTTCGTTCACATCGGCCATCAAACAACGGCTTGGCAAATTCGAATTGGCAGAGGGAGGTACGCTTTTTCTTGATGAGATCGGCGACATGAGCTTATCGGCGCAAGCCAAAGTGCTGCGCGCCCTGCAAGAAAACAAGATCACCCGTGTGGGCGGCGACAAAGAGATCAGCGTGAACGTGCGCGTGATCGCCGCCACCAACAAAGACCTTCGCAAGGAAATCGAGGCCAACCAATTCCGCGAAGACCTCTATCAT
>DATDAV010000171.1:0-22671 GCA_036525235.1 Chryseolinea sp. | reverse complement strand
CCTTGGGAGGCGAACAGGACATTCGCAAGATGGGAGGGCTGAAAAAACATTTGCCCGTGACCTATCTCACGTTCCTCGCCGGTGTGCTGGCCATCTCGGGTATACCCCCCTTTGCCGGTTTCTTTTCGAAAGATGAAATTCTCGCACATGCCTTTGCGCAAAACCCCGTAGCCTATGGTGTAGCGTTGCTGGCCTCGCTGCTCACTTCGTTCTATATGTTCCGGTTGTTCTTCCTCACGTTCTTTGGAACGCCGCGTGCCAGTCACGAGGTGATGCATCATATTCACGAATCGCCGAAGAGCATGTCGGTGCCGTTGATGGCGCTGGCGGTGTTGTCGGTGGTGGGTGGTTTTATGAACGTTCCCGAGGTGTTGGGTGGATCGGCGTGGCTGAGTGAATTTCTGTCGCCGGTGTTTGCGCCGTCGCAGGGGATCTTGGAGCTTCATCACGTGGAGCACAGCACCGAGCTGGCGCTGATGGGTGTGGTGGTTGTCTTGACGCTGGTCATGATCGGCATCGCCTATTCCATGTACGTAAAGAAAAATCAAGTACCCGCCGCGGAAGGTACGCTCAGCGGCGTGCAAAACGCCGTGTACAACAAATACTATATCGACGAGATCTACGATGCCATCGTGGTGAAACCCTTGTTCTGGCTCTCGAAGCAATTTGACGGTGTAGTAGAACGCCTGGGCATCGATGGCATTGTGAATGCGCTTGGCGGTGTGGTAGTGAAAGGCAGTCAGGTGTTCCGTTTGTTGCAAAACGGTAGCATCGGGTTCTACATTTTCGCTATGGCGATCAGCATAATATTGATGTTAACCTTTTTCGTGATATGGTAGGGTGCGCGCTGCGACCTGCTCAACCTTTTGACGTGAGATAAAATTATGATGTTATTGTTTATACTTCTCTGGCCCTTGCTCGCATCGCTGGTGCTGTTTGCCTTCAAGCCGAAACAGGCCTGGGTGATCGCCTTCATCGCCACGGTCGTGGAACTGGTGGCTTCGCTGGTGTTGGTGATTGGCTTTGACAAGAGTGCCTCGGCCACCGCCGCCATAGACGTGCCCTGGATTACGGCTCTTGGCGTGAACTTCGCCCTGGGCGTGGATGGCATCAGTTTGCTGCTGGTGTTGCTCACCACGGTGCTGGTACCTTTTATTGTTCTCTCCGCCGCGAAGCATACGTATTCGTCTTCTTTCTACGGCCTGGTGCTTATGATGCAAATGGCCCTCATCGGCGTGTTCACCGCCATGGACGGCTTCCTGTTCTATCTCTTCTGGGAAATCGCGCTGATCCCGATCTATTTCATTTGCTTGATCTGGGGTGGAGAAGATCGCGGACGCATTACCTTGAAGTTCTTTATCTACACCCTGGCCGGCAGCTTGTTCATGCTGGTGGCGCTGATCTTCTTGTATTTCAAAACCCCGGGCGCGCATAGCTTTGCCATTCAAGCCTTGTATGAAGCCGGCCGCGCGTTGCCTCCGGGTCAACAAGGCCTGATCTTCTGGGGATTGTTCATAGCCTTCGCCATTAAAATGCCAGTGTTTCCCTTTCATACCTGGCAGCCCGACACCTACAGTGTTGCTCCTTCGCAGGGCACGATGTTGCTTTCCGGAATCATGCTGAAGATGGGCTTGTATGGTGTGATCCGCTGGCTCATTCCAGTAGTGCCCGCCGGCGTTGAAGAATGGGGATTGACCGCGGTGATCCTTTCCGTGATTGGTATCGTGTATGGGTCGTGTATTGCCATCGTTCAAAAAGATTTCAAACGCCTGATTGCTTATTCTTCCATTGCCCACGTTGGGTTGATTTCGGCTGGTATATTCACCTTGAGTGCTATCGGTATTCAGGGCGCACTCATCCAAATGTTGAGCCATGGCATCCTGGTATTCGGATTGTTCTATGGTATCGACATCATCGAAACCCGTGTAAAGACGCGCAACCTTGCCGGACTGGGCGGGATTCGAAACGTTGCACCTACGTTCTCCGCGGTATTTACGATCATCATGTTAGGCACGGTAGCGTTGCCTTTTACCAGTGGTTTCGTGGGGGAATTTCTGTTGATCAATTCGGTATTCCAATATAGAGCTATCCTGGGCGTCGTTGCCGGGCTCACCATTATTCTCGGTGCGGTGTACATGTTGCGCAGCTTCCAGCAAGCCATGCTGGGCGAGACCAACGCTACTACTGCCGGTTTTGCCGACCTGACGGGTCATGAAAAGCTGGTGCTGTTCCCCATCGTCATCCTGGTTGTGGCGATTGGTATTTATCCCGATCCGCTGCTGTCGATCTCCGAATCGGCCGTGTCGAATCTTTTGTTGATTGTTCAAGATTTTTCCGCTTCTGCAAAATAGTATGAATGCACTGTTAGTCATTTGTGGTCTGGGTTTCGTATCGCTCCTCGCGGAGATCGCCAACTTTAAAAAGTTGCTGACGGCGCTGGTCGTACTGGCGTTGGTAGCGGCCATCGTATTGGGAATCCTGGATTGGGGCACACCCCGCGCGTACTACCACGACATGGTGGTGTTCGACAATTTTTCATTGGCGTTTACCGCATTGCTGTGCACGATCACCCTGGCATGGTATGTAATGGCCCGCAGCTATTTCGAACATCAGTCGCACCAATCGGATCGTTCGGCGCTCATGATCTTTGCGCTGGCCGGCGGCATCATCATGGTGTCGTTCAACAATATGGCGATGTTGTTTTTGGGCATCGAGATCCTGTCCATATCGCTTTATGTGTTGGCGGGAAGCAACAAGAGCAGCCTGTTCTCTAACGAGGCGGCGTTCAAATACTTCCTGATGGGATCGTTTGCCACGGGCTTCCTGCTCATGGGGATTGCGTTGGTGTATGGTGCCACAGGCTCTTTCGATATCACCAAAATATTCATCTTTGTACATGATCACAGCAACGCTATGCCGCGCTTTTTCCATGCCGGCCTTGTGATGATCCTGATCGGTCTCACCTTCAAAATTTCGGCCGTGCCGTTCCACTTCTGGGCACCGGACGTGTATGAAGGATCGCCCACACCCGTCACCGCCTTTATGTCGACGATGGTGAAAACAGCGGCGCTGGGCGCTTTTGTGAAAGTGTTTCAGACGTGCTTTACTCCGGTACAACCGGCGTTCCTGATCATTGTTCAGGTCATCATCGTGCTCACGCTCGTAGTGGCCAACGTGACGGCCGTGTATCAAGTGAGCGTGAAGCGCATCCTGGCCTACTCCAGCATCGGGCATGTGGGCTACATCCTGCTGGCCCTGATGGCTTCGGATGGCAGTGCGCTAGGAGTTTTGTTCTATTACATGGTGGCTTATTCTGCCGCGTCTATTGCAGCCTTCACCGTATTGCAGGCGGTAGAGCTTTCGTCGGGCAGCACGGGCGTTGACAGCTTCAATGGCTTGTATTATAAAAATCCTTTCCTCGCCGTGGTCATGACCATCGCCATGCTTTCGCTGGCGGGTATACCCCCGTTGGCTGGGTTCTTTGGTAAATATCTCGTGTTTGCCAAGGCCCTGGAACATGGCTACGTAGCCATGGTGATCTTGGGTGTTGTAACATCGCTTATCGGTATCTACTATTACTTCAAGGTGATCGTTGCCATGTACAAGAAAGAAACGAACAGCCCGACACCCACGCAATATTCCCCTGTGCTGCTGGTGGTGTTAACGCTGGTGATACTGGCCCTGGGCCTGTTCCCCGACCGCGTGATCGGTCTTTTGATCCCGTAGCAACAAAATTTTTCTCCGGTTTTTTTACGCTTCCCATTGGGTTTCGATGGTTTGCGCTGCCTATGTGTGCAGTGGCCAGCGGCGCGTGCTTTGGATTATTTCCCTAAAAAATTTATATTCAATCGATTGAATTAAAAAAGCCTATGGGAAAAGTAAAAGACATTTTGCAAAACAAAGGACGGAACGTGTTTTCTGTTGACCCCGAAATGATGGTGTACAAAGCCATTGAACTGATGTGTGAAAAGAACATTGGTGGCCTCATGATCGTCGAAGGCGGAAGCCTCGTCGGCATTTTTACGGAACGGGATTATGCGCGCAAGCTCATCCTGAAAGGGAAGTCCTCCAAGGACACGCCCATCAAAGAGCTGATGACCCGCAAGCCCTTTACGGTGACTCCGGAAAACAGCATTGAAGAGTGTATGAGCCTGATGACGGCCAAACACATTCGCCACTTGCCGGTAGAAGAAAACGGCGTTTTGATTGGATTGATCTCTATCGGTGACGTTGTAAAGTTTGTGATCGAAGAACAGAAGAATATTATCGAACACCTGGAAGGTTATATCTCGCGCTAAGGGTGCGTTCGGTTGGTGTCGATCAACCAAAACCATCCTAACGAAAAAGGGCCACCTGATTTTTTCAGGTGGCCCTTTTTATGGATGATAAAATGAATTAGAGGCGGAAAGTAACGCCGATGTTGGCATCGCTCATGTCGTCCCAGCCCACTTCCAGGTATGCTCCGAACTTGTCTGTGAAATAATACCGGCCACCTACTTTAACGGGGATGGTAACGTTGGTATCGTTGTCGTCACGGTTCGAATTGTCATCGGAACCGGATCTGATTCTTAAGGCGAGACCAGCGCCTGCATAAACATCCAACGCTTTCACGGGAATTAACTTGTTGAAGTGGTAGTATCCCAACACAGCCATGTGAAAAGCAAAGATGTTGACTTTATTGTTATTGTACTTGTTAGAGCCGCCGGTAATAGCCAGTTGGCCTCCAATGCCGATCTCGTCCATGATGCCGTGTTCGTATTTCCCGTAAAGCACTGGCAGCCCTGAATGATTCCATCCGTTAAAATCGTCCTGTACGGGTCTGTTAGGTGCACCAAGGCCAAAGGATAAAATAGAATACGATGCATCGAACGATCCACTGTTACGCGTTCTGTAGGGCGAATTGTAGAACGCCTTACCACTCTGTGCCTGGAGAGCACCTGCGGACAACATTCCAGCCAAAACCAATAAGACTATTTTTTTCATGCGGTTGTAAAGTTTATTTAAGTTCAAATTCATGCAATTTTTGTACCCCAAAGGTATTTGTATAACGGAAATAAATCAAAAGCGGTTAAGGCTACCCAAAGCCATTTTCGGCGTCCTGGCCGATATTCAGACCGCTTAGACTTGCCTCACCCTGGGGAAGAATCCCACGGCTACTTAACAACGGCTGGGCCGCTAGGTTTTAGGCTTCTTCCAGGATCACCACTTTATTCATGACATCGCCTTGGCGGATGGCGTCGATCACGTCGAGGCCTTCGTATACCTTGCCGAATACGGTGTGGTTACGGTCCAGGTGCTTGGTGGTGTCGCGGGTGTGGCAAATGAAGAATTGGGAACCACCCGTGTTGCGGCCGGCATGGGCCATGGAGAGGACACCGCGGTCGTGGTATTGGTTTTCGCCAGTGAGTTCACAATCAATCTTATAGCCCGGGCCGCCGTTGCCAATGCCATTGGGGCACCCGCCCTGGATCATAAAATTGGGGATGACACGGTGAAAGATCAGACCGTTGTAGAAGCCCTTTTCAGCAAGGCTGATGAAGTTTTGAACGGTTTTCGGGGCGTCTTTTTCGAAGAATTTGATCTTCAGGACACCTTTGTCTGTATGGATTTCTGCGACTTTCATTGGATTTGTATTTAGGCCGCAATTTAATAGGAGATATTCATTTTGATAGCCGAAATTTGAAAATGACAGCGGCGCCCCGACATGATAAAGTGCGTATCCCATAAGAAAGTGTACCTGACCCAGGCTTTGGCCGAAGAGGCCCTCATCGATGCCCGCACGCGCTTTCAATACCGGAAACATCAGGGCCCTGTAGCGGTTTATAAATGCGATGACTGTGGCCATTATCACCTCACCTCCCAGGGCGACATGAACCCGCGGCTGGCGAGCGACCTGGCCGCGGGAAAGATCGACCTGCAAAAAGAGGCCAACCACTGGCTCGATAAGTTAAAGAAACGCTAACCACGACTTCCTCTTTATGAAACGCATACTCGAGATCCATACGGCCCCGTATTATCCCATTGCCGACCTGGTAACCTACACCGTGATGCCATCCGGGCATTTGGAGAACATTGACCCCTTCCTGTTTTTGAACCACCACGGGCACCAGGTCTATTCACCGCATAACCACGGCCTGCCCTTTGGCCCGCATCCGCACCGCGGCATGGAGACCGTGACAATCATCCTGGAAGGCGACATCCTACACCGCGACTCCACCGGCCACGAGAGCGTGATCGAAGCTGGTGGTGTGCAGTGGATGACGGCCGGCAGGGGGTTGTTGCATGCGGAAGTTTCGTCGGAGGAATTTAAACGCAACGGGGGACCGCTCGAGATCCTGCAACTCTGGACCAATCTGCCTGCGCGATTAAAAATGACGGAGCCACAATATACCGGTCTGCAAAAAGACAAGATCCCTTCCGTGGTGATGGACGACGGCAAAGTTACCGTGAATGTGATTGCCGGTGACTGGCAACAGATACCGGCGGCCTTTTCAACGTTGGTGCCGTTGGCGTTGCGCACGGTATTCTTGCAGCCTGGCGGGAAACTTTCGGTGGAGGTGGCGCATGGGGAAAACGTTTTGTTTTATGTGATCCGGGGGGAAGTTGTGGTGAATGGGTCGCTTGCGCGGATGCATCAGTTGGTGGAGTTCGAGCGCGATGGAAGGGGAGTGACGATGGAGGCGCAGACGGATAGCATCGTTTTGCTCGGGCACGCCATGCCTCTGAACGAGCCTGTTGTGGCTGAGGGACCTTTTGTTATGAATACGGCACAGGAGATCACCGAAGCTTATAAAGACTATCGGGATGGAAAGTTTGGCCGGTGGAAATAATTTTCACCGCATCACCTTTGCTATAACTTCGGCGAGCAGGGCGTTAAGGCCCTCCTTCGCTGAAGCTTCGGCGGGCAAGCAAGCAAAGTCAGCGCAAAGCTTTTTCTTTCGTCTACTTCGTTCTTTCTGTTAGTACCAATTCTTCAGGCATTGCTTCGCGGTGCCATTTTACCTTTACCTCGTGTTTTATTTTGTCGTTCTTTAGCGCAATGTTGTTGCCCGGTTGCAGGACGCCGTCTATGGTGACCGTTGCGTCGTTGCCGTCCTGGATAACCTCGATGCTATAGACGGTCTCTTCATACCGGTAGTGTACCGTGAAGGAAGTCCATTCTTCGGGAACGCAGGGTGTGAACGAAAGACTGTCGCCTTCGCGCTTCAAGCCCAGGAACGATTCGATGATCAATTGATACATCCAGCCCGCTGAGCCCGTGTACCATGTCCATCCGCCGCGGCCTGTGTGGGGATAAACGCCATACACATCGGCGGCCATGACATAGGGTTCCACTTTGTAGGTCGCGACATCTTCTTCTGATTTGCCGTGTTGGATGGGGTTGATCATATTGAGCAACTCCCACGTGTGGGTGCGGTCGCCGAGTTTGGCGAAGGCCATGACCATCCAAATGGCGGCGTGGGTGTATTGGCCACCATTTTCGCGGACGCCGGGCACATAGCCTTTGATGTAGCCGGGATCCATTTCGCTCTTGTCGAACGGAGGCTCCAGCAATTGGATGAGCTTTTTGTTTTTGTTGATCAGGTATTGATCTACCGAGCGCATGGCGATCTGCGAACGCTCGGGTTGACCGGCGCCCGACAAGATGGACCAGCTTTGCGCGATGGAGTCGATCTTGCATTCGTCGTTTTGCGAGGAACCCAGCGGTGTGCCATCGTCGAAATAGGCGCGGCGGTACCACTGACCATCCCAGGCGTTTTTCTGAATACACTTGCGCAGCATCTCGGCATTTTGACGGCACGTCTCTGCGAAGTCGTTGTCGCCTTGCGATTCGGCCAGCGGGATGAAACGGTTCAGCACATCGAAGAGGAAGAACGCGAGCCACACGCTTTCGCCTTTGCCGTGGATGCCCACCATGTTCATGCCGTCGTTCCAATCGCCCGAACCCATGAAGGGCAGGCCGTGCTTGCCATAGCGCAAGCCATGTTGGATGGCGCGCTTACCGTGTTCATAAATTGACGCACGGCGCTCTGAGGTTATGGGTAGATCATAATACGATTCCTCCTGCGCATTAAGCTGTCGTCCTTCGATGAAGGTGACCGAGTCGCGGAGGATGGAGACGTCGCCGGTGGTGGCCACATAGCGGCTGGTGACATAGGGCAACCAAAGGAAGTCGTCGGAGCACAGCGTGCGCACGCCGCGACCCACCGGTGGATGCCACCAATGTTGTGCGTCGCCCTCCAGGAATTGGCGTGATGCGGCCAGTAAGATCTGGTCGCGGGTGAGGTGTGGTTCGGCGTGGAGTAGCGCCAGTACGTCTTGCAACTGATCGCGGAAACCGAATGCACCACCCGATTGGTAGAATCCACTGCGTCCCCAGAGGCGGCAGGACAAGACCTGGTAGACCAGCCACCCGTTTGACAATATGTTCAACGATGTGTCGGGCGTTTCAATTTGAATGGCGCCGAGTGTGTGATCCCAGAACGCCTTCACCTTTTTCAGTTCGCTGGCGGCCCCGTCGCTGACGCGGAAGCGCCGGATGAGGTGCTCCACTTCCATGCGGTCTCTGCCGGCGCCCATGCTGAAGATCACTTCGCGCGAGGCCCCGGGTTCGAGGTCGAATGGCACCTGCAGTGCTGTGCACGGGTCGAGGCCCGCGCCGTATTTGCCGGAGAGTTTTGTGCGGCGCATCGCCTCAGGTCTTTTCAAGGAACCGTTGCGTCCTATAAATTCTGTGCGGTCGGCCGTGAAGGTGTAGTGCGCTTCGTCGACGTCGAAGAAGGCCACGCGGTTGGGGAACTCGGTGTTGTAGGGATTTTTGATCAGCAGCGTTCCCGTGCGGGTTTCCAATTCCGAAACCATGTGCATGGCCGTGCGCGGCCGCATGCTGCCCAACACCCACTCGGCATAGCCGGTGGCCGAGAGCTTGCGCGTTCGGCTGGAAGTGTTTCTGATCTTGAGCACGATAAATTTTATGGAGGCCTCTTGCGCCACATAAGTGATGGCTTCAGAAGCAATGCCGTCATACGTATGCTCAAACACCGTGTATCCAAATCCATGACGGGTGGTATATACGCCGCCGTCGCCCGCAGGCTGTGGCATGGGCGACCAGAAGGCTCCGGTGTCTTCGTCGCGCAAGTAATACGCTTCGCCGCTGAGGTCGCTCACCGGGTCGTTGTGCCACGGGGTGAGCCGGAACGCGTTGGCGTTCTCGGACCAGGTATAGGATGGACCATTTTCCGTGACCACCGTGCCAAAGTTGGGGTTACCAATGACGTTGATCCACGGAAGGGGTGTAGTTTTGTTGGCGCTGGAGTAGATGATGTATTCTTTGCCATCGGCCGAGAATCCCCCGCGGCCATTGTAGAACTGCAGGTCGCTGCGCGCCGGTGATTTGTCGAGGACAGGCACCTGGTGCGACAGGAGCGCGGGCGTGGGGATGACGGGTATGATCTGTTTGGTAGTGAGCCGTTTGTTGACCTGTTCTTCGAGCGAGCCACGGCTGTCGGAGAGAATGACACGAGCCACCGCCTGCAACAAGATGCGGTCTTCGGCCGACACCTGGTCGACGGGACGCACAAAAATTCGGCCCGGCTTGTCTGCTGTATTGGTGCCCACACCGGCGGCGATGAGACCCTGGATCTGATCCTGAAGCAACTGACGATAGCCGCTCGGGTCTTCGTTGAGGATGACGAGGTCGGCGGCCAATCCTTTAAGATGCCAATAGGCCTGCGCCTGAATGAGTTGTTTCACCAACGTGATGTTGGCGCTGTCGGACACGTGGAGCAACACGATGGGCAGATCACCAGAGATGGAATAGGCCCACAATGCGGACTGGCCCCGCTGATTTTTCAGCAGCATGCTGGGGCTGGCGCGCAACGCGGGATTGGTGTAGATGACGGAACTGGCCAAACGTCCATAGAGCTCGGCTTCTTCTTCAGAGGCGTTGATCTGGCGGAGCACGACCTGGCTATGCGTCCACGACAATTCGAAGGCGCGGTCGCGAAGGTGACGATCCTGGTAGCGATCGATCAACCCCTGGCCACCTTCGCGCGAGTCGGCGATGCCGGTGATGATGTCGACCATGACGGTTTCTTCGGGCTCGAGGCTGAGGCGGTATTGAACCGACACAACCGGGTCGAGCACCGATCCCTGAGAACCCGACAACGGTTCGGGGTTGTCCATGATCTGCGGGTGCATGACGTTCCGGCCACGACCGATGAATTTATGGCGATCGGTTTCATAGGACGTGGTGTGCGACTGCGCGGTGTTCACCTTCATGAGGTGGAACATCCACGGCGGCCGTTCGTCTTTTGATCGCGGTCGACGTGTGCAGAGAATGGCATGTTGATGGGAGAGTATTTCGGTCTGCACAAAAAGATTGCTGAAGGCCGGGTGGGAGGCGTCGGCAATGGGAAGCGCCAGCACCACTTCGGCATAGCTGGTAAGCTCCACGCGCCGCGAGGTTTTCGAGCGGTTGGTGAGATGGATGCGGCGGATCTCGATGTCGTCTTCGGGCGACACGATGATCTCCGTATACGTTTCGATGTCTTCGTCGCGACGGCGGTATTCGACACGTCCTTGCGAGAACACAGCCGTGTAGGCTTCGGCTTCTTTGGTTGTCGGTTGATGGGTGTTGGACCAGAAGGTGTTGGTCTTGAGGTCGCGGATATAGCAGAACGATCCCCACGCATCCATGACAGTGTCTTCGCGCCAGCGCGTGACGGCCGTTTCTTTCCAGCGGCTGTAGCCACCGCCGGCATTGGTCATCATGACGTGATAGCGTCCATTGGAGAGCAACTGCACTTCGGGCGTTGGCGTATGCGGCGTGTTGATGACGCGGATTTGCGAGTGCAGCGTGATCGGTGTGATGTCTTCCATCTCGGTGGAAGCCGAGTAGTAGCCCGTAGCTTTTGGCACTTGTTCCTGCAGCAACAAAAGCGCTGTCTGGAATTCGGCGTCGGCCTCGAATCTTTTCTGCATGGGTTGATCCAGCAGCAGGTAGGCCAGCGAGAGCAGGCTCATGCCCTGGTGATGGGCCATGAAGGTTTGAATGACCACCCGCGATTGACCGCGCGGCAACCGGGCCGGCGTGTAGTCGACGGCTTCAAAGAAACCGTATTTGCCCTCGTAGCCTTCGCTCTGAAGCCGTCGCAGATTGTTGTAGGCGGCGAGCGGGTCGATCATCAGGGCCATGACCGTAGCATAGGGAGCGATGACCAGATCCAGCCCCAGGCCGCGTTTGAAGCCCAATCCGGGTACACCAAAGGCGCGGTACTGATAGGTGAGGCTGGCGTCGACAATGTTGTAGCACGATTCGGAAATGCCCCAGGGCACGTCTTGTTGTTTGCCGTATTCGATCTGCTTGGCGACGGTGCCTTTGCAGGTTTCGTCCAGCAACGTATTGTCGTAGGTGGGCATGACCAGGAGGGGCATGAGGTATTCGAACATGGAGCCGCTCCAGGAGAGCAGCACGGGAATGTTGTCGGCGCTGGTGAGCCGGCGGCCGAGGGCAAACCAGCTTTCCTGTGGCAACTTGCCTTGCGCAATGGCGACGAACACGCTGAGGCGCGCCTCGCTGGCCAGCAGATCGTAGAAGCTGGCATCGCGATGGTTTTCGTCGGCGTTGTAGCCGATGGCCAGCAAGTGTTGCGACTTGTCGTAGAGGAAAGCATATTCCATGTCGGCAAAGGCATAGCATTGCCGGGCAAGCTCGTGGAGGATGGCGATGCGTTCGCGGGCGTGTTGGCTGGCGGTGAGCAGAACTTTTTCACAGTCCCTGGCCCACTGCTGTTCTTCGGCGGTGCCATTGGCGCGAAGCTCGTCAAGGGCCTCTTTCCATTCTTTTGGACAGCCGGCTACCTGGAGCAGCGTAGGAATTTTCTTCGGTGTGTCGGCGCCGAATTTCTCTGGCATCGGGCCAAGCGCCGTCCACGGTGCGAGCAGCGCGATTTCCCCGAGGATGCGATCAACTTGTTCGTTGAAGGCGTCCAACCAGGTTTGAAGATCGGGATCCTCGTCTTTGAGCAATGCGGTGCGGATGGGTTGGAACTCCAGCTTCAGCGCTTCGAAATAGGCTTTTACCCCCGCCAGGTTTGACGTGTCGAAGCGGTTCGTTTGGTTCCATTCGCTTAGCAGTTGGGCCAGCGCCGCGTTCCGCGTTTTATCCATATGCGCGATGATGCGGAGGGTGTCGCAGAGTCCGTACCAAAGCTGGCGCGAAATGATGGGCTTCTTGGGCAGCTCCAATAAACCCTGGCGAAGGGTGAGCAAATGGCCGGCGAAGTTGCCGCTGTCGACGGTGGAGATGTAGCGCGGGTGGAGGGTGCGCAACGATTGTGTGTCGTACCAGTTATAGAAATGGCCGAGGTAGCGGTCGAGTTTGTCGAGGGTTTGAAACGTGTTGGTCACGCGTTCGAGCACGTTGCCCACCGTGATGTAGCCGAAGTCGAATGCCGTGAGGTTCGCCAGCAGCGCCATGCCGATGTTGGTGGGCGAGGTGCGATGGGCCACGACGGGAATGGGATATTGCTGGAGGTTGTCGGGGGGTAACCAATTGTCGTCGGCTGCCACGAATTTTTCAAAGAACGACCAGGTCTTGCGGGCGAGCTCGCGCAGGTAAAGTTTTTCTGCTTCGTCGATGGACGAGCGCTTGGGCGGCATGGGCTTGCCCAGCCACGACACCAGCGCCGGCGACAAAAACCAAACCGCGATGAGCGGCGCGGCAATCCACAACGCATCCGGTCTATAGTCCCACAAGAAAGCCAGGATCGCGGCAGCGGCCAGAGGGGCGATCCACATCAGGCGCAACGCATCGGCCAGGCCTTCTTTCTTTTTCAGGACAAAGCCCGAAGGATTCCACTCCAACAGCTTCCGTTGGCTGATATTGATTCTCCACAAGGTGCGCACGATCGCGTCGAAACTCATCCATGCTTCGTAGGGTAAACAAGCGATGGTGAACAACGCCTGTAAAATGTTTTTGTAGGTGGAGCGCAACGTATTGTGCGCGTGTTGGGCAAACGTTATTTCTTCCGACTTGCGCATGCCGCTCCAAATGGACTGAAGAATGGGAGGGAGCATGACGAGCATAAAAACGCTGATGGTCCAGAACCACGCGTCAGGCATGACGGCCCAGCCCATGAGCAACAAACCCACCAAAGCGATGGGCACGACGCTGCGGCGGAGGTTGTCGAAGATCTTCCACCGCGAAAGGGCGGAGATGGAATTTTTTGTGAGTCCTTTTTTTGCGGCGGGCACAAACGGCAGAAACCAGTTGGCGATCTGCCAGTCGCCCCGGATCCACCGGTGGCGGCGCGTGGCGTCCATGCTGTAGCGCGACGGATATTCTTCGTAGAACTGAACGTCGCTGGCAAACCCGCAGCGCACATAAGAACCTTCCAGCAAGTCATGGCTGAGGATGCGGTTTTCGGGGAAGCGATTGCTCAAGACCTTCTCAAACGCTTCTACATTATAAATGCCTTTTCCTATAAAGGAACCTTCTTCAAACACATCCTGGTAAACGTCTGACGTGACACGGGTATAAGGGTCGATGCCCGAATCGTTCTCGTGCATGCGCGTGTAGCGAGACCGTGTGGCGCCGTGGAGGCTGACGGCGATGCGGGGTTGAATGATGCCATAGCCTTCGACGACGCGACGCTTCTTCTCGTTGTAGACGGCGTGGTTCAACGGGTGGGCCATGAGCCCCGCCAGTTTCCAGGCGGCGTCGCGCGGCAGTTGGGTGTCGGTGTCGAGGGTGATGACGTATTGTATCTGCGGGAGATTGCGCTCGTCACCCACGATGCGGGCAAAGCGTTCGCGGCCCTGGCCTTTTAGCAACTGGTTGAGTTCACTCAGCTTTCCACGCTTCCGCTCGTAGCCCATCCACGTCTTTTCTGTCGGGTTCCATTTCCGGGGTCGGTGGAAAAGGAAGAAGGCGTTGGGATTGCTGGCGGTGTATTTTAGATTGAGGGCAATGATACTTTTCTCTGCAAAATCCACCAGGGCCTTGTCGTCGGGCATCACTTCTACCGGCGCGTCTTTGAAATCGGTGAGCAAGGCAAACATGAGGTTGGGATCGCGGTTGGCCAGGAAGCGCACTTCCAACTCCTCAACCAGTTTGGCCACCTGGCCCTGGCTGGCCAGCAGCGTGGGCACGACCACCAGTGTGCGGTGTTCGGGCGGAATCCCGGTGGAGAAATCCATGCGTGGCAAAGGCTTTGGCGTGATCCATACGGTAGCCCACCAGTTGACCAGCGCCAGCGCCAGGTGACTGCTTCCCAGCACGGCCAGCAAGGCGGTCAGGATGAGCCACTCCCTGGATAAACCATCGAGGGCGGCCTTCCCAACAAACCCAAGGGCGACGAGGCCTGTTAGTAATATTGCGAGCAATACATAGAAGCGATAAGCATTCTTTACAAAGAAACGCTCCAGTGTTTGCCCCATATTCGATCTTACCTTCGAAACATTCTCCGTAAGGAAAACGCCAGAACCCACCAGGTAGTAGCCCACATGGCCTTTCCGTTTGTCGTCAGGTTCTTTGGAAGCACTGCGCTTGGCGAGGTTAATTGCCGCGCGGGCCACTTCATATTCCGACAATGTGCTGCGCTTGGCAATTTTTTCCACCGCATGCCGGTAATGGTCGCGGGTGAGGAAATCCATTTTGGGATAGATGCCGCCGTTGTCTTCGCGCAGGGTCTGCTCCACCACGCTCATGGTCTCTACAAACTCGCGCCAGTCCATCTTGGCGAGGAAGCGCAAACTGTTAATGCTATTGCTCATGGAGAGCTGATCGGCCGCCTGTGTCTGGTTTTCAGCCAGCACCATGAGGTTGATGTTGGTGGACTGCTCTGACAGATGTTGCTCCAGCCATGTGAGCGGAAGCGCCAGGTCGAGTCCCTTCCATTGCAGCTTGCGCGTGAACTCGGCGACGAACGCGCTGACCATAGGCGGGTTGGAACGCGCCATGTCGGCGATGATGAGCACGAGGTCCTTTGGATTTTCTTCGGCGGTCTCGATGACGCGGTCGCCCCACAAGGTGGCCAGGGCGGCGTCGTTGCGGTCCAGCGCGATGCGGGCGGCCACGCGGCTGAGGTTTTCCAGCAAGGCCAGGCGCAGCATGATGGGGATGGCCCACAGTTCGCCGATGGTGAGGAAGGTCAGTTTCTGGTAGGCGGCGATGAAGCTGCTAAGGCTGTAGATGTCCACGCGGCCGTCGCTGTGCGAGATGATCTGGATGGCGATGTCGTAGACGCGTGGGAAGCCCGCAGAGGTACCGTTGATGAGCCGTGGCAAGCCCTTGCTATAGCCCTTGGGCAAATAGCGCTTGCCGATGCGGATCTGTTCTTCGATGAGGTAGAAGTTGTCCAGCAACCACTCGCCCGCGGGCGTGATGGCCTTTTTCTCGTGGACCGAGTCGTGCAGGAGGGAGGTGACGTGGAAGAGGATGGCCTCGTTCTCGGCCAGCCGCTTGAGCAAAAGCTCCGGACCCTGGTTTGTGCCCAGGGCATGGGTTGCGGCCAGGTGTTGCGCGTGTTGCTCCATTTGCTCGGTGCTGTAGAGCTCCGACCGCAGGGGAGGTTTCTCGTTTACATCCTCACGGACAAAATTGTCTTTTTGAAAGCGTTGCAATAGGGGGGAAAGAATTTCATCAAGGGTTGCTTTCGCTTTCATGCGTGTATCTTAAAATTTTAAGTTGACTGACGTTTGCGGCCACCATAAGACAAAAAAGGATCGTGTCGATTACGGTGCCAGTTGTTCTAGCTGAACATTTTGGTGAGCTCCTCCCAGAGAACGGGCTTCTCCAGGATGCGAAAAGAAGAGGCGGATGTTTTGGGAACGTCCAGGGCACTGATAAGGTTCAGCTTCGTTTGGGGGTAGTTCACCAGGATAAACTCCGTTTTGCCCCAACCGAGGCCATCAGGCAGGTTATTGTCTAAAAAAATATAATCAGGTTTTTGTTCTTCCAGCAATTTCATGCCTTCGGCAATGGTGCGCGCGACATACACATCGTATTTTTTCGGAGTAAAAAAATGTTTCATCAGGATGCCGAGATCCTCTTCATCATCGATGATCAGTACTTTTTTGTTTCTCATAAGCCATTCTCCCGGCCGAAGGGATATAAAAACCCTACCAAAAAAAGGATGGGAAAAAATGCCGCGTCGGGCGCCGGGTTGGGCATGGTGAGGAAGAATAGGGGCAAAACTGTGGAACTAATACCCCCAGCAACCCCCTGTACAGATGGCCCTTGAAAGGCACCCGGACGGCTTTTTGGAGTGGGCGCCAGGGCATGAAAAGCAGAGCGGAAGGCCTGGAAGGGCTTTGCAGGGGCTGGAAACCGCAATTTTATTTGGCGGATTTTGCGATAGTTTACGGCCAACTTCTATATTTGCACTTCCTTTTTGAAAAAGGGCTGAAACTACACACTGGAGAGGTGGGTGAGTGGCTGAAACCAATAGTTTGCTAAACTGTCGTACGGGTTATTCTGTACCGGGGGTTCGAATCCCCCCCTCTCCGCAAGAATTGCAAGGCCGGGCCTGGCAGGTTGTATTTCCACCGGATTTTATGTTTGATTTTGAGAAGTTAGAAGTATACCAGATCGCCAAAGGAGTTGTGACCGATTCCCTGAAAATTATTTACTCCAACGCGGCGCTGGATACGTACATAAAAGAACAGTGGAAAAAGGCCAGCATGGACATCCTCCTGAACCTGGCCGAAGGCACGGGCCGCATGACCAATGCCGACAAAAAGCACTACATCACCATTTCCAGAAGCGCCGTCTTCGAATGCGTGACCATCCTGCAAATCCTCGGCGAGACCGGCGGCCTACCCCTGGCAGAAGCCCAAGGCCTCTACGAGCGCTACGAAAAGATCTCAAAGATGCTCCTGGGCATGTACCGGAGCCACGAGTAATAAAACTGGTCCGATAGCTCAACTGGATAGAGCATCAGCCTTCTAAGCTGACGGTTCGGGGTTCGAGTCCCTGTCGGATCACCACCTTATCATCAAATAATTCAAAAGCTCGAAATCTCGCTGATTTCGAGCTTTTTTGTTTTCCGAAGGGTTCAATTTGTACATATTTTATCAAAACTCGGGAGAGCAAATCGAGAGCAAGCAATTTCTGGTGAGCACTGCTCTCGATTGCTTGTAAGTATTTGACAAACAAGATGTTCAATAGATAAACATCTTGTTCATACGATAACAACAATGGAGATTTACAACCATTAAACAGTTATCGTTATGAACAAAACACTGAAAATCTATTTCCTTCTTAAGAAACGGTCTGGCTACACGATGGGACCGCTACCGGTTTACATGCGCGTCACGGTAAATCGTCAGCGCATCGAAGTAACGACGCAGCGGGAAATTGAGCCTGATAAGTGGGATGCTGTGCGACAAATCGCTAAAAGTAACACCAATGAAGCGCGTCAATTGAACAGCTTTTTGGATTCGCTTCGAAATCAGATTTACGAAGCACAACGGGATCTTCTGAATCGGGGTGAAGAAATCACTGCATTAGCTTTGAAGAATATTATTTATGGCAACGCAGGGGCGAGTAGAACACTATGTGATGCCTTTGATCATACAATAGCTCAAGTTAAGGCCCTTGTTGGACGAGAATATGCAATTGGTACACTAAAAAGATATAATGCCGCGTATGCAGCTCTAAAAGCGTTTGTGGTGTCAAAGTACAAGGTCCAGAATTTACCGCTTAAAGGCCTGTCACTGCAATTCATTGTTGAGTTCGAGTTCTTTTTAAAGTCGGTCCGCAAAGTTCAACACAATACAGCAATGGGTATCATTAAAAAACTAAAGAGAGTAATACACTTGTCTCTTGCAAATGAGTGGATCGAAAAGGATCCATTCGCAAACTATAAGATCAAGGTACGTGAAACAAATCGCGGATTCCTTACTGAGCATGAGTTAACGGCAATTAGTAATAAAGTATTTCTCTCAGAGCGACTCAGTCAAATCCGTGACATCTTTGTGTTTTGTTGTTTTACCGGGTTGTCCTACAGTGACGTGAAAGCACTAACGCGCGGCGACATAGCGACAGGAATCGATGGGGAGAAATGGATATTCACAACGCGTCAGAAAACAAAAGCAGCCACGCGCATTCCCCTGCTGTCGCCCGCTCTTGAAATCATCGCTCGCTATGATCAGCATATCATTTGCGTTAATAATGGGAAACTGCTACCCGTTTCCAGCAATCAGAAGACCAACGAGTATTTGAAGGAGATCGCAGAACGATGTGATATTGCTAAGAATCTCACATTCCACTTAGCGCGTCACACGTTTGCTACAACTGTGACACTCACCAATGGCGTACCTCTCGAAACTGTAAGTAAGATGCTAGGTCACAGGACCCTTAGAGCAACGCAGCAATATGCGAAGATTGTAGACTTAAAAGTCAGTAGTGACATGAATGCTTTGCGCGCAAAGTATGACAATACACGTGATCAGTGATCTTCAAATTCACTTGAATTCTCGTCGGTATCGACGTGCTTTGGTTGCTCAGATTGCCACTTCATGTCAAGATCAGCAGCATAAATTCAGAGCAGAAAGCTCTCGTGAAATCTGATCTAATTTGTTGGCTGCATAGATCAGATAATTAGAAGTCCAATTTCCCAATAGGGTAGTATTTTTATCATAAGGTAAGCAGCAATTTGCCTCTAAAATCGTCATTTTTGGCCATTCTTACTATTTATAAACAAAATTGTTTACATTTCCGTTATTACTTATATTTGTTTATAATTTGGAATTATGTTTAAGGAAATATCAATAATTAAGGGAATCCACCCGGGGCTAATTCTGGAGCGAAAGCTTCGTGAAAAAAAACTGAAGAAAAGCCGGTTTGCTCTCACTATTAAGGAATATCCTCAAACGCTAACTGCTATTACAAAAGGCAAACGAGGAATGAACCCGGCGCTGGCGTTCAAGATTGAAAACGCATTGGGTTTAGAGGAAGGGTATCTTATGGTGCTGCAGGCTTTTTATGATATGAAGGAGGAAAAGTTGCGTCAACACTCAAACAATGGAACTCCGGATTTATCCAAGCTTCGTCCTGGATTGTTTTGGGATACCGATATAAACGGAATTGACTGGCTTAGTCAAAGACGTGCAGTTATTGAGAGGGTCATAGAACGAGGCAACGATGAAGAGAAAGCAGAGATCAAACAGTTCTATGGCGACAAGGCCTTCAACAAAATCGCTGGTGCTCTAAAACTGCGACATGCCTGATCGTCTGCACTGGAATACTATTAAGCCGATTCTCAAAGAAGTGCTGACAGTACTGATGCAAAGCAACCTATTCGGTCCTTTCAGACTTGTTGGTGGTACATCGTTGAGCTTGCAGCTTGGTCATAGGATGTCTGACGACATTGATTTGTTTACAGACCATGCTTACGGTTCGCTCCACTTTTCTGAGCTGCACAAATTTCTTAGGCAGACGTTTAAGTACGTTTCAGACTTCTCACCAGGGCTCGTTGGAATGGGTGTGTCACTTCTGGTGGGTCATTCAAAGGATGAGAGTGTCAAACTTGATTTGTTTTACACGGAAACTTTCATTCAGCCAGCGTTGGAGATTGGTCCGTACAGATTGGCAACTGTTGAAGAGATAATAGCAATGAAGATAGATATCGTTCAGCGCAAGGCGAGGAAGAAAGATTTTTGGGATCTCGATGAATTGCTGAACAGTTATTCTATCGAGCAGATGATTGCTTTACACAAACAACGTTGTCCATATAATCACAATGAGAAATTAATTCGTGAGAACTTTATCGACTTCGAGCGGGCTGATGAAGACTTTACGCCGATCTGTTTGAAGGGTAAGCATTGGGAGTTGATCAAGTTGGATTTTGTGGAGAGGTTGGGATTTAAGCTGAGAAGTTAACTGTAATATGGCTTTGTTTGGATGAATTCGAAAGGACACATAAGCGACGTGCGAATCATGACAGTGCTTCCCATGAGTTTATTAATAAATCTGCTTGGCCTGCCGCGCAATATGTGCGACAGATACTAACAAATTGGGCTACTGGAGATTCCGACCCCAGTGACCACTTTGTTTCAGGAGGGTGTGACCAGCTAAAGTTACCTGAGGACTTGAACTTCGTCCAGGTTTCGAACCACGTGATTGCTAGACTTGTTTCTGGTCAAATGGTGGCGGAATTGGGTGGTCAACTGATCTGAAAATTGATGGTCAGGACAAAACGGAAAAAGATGGTCAGCCATTCGGATTCTCCACCTGTCGTAAGTGGGCCGTCCCCTCAGTAGTTTTATAAACTCGTCATTGAGAGTAATGACGAACTCATCAATACAGAGTAATAGTAATGGGTTCCGCCGGTGGCCTTGCCAGATAGATCTATAGTGAGATGAAGCAGCTTCACAGATCCTTCGTTAACATCTAAGTTGAATTGTCGCTCGCTTCACTCGCTTCTTAAAAATTGCACTGGACTTATTAAAGCAGCCTTTACAGTATAGAAGCTTGTGGCAATGATTGTTATCAGAAATACAACTATACAAGGAGTCACGATCATCCACCACTCCATACCAATTCGGTACGAAAAATTGTCCAGCCAGTTTGAAAATAGGTAATAAGTCACCGGTGCGGCTATCAAACTACTTATTAAGAGAAGCATAACATATGTTTTTGAAAGTAATCCCAAAATGTCTGTAACCGAAGCTCCGACTATTTTTCGAATGCCAATCTCACTTGCTTTTTGATTCGCTGTAAAAGCAGAAAGTCCAAGAAGGCCGATACTTGCAATAAAAATGGCTAATGACGAGAATACTTTAAAAATGCTTTCAAATTTAAGCTGAGCAGCATACTGTTGATTAAATGCATCATCAAGAAAAAAATAACTCATTATATTTCCTGGGAATGCATTGTCCCATTTCGATTGAATTGTAGCAATCGTTTTACTTATATTTTTAACATCTACCTTTAATGAGAAGTACCGGCTCGACTCCGTGTTGAGGATAATTATAATTGGCAATACTTCACTTAGTATGGAATTCTGATGGTAATCCTTTGTTATACCGACTACCTTTCGAATGTCTGCTGGCTGGTCAGGGGGGCCCTGAATTAAAATTTCTCTATTCATTGCCTCCTCTGGACTTGAAAAGCCCAGGACCCGGCAGGCGCTTAAAGATAAAATGACAGCACTCTTATCTGCCGGTCGGTTCACATCAAAGTTTCTACCTTGGACAAATTGCAAATTATATGAGGGTATAAAATCATAGTCAACCTCAGCTATTTCTAAGAGTGTGTTGCCGTCCTGATTTTTACTCGCTATTCTTGCCATCATTCCCTTTAGTCCTCTTTGACTGGGAACCGTGCTTGATGCCGTGATGCTTTTAATGCTTGGATATCTTGAAAGCTCATCTTTAAAAAAAGGCACTTTACTTGTGTACGTTTCATCCTTCACAATTGGACTATTGATAACAATGGTATGTTCGATGCTAGCGCCTAACTCGGCATTTAACATATGTCTCATCTGTTGATAGACTGTTAATGTCCCCCCAATCAGGATAATGGCAACTATAAATTGAAATGTCACTAAACTCTTTCGTAGTAAAATTCCGTGGGTTGCATGAGCGATTTTACCTTTTAAAACCTTGACCGGCTTAAATGACGACAATACTAATGACGGGTATATACCCGATAATAAAATTCCAGTGGCGAACAGACCCAATATGAATAACCACAATTGATAATTGCCAAATTCAAGATGTAGTTCAGCATTGCCAGACAGTTCTGCGAACAATGGAAGAATAGCGAAAAAGAGTGCTATAGCAATTGTCATCGCGATGGTATTGACGAGAATAGATTCTATAATAAACTGCATTGCTAATTTTTTCCGATCAGCGCCCATTACCTTCCGAACACCAACCTCCTTCGCTCTTGTTAGTGCCTTCGCGGTTGATAGGTTCACATAGTTAACCCATGCAATAACAAGTATAAATATTGCAATTATAATTAGAAAGGATAATGTTTTACCACTTCCGGTTTCTCCTAATTCGTGCTCGAGATCAGAATAAAGATGAATATCGGTTAGGGGTTGCAATTTAAAATTAACTGCAATATTGTGCTGTTTAAGGTGACCCAAATGATTGTCAATAAACCTGGGCATTTTTGTTCTGACAGATTCGATATCTGCTCCTTGCTTTAGAAGAATATAGGTATAGAAATTAGTCCATTGCCAACTGGTATTTGCGTCTTCTCCCTTTAGACCAATAAAAGTGTCGTATGAGATTAGAAAGTCAAATTTGAAATGGGAATTGGCCGGCGAGTCTTTGTACACTCCACTCACCATTAGCCTCAAATTGCTCCCTCCATCTTGCAAAAGTAGTTCCTTCCCCAGTGGTTCATTATCTCCAAAATATTTACGAGCAACGGATTCAGAAATCATAACTTTATCTGGTCCGGTTAGCCCAGTCGCTTTATCTCCTTTAATTAGTGGAAAACTAAAAGTGTTAAAGAAGTCCGGGTGTAAGCTCCCCTTATAATTGGGCCACTTAAAAGTTTCCTTTTCTGTCTATAAGCAAAAATAAGCGACTGCTCCATGGGTGTCAAGACCAAGGCGAGCGGTTGGCGAAAAGCCAACCGGTCTTGACACCCATTCCGCATTCGCTTGCCGCGCTGCTTATCGATTGAAAAGGAAGCCATACCTTCAA
>DATDAV010000170.1:0-1224 GCA_036525235.1 Chryseolinea sp. | reverse complement strand
AATCGTCCGTCGCATGAAGACTGAACCTCCGTCGGCAATACAGACGTCGGTGTAGTTCTCCTCGGCCTTGATTCCGCTGATCTGCGACACATAGACGACTCGCGTCTTCTTCCCATCCTTTAGAAAAATGCGATCATCGGGTAGAACGAGTCTTGCCTCCGTCTTTGTGGGAGCGTGATGAATCCGTTCCATGGCGTCGGCCAAGCGGTGAGAACTGACGGGCTTTACCAGATAATCCACCGCATTGACCTCGAATGCTCTCACAGCGAACTTGTCATAGCCTGTGACAAAAATGATGGCCGGCAGTGGATCCAGTTTCCCCAGGAGAGAAAAGCCGTCGCCCCCGGGGCATCTGCACGTCCAGGAAGATCAGGTTAGGCCAAGTCGTCCTGGTTCGGTTGTTCGACGGGCTCCCTCTTGCAAGCCAGAGCGCCAGAGCGCGATCGAATGCGAAAGCACTTCACGCCGGAAGCGGAGCACAGGAGCACAAGCGCGTTGCTATTGAACGCTCGACGCGTCGTGCCACCAGCTAACTACCGGTTACAGAGGACGGTGACAGGTCCAACAGCCTGCGCGCCGCTTTGGAACCGAAAGATTAGATTTACAAGAATTGAGTTTCATTCGTTCGCCAATTTCTGATGAGATTACCTGAAATTCGGACCAGCTATGAAAATATCGCTTGTGCTCATCTTAGGGTTAACTATCACAACCAGCTTTTGTAAAGCAGCTGAAGCTTCAACCTATAGATACCGCAACCTGAATCAAAACGCCGAAAGTATCAATATTGATCCATACAGAAAGGAAACACCGGAACTTGCAAGCCTTAATGTTCCTGATGAGATCTCTAACGGAATAAAAACAGCGCCATTAAAGTATTTAGATAAACTTATCATCCATTTAACTAAATGGACGGCAGATGATTACCTTAAAGTCAAATCAATCCATGATTGGATATGTCTAAACATTGATTACGATATGGTCGGATATAATAAAGGTGACATCAACATAGAGGAACCTCACATCACTTTACGCCTTAGGAGAGGTGTTTGTGGAGGTTACGCCGCATTATTCAGATATATGACTTATAAAGCTGGTTTTGAATCTACAATCGTTAGTGGCTTTACGAAAGGACAAGGCAAATATGCTCTTGGAGAACAAAAGATACTGACCAGACATGCATGGAATAGCATTAAGATTAAGAACGTTTATTACTTAGTGGACGTA
>DATDAV010000169.1:0-129277 GCA_036525235.1 Chryseolinea sp. | reverse complement strand
GTCAAAAAACACGACCGTGACCTCTACATGGTGACCACGCTTCGTCTGACCTATATCCTCGGCAAGAACTTCCACCGCGCTAAATTCAGATGATGCGTTCCCTCATAAAGAACCTCATTTGTCTAACGCTTTTCATCCCGGCCTTCACGGTCGCATGTGCTCAGAGTGCAGAAGTCAATAGCGCCGAAGTGGGCGTTGGCCTGGGCACTTTCAACTACACCGGCGACCTGGTTCGCTTCTACAATTTCAAATATTCAAAGCCGGCAGCCACCGTCTTCTACAAATCCAACCTTAGCCGGGTGGTCAGCTTCCGTGTTACCATCACCGCCGGACAGCTCGGCGCCAGCGAAAAACCGATAGACGCTTTTGCCACGCAGCGCAACGCCTCGTTCAACATTTTTTTATTGGAGGCCGCCGCGGGGGTGGAGTATCATTTCCTGAACTGGCGCGATCCCAAACGCTTCATCCGTTTCTCGCCATATTTGTTTGGGGGTGTGGGCATCTTTAGCATGACGGGCAACGCCGCCAAAACGGCCAACTACAGCAACGTGCAGGCGGTCATTCCTTTTGGCGGGGGCATCAAATACGTGTATAATCCTAAATGGTATTTTTCGCTGGAATTCGGCGTACGCAAAACATTTACCGATTACCTGGACAACATTTCCGACGGCGACCCGCGCTATAAAAATTATCAGTACGGCAACCCCAACGACAACGACAATTACTACTTCCTGGGGGTGAGCATCACGCGCACATTCTACTCCATACCCTGTCCCTCCAATCCTTACAAGTAAAAATTCCCATTTCGTCTACACTCGGCTCCTCAATCCATTAATAACCAATATCTTTTATTAATTTTGAACCCCTGTGGCTTCATATAAGGAACATATCGACTTTAATAATATGCCCCAACACGTGGCGGTTATTATGGATGGCAATGGCCGGTGGGCCAAGAAGAAGGGAGCCATGCGCATTTTCGGCCACCGCAACGCCGTTCAGGCCGTTCGCGACGTAACCGAAGGCTGCGGGGAGCTGGGCATAAAGTATCTTACGCTGTACGCCTTTTCCACCGAAAACTGGAATCGCCCCAAGGCCGAGATCGACGGCCTTATGGAGCTGTTGGTGAACACCCTGAAACAGGAGATCAAGACCCTTTCCGAAAACCAGGTACGCCTGGTCACCATTGGCGAAACTTCTCATTTGCCAGGCGACTGTCAGGCCAACCTTCAGTGGGCCATCGACCAAACAAAAAATAACGGCGGCCTCACCCTCATCCTGGCGCTGAGCTATAGCGGCCGGTGGGAGATCATGAAGGCCGTAAAAGCCCTGGCCAAAGACGTTTCCGATGGAAAAGTGGCACCTGATGCCATAAATGAAGCCGTGTTTGAGAACTATTTGCAGACTTCCGGCATCCCTGATCCAGAGTTGCTCATCCGCACCAGTGGCGAGATGCGCATCAGCAATTTTTTGCTGTGGCAAATTGCCTATACGGAACTCTATATCACACCCACACTTTGGCCAGACTTTCGAAAAGAGCACTTGTACGAAGCCATCTGGGCCTATCAACAACGTGAACGTAGATTCGGAAAGACAAGTGAACAAATGAACCCTGTAAGTTGATGAAGCGAGTTTTATTCCTGATTATTCTTTTAAGTGTTGCTGCTGACGGCTGGGCTCAATTCAGGGGAAGGCGTTCGGGAACGGCTGCGAATGCCACCGGGGAAAATAATTTGAATTATGCCAACCCGGCCGAATACACCATTGGAGGAATTGAAGTGACGGGATTGAACGTGCTGGATAAAAACGCCATGGTCTCCCTGACGGGTTTAAAAGTCGGCGACAAAATAAAAATCCCTGGCGACGCCATCTCCAGCGCCGTCCGCAGTTTGTGGAAACACGGTCTGGTGGGCGACGTAACAATAAAAGTAGATCGGATTGAAGGCCAGACGGTATTTTTGAACATCACCCTTTCCGAACGTCCGCGTCTGACCGGATTCTATTTTACAGGTATTTCCAAATCACAGGAAAGCGGTCTGAAAGATGACCTGAAGCTCATTCGCGGCAAGATTGTTACCGAGACCATGATCCGGAACACGGAAACCGGTGTAAAAAAATACTTTGTCAAGAAGGGATTTCTCAACACGGTGGTGAAGATCACGCAACAGCGCGATACTTTGAACCGCGATGGCATCAAACTCAAAATAGCCATCAATCCAAAGTCGAAGGTCAAGATCAATCACATCTCTTTTGTGGGCAACGAAGCCATGTCGGATGCCGTGCTGAAAAAGAAGCTGAAGAAAACGCACGAACGCCCGCGCTTTGCTTTGCACCGCACCATTCTCAACAGCATCGTGAACCTCAAGCCGAAAGAGTTTATCGACTCCAGCTATAAGGTGAGCCCGAAAGACCTGAAAGAATTTCTCAGCGACAATATTAAGCTCAACATCTTTGCCGGATCAAAATTCATCAAGGCCGACTACGAGGAGGACAAAAAGAAACTGATCGCCTACTACAACACCAAGGGCTATCGCGATGCTGAAATTATTTCCGACTCGATTCATGCCCACAGCGAAAACACCATCGACATCGACTTCGTGATTTCGGAGGGACCGAAGTACTATTTCCGCAACATCATCTGGACCGGCAACTACATCTACACCGACAAGCAACTGTCGGCCGTGCTGGCCATCAACAAAGGTGATGTGTTCAACCGCGAGTTGATCGACAAAAAATTGCAGTTCAATCCGAAAGGACTTGACATCAGCGGGCTTTACATGGACGATGGTTATTTGTTCTTCCAAATCCACCCCGTGGAAGTAGCCGTTGCCGGCGACTCGATCGACATCGAGATGCGCATCAACGAAGGCGAGCAAGCCACCATCAATGAAGTGACCATCACCGGCAACCAACGCACGAGCGACCACGTGATCCGCCGCGAGTTGAGTACCGTGCCCGGGCAAAAATTCCGTCGCTCCGACATCATCCGTACACAACAACGCCTTGGACAATTGGGCTACTTCGCTCCCGACAAGATCGGTCAGAACCTGGTGCCCAACCCCGCCAAAGGAACGGTGGACGTCGAATGGCAAGTGGAGGAACAATCCAACGACCAGGTGGAATTGTCCGGCGGTTGGGGAGGTTATTATGGCTTTGTGGGAACGTTGGGTTTAACGTTCAACAACTTCTCGTTGCGCAATATCCCGCACTTCAAAAACTGGAAACCGCTGCCCGTGGGCGACGGTCAACGTTTGTCGCTTCGTATGCAAGCCAACGGCCGGTCCTTCCAGAGCTACAGCTTCTCCTTCACAGAACCCTGGCTGGGCGGACGCAAGCCTCACTCGCTTAGCGTGAGCTATGTGCACTCGCTGTCACGCTACGCAGGCACCGGCGCCACCAGCTACAACGATCTTAACTCCGGAATAAAAGCCGACAACATCTCCGTCGGCTTGGGACGCATGCTCGAGTGGCCAGATAACTATTTTACACTCACCAACTCGCTGTCGTATGCGGTGTATTCCTTGAATAACATCAACTATGGCCTGGGGTGTACGACCTGTAAGTCTTACGCGTTGACATTCAACACCACCATTTCACGCAACAGTATCGACAACCAGATGTATCCTTCATCAGGATCGTCGGTCTCGCTGAGCCTTACGCTGACCCCACCGTATTCGGCATTCAACGGTCTTGACTATACTACAGCCACGCCCGAGCAAAAGAATAAATGGCAGGAATACCATAAATGGATGTTCGATGCAAAGTATTATCTTCCCCTCGACAGCAAGAAAAAGTTGGTGTTGGAAGCCAAAGCGCACTTCGGCTTCCTGGGAGCCTACAACCAGGCCAAGACTGGCATAGGACCTTTCGAACGCTTTGTGCTCGGCGGAAGTGGTCTGGCAGGGGGTTTCAACTCCTTTGTGTTGGGTAAGGAAATCATCGGTTTGCGAGGCTACCAGGACAATCAGATCACGCCACCGACTTATGCGGTGGGCAACAGCACCTCGCAACAGGGTGGTGTGGTTTACGAAAAACTGGGCTTGGAATTGCGGTACCCCGTTACCACCGGGAACGCCGCAACGATCTATGGCTTAGTTTTCACGGAGGCCGGCAACAACTGGGGTACTTATGAGAACTTTAATCCGTTTAGTATGTATAAGTCGGCCGGCTTCGGGGCCAGGATCTTTATGCCTGCGTTTGGATTGATTGGTTTGAACTGGGCATATGGATTTGATCCTGTTCCGTTGGGAAGCAGAGGGCCGGTCAGTGGATCGCAATTCCACTTCACCATCGGTCAGCAAATCAGATAGTTATGCGCTTTTATATTATTACGATTTTTTTTCTCATTTTCGGCCTGAATTTTGGCTATGCTCAGAGGTTCGGCTACATTGACACGGACTTCATCCTGAATAAGATGCCCGAGTACAAAAAGGCACAGGAAGAGATCAATCAGCTGTCGCAGGCCTGGGAGAAGGAAATTCAGGAGATGAGCAAGAAGCGCGACGAGATGTACAGCGCGTACCAGGCCGAACAAGTGCTGCTGACCGAAACCATGAAAAAGGAGCGGACAGAGGCCCTTCAGAAAAAAGAAACCGAGCTGAAAGAATACCAGAAAAAGGTCTTCGGTTTTGGCGGGTTGTTTTTCCTGAAAAAGCAGGAGTTAATCAAGCCCATTCAGGACAAAGTGTGGGATGCTGTCGATAAGGTTTGCAAGGAAAACAGCCTTGCCATCATGTTCGACAAAGCCGGTGAGCTGGTGATGATATACACCGATCCCCGCTATGATTACACTGATTTTGTATTAGACCAATTGGGCCTTGGAGACCCAAATGATAAGATTAAAAACTAAATTGAATTACTGTAATGAGAAAACTCGTTTTATTCGTGGCCTTGGCACTAGCAGCCTTTGTATCCCATGCACAGGCACCGGCGACCACCACCACAACCAAAGTAGGCTATGCGGATGTTGACTATATCTTCAGCCAGTTGCCGGAGGCAAAACAAATTGATGCCGATCTTAAATCGCTTCAAACCCAACTGAAAAACCAGGTTGATACCAAATATCAGGAATTTCAGAAAAAGCTTGCCGACTATCAGGCCAATCTCAATACGATGATCGATGCCGTTCGTGCCAACACGGAACGCGAGCTTCAACAAATGCAGCAAAACATTGAAAAGCTGCAACAGGATGCGCAAACCACCATCCAGGCAAAACAAACCGCATTGATGGACCCCGTCTACAAAAAAGTGGGTAAGGGCATTGAAGACGTGGCCAAAGAAAATGGCTACACTTTCATCCTCAACCAACAAATCGGCGGCCTCGACGTGATCTTGTACGGCGACGAGAAAATGGATATTTCCGACCTGGTGTTGAAAAAACTTGGTGTTACACCCAAGCCGGCGGGTACTCCCGCTACCACCCCGGTAAAACCTAAATAAAGATTACACGGCTTTTATAATCAATAACCCTCCCGGATAAATCCCGGGAGGGTTTTTTATTTTTGACAGATGATCAGACCAACTTTTCTTTCGACAGGAGACACCGTGGCACTTGCCGCCACCGGGAGAAAAGTTTCCACCGCGCAAATGCAAAAGGCCATTGACGTGCTTTCCTCCTGGGGATTGAATGTGCTGCAGGCCCCTCACCTTTTCAGCGAAGCGCATGCCTACCTGGCCGGCACCGACGAAACACGGCTGAGCGATTTTCAACAAATGCTGGACGACAAAAACGTACGCGCCATTTTTTGCGCTCGCGGCGGCTACGGCACAACCCGCATTCTCGATTGTTTGGATTTCACATCCTTCCTGGAAAAGCCAAAATGGATCGTCGGCTTCAGCGACGTGACAGCCCTGCACCTGAAGCTTTTGCAACTTCGGATAGAAAGTATCCACGGCACGATGCCAATTCTTTATCCAAGCGCCGGCGTTGAGCCCTCGTTGGAAAGTTTGAAGAAGATTCTTTTTGGAGAAGATTTCACCATGCAAGCCACATTTCATAAAGCCAATCGTATGGGCCAGGCAACAGGCCCCATTTTGGGTGGCAATCTTTCCTTGCTGACCGATGCGCTGGGCACATTGTGTGAACCCGACACCACTGGAAAAATTCTTGTGATCGAAGAAATTGACGAATACAAATACCGGTTAGATCGCATGCTTACCCATTTGCGACGCGCTGGAAAGTTGGATCATCTGGCAGGATTGATCATCGGACACATGACCGACATCAAAGATCCCGAGCCTGCCTTTGGAGAAGAAATCGCCGCGATGGTGATGGATAAAATTGCCGACACGCCCTATCCTGTGGCCTTCAATTTTCCCATTGGACACGAAAATCCAAACCTGGCTTGGCGGCACGGTTCGCTGATGTCTCTGGATGTAAATCCCACCGGCAGCATGCTGCAACCGGCAACAGGTTTATTGCGCGAGGCGTATATTATCGGACCAGGTTTAAAAAAGTAGAGCCAAGATTATCGGCAATGATTTTTTTATAGCGAACGCCCTTGCGATAGTCATCTGTTAGAAATTCCTTCCAGAGGCCATCCCAATCGGATTGTTTTGCCATAATGAATCCCAATTCTTCGGCGTTACCCAAGTCGACATCTTGTCGTTTGATGGGAAGTTTTTTTCTAACGACCCCCACATATTCCGTGAAATCAAGAATGGAGAAGATTTTTGGATTGGCCGCGAGGTTCTTGATCACCGTCTCGCTTGATGGTGCATAAGTGATGTTCAGATCGGGGTAGTATTGTTTTTTGAGCATGTCGGCATACTTCATATGCGTGCTTCCCGTGATCACCAACGCCGAAAACCCAGCATACACTTTTGGTAAGTCCTTGAGGTTGGTCAGGGCAGGAGAGTTTTGATTGGTGAGCAGCACCAATTGCGTGGTCATGAACGGCGGGGTGAACTTCAATATCTTTTTGCGTTCTTCCGTGATGCTCGTGTTGGTAACGCCCAGGATGTTTGGGGTTGACTGAACGACCTTCAAAAATCCTGAAAATTCGCGCTCTTCACCCGCATAGTTGATGGTAACGGCCTTGCTATACTTTTCCTGGATGAACTTCGCGAAATCGGAAAGAATGTCGACACAAACACCTTTCATCTGTCCGTTGTCTTTGAAGATAAGACCAGGCTGTTCGTAGTATACAATCGTTAGCGTTCCTTTGCCCGAGGCCTTTACGTCGGCCCAACTGCTGCCCTGGTATTTCTGAGCGGCGGCCGATAGGGATACCATAAACACAACGGCTGCGCTAATCCATTTTTTCATAGTGATAGATTTCTCTCACGAAGATAGAAGAGAAATGTTGCTGCGCAAATAATCAGTTCGCCGTTCGCTTGTTCCGGAGCAAGCGCCTGTCCAGTAGGTGAAGCAGGGTTATGAACCCAACGGCAAATAAAAACAAACCCTTATAGCTTTTCACAGCGCTAAAAACGCCAAGGTCAAATTTGAAATCCGTCAGCACAATCGCGGTGATGAATGCGGCCAGGAGTAACACAATGCCCACGCCAAACCAGATGTATTCCCGCGCGGTTGTTTTTTCAGTCTGTTGTTGGACCAGCGCCCTTACCACACGATTTGCAAAACCATGCGGCAAAACAAATTCGGGCTCCTGCCGGAGGGCATCAAACACATGCCGGTAGGCCTTCACATCGCCTTCGTCTCCCGCGGCAGGCTGTCCGCCTTCCAGGTTCTTTTGCATTTCTTCGTCGTGGATGTTCATAGTAACGCTTCTTTACCGATACATTTCTTCACCTTCTCCTTCAACAAATTCCGGGCCCGGAACAAATAACTCTTCACGGTACCTTCCGGGAGGCCGGTCACTTCACCAATTTCATCGTAGCTCATGGCGTCGACATGGTAAAGTGTTAAAATGGTCTTGTACTGCGGGGGAAGGGCATCGACCAGCGTCATCACAAACCCGTTCATGTCCTGGTCCGACAAAAGCGATTCCGGATTCTCCTCCTCCACAAACGCCGCCTTGAAATGATCTTCCTCCGCCAAGTCGGTCATGGGTATCTTCCGTTTTCGCATCCAGTTGATCGCATGCCGATAAGCAATGGTGGCAACCCAGGTCGACAGTTTTGACTGAAAGCTGAAATCTGAAAGTTTTTCGTACACCTTCAAAAACACGTCCTGGCACAGCTCCTCTCTTTCCTCGTTGTTTTTAACCAAACGCCCGACCATGTGGGCCACAAGCCTTTCATGCTGCCCGATCAGCAGCCCGAAAGCTTGCATATCTCCCTGCAAAACCCGGGATACAAGCGTTTTGTCATCCGTCATGGGTGGGTGAGACACGTTTTCCAGAGCCTATGTTGCAGCAAAAGGTAATTAATTTTTCGAAGGAATTTTCTTTCCAGATCTGCAACATTCCGGCGAAGGGCCGTGTCATACGCACCATAAACCGAAAAAACAAAACTTAAATATCCAGGTTATGAACGAAAACTTAAAAGATGTATTGATGCCCCTCACCATTATCGGGACCTTTGGGCTGTCGCTGCTATTCTTTGCCCGCACCATCACCGACTATATCCTGAAAAAGAAAATGATCGAAAAGGGATTTGTCAACGACGACACGCAAGCCATTTTCAAACGCCACACGGAAGAAAATAAATTCAGCACGTTAAAATGGGGTCTCATCATTTTGGCGGCCGGCGTTGCCCTAATCATCCTGGAATATGTGCCCTATGAACGTGAGTCGCCGCTGCCGTATGGCATCTTCGCTGTCGCGGTATCGTTAGGCTTCCTGGTATATTATTTCCTGGTCCGCAAAGACCTCAACAAGTAGTCCGCTTTTCCGACGCTTTATTTCCAAAGAAAATGATCCGAAACTATATCCTCGTGGCGCTGCGAAATATCCGGCGCCACAAGTTTTTCTCGCTCATTAATATTTTAGGCTTAGCCGTGAGCATGTCGGTTTGCCTGGGCATCATCATGCTGGTGGCCGATCAGATGATGTATGATCAGTACAACACCCAGCGCGATCGCATCTACCGCGTTGTTACCCGGCATCTCAATCCCGACGGCTCGGGGGCGGGCAACGATTATTCCACGTCACCCCAGCCACTGGCTGCATCGCTGTTGGAAGATTACACCGGTATTGAAAAAGCCGTGCGATTGCGCCGGGGCTTTGGCAACACCTGGATGGAAATGGAACCCGAGTTTGACGTGAACATCCCGCTGGGCGGGCTCTTTGCCGATCCCGACGCACTCGATGTTTTTGAATGGGAATTGGAGCACGGCGACGCTAAATCGGCGTTGACAAAACCCTATTCGGTAGTGCTCACGCGTAAAGCCGCCAATAAATTGTTCAAGCAACCCAATCCTGTGGGCGAGGTGATCAAAGTAGGTCGTCTCGGAGAATATACTGTTACGGGAGTGCTAAAAGAAAAAAATCAAAAATCACACATCGTCTTTGAGGCGCTCGCATCCTACAGCACCATCAAAAGCCTGGAGGCCGACAGCATCTTTTCCAAAGAGGATGGCGAATATGGAAACTGGACTTCCGGCTGGGTATACCTGTTGCTGGAGAAAGGTCACTCACCAAAGGAGATAGAGCGGCACCTGCACGACATCACCAAAAAAAATCTCCCCGAAAGACAGTCGGCGGGCGACGAGCACATCTATCAATTCTACTTACAAAATCTTACGGGCATCACACCCGGACCATTCATCAACAATCCCATCGGTCCGTTTATGCCAATGATCTTTGTATATTTCTTCGGAGGGCTTGCACTGTTGGTCATGCTCACGTCTTGTTTCAACTACACCAATCTCAGCATTGCCCGCTCACTGACGCGGGCGCGTGAAATTGGCGTGCGAAAAGTGAACGGCGCCAATCGCCTGCAAATATTTTCGCAATTCATGTCAGAATCTGTGGTGATCTCTTTATTTGCGTTGGGACTTGCGCTGCTCTTGCTGATGGTGGTGAAGCCATTCATGCTTCATTTAAAGTTTGCGCAAGTCTTGAAGTGGGACCTTGAAGCCAACTATTTTGTGTTTGGCGTCTTTGTGGTGTTCAGCCTGGCCGTAGGTTTGCTAGCGGGACTTTTCCCGGCGGTGGTGCTTTCCAAATTCAAGCCCGTGAAAGTTTTGAAAGGCGCCGGCTCCATGAAGTTGTTCTCGCGTATGGGTCTGCGCAAATCTTTGCTGGTCGGTCAGTTCGCACTCTCGCTTCTTTTCATCATCTCGGTGCTGCTGCTCTACAATCAGTTGAAACTTTTTGTAAAGGCCGATCACGGTTTCGATATGGCGAATAAAATAAACGTCCGCGTGAAAGATGTTCCCCTGCAGGCCATGCAATCGGAGCTAAGCAAATATTCCAATATCCAAAACGTGGCGGCCTCCTCACACATTCCCGCCACGGGTATAACGTACGGCGACGGTTTTAAGCGAGCGATCGAAGATGCTGAAGACACCGGTATGGATTATTTCTATGTCAATGAAAACTACCTGGAGAATATGAACATCGAGCTCTTGGCCGGCCGGAACTTCAGGGACGCCGATGGCGGGTCGAATAAAAATTTTCTCATCGTCAACGAAACGGCCGTAAAGAAATTTCAATTCACCTCGCCGTCCGATGCCCTGGGTCAGGAAATCTACGCAGCTCGCGATTCTGTCAAATTTGAGATCATCGGCGTAGTGAAAGACTACAACCACCAATTCATGATGGCTAAGATCGACCCGATGGCCTTGCGTTTCGATACGAAAGAATTCAAGGTCTTGCAAGTGAAGTATTCCGGCAGCCACGACCAGGCCGTGAGGACGATCGAGAAAGCCTGGGGCAGGGTGAACCCTAACCTTAAACTCGACTACAAAGATTTTGAGGAAGAAGTACGGTTTTTTTACAATACGATCTTCAGCGACTTCGTCACCATTGTCGGCGTCATTGCGTTCATGGCCATTTTCATTTCGTGTCTGGGTCTGTTGGGCATGGCCACCTATGCCACGGAGACGCGACTAAAAGAAATCTCCATCCGGAAAGTATTGGGTTCGAGCGACGGTGCGTTGGTCTTGCTTTTGTCGAGGGGGTTTTTGGGACTGCTTTGTATCGCGGTGTTCATTGCCATTCCCGCAGCATGGTTCATCAATAACTTATGGTTGGAGCTAATTGCTTACCGGACGGAATTTGGCGTCGGCGTTATCGGCGTTGGCATTTTGATATTGCTTCTGTTGGGTGGCCTCACGGTAGGCTCTCAAACCATTCGGGCCGCATTTACAAATCCTGTTGATAATCTGAAGAACGAATAAGATTCATTCAAAATGGTGTCAATTGAAAAAAGGTGGTCTTTGTGAGGACCACCTTTTTTAAATGTCAAAACTCCCGCAAATTGATAACCCACTATGAGGCGATGGTCCTCGCTGCGACGTACGCCGTTGTCCATGCGGCCTGAAAATTGAAGCCTCCCGTTTCGCCGTCAATATGCAAAACCTCGCCGGCGAAAAATAACCCGGGCACCAACTTGCTCTGTAAGGTTTCCAGATCAATCTCTTTCAGATCCACGCCGCCGCAGGTGACAAACTCTTCCTTGAATGTCGTTTTGCCTTTAATTTGAAACGGACAGCGAATCAAGTTCTCCATGAGCTTGTTCATGTTTTTCTGAGGCACCTCTGCCCAGATCTTTGTCTCCTCAATTTCCGAGAGCTCACATAACTTTTGCCACAAGCGCTGTGGCAATCCAAACAATGGATTGGTCGTCACTTTTTGTTTGCCTCTTTGTTTCTTGTGCTCCTGTAAGCCCTCCATAAATTCCATCTCCTTCTTCGGGCCGATCCAACTGACCAAGGCTTGAAAGGTATATTGAATACCATTCAAATATTCGGCCGCCCACGCGGAAAGTTTTATGATGGCCGGTCCACTCAAACCCCAGTGCGTGATCAGCAACGGTCCTTGCTGCACAAATTTTGTCCCTGCAATTTTCACTTCCGCCTGGGGCACAGAGATGCCCATAAGGTCTTTGAATTTTTTTTCACTTTCGTTGAAGGTAAATAACGAGGGGATCGGTTTTATGATCGTGTGACCGAGATCTGCTATCCATTGATACGCTTGTGCCTGTGCATTTCCGCCGGCCGCAATCAAGACCTTGTCAGCTTCAAAAACGCCTTGATTTGTTTCGACAACAAAAATATTGTCTTGTTTCTTCACCGATAAAACCGGTGCACCAAGCTCTAGCCGGATCTTTTTGGAATGTGCCTGTTCCATGAGACAGTCGATGATGGTCTGGGAGTCGTCCGTGATGGGAAACATCCGGCCATCCTCCTCCGCTTTGAGTGTCACGCCTTTTGATTCAAACCACCGCACGGTGTCTTCCGCCTGGAAGGATTTGAATAAACTTTTCAGTGCCTTCTCTCCCCGTGGATAGTGCCGGGCCAGCTCGAAAGGATTGAAATTGTAGTGGGTAACATTGCACCGGCCTCCGCCCGAAACCTTCACTTTTGTTAACAGCTTGGTCGTTTTCTCCAGGATCAACACCTTCAGGCCCGGTTTCCGCTCGGCAGCCTGGATGGCCCCAAAGAAACCTGCCGCACCACCACCGATAACAACCAGATCGAATTTCATTTATAGAAGTCTCTTTTTCCATCAAATATAAACCGCCCAGACCATAAGTTGATGCCGGCTGTATTTCTGGCGACCGCTTCACAACCGGCGTTGGATAAGATAACTTGCTAAAGGATCCTGTTTATCTTTGGAAAAAACTTTTGTCCTTGCTCAACGACATCCTGTCCCCTGACGTCCAACGATTCATTCACGAACACGAACGTGACGACGTGCGCGCGCTGGTCTTGAAGCATACCGCCGTGAAAGGCGTTCCCATCTCCATCATTGCAGAACAGATATCCGGACGAAAAAAAGCAAAAGAAAAAATTCCCCTCCTCGCCGATACCGCCGGCATTGTCTATCCGCCCAGCCTGAACCTGGAACAAAGCTCCTCTCAAAAAACAGCGCTCTTCAAAAATACCCTGCTCAAAAACATCCACCCGAAAGAGCGCTGCGTCGACCTCACTGGCGGGTTCGGCATAGACTCGTTCTTTTTCAGCAAACTCTTTCGGGAAGTTCAGTATGTTGAACCGAATGAAAACCTTCTTCACCTGGTGCAACATAACCACAAGCAACTGGGCGCCGACAATATTGTCCATCGGGTAAACACGGCCGAACAATTCCTGAACGAAGCATTGTTAAACCCTACGAAGCTGGATCTTGCTTACATCGATCCATCCCGAAGAAACAAGATCAACAAAAAAGTTTTCTCCCTGACGGAATGCGAACCCGACGTCACAACCCTGTTGGATACAATTTTCCGGATAACAGACGTGCTCTTGATCAAGACGTCTCCTTTGCTGGACCTTCATCAAGGCCTCGTGGAATTGAAATTTGTGCAAAGGATCATTGTAGTTGCTGTGGAGAACGAGGTCAGGGAAGTTCTCTATTTGTGTGTTAAGAATTTCGATGGCGAACCTTTGATCCAAACGATCAATCTTCTAAAAAATGAAAAGGAAGAGTCGTTATCTTTTTTGTTTTCTGAAGAGCGGGCGGCGGCATCAACTTTTTCGCCCCCACAAAAATTTCTTTACGAACCCAACGCCGCCATCCTGAAAGCCGGCGCTTTCAAAACGATCTCACAAAAGTTTCACTTGGCAAAACTACATCCGAGCACACACCTCTATACAGCCTCCACCTTTCTTGAAAATTTCCCGGGGAGAGTATTCGAAATCCTGGAGTCGCTCAAAGCTTCCCCGAAATCAATGGCTACCCAATTCCCCGAAGGAAAAGCAAACATCACCACACGCAACTATCCCTTGTCGGTAGAAGAACTCAAGAAGAAAACAGGGCTAAAAGACGGGGGCACAAACTACCTCTTCGGCTTTTCGGGACAACAAGAAAAGTTTCTCGTAGCGGCCAAACGTCTGCAATAACTGCTACAGTACTTTCAGGATCTCCGCCACCGGTGTCTCGCCATTGAAATGTTTCACAAGGGTGTGGTCTTCGGAGTAGACATACAACGAAGGGGCGGAGATGGACCCAAACGTGCTGACGATTTTTTCAACCGGGGTCAACGCAAAATGAATGTTTATTTGGTCCTTGAATTGATAGGTGGCGGCAAAGGCTTCAGACTCCTCTGCCGTGGCGGCCGAAATAAAATAAACCTCATAGGGCTGCAGCGCTTCAATGTGGTCATGCAGTGCCGTGGACTCCCGCTGGCAATGGTCGCAGTCGGGTTGATATAAAATTAAAATGACTTTTCCTTTCAGCGTCCGCAGGTTCACGGGCGTGCCGTTCAGGAGATTGACGGTCAGTTCAGGTAGCTCATTCTTTGCAGGTTTGGGTGCGGGAACGGGTGCAACGGTGTCCGCGCTGGCCTGTTCATTGCTGGTTTCTGTGGTGGATTGCTTTCCGCAGGCTGCAAAAAGCACGATCGAAAATAGAGCGAAAAGTTGGGTTAGTGTCCTCATGGCATGATCCATATAAAAAGCCAATATACCAGATAACTCACGATCCCCACACTGCCGTATAACTTTATCACCTTGCGCCGGTTTTGAACACCCTCCCACCAGAGCATCGCCCAGGGTTTAAAAAGTCCGATCACCATAAAAAGGAACGCCGTTACACTGCAAAACAGGAAAATCTGAGGGAAGAATTTCATGGATCAAAAATAACGGAATTTTCGTTCTTCCTTTTGGATCGGCATAGACCACAGCCCTATCTTTGTAGCCTTTGCCGCTTTCCCCAAGCAGCAGATAGTAAAGACACCGATATTGAGGGCGAATGATTTCTTAAGCATCTATACTGCGGATGGTTTCATAAAGACCGTAGCCGCAGGGATAAAAGCGTCCGATCACAAGAATACCCAACTAAAAGGTCTGTCCGGAAGCCTCGACGCCCTCGTGATGGGCGCCGTCTTCAAGCTCCACCACCTCGACCACGTGGTCATTCTCCACGATCGCGAAGAAGCCGCCTACTTTCAAAACGACCTCCAGAACTTGCTGGGACGGGAAATTCTCATTTTCCCCATGTCCTACAAACGCCCCTACGAATACGACGAAACGGAAAACGCCAACATCCTGATGCGGGCGGAAGTGCTGAACAAGCTGGCCAATAAAACGTCGCCCGAGATCATCGTCACTTACCCGGAGGCCCTCAGCGAAAAGGTTATCAATAAACGATCGCTCGCCTCCAATACCTTCACCGTTACGCTCGGCGAAAAGCTGGATGTGGCATTCCTGGAGGAATTTCTTCACAACTACGATTTCGAAAAAACAGACTTTGTTTACGAGGCCGGCCAGTTTGCCATAAGGGGGGGCATCATCGATATCTTTTCGTTTGCTTATGAACTGCCCTATCGCATCGAACTCTTCGGTGCCGAAGTAGACAGCATCCGCACCTTCGACCCAGGCTCCCAGCTCTCGGTGGATACATTGGAAAAAGTGAACATCATCCCCAACGTCCAGTCCAAGCTGATGCAGGAAGAGCGCCAATCCTTTTTGGAATTCATCTCGCCCGCCACCCGGCTTTGGTACAAGGATGTGCAGCTCACCCGCGATGTGATCCAGAAGAGCTTTGAAAAAGCAGACGACTCTTTCCAAAAGATCAAGAAAACAAGCGGTACACAGGTGGTCTTCACGGCCGACAAACTTTTTGATAACGGCGAAGCGTTCGCTGAAAAAGCCGCAAGCTTTCATTCCATCGAATTCGGCAGCCGCTTTCGCTTTAGCGACGCACAACGGTTCGATTTCCACTCGTCGGCACAACCGTCGTTCAACAAAAATTTTGAACTGCTGGCCAATGACCTGTACGATCAGCAAATACAAGGCTATAGCAATTTCATCACTGCCGATGTGCCCCGTCAAACCGAGCGTTTGAAAGGCATCTTCGAGGAGATCAATGCTGAGCTCCGTTTTCAACCGCTCGACTTCGCCATGCGGCAGGGCTTTATCGACGCCCAGCTAATGATTGTTTGTTATACGGATCACCAGATCTTTGAGCGCTTTCACCGTTATCGCAGCAAAGAGAAATTCACAAAATCAAAGGCCCTCACCCTGCGCGAGCTGCAAACCCTGCAGCCCGGCGATTTCGTGACGCACATCGATTATGGCATCGGCAAATTTGCCGGCCTCGAAAAAAAGGAAGTGAACGGCCACGATCAGGAAGCCATCCGCCTGGTATTCCGCGACGACGATTTGCTTTACGTAAGCATTCACTCCCTTCATAAAATTTCAAAGTACTCCGGCAAAGACGGGGCACCACCCGTCATCAGCAAGCTGGGCTCGCAGGAGTGGGAAAATAAAAAGTCTAAGGCGAAGAAACGCGTAAAGGATATCGCGAAAGAATTGATCTCGCTTTATGCAAAACGAAAGTCTGCCCCTGGCTATGCTTTCCCTCCCGACGGATTCCTGCAAGCGGAGTTGGAATCTTCCTTTATGTATGAGGACACCGCCGACCAGGCCCGCGCAACAGAAGACGTGAAGCGCGATATGCAACAACCCCATCCCATGGACCGGCTGGTTTGCGGCGACGTGGGTTTCGGAAAAACCGAAGTGGCGGTGCGCGCCGCATTCAAAGCAGCGACCGAAGGAAAACAAGTGGCGGTGCTCGTGCCCACGACCATCCTGGCCATGCAACACTATCGCACCTTCAGCGAACGCCTTTCTGCTTTCCCGGTAAAGATCGATTACGTTTCCCGCTTCAAAACCGAAAAAGAAATCAAACAAATTCTGGACGAAGTAAAAACGGGCGACATCAACATTCTCATCGGCACACACCGGGTCGTGAGCAAGGACATTGTGTTTAAAGACCTGGGTCTTTTAGTCATTGACGAGGAACAAAAATTCGGCGTGAAAGTAAAAGACCGTCTGAAAGAATTGAAAGTAAACGTCGACGTGCTCACCCTCACCGCCACACCGATACCCCGGACGTTGCACTTTTCCCTGATGGGAGCACGTGATCTGAGCATCATCTCCACACCGCCACCGAATCGCCAACCGGTAACCACCGAGTTGCACACATTCGATGAGGCCCTCATTCGCGATGCGGTCAGCCATGAGTTGCGTCGCGGGGGTCAGGTCTTTTTTGTGCACAACCGCGTAAGCGATATAGAGGCGATCGCCAACGTCATCTACCGTCTTGTGCCCGACTCGCGCATCGGCATCGCGCATGGACAAATGGAGGGCGACAAATTGGAAAAGGTGATGATGCGATTTATTGACGGCGAATATGACGTGCTCGTATCGACCAACATCATCGAATCGGGATTGGACATTCCCAACGCCAACACCATCATGATCAATCACGCCCACATGTTCGGGCTTTCGGACCTGCACCAGATGCGCGGCCGCGTGGGCCGGTCGAACAAAAAAGCGTTTTGTTATTTGCTCACACCGCCTACTTCCCTGCTCACCGCCGATTCGCGCAAGCGGCTCGGAGCCCTGGAAGAATTCTCCGAACTGGGCGACGGCTTCAAAGTGGCCATGCGCGACCTCGACATCCGCGGCGCCGGCAACTTGCTCGGAGGAGAGCAAAGCGGTTTCATCACCGACCTCGGCTTCGACACCTATCACAAGATCCTGGACGATGCGATTCAGGAATTAAAAGAAACTGATTTCAAAGATCTCTTCACCGCCGAATTGGAGGAGAAGGCAAAACTTATTGTACAGGATTGTGTGATTGAGACCGACCTGGAAATACTGATCCCCGACAACTATGTGAACAACATCAGCGAGCGGCTCCAGTTGTATTCACGGTTGGACAACATCAAGGACGAAAAACAATTGAAAGAATTTTCAGACGAGGTGCGCGACCGTTTCGGGCCGTTGCCGCCGGCCACCGAAGAGCTGGTCAACACAGTGCGCCTGCGTTGGTTAGGGGAGAAGTTGGGATTCGAAAAACTAAGCTTGAAAAGTGACAAGGTGCGCGCTTTCTTCGTAAGCGGCAACGACAAGTATTTCAGCTCCGATGTGTTTGGGCACATCCTCGCCTTTGTCCAAAAGCATCCGCGTCAATGCAAGGTGAAAGACAGTGCCGGAAAAGCGATGCTGGTGATTGAAAGCATTAAGACCGTGGACGCCGCCATCGACCTTCTCGGTCAAATGACCATTCAAACCCCCAAATCGGCCAAGGAGATCCTATCCAAATAAGGCTCCAGCCCGAGGGGTTTCTCGAAGGCGTTGATCATGAGCACCTTTTGGTAGCGGGGAGAATAGAAAACTTCGATGAAAAAACCATCTGTAAAGTACAAGAAAACCTTACAGTCAGAAAGTGTGCGCTGCGATAGGTAGTTGCCCGAAAACGTAATCACATCACATTTCTTCTCGAAGGGCATTACTCTAAAATCTTCCAGGGTGTACATACTTGTGTGCTTTGCCCACCCAGTAGAAATTCTGTGCCATTCGCTTTGGCCCTTCAAAATGTTCACTAAACGCTATTAGCTAAAGTTCGGCTTCCCAAATCTGGAGAGCACTTTCCCGAAACAATAACCACTCGGGTAAAGCGTTCTTAATCCGCCGGTTTCTGTTCCATTACTAGTTGATCAATAAACTTGCACCAACTTGGAAAACATCTGATTATCCATTTAATTAGCATTCTGTTTAAACTCGAAAATCAAATGAGGTATTCACTCAGGGTTGTTTTGTATGTAATAGGTGGGTCAGTTGCCCTGTCCTCCTGTTCACTTTTTGGAGGCAAAGGCGGTAAGCCGAATGCCCAGAACCCAGGTCAGAACAGTACGGCCACAGGCTTGGCGTACAATGACGAAGATCAGGGCGGTTTCATGGTGAATCCCTACGAAGGCCAACCCGATGCACCCAACATGGTGTTCATCGAAGGTGGTCGTGCCGTAATGGGTTCCTTTGAAGAAGATGTTATGTCCTATCGCGACAACATTGAAAGAACAGTTTCCGTCGCTTCCTTCTACATGGACGAAACGGAAATTGCAAACGTGCATTGGCTGGAATACATGCACTACCTCGCGAAAGATTCTTCGCAGGAAGCCTACCAGGCCGCCCTCCCCGACACTACCGTGTGGGTTGGAAAGCTTGCCTTCAACGATCCTTATGTAGAACATTATCTCCGCTACCCCGGCTTCCGCTATTTCCCTGTTGTGGGGATCACCTGGAGCCAGGCTAGCAAATATGCTATCTGGAGAACCCGCGCTGTAAACATTAAACTGGCTGAAGACGCCGGCGAAGAGTATGCCGAAAGCGATGGCCGCATTCCCCTGGAATCCGGTATCGTAGTGCCCGCTTACCGCCTGCCCACCGAAGCAGAATGGGAATACGCAGCCCAAGCCCTCATCGGCACCCAATGGCTGGAAGAATTGCAAACCCACCAACGCATTTATCCTTGGGACGGCCATGCGGTTCGTAACCCTTATGGAAAACAGATGGGCTTCATGCTGGCCAACTTCAAACGCGGCCGCGGTGACTATGCTGGTATCGCCGGAAGACTGAACGATGCTGCGCTGATCACCTCTTATATATATGAGTATCCTCCGAACGACTACGGTCTGTACAACATGGCCGGTAACGTGAGCGAATGGGTACAAGATATTTACCGCCCGATGTCCTTCCAGGATTTCGACGATCTGAACCCTATCCGTCGTGATGGTTTCCTCGATCCCGCTTCCGGAAGTAACTCCGGCTATAACAGCGACTTCGAAAAGAACCCTGAATCGTTTACATCGCTCATCACCGACCGTGCCCGCGTTTACAAAGGCGGATCATGGAAAGATGTGGCGTACTGGATGTCGCCTGGTACCAGAAGATACCTCGACCAGGATTCTGCCACGGCTACTATCGGTTTCCGTTGCGCGATGATCCGTGCCGGTTCCAACTACTAAGCACTAAGAAATCAAAATATAAACCCCGGAGTCATCCTCCGGGGTTTTTTTATGTCTCGGCAATACAGGCGATGCTCAATTCCGAGCAGCCCTCTTTTAACAAAAGTTGTCCGCACGCCTCCAATGTAGCGCCCGTCGTGACGACATCGTCCACCAAAAGAATGCGCTTACCGGCCAGATTTTCACGACGTTTCAGTTGAAAGACATCTTTCATGTTCTCCAGCCGATCCAGTTTGGTTTTTCGGGTTTGGGTCTCTGTTTTTACCCGTCGCGCCAGCATATCGTCGAAAAACGGAACGCCCAATTTCTCCGACAGGCCCTCGGCAAACTTGGCGCTTTGATTATAGCCGCGTCTTCGCCGGCGGGCCGAGTGCAGGGGTACCGGTAAAATAAGGTCGAACGCCTGGCCGAGACCGCCGGCGATCAAGCTGTCGCCGTATACCTGTCCCAGTACCACGCCAATTTCAGGGTGATTTTTGTACTTCAACTGGTGGAGCACCTGCTGCACGCGCCCGCTTTTGCTGAATTTAAACAGGGCCATTGCCCGGGTCAGGGGCATTTGCAGCGAAAGCCTTTTGTAAAGGGCATTTTCAGGGAAGAGATGATCGTCCGTTTTGGCCATCTCCAGCATACAGGTTGTGCAGATCGTTTCTTCGCCTTTCACCAGCGCGTCGCTGCATCCCAGGCAATAACGCGGGAAAAAGAGATAGACAAAATCAAGCAGGACCTCCGTGAATCTTGAATTCATGGTTTAGGGATTATATTTGCCGCTAACAGTGTTTCTAAGTTAATTCAAAAATCAAAGTTTTTTCTATATGGGATTAGTGGAAGATTTTAATGGCTACCGGAGCAAAATGAACGAAAAGATCATGGACTCCGACAGCCTCATCATCAAAAGAATATTCAACCTCGACACCAACGCATACACCGAAGGACACCTCGATCTCAAATCCAAGGAATTGATCGGGCTCACCTGCTCCCTGGTGCTGCGGTGCGACGACTGTGTGAAATATCACCTGGGCAAAAGCAAGGAGGTGGGTCTCACCACCGAGCAGGTGAATGAAGCCATGGGAATTGCCACCCTGATTGGGGGAACCATTGTAATACCGCACCTGCGCCGGGCGTTTGAATACTGGGAAGAGCTGAACCATGTTTAAGCGCGACCTCGACTTGGAACGAAGCTGGGCCTCGCTCACCGCGAGCCTGGAATCGCTCATGGGCAAAAAACCCAAAGATCTCAACGGCGTGCTCTTTCTCATCGGTGTTCAGGAGCTCGGAAAAGGAAAGCGGGTTTTTAGCAAGGAGGAAAAACAGGACCTCATGCACATTGGCATCTGCAAGGTGCTGAGCCTGGCGGGCTATTATGAGTTGGAGGGACTGGATCAGGATGGATGGCCCCACTGGAAAATGGTGAAAAAGCTTCCACACTTCGACCTGCTGGAACAGGAGAAACTGCTCAAGCTACAGGTGCTCGAATATTTCGAGAAGGAGTTTGAATGGTCATTCGAAAAACCACCCCAGTCGCCGGACGCCTGAGGGGCAATCCTGTCCGTGATTTTGTGAAACGCGGAGAAAGCCACTATCTTAGGAGTGTTTCAACTTTGAATGATATTGTTGCGTTTTTGATCATATAAAACTATTGGTTATGGGAGCAGGAGTGGAGCGCATTCATGAAAAGATAGGGTCATTCAAGAAAAAGTATTACCTCAACATTTTTGTGCGAGGTGCTATTCTCACCTTATCTATTCTCATCTCGTATTTTCTTATTGCTGTTTTGCTGGAGTACAATCTCTGGCTTGGGCCGGTGGCACGCTTTTCCATATTCCTGGCTTTTTTTGCCATTGTCGCGTTTTGCCTTTACCGGTTTTTGAAAGATCCGTTGAGATGGTGGTTCGCAAAACAAGGACTTTCCGAAGAACAAAGCGCCCAGGTGATCGGGAAATACACGCCCACCGTAAAAGACGGATTGCTCAATCTTATTCAGCTCTCGGCTACACAAAAAGATTCAGCCTTGGCCTATGCCAGCGTCGAGCAAAAGTCGAGGGAATTTGAGTCGGTTTCCTTCGATAGCTTTATCGATCTGCAGCAAAACAAACAGTATTTCAAATACCTCATCGTCCCGCTGTTGGTCATCGTCGGCATTATCGTCATCAACCGGAGCATTCTCACGCAAAGCACCGACCGGATCGTCCACTTCACCCGCCACTATTCGCCGCAGGCTCCCTTCAAATTTTTAGTAGACCCGGAATCCCTCACGGCATTTCACAATGAAAAGTTGACGCTGAACGTGCAGCTGCAAGGAGAGGCATTGCCAGAAAGTGTTTACCTGCTGTCGGGAAACCAACGTCTTAAACTCGAGCACCTGTCGGCCGATCAATATTCCTACGCCTTTGAAAATGTTCAGGAAGCATTCGACCTTCAGTTTGAAGCCGCCGGATTTTTCTCGGACGTCTATCACGTAACGGTTTCAAGCCGGCCCGAACTTTCGAACTTTAGTGTCGACCTGCAATATCCACGCTATCTGCAGCGAAAGAACGAGCGGCTTAACAACGCCGGAAATCTGGAAGTGCCGGAAGGCACCGTGGTGAGATGGAACCTGGCAACACGCGATGCACAGCAGGCCAGCATTCTTTTCTCTTCTGAAAAATCCCCGTTCGATATGCAGGAGTCCGGCGGAGATCTGTTTAGCTACGGAAAAGAATTCAGGAATCCCGATCAATACGAGATCATCCTGAAAAACGACAAGACGAAAAACAAAGAACGCATCGCCTATCATGTGGACGTGATCAAGGACGAGTTCCCGAAAATACAGGTCAACAATTTCAAAGACTCCGTGCTCTACAAAATGGTGGTGCTGAGCGGGCTCGTTGGCGACGACTATGGGGTGAGCCAATTGGCGCTTCATTTCAAGATCAGAAATGAAAATCAAAAGGAGATCCTCAGCGAAACCTCTGTCATTCCCATAGCCAAAAACCAATTGCAACAAAGTTTCTTCCATCCCTGGAGGCTGGACTCCCTGGACCTCAAGCCGGGTAACCAATTGGAATATTACCTCGAGGTTTGGGATAACGACGGGGTGAACGGAAGGAAGTCGACCAAGACCGCGCGCTACACGTTCATGGTACCATCGGAAGACAATTTGGTGGCCGAGATCAAAAGCTCACAGAACAAAACCCAGCAAAAGATCGACCAGAGCGCCGGCAAAGCCAACAAACTTCACGAGAAAGTAGAGGAGGCCAACCAAAAGCTGAAGGGCAAACAAAGCCTCGACTGGCAAGACAAAAAAATGTTGGAAGATATCGTCGATCAAAAACAGGGTCTCGACAAGTTGGTGGAAGAACTGAAGGAACAGAACAAACTGCTGGAACAGAAAAAAGAAGCCTTCACCAAACAAGACGAGCGCATCAAGGAGAAAGCCGAGCAGATCCAAAAGCTGATGAACGAACTGCTGGACGACGAAACCAAGAAGCTGTTTGAAGAACTTCAAAAACTGCTGCAGGAAAACAAAGACGTGTCACAGATCCAGAAGATCCTGGACAAGCTGAATCAGAACACCAACAACCTGGAGAAAGAGCTGGAGCGGACATTGGAATTGTTTAAGCAACTGCAGTATGAATTCAAGCTCGACCAGGCCGCACAGGATTTGAAGAAAGCCATGGAAGACCAAAAAGCATTGTTGGAGAAGACTGAGGCGTTGGAAAAAAATACGGAAGCAAAAGCCAACAAAGATCAAAAAGCCGATAGCAAAAAGGATAAAAATAAAGACGCCAAAAACCAGGACGCCAAGAATCAGGACAATAAAAACCAGGACGGAAAAGATCAGGACGGCAAGGATAAGGACGGAAAAAACCAAGACGGTAAAAATCAGGATCAAAAGAACGAAGGCGAAAAAAGCGACAAGAATAACGAGGACGGAAAAAATAGCGAAAGCCAGGAGCTGGCCAAAGAGCAAGAGAAACTGAAACAGGATTTCCAGAAAACAGCCGAGCAAATGGAAGAGCTAAAAAAGTTGGGCAACGAACTGCAGAAGGATGACGACCTGCCGTCAGAAAAATCCTCGGAAGAAGTAGAACAAGACCAGGAAGAAAGCAAAGACCAACTCGAGCAGGACAGTCCTTCAAAGTCAAAAAGTCCTCAGCAAAAAGCCCTTCAAAAAATGCAGAAGATGCAGCAACAAATGCAAGGTGCACAAGAGGGGATGGCTATAGAAATGGACATGCAAAATCTGGAAGCGCTCCGCCAGATTATCCACGGCCTGGTAAAACTCTCGTTCGACGAAGAGGGTTTGATGAAAGGATTTAGCGAGCTGAATCAGAACGACCCCAATTTCAACACCATCGCACAAAAGCAATTAAAGCTTAAGGATGATGCTAAAGTACTGGAAGACAGTTTGTTAGCTCTTGGAAAGCGTGATCCTTACATGAATTCCATTGTCACAAAAGAGGTTGGAGATTTGAACGAGCACCTTGATAAAGTGATCGAAGCAAACCGCGAGCGTCGTCGGCCACAGGCAGCGAGCGAAATGCAAATGACGATGACGTCCATCAACAACCTGGCCCTCATGCTGGATGATCATTTCGACATGATGACTCAAATGATGCAAAACGCTAAGCCGTCGATGGGCAAGTCAAAAAAGAAAGGCCAGAAGCAGAGTCTCAGCCAGATGCAGCAACAGTTGAATCAGAAAATTCAGGAGCTGAAGGGAAGCGGGAAACAGGGCCGGCAGCTCTCGGAGGAACTGGCCGAAATGGCGGCCGAGCAGGAGCGGATCCGCAAGGCACTCCAGGAAATGCAGGAAAAGATGAAGGATGGAAAAATGCCGGGCGGCGATCTGCAAGGCAAGATGGAGCAATCGGAGATGGACCTGGTGAACAAGCAGCTCTCGGACCAACTGATCAAACGCCAACAAGAAATTGTGACGCGATTGCTGGAGACCGAGAAGTCGGCACGCGAACAAGACATGGATGAAGAGCGCAAGGGCGAAACGGCCAAGGACTATGAAAAAGAAATACCCAAGGCCTTTGAAGATTATTTGCGTCTAAAGGAAAAAGAAGTAGAATTGCTTAAAACAGTGCCACCCAAGCTTTACCCTTATTACAAGAAAGAAGTGAGTGAGTATTTTAAAAGAGTGGGTGAGCAATAAACCCTAATGCCAAACAAAAAGTAAAGAGAAACGTACAAAACTCAGCATGAACACGATTAACATCCAGGTTCCGTCTATCGGAGAGAACATTAGAATGATTGAGAGTTTTATTGACAATGCGAAGGAGAAATTTCACCTGGACGACGATATGTACGGCAACATTATGATCGCTGTGACCGAAGCCGTGAACAACGCCATCAAACACGGCAATGCAAACGACAAGTCGAAGAACGTATTCCTGAGCCTCTTCCTGGACGAAACGATGTTGAAGTTTATCATAAAGGACGAGGGCACTGGTTTTGACTACGCAAACTTGCCTGACCCCACAGCGCCCGAAAATCTGGAGAAACTGGGTGGACGCGGCATCTTCCTTATGAAGCACCTTTCCGACGAAGTAAACTTCAAGGAAAACGGCCGCATCGTTGAGTTAAGCTTTTACATGAATTCCTAAATGCCTTCCATCCGATTCTTTGAGGAGGACATCACTTTCCAAATCCCGCATCCGCGGAGGACATCAAGCTGGATCAAGTCTGCGATAGCAAAAGAGAAGAAAACGCTCGGTGAGCTGAATTTCATCTTTTGCTCAGACGGACACCTTCGTGAGATCAATATCCAGTATCTCAACCACCACACCTTTACCGACATTGTGACCTTCGACACCAGTGAGGAAAAAGGTCAGATCTCTGGCGACATCTTTATCAGTATAGACCGGGTACAAGAAAACGCCCAAAAGTTCAAAACCACATTTGACCACGAGCTCCACCGGGTCCTCATTCACGGTGTACTCCACCTGGTTGGCTACTCCGACAAGGGAACTGAGAAGAAAGCCACCATGCGCAAAAAAGAGGATGCTTATCTATCTTTGCGGAAGTAAGTTCCACGTGGAACCTAAGCTTATCCTTATTGCTTTGTAGAGTAGAGTTCCACGTGAAACAAATTGTGGAATTGTTGATGAATTTTGTGGGTAAGTATCGGGTTCCACGTGAAACCTTTTTAAAAACACGCATATGTTTCAAGAATACGATGTGATTGTGGTGGGGGCGGGCCATGCGGGTTGCGAAGCAGCAGCCGCTGCGGCTACTATGGGGTCGAAGACTCTATTGGTGACGATGAATATGAACACGATCGCCCAAATGTCATGCAACCCAGCAATGGGTGGGGTGGCCAAGGGTCAAATCGTAAGAGAGATAGACGCTTTGGGGGGACTATCGGGAATTGTGTCCGATAAGTCCATGATCCAGTTTAGAATGCTCAACCGTTCCAAAGGCCCCGCCATGTGGAGCCCCAGAACCCAGAACGACCGCGTGAGATTCTCCGAAGAATGGAGACTGGCCCTGGAGCGCACCCCCAATCTGGATTTCTGGCAAGAAATGGTCAAAGAGATCCTCGTGGAGAACGGCAAGGCAGTGGGGGTGAAGACGGCCCTTGGACTCGACATCCGGGCGAAGGCTGTTGTCCTTACCAATGGTACTTTCCTGAATGGAAAGATCCATATCGGGGAAAAGAACTTCGGTGGGGGACGTACCGCCGAGAAATCAGCCACTGGCCTAACTGAACAACTGATTACCCTGGGATTTGAAGCCGGACGAATGAAAACGGGAACACCTCCCCGTGTAGACGGCAGAAGCTTGGACTATTCCAAAATGGAAGAGCAACCAGGGGACGAGGAACCTGGAAAGTTCTCGTACTCCGATACTCAGCCCCTTCAGAAACAAGTCAGCTGCTGGATCACCTATACGAATGATACGGTCCACAAGGAACTGCAAAAGGGGTTTGAGAAATCGCCCATGTTCCAGGGACGCATTAAAGGCCTTGGGCCCCGCTATTGTCCCTCCATTGAAGATAAAATAAACCGGTTCGCAGAAAGAGACCGTCACCAGATCTTCGTAGAGCCTGAAGGTTGGAACACTGTGGAGATCTATGTGAACGGCTTTTCCACCTCCTTGCCAGAAGATGTCCAGCATAAGGCCCTTACCAGCATCCCAGGTTTTGAAAAGGCTAAGATGTTCCGGCCCGGATACGCAATTGAATATGACTTCTTCCCGCCGACTCAACTCAACTTGAGCCTGGAAACCCAATTGATTCAGAATCTTTACTTCGCAGGACAGATCAATGGCACTACCGGCTATGAAGAGGCCGCTTGCCAAGGCCTCATGGCCGGGATCAACGCCCACCAGAAGGTTCATGGAAATGATCCTTTCATCCTGAAACGGTCCGATGCATATATCGGCGTGTTGATCGATGACCTGGTTAGCAAGGGTACACAAGAGCCTTATCGTATGTTCACATCCAGAGCTGAATACCGTATCCTCCTGCGGCAGGATAACGCCGACATCCGGCTAACCGAGCTTGGACATTCCATTGGTCTTGCCAGCGATGAAAGAAACGAAAAGGTTCTAGCCAAGAAACGAGACGTGGAAGCCCTCACAAAAGAACTCAATAAGACAAAGCTTGAACCGGAAAGTATAAACGAGGGCCTGGAAGGTCTTCAAACATCGGCCATTCGCGAAAAGGTAGCCGCGAGCCACCTGCTGAAGCGTCCTCAGATCGGCATCACCTCTTTGAAAAGCATAAACTCAGACCTTGACACGCTCCTGAATAAGTATTCCATCGAAGTACAGGAACAAGCCGAAATCAATATCAAGTACGATAGTTATATAGAGCGTGAGGAACAACTGGTGCAAAAGCTCGGCAACCTCGAGAACTTCAAGATCAGAACCGACTTCGACTACGACCGTGTGAAAGCCTTATCGTCTGAAGCGCGCGAAAAACTAAAGCGAATAAAACCCGAAACGGTCGGACAGGCATCGCGCATTAGCGGTGTGTCTCCTGCCGACGTTTCTGTACTTACAATCTATATGGGTAAATGAAAGAATTGAAGAGCTGTCCCGTCTGCCAAAGTATCTCGTTCCAGAAATTCATCACTGCTAAAGACTATACCGTTTCACGGGAAACATTTGACCTGGTCAAATGCGATAGCTGCGGATTTGTATTCACCAACCCCATTCCTGATCCAGAACGGTTGGGAGACTACTACCTCTCCGACGATTACATCTCCCACTCAAAAAAGGCAACAGGCTTGATCGACAAAATCTATGTCGTGGCCAGAAGCTTCACATTGAAATGGAAATTGGATCTCATTCAGAAATACACCGAAAAGCAGGACAAAACGATTCTAGACTACGGCTGTGGCACCGGCGACTTTTTGAAAGCCTGCAAAGACAACGGCTGGAATGTAACCGGCGTCGAGCCCTCGGAAAAGGCCAGGCAGTTAGCCACCGGCCAAACCCATGAAAAAATCGCGGCATCCTTGAAAGAGGTTGAAGTAAAAGAATTCAATACGATCACCTTGTGGCATGTACTCGAGCACATCGAGGACCTGAACAACACCCTTCAACAATTAAAAGACAAGCTCAGCACAACCGGCACACTTCTGATAGCCGTTCCGAACCACGCCGCCTGGGACGGGACTCACTATGGAGAATATTGGGCAGGCTACGATGTTCCCCGACATCTCTGGCATTTCACTCAGCAAACGATGAAAGCCTTGCTGACGAAAAACAATCTTAAACTCGCCGACATTGTACCCATGAAACTGGACGCGTACTACATTAGCTTGCTCAGCGAAAAGTATAAGGCCAACGGTAAGGCTGGAGTGCCTGGCATGATAATCGCAGCCGCAAACGGGCTTCGGTCGAACCTGAACGCCCGGAAAAACAAAAACTATTCGAGCCTTATTTATATTGTGAGAAAATGAATCTCCGAAAGCACCTTCATTGGCTACTCTACCCATTGTTCTTTCTGGCCTGCGCCCGACAGACCACTCCCACCGGCGGACCCAAAGACAGCCTGGCCCCTGTGCTCGTCGCCAGTCTTCCCAAACACGAGCAAACGAAGTTTAAGGGAAAAAGTGTAGAACTTACATTTAATGAAGCCGTCCAGGTCAACAATCCAAAAGAGCAAATCATCATTATTCCTTCAATAGGCAAAGATTTTGAGGCAACCGCCAAAAAGAATAAAGTCGTGCTCACGTTCAAGGACAACACCAAGGACAGCACAACCTACTCCATCAACTTCCGAGAAAGCGTCCAAGATCTCACCGAAAAGAATCCAGCCGAAAATCTCAAGCTCGCGTTTAGCACGGGCGACTATATAGACTCACTATCTATCGAAGGGTTCATTTTTGATCCCCTTAAAGGCAAAGAAAGCAAAGACGCCACCGTGGCATTGTTCCAGTCGGATACATTCAACATTTTCAAACACAAACCGGTCTACCTTACCAAGACCAGCGAAAAAGGGAACTATATAATTGAGAACCTCAAACCAGGCGACTACTATCTATACGCCATGGAGGACAAGAACAAAAATCTCCTAGTCGACAGTAAATCAGAGACTTACGGCTTCATCGCCAAAAAAATAACCCTCACCGAGGACATCAAAAAAGAGGATATACCGGTCATTAAATTAGACACTCGCGCCCTAAAGCTCACAAACTCAAGGCCTTATAATACATATTTCAACATTAAGACATCTAAGAATCTCGACCATTATCGTCTTACTCCCACGGAAGGAGAAATACTACTCTCCGCTTTCGCAGAAGACCAAGCCAACATCCGCATCTACAATACCATTGAAGACAAAGACAGCTTGGCCGTCAGGTTCAACGCCTACGACAGCGTGAGCAATGCCATTGACACCACCATCTATATTAAATTTAGTAAACGTGACGTCAAGAAGGAGACTTTCAAAGTGACGAGCTCTCAATTCAAAGTGATCGGAACAAAAGGAATTCTAAAGGGAAGCATCATCTTCAACAAACCCGTCGCAGCAATAAACTTCGACAGCATTTATTATCAAATCGACTCAGCCAAAGTAGTCCCCATTCTTGCCGAGAATATTAAAATTGACAGCGCTCACAACACCGTCATCATCGAGAAAACTTTTGACAAAACTCTCTTCCCCAAAAAGCCAGATCCTTCCAGCGAGCCACCAAAAAAGAAGGAGGCACCCAAACCACCGCCTAAACCTGCCATCGCCGCTGCACCAGCCCAAGATCCAAAAAAGCCCGTCCCGCCACCCAAGCCGGTCCAAAATCAATTCATTATGAGCAAGGGTACCTTCATCAGTGTCGAACTAGACAGTTCTGCAGCGAGTCGCGAAACGCTAAAGCCATCTATACTGGAAGACACAGGGATCATTTTTGTAGAGGTGAAAACGGATCAAAAAAACTTTGTTATTCAACTGTTGAACAAAGATTTCAAACCGGTCGCGTCCAGAACAAACACAACGAAAACCTCTTTTGAAGACCTTGACCCGGGCGACTATATGATCAGGCTAATTATCGACAAGGACGGGGACGGAAAATGGAGCCCAGGAAATTTCCAATTACACCAGGAACCCGAGCCGATAGTCTTCTATAAAAACGAAAAGAAGACACAAGTCGTGAACCTCAAGGCAAATTGGGAGCTCGGACCATTGTTAATAAGCTATTGACAACTTGTGGATTGAGGACAGCAACTCGGCGATAAAACCGATAAATACCCCAATCCGGGCAAAGCGAAAATCTGCATGTGCATAAGCAAACAGTTACCCACAACGTTTATATAGAAAGTGATCCACACGCCATCTATACACACCTCAAAACATTGTTGACAACCTCCTAAACCACTGATAAAGAAAAGATTAATATATATTTGAATTCTACATAACTTCCACAATCCAAACCGTGTAAAGGTTATACACATTTGAACATGCCTAATAGTAGTTATATTATATATATATCCTATATAAAATTAATAAGGACCGTCCTTATCGGGATAACTTTTTTTCTGCTTTTCTCTGGTTTTCCCGTTTATTCACAGAACCAGGATGACATCCAGTTGGCCAACGAATATTTATTGAAAGGCGATAAGAAAAAGGCGCTGGAGCTTTATCGCGACCTGGCCAAAAGTGATTTGAACACGCCGTTTATTTATAACAATTATTTAAACGTGTTGCTGGACCTGGGCAATTTTGATGAGGCTCAAAATTTCTTAAAAAAAATCTCGAAGCGAGATCCGCTCAACATTCAGTATCGACTCGACGTGGGACTTACTTACGTAAAGGCGGGGGACATGGCCCGGGCCGACAAATATTTCCGGGAGCTGATCGGAGAAAGCAAGACCAACGTTCAGCGCATAAAAATGATGTCGGATTATTTTATGTCGCATTCGCTGAATGACTACGGCATACTTTCGCTTACGGAAAGTCGCGAATCGCTAGGCAACCCGTCGCTGTTTTGTCTGGAGCTGGCGATGCTGTATCGCATAAAAGGAAACCAGGACAAAATGGTGCAGGAATACCTGAACTATGTCACCCAAAATTCCGGCAACATTCAATATGTGAAAAATGTGATGCAGGCCCTGCTCACTAAACCGGAGGAACTCGAAAGCCTGGAGAGATTGCTATACGATAAAGTTCAACAATATCCCGATGTGGAAGTGTATGCCGATCTGCTGATCTGGGTGACGATGCAACAGAAAAATTTCTACGCATCTTTTATCCAGGCCCGGGCGTACGACAAACGCTATAAACGCGATGGCGAAAAATGTATGGAAGTGGCCAGGGTTGCCCTGGACAATGAAGATTATGACACAGCCTTAAAAATTTATCGTTACCTCATCCGCGAGTATCAGGGATCTCAAAATTATTTATTGGCGCGCCTCGGACTGATCCGCACCCGTGAAGCCCGGGTGAAAAATACCTACCCCGTAAAAATGGATTCGGTGAAGATTCTGATTTCAGACTACAAAAGTTTTATAAAACAATATCCCGACAATGTGAATTCGCTGGAAGCTTCCAAGAGCGAGGCCATGTTGTTCGCGACCTACCTCGATCAAAAAGATTCGGCTGTCCATATCCTGAACAAATTGATTGCCAATCCGAAGGCCACGCTCTATTTGAAATCGAAAGCCAAGCTCGATCTGGGTGATATTTATATGTTGAAGGGCGAACCATGGGAATCTTCGTTGCTGTATTCGCAAGTGGAAAAAACGCAAAAAGAAAATCCCGTCGGTTATGAAGCAAAATTGAAAAACGCAAAACTGTCGTACTACAAAGGCGACTTCCGGCTGGCGCAAGAACATCTGGACATTTTGAAACAGGCCACCACCCGCGAAATTGCAAACGACGCGTTGGATCTGAGCATGCGCATAAAAGAAAATGTGGCCATTGATTCAACCGGGGAAGCCTTGAAGCAATATGCGTCGGTGGAATTGCTGCTCTACCAAAACAAAACCGAGGAGGCATTGAAGAAAATTGAATTCCTGAAACAAGGCACCTCGGGTACCGGCGTTTCTTTTTCGAACCAGACCATTCTCGACGATGTCTATTTCCTGGAAGCCAACATCCGCATGCAGCGGGGTGAGTTTGAAAAATCACTGGCCCTCCTTCAAAAAATAATTGACGACTACGGCGACGACATCCTGGCGGACGACGCCTATTTTCTTCAAGGCGAAATCTATGAACGCCAGCTAAAAAATAAGGACAAAGCCATGGAAATCTACCGCGACTTTCTTTCGAAATATCCCGGCAGCGTTTTTGCCGCGGAGGCCCGAAAGAGATTCCGCCTGCTTCGAGGAGATTTTAACGGACAGGAACAGCCAGCTCAATTCTAAAAAATTTTAAAAGCCCGGTCGTCACACCGGGCTTTTTTCGTCGGATCTTTTTTGAAATCGCGGGACATCTTCAGAACCGGTCGGCTGGGGTCCGAAAATTTTTAAAAGCAATGCCACTCACCTGGGTAGCGGCTAATTTTTATATCTTCGGAAGAATTATGGTAAAGCGTATCCTCTGGGTTATTCTGGCATTGATCGCCGTTTTGGTCGCTATTCTCGTATTCAATGCCGTAACGTTCAAGTCAAAACAGCTACCCATCGTCGCAACGCCAGCTCCAGCAGTTCCGCCCGCGGCGTTGGAACACCTGCAGGAAGCCATCCGCTATAAAACCATTTCGTTCAACGATTCCACATTGTTGGACACGGCCCAATTCTATGGATTTCATCGGTTTCTGGAAAAGACCTACCCGGCGGTGCATGCAAACCTGGTTCGGGAAAAAATAAGAAAATATAGCCTCCTCTATTTTTGGAAGGGAAAGAACCCATCCCTGAAACCCATTGTGCTGATGGCCCACCAGGATGTGGTTCCCATCGAAGAAGCATCAAAAAGCAACTGGACCGTCGAACCATTTTCCGGCGACTTGAAGGATGGCTTTATCTGGGGCCGGGGTTCGGCCGATAACAAGATCAATGTGATTGGCATTTTTGAAACCATCGAAAAACTTCTAAAAGAGAACTATCAACCCGAGCGCAGCCTCTACTTCGCCCTGGGCCACGATGAAGAGCGCGGCGGAACGGGAGCGGTGGCCATCGCCGCTGCCTTAAAACAACGTGGTGTTTCCGCCGAAATGGTGCTGGACGAAGGCGGCATAGTTACACGCGAAAAAGTGCCGGGCATGACCAAACCCGTTGCCCTGATCGGAACCGCTGAAAAAGGATATTTGACCCTTTTGCTTTCCGTGGACAAAAATGGTGGACACTCCTCCATGCCCGAACAGGAAACGGCGCTCGATATCCTTTCGAAAGCCGTGGTCAACATCCGGCAGCATCCCTTCCCGGCCAACTTTGCGCCGGCAACGGTCGGCTTCATGGACCATGTGGGTCCCGAAATGCCCTACCCCGAAAAAATAGTGTTTGCCAACACCTGGCTTTTTAAAAGCGTGGTCATCGGCATCTATGAAAAAAGTCCGGGAGGAAATGCGGTGGTCAGGACTACCGCCGTGCCCACCATTTTCAACGCCGGCATGAAAGATAACGTGGTGCCCACCAAAGCCACGGTCACGATAAACCTCCGTTTGCTCCAGGGTGATGGATCGGAAAAAGTGATCGCCGAAATAAAAAAGATCATCCAGGACGACCGCGTGTCGATTGCCGTGTCGAAGGAATTCTCAGCCGAGCCCTCGGCCACTTCCCCCGAAGACGGCTTTGGTTATAAACGCGTTGATGAAACCGTCAAAAAAACTTTTGCCGAAACGGTCACTACGCCTTTCCTCATGATCGGCGGAACAGACTCGCGACATTTCGAAGACCTATCAACGAACATCATCAAGTTCAGTCCCATGACGGACCCGATTGGTTTCCACGGCATCGACGAGCGCGTGAGTTTGGAAAGCTACCAGCAGACACTCTGGTTCTATGACCAATTGATCCGTCAATAAAAAAATCAAATCGCGATAACGGCATCGCCGGTCCTGATCAATCCTCCATGAATTACTTTTGCTGTGATGCCACCGTGACCCCGCATGGCATTGTATCCACCCGTTCCTAAATTTTCTTCCATCCGTGAACAAGGATGACATTCTCCAGAATATTGAAACACGGCTTCACCGATGGAAAATTGTTTTCCTTTCAACGCCAACAAGTTTATGCCCTCTACTACGATGTTTCTTCGTGTCAATTCCGGTTCTACGGAAGAGCGACCCAGGAAGGACGCCATGTCTCTGAGATGTTCGGCTTGAATGAAGGTGACTTGTCGGGTTCCCGAATTTTTGTAGCGATCGCCTTCAAGTCCGCGTGCTTCGACCGCGATTACCTGGTCGAGCACTTTGACAGGCTCACGGCGCTGAGGCCGCACGCCGATGTAGACGACGCGGCCCGGTTTCGCAAAACCATTTTGAAGTTCCTTTAAGTCCATCACCAGCATGCTCTCTGAATTTAACAGTAGTGGTCGAGGGAAGTTCAGTGAATTTAAAAATGAGCGCAGGTTAAATGTTCCACCAGTAGGTGAGTTTCACAACAAGCGCCCGGGTTTTCACGACAAAATTTTCTGGGAAATAATTATCCGTGTATACGATAAAAAGATCCGAGGCAGGTTTGTAGCGCCATTGTAACCGCGTATTGAGGTTCACATTTTTTAACTGCTGGTTGTACTGAGCATAGGCCGTGAAGAAAAGCTTGTTGGTCATGGTCACATCCAACTTTGGGCCGACCAACCAGAACTTTGTGTTTCCCCAAGGTTCCGGCAATCTGAGGTCGTTGTAATTGAACGTTACCAAGAGGCTCATGTAGGGCTGAAACCGGTAACCCACTTCTCCGCCAAAGTTAAACCGCGTGCCGTTGGCGTAATATCCACCGTAGCGTGTGGAGAGTGCATAGGTAAAAATACTTTGCGGCATCGAAGTGAAGTCCGCGCCAACAGAATTCCACCAATGCTGAGTACCGACGCTGAGGGAATCCATTCCCGAATTTGTCGGATCAAAAGGTTGGAGCAACTGTACATAGTCGTGCATGCCATACACGTTGAGCACGCTTTGCTTGCGGAAAGTAATTCCATACGAAAGGATACTTTCGTTGTCGGTTTGTTTGAAGGAAGGATTGTAGAAGTAGGTCGAAGTGATTTTTGGTCCGTGACTTAAAATCAATTTTCCTTTAGGAAAAAATAAGTACTGAGCGATGGGGTTTATCTTGACATAGTTTCGGCGGGGAACATAGCCCACCTCCGGATTATAATTTTCCCCCACAACTTCGTGCTGCCAGCTCAACAACAAACGGCGCTTCCAATATTGCAGGTTGGCGGCGTGCGTAAAATCCTTGTCCGATTTATCCGGACTAAAGGATTTCAACATCAGGACTTTTCCCGTCCATACGTTGTTGGACGACGCGAGATTATATTCCAACCCGATATTGCGATTGTATTGGGAGTATACCGGCACCGCGGGATCGTCTGACGGTTCGTAGTTGAGAGACTGTTTGTTGATAAAGATCACGCCGATGTTCGAGCGGGAGAAAACGCGCCGTTGCAAAGCCATCACAGCAAAATTCTGTCGGGGCAGGTGTTGGCTTTCCACATCGGCGGTTTGCATGTCCATGGCACCGACGCGCCAGTTCTTGTTTATTTTTCCACTGAAGCGCGCGCCATATTGGATGGGGACGTTCAATCCGATGCGCCGCGAAAAAAACGGACGAATGTTGGCATAACCAAAATTGGCAAAGAGGTCGCCGTTTTCCAGAAAGAATTGGCGGCGCTCGGGGAAGAAGAGTTCGTAGCGATCCAGGTTCGTCACCTGCCGGTCGACGTCCACCTGGGAAAAGTCGGGATTCACCGTGAGGTCGAGGTTCAGCGAGGAGGTGACGGCAACTTTTGCGTCCATCCCGATTTCTTTTTTATAGGCAGTGGACGTGCCATCGCTAAAATTTTTGCTGCCGCCCCCCAGCGCGTAGGGAATCAACGAAATGTTGGGACCTACCTGGGGAGGCGCTTCATCCCAGTTCAGCGTTCCGGTGTAGGCTAGCGATGCCGTGGGAAACTGACGCGGCACGGGCGCCCAGCTGGATTTTTCCGTGGTTTTCAAATCGAGCCTGCTGAAATTGATGCCCCATTGGGTAATGCCTTTTTTGTAGCGGATCGATTTGAAAGGTATGGCCGCTTCGAAGACCCACTTGTCGTCGTCTTTGGTGACGACGGACGTCCACTTGTTATCCCAGCTCAGGTCTACTTTCCCACCTTCATACATGATGCCGTCCCATTGAGCGCCAGCGGCGTTGGCTCCAAACGAGAAACCGTTGGTCTGGTCGTCGAACGTGTCCATGAACAACAGGAAGTTGTCGTTTTTGCCAAACGTGAAATCGCGGCGCAGCGACTCCACAAAATATCGGCCCGGAAGCAAGTGAAAGCAGGTGGCGATCAGGTAGAGATGCTCGTCGTCGTAGCTCATGCGAACTTCCGTTCTCACGCGGGCCGAACTGGTGTCCATGGGGAGCACCATATAGAAATCGGTGGCCACTTCGGCTTGACGCCAGGCTTCTTCGTCCAGGATGCCGTCGATCTTAATGGGGGACGATGCCCGGTGAAGGTTCAGCTGATAGGACTCATTTTTTTTCTGGGCCCATAGAGAAATGCTCAAAAGGCAAAAAAGGGTGATAAGGGGGTGTCGCACAAAGCAATTTCACATTCTGAAACCGAATGGGCAAAGCGTTATCGGATGGACGGATAAGAAAGCTTGAAAATTTTGCCGGGTAGGAAGCAAAAAGGCCACGGCGAGGCTGGAAAGAAGGTTTTCGGGGATTTCTAAACTATTTTATGAAATAGTATGCATGCATAACATATTTTATTACCTTCGTTTCCACTTCCTGAAAACGTATGCGGAGAGAAGAAACCGTAGATCACAACATCAAAGCTGCCTGGCACGCTATTTCCAGAATGTACAATCAGCAGGCCGGCAAACACGATATTACAACATCTATTGGATTTGTTCTACTCAATATTCACTCCGACCAGGGAACCCCCGCCACCAAGATCGCTCCGCTTATGGGTTTGGAAGCCCGCAGCCTCACACGCATGCTGAAGACGATGGAAGAAAAAAAGCTGATCTACCGCGAGCCTGATCCGCTGGACAAACGTTCCGTTAGAATTTTTTTGACCGCCATGGGCAAACGCAAAAAAGAAGTTTCGCGCGAAACCGTATTGTTGTTCAACAACAAAGTGCGCGAGCTGGTGCCGGAAAGCAAGCTGAAGATTTTTTTTGAAGTGATGACCGAGATCAACCAGTTGGCTTGTGCGGGGATGGCGGAAATGCAGAAAGTTTAAAACCGGGATAACAGAAGATGACCATCTATACTGTAAATTTCAAACCTCTGAAAATAAGAAATAGATAACATGAAACGATCAATTCGCAAAGTTGCTGTTTTGGGTTCCGGCGTAATGGGATCCGCCATTGCATGTCATTTTGCCAACATCGGCTGCCAGGTTCTTCTACTGGACATGGCGCCCAAAGACCTTACCGACGAGGAGAAGGCAAAGGGGTTGTCGCTGGACAGCCGGGTAGTAAAAAACAGGATCGTTCAGACTTCGTTTGATCGTTCGATAAAATCCAACCCGGGGCCTATCTACAGCAAGAAATTCACTTCACGCGTCGCCCTGGGAAATTTCACCGACGACCTGGCCCGGATCAAGGACTATGATTGGACGATTGAGGTGGTAGTCGAAAATCTGGATATTAAGAAAAAAATGTACGACGAGGTCGAGAAGCATCGCAAGCCGGGCACGCTCATCACCTCCAACACGTCGGGCATTCCCATTCACCTGATGACGGAAGGAAGAAGCGAAGATTTCAAAAAACATTTCTGCGGAACACACTTCTTTAACCCTCCCCGCTATCTCAAACTGTTGGAGATCATTCCCACACCGCATACGGATCCGGAGATCGTTCAATTCCTGATGCACTACGGCGATCTTTTCCTTGGAAAAACTACCGTTTTGTGCAAAGACACGCCGGCGTTTATCGCAAACCGCGTGGGCGTGTTCTCCATCATGAAGGTGGTGGACGCTATGAGCAAGCTCGATCTGAATATTGATGAAGTGGATAAACTTACCGGTCCGGTCATCGGCCGGCCTAAGTCGGCTACGTTCAGAACTTCCGACCTGGTGGGGCTGGATACGTTGATCAAAGTGAGCGGCAACTTATACAACGGCTTGCCCAACGACGAAGGCCGTCAGTATTTCAAGTTGCCGGATGTGGTGTTGAAGATGGAGCAGAACAAATGGCTGGGCGACAAAACCGGACAAGGTTTTTATAAGAAAACAAAAAATGCAAAAGGCGAGACCGAAATCCTGACGCTGGATCTCAAAACCCTCGAGTATAAAACAAAAGCCAAAGCAAAATTTGCCACGCTCGAAACCACGAAGACGATCGACAACGTGAAAGATCGCTTCAAAGTTTTGTTGGCCGGCAAGGACAAAGCAGGGGAATTTTATCGTGATTCATTCTACGGCTTGTTTCAATATGCATCGAACCGCATCCCTGAAATCGCCGACGAGCTTTACAAAATCGACGACGCCGTGTGCGCCGGTTTTGGATGGGAGCTCGGTCCTTTTGAAACGTGGGATGCCGTGGGGGTTGAAAAAGCCGTTGCCGATATGGAAGCGACCGGCAGCAAACCCAATCCATGGGTGAAGGAAATGCTCGCCGCCGGAAACAAGTCATTTTACAAAGTCGAGAACGGCCAGCGCAAGTATTACGATATCCCAAGCAAATCATACAAGATCATTCCGGGCAAGGAGGAATTCATCATCCTCGAAAACCTGAAAGAAAATATCGTTTGGAAAAACGCGGAGTCGAAGGTTACAGACCTTGGCGATGGGGTGATCAACTTTGCCTGGAGCAGCAAAAGCTATACGCTGGGCAGCTCCGTGATCGAGGGCTTGAACAAAGCGCTTGACCTGGCGGAGAAAAATTATAAAGGACTGGTCATTGGCCACCAGGGACCCGACTTCTCTTTGGGTGCAAACCTTGGTCTGGTGTTTATGTATGCCATTGAACAGGAATATGACGAAATCGACTTTATGGTTCGCCAATTCCAAAACTCGGTGATGCGCATCCGGTACTCTTCCGTTCCGGTTGTTGTTTGTCCGCAAGGCCGCACGCTGGGTGGCGGTTGCGAAATGACCATGCACGCCGACATTGCACAGGCAGCAGCCGAAACCTATATCGGTCTTGTTGAAGTGGGCGTGGGCCTGATCCCCGGTGGTGGCGGAACAAAGGAATTTACCAAACGCGTGAGCGACTCCCTGGAAGAAGGCGACGTGGAATTGAATGCCTTGCAAAATGCCTTCATGAACATCGCCACGGCAAAAGTGGCGTTGTCGGCCGAGGAGGCGCGCGAAATGGGTGTGCTTCGTAGCGTGGATAGAATATCCGTGAACAAAGACCGCCAGTTGCTGGATGGCAAAGCGGCGGTGTTGGAGCTGTATGATGCCGGCTACACCATGCCGGTTCCCGCAAAGAATATCAAAGTGCAGGGGCGTGCGGGCCAGGCGTTGTTCATGGCCGGCGTGCAGGGCATGCGCATGGGAAATTTTATTTCGGATCACGACCAAAAGATCGCTTTGAAAATTGCCAACGTCATGTGCGGCGGCGACCTCACCTCGCCCCAGGAAGTGAGCGAACAATACTTATTGGACCTGGAACGCGAAGCTTTTGTTTCCCTGACGGGAGAAAAGAAAACACTGGAGAGAATTCAATCAATATTAACGGGAGGAAAACCTTTAAGAAACTAATTATGGACGCCTATATCGTAGCTGCCAAAAGAACAGCAAATACCCGTGCGAAAAAAGGAGGCTTTCGCTTTACACGCCCCGACGATTTCGCCACCGATCTGATCAAAGCCCTCGTACAGTCCGTGCCCGGACTGGAAAATAAAATGGTCGACGACCTCATCGTAGGCAACGCCGTGCAGGAAGCCGAGCAGGGCATGCAAATGGGAAGAATGATTGCGCTCACCGCCTTGGGCATCGACAATGCCGGCATGGTGATCAACCGCTATTGCGGTTCCGGCGTGGAAGCCATCCACTTAGCGTCGGCAACCATTAAGGCGGGCATGGCCGATTGCATTATTGCCGGCGGCGCCGAATCGATGTCGCTTGTGCCGGTGATGGGCTGGAAGACGGCGTTAAATTATACCATTGCCAAAGACCATCCGACATACTATACCAGCATGGGTCTCACGGCCGAGGAGATTTCGAAACAATATAAAATCTCGCGCGAAGACCAGGACAAGTTCGCCTATGAGTCGCACATGAAAGCGATCCAGGCACAGAAGGATGGAAAGTTCAAGGAGGAGATCCACCCCATTGCCACAAAAGAAATTTTTGTGGATGAATCCGGAAAGAAGAGAGCCAAGGAAGCCGTGGTCGATACCGATGAAGGACCGCGACCCGAAACATCTATAGAAGTGCTGGCAAAGTTGAAACCCGTGTTTGCGTTGGGGGGCTCGGTAACCGCAGGGAACTCGTCGCCCACAAACGACGGCGCCGCATTTGCCGTGGTGATGTCCGAAAAATTGGTGAAGCAACTGAATCTGAAACCCATCGCGCGCATGGTGAGCTATGCCGTGGCCGGCGTGGATCCGCGCATCATGGGCATCGGTCCCGTGGCCGCGGTGCCAAAAGCACTTCAGCGTGCTGGACTGAAGCTTCAAGATATTGATCTGATCGAATTGAACGAAGCTTTTGCCGCGCAATCCCTGGCGGTGATCCGTGAATTGAACATGGATCCTTCAAAAATAAATGTGAATGGCGGGGCCATCGCGTTGGGCCACCCGCTGGGCAGCTCCGGTGCGCGTTTGTCGTTGACGTTGCTGAAAGAGCTGCAACGGAGAAAAGGAAAATACGGTCTCGTCACGGCGTGTGTTGGCGGCGGACAAGGTGTGGCCGGTATTTATGAATTATTGAACTAAACGAATCTCAAGAATCAATATTAAAGAAAGTTTTATGGCTACCACCACGGAAACAAAACACGCAATCAAAGGCGGCGAATTCCTGATCCGCGAATCGCAGGCAAACGAGATCTTCATCCCCGAAGAATTCAGCGAAGAACAACAAATGATCCAGCAGCAGTGCAAAGATTTTCTCACCAAAGAAGTCTTCAACCGCCTGGACGAAATTGATTCCCAGAAAGATCCCAAGCTCATGCCTACTTTGCTGGACAAGGCCGGCGAATTGGGCTTGTTGGGAACTTCGGTGCCCACCGAGTATGGCGGGTTTGGGATGGACTTCAACACCACGATGCTGGTGGCCGAAGTGATCGGTGGAGGCCACTCTGTGGCGGTGGCGCTTTCGGCGCATACCGGGATTGGCACGTTGCCTATCGTGTACTACGGAAGCGAAGAACAAAAAAAGAAATATCTGCCCAAGCTGGCCACCGGCGAATACAAGGCGGCCTATTGTTTGACGGAGCCCGATTCAGGCTCTGATGCCAACTCGGGTAAAACGAAGGCCGTGCTGAGCGCCGATGGCAAACACTACGTCATCAACGGCCAGAAAATGTGGATCACCAACGGCGGCTTTGCCGATGTGTACATCGTGTTTGCAAAGATCGACAACGATAAAAACTTGTCGGCCTTTATCGTGGAGAAAGCTTTTGGTGGCATCACCATGAATGAAGAAGAACATAAAATGGGGATCAAGGGATCGTCTACGCGCCAGATCTTTTTCAATGACTGCAAAGTGCCAGTGGAAAATCTTTTGTCGGAAAGAGAGAACGGCTTCAAGATCGCGGTGAATATTTTGAATGTGGGCCGTATCAAATTGGGTGTGGCGGCGATCGGTGGCAGCAAGAAAACCATCAGCACGGCCGTGAACTATGCCAAGGAACGGAAACAGTTTGGAACGGCCATTGCCAACTTCGGTGCCATCAAACACAAGATCGCCGAAATGGTGACCAAGGTTTTTGTGAGCGAGTCGGCATGTTACCGTGCCGGTCAAAACATCGACGATGCCTACAATGGATTGGTGGCCGGTGGGCTGGATCCCGCGAAAGCAAAATTGAAATCACTGGAAGAGTTTGCCATCGAGTGTGCCATCCTGAAAGTGCATGGCTCGGAAGTACTCGACTTTGTGGTGGACGAAGGCGTGCAGATCTATGGCGGTATGGGTTTCTCGGCCGAGGGTCCCATGGACCGCGCTTACCGCGATGCGCGCATCAACCGTATTTTCGAAGGCACGAACGAGATCAACCGCATGCTCACCATCGACATGCTGATGAAACGCGCCATGAAGGGCTCCATTGACCTGATGAACCCGGCGATGGCGGTGCAAAAAGAATTGATGGCCATCCCGGATTTTGGGGCCGCCGAAGAAGAAGGATTGTTTGTAAAAGAAAAGAAAGCGCTGGCCAACCTGAAGAAGGCCGGCTTGATGGTGGCGGGCGCCGCCGTTCAGAAATTTATGATGAAGCTGTCCGACGAACAGGAAGTGTTGATGAACCTGGCGGATATGCTCATCGAAGCCTATGCGGCGGAGTCGACGCTGCTTCGCGTGGAAAAACTTATCGGCTTGAAGGGAGAAGCGGCGTGCGAAGTTCAGAAGGAGATGGCGATCATCTATCTGCATTATGCTGTTGAAAAGGTAGCTTCATGCGGCCGTCAGGCGATCACTTCTTTCGCGGAAGGCGATGAACAACGATTGATGTTGATGGGGTTGAAACGGTTTACAAAGATCGATCCCTATAACTTGAAAGACGCGCGTAGAAAAGTAGCAAACTACGCCATCGAAAAAGGCGAGTATCCCTTTTAAGGTTTAACCGCTCTCCGTCGCTAAAGCTCCGTCGAGCAAAGGAGAGATGCAAAGAACGCAAGGTTTGTCCCGAGACAAGCTTTGCGTTTTCTTTTTGCGCCTTAGTGTCTTCCCTTGCTCGCCGAAGCTTTAGCGAAGGAGAGGCGGTAAAACCAGCCACTGTTCATATTTGCAAAATCCGCTGTTCAATTCTCAACAATTTTGCCCATTAAAAAAACAAAAAAGGCCAAAATTGAGTCCCTGAGGCAGGTTTTAGTTCATTGCATTATTTTTGGTATAGCCTTAGCAAATTCAAACCTATGGAATCGCGAGGCACTGCCACCCTTATTCTCGTTGTATTGATTGTATTCACTTTTCCCATTTGGATCGGCATCGCGGGTGGGCTTTTCGGCTTGATCATCGGTTTGATTGGCGGCGTGGTCGGGATTATTGGCGGCGTGATTGGCGCCGTCGGTGCGGCGATCGGAGGATTGATCGGCGGCATCTTTCATTGGGGCTTCAATTGGCACTGGCCATTCGGATTCTTCCACGTGAACACGTTCACCATCGTGCTCATTGCCATCGTCATCGTGCTGATCAGCCGGTCGCGGAAAATCTGATTGTCTATGTTATGGGATGTCTGTTGTACAAGCTCGGGTTTAGAAAATACCGGGAGTACACGGGGTATTGATTTACTTTCCGGAGCTCGGGTCTCGTCCTGTTTACAAACACAACCTTATACTGAAACTCAAAACCCTTGTCGACGCGAATATCTTTTCGCACCAGGTACCATTGTTTGTTCCAGGGATTGAGAACTTTCACTTCCAGGTGGAAGAGACCAGGCGCACTGCGCACGCGTACAAACTTTCCGGGTTGTTTATTATACAGCTTTCCGTTCACGTACACCTGCATGGTGGTTCCTTTTTCTGTTTGAACGGCGATGCCGGAATCATATGCCAGCGCCGAGGATCCCGACGCGAGCAGCAACAACAAAATCAACCTTCTCATATTCTTATAAACGCAAGCTCCGTGCCACCGTTTGAAACAAGGCTATACGAAATATTTTTTATTTAGCTCAGAAAATGAAACTTTTTGAACAGATGATAAATGGACCTGATTTCAGGGAGTTTGAAAATGATGAAAGGCGTGTGGCGAAATACGTTGGTGACTAACTGACGACGATGTCTTGAAAAAATAAAGGGCCGCTCAAAATCTTGGCGACCCCCCGTGAAATCCTATTGGGTATTCGTGGATGAGAAAAATGACTCAAGAGTTCTTCCACCGAATACCACATCCTATAGCTTTTGTTTTTGGTGTTGCAACAGGCTTGTTTTCCAACAGCGCGTTCACCGCATCTTCAACGTATTTCTTGTCGGCTGCCGAAGCATCGCGCGTGTTGTTGTCGATGGTGCCGATGTAGGCGACTTTAAAATCTGTGCCGTCTTTTTTCAAAACGAAAACATGGGGTGTGTTGGAGGCGCCGAACGCGCGGGCTACTTCTTGCGACGCATCTTCCAGGTAAGGAAAATCATAGTGCTTTCTTTTTGCGACGGCCGCCATTTCTTCAAACGAATCGCCCGGCGATTGCGCGGGGTCGTTCGGGTTGATGGCGACTACGGGGAAGCCTTGGGTTGCATATTTTTTGTTGAGGCCGATAATGCGGTCGTTGTAGGCGCGCGAATAGGGGCAGGTGTTGCAATCGAAAATAACGATCACGCCTTTGCCGCTTTTATAGTCGGAGAGCGATACCATTTTGCCATCGACATTTTTCAGCTTGAAATCCGATACGCTGTCGCCGAGTTGATAGGACGTGGTGCTACCGGCAAACAAGACACTTGCGCAGAGGAGCATCACCCATAATTTCATTTTTGTTTTCATAAGAAGCGTGGGTTTTTTATTTTACTTCTGCTATAAGCTTTTCAAGATCGCCTTCCTGTAACTCTTTGTCCAGGAATTTTCGACGACCGTTTTTGGGGTTGATGATTAGGGTGGCCGGGATGGCGCCGCCCCAGGATTTGTCCACCTTGTCGATCCAGGTGTTGTAGTCTATTTCGTCCAGCAACAACACATCGGTTTTCATGTTTTTGCGGGCGATGAAGGCATTTACTTTGTCGAGCTTGTCAGCAAAGTCAAGGTTGATGAGTGTGACCTTCACGGTGGGGTCGTTGGTGGCGTTGAGTTTTTCCAGCAGGGGGAGTTCCTTCACGCAGGGAGCACACCAGGTGGCCCAGAAGTTAATGACCTGAACCTGGTCGCTTTTGGCGTCGATGAGGGCCTGGAGTTTGTCGAATTTTATCACATTTGCCTGTTGGGCCGAGGCCGCTGAGGCAAGGAGGAGGCAAAGAAGGAAGACGGGTTTTCGCATGTTGTTATGAACTGGATTACCGGGGAGTGGTTGCAAAAATGTGACCAGAAACCCGTGTAATATTTTGGGCGGAAAATATAGAAAAACATTAGAATTCAGGTACTTAGAAATCAACAAAAAGGAGACAAAAAGATTTCCACAAAAAATAGCACTTATCCACATTACCCGATTATTAACGATTAAAGCATTGATGAACAGTAGTTTACGATGGATTTAGTTAATCAATTCTTTGTGGACAACTTAAAAGGCCTAAAAAAGCGAGTGGTGCAACACGGGTTATTTCTAATTTTCAGATATTCAACGGTCTAGCAAAAATTATGTATCCGAAACACATTTTTTCACACTGAATATGAAGGACTTCACAAACCGTGTCACCGAACTTTTCAACATTCAATACCCCATCATCCAGGCCGGCATGGTGTGGTGCAGTGGCTGGCGGCTGGCTTCGGCCGTGAGCAATGCCGGTGGGCTGGGCATTATCGGTGCCGGGTCTATGCGGCCCGAGATCTTGCAGGAGCATATCCAAAAATGTAAGCAAGCCACAGACCGCCCGTTTGGGGTCAATGTGCCGTTGTTGTATCCGGAGATCGACCGGATCATGGCCATCATTGTGGAGGAAAAGGTGGGCATTGTTTTCACCTCGGCCGGAAACCCAACGTTGTGGACTACCTTTTTGAAAGAGCGGGGCATCACGGTCGTGCACGTTGTGTCGAGCGTGAAGTTTGCGCTCAAAGCCCAGCAAGCCGGGGTAGACGCTGTGGTGGCCGAAGGTTTTGAAGCCGGGGGACACAATGGCCGGGAGGAGACCACCACGCTGGTGCTCATCCCCATGGTTCGCGATGCGATTTCCATTCCGTTGATTGCCGCCGGGGGCATTGGGTCGGGACGCACCATGCTCGCGGCCGAGATACTGGGGGCGGACGGTGTCCAGATCGGGAGCCGTTTTGCTGTGAGCGTTGAATCTTCGGCACACGAAAATTTCAAGCAAAGGATCATCCAGAGCGACGAGGGCGACACGGTGGTGACGCTGAAACAGCTAACGCCAGTAAGGTTGATCAAAAACAAATTTTATCAGAAAGTACAGGAAGCCGAATGGCGGGGAGCGTCCAAGGAAGAGCTGGACGGACTTCTGGGAAAACGCCGTTCGAAAACCGGTATCTTTGAAGGCGACCTGGACGAAGGTGAATTGGAGATCGGCCAGGTGAGCGCGGCGCTAAAAAAAATAGAGACGGCCGCCGGGATCGTGAAGAGTGTTTGGGAGGAATATGGCTCGCTCAAAAAATCGATCTGTCCATGAATATTGTCAAGATCAAGGAAACGTGTCTTTATGTGCACGACCTCGAAGAGGCCAGGAATTTTTATCACGACGTGCTGGGCCTCCCTGTAATCAGTTACCTACCCGGCAAGCATCTTTTTCTCCGCGCCGGAAGTTCCGTGTTGCTGTGCTTCAACCCGGACGATTCAAAAACAAAAAAGAGTCCGCCACCCCACTACGCCGAAGGCCGGCAGCACTTTGCCTTTGAAGTGCCGAAAGAAGACTATGAACGGACAAAAGAAGAGATCAAAGGAAAAGGCATCACCATCATCGACGAGGTGATCTGGAGCAGTGGCAAGGAATCGTTTTATTTTCACGACCCCGCAGGAAACATTTTAGAAGTGCTGCCCGACGCGGGCATCTGGGACTAAAGGCTTACCGGCTCGGGTTCGAGCATCTTTTCCTTTTCTTTGACTGCTTTTATGGCGATTGGTCTGTCGGAACTGTAAACCAGGTCGAACCAAGATTCGTAGTCTTTGAATTGCAGGCAATTGCCCACCAACTTATCGTCGATCAGTATCTTTATCAAAAGCTCACGGTTGATCGTTTTCATTAACGAATCCATTTGCTCTTTGGGGAGGGTGTTGATCTGAACGTACTCAATCCCCTTGTAAATTGTCGATTTAACTTTCATAGCTGCACGATTCTTTGATGACACTTAAACAGTTTTAGTAACCATTAGTTTAATCGAGATGCGAATTTAATACAGAAAAAATTCAGAGGGGATATGTTTCAAGTCATTATATTTTGAATTTTTGTCTAACGACCTATTTACTCCATGACTGGATTTTTTGATACGTCTATTGAATATCTCAAAGGAGTAGGTCCTCAGCGTGCCATGCTGCTCAACAAAGAGCTGCAGATTTTTACCTATGGCGACCTCATTCAACATTATCCCTTTCGATATGAGGATCGAACGAAATTTTATACTATAAAAGAGCTGAATGAAGAAATGCCCTTTGTTCAAATCAAGGGTGTGTTGAAGGGCAAAGAGCTGGTGGGAACGGGGTTCAAAAAACGGTTGGTAGGTTACTTCGCCGACGACAGTGGAGAGATGGAGTTGGTATGGTTCCAAGGCATAAATTGGATAAACGATAAACTAAAACCCGGGGCCGCCTATGTAGCCTTTGGCAAACCTGCCCGCTTTGGCAACTTCTATAGCATTGCCCACCCGGAAGTGGAGCCCTTAACGGTCAGCAACGAGAGCGGAGGATTTCTTCACCCCGTTTATCCCTTGTCGGAAAAACTAAGGACGCGCAAGATCGATAGCAAGACCTTGTCGCGGATCATGCAGCAATTGCTAACGTTAGCGGAGAATCGTATACGCGAGACTTTGCCCGTGAGCATCCAGGAGGCCAACCACCTCATCCCCAAGAAAGATGCACTGCTCAACATCCATTTTCCAAAAAGCCACGAGCTGCTGGCCCAGGCCCGGCAACGTTTGAAATTTGAAGAGCTCTTCTATGTTCAACTGCGGTTGTTGAAAATGAAACTCATCCGTCAGGAGAAGATGAAAGGCCAGGTGTTCCAGGATGCCACCTTGCTGACGAAGTTTTATCACGAACATCTTCCTTTTCCGTTGACCAATGCGCAGAAGAAGGTGATCAAGGAAATTTATGCCGATCTGAAATCGGGCCAGCAAATGAATCGCCTGCTGCAAGGCGATGTGGGCAGCGGCAAGACCATCGTTGGTTTCATCTGCATGCTGGTGGCGGTCAGCTCCGGGGCCCAATGTGCGTTGATGGCGCCTACGGAGATACTGGCCCAGCAACACTATAAAGGATTGAAACGCTATGCCGACAAAATGAGCATACCCATAGCGTTGCTTACCGGTTCTACTAAGAAGGCCGAGCGCAAAAAAATTCACGAAGCCCTTCAAAGCGGAGAATTAAAAATACTTATTGGCACACACGCGCTGTTGGAGGAAGAAGTGCAATTTCGAAACCTGGGCTTATCGATCGTCGACGAGCAGCATCGTTTTGGCGTGGCGCAACGATCGAAGCTGTGGCAAAAAAACGAATCGGTATATCCCCACGTGCTGGTGATGACGGCCACGCCCATTCCGCGTACACTGGCCATGACGTTGTATGGCGACCTGGATATTTCGGTGATCGATGAATTGCCCGCGGGGCGAAAACCCATTAAGACCATCCACAAGTTCGATGCCCATCGCTTGCAGGTCAACCAATTTCTGCGCGACCAGGTGGAGGCCGGGCGCCAAGTCTATATTGTGTATCCGCTGATCGACGAGTCGGAAAAGCTGGACCTGAAGCATCTCATGGATGGCTATGAAAGTGTGAGCCGGGCCTTCCCGGACTATGCCGTCAGCATCCTCCATGGCAAGATGAAGCCGGAAGCCAAAGACTATGAAATGAAACGCTTTGCCAGCGGCGAAACGAAGATGATGGTGGCGACCACGGTGATTGAGGTGGGGGTGGATGTTCCCAACGCGTCGGTGATGGTGATCGAGAATGCAGAACGTTTTGGCCTATCGCAGTTGCACCAGCTGCGGGGAAGGGTGGGGCGAGGGGCAGAGCAATCGTATTGCATCCTGATGACGGATGTGAAACTGAGCGCCGATTCTAAGGTGCGCTTGCAAACCATGGTGAAAACCAACAATGGTTTCGACATCGCCGAGACCGATCTGAAACTGCGCGGTCCCGGCGATTTGATGGGTACTCAACAAAGCGGTGTGCTGGACTTGCTTATCGCCGATCTGGGCAAGGACGGCCCGCTGCTGCAAACGGCCCGTGAGGAGGCCATCAAGCTATTGAAGGACGACCCGGAGTTGGAGAAACCGGAACACAGTGTCGTGAAAACGCAGATTGAATCCCGGAGACCCTCCGCCATGAACTGGAGCCGCATCAGTTAGCCTCCCAGGTCATTTTGCTTTGACCCGCTGCTTTCGTTAACTTTGGTTTGAGCGTGAACCATGCGTTATATTTTTTTAGCTTTTTTGTTCGCCGGTTTTTTTAATCTCTTTGGACAAACCGGAAACTACTTTCTCTCGCACTTTTCTCCTTCGGAAAAAAAGTATGACAATGTCTGTTTTGCCATGGTGCAAACCGGGCAGGGCCTCATGTACTTCGCCACGCGCAGCGGTGTGCTGGAGTTTGACGGCCGCAATTGGAACCTTATTCCCGGCAAAGGCGCCATATACTCCCTTCAAATAAATGCCGCGGGCGACATGTACTGGGCGGGTGCCGATGGCTATGGTAAGCTGGAGGCCGACGATAACGGATTTCTGCAACTGAAAACCTGGTCACGGCCCGAGGTGAAAGACGTGTACCAATGCCTGGCGGTAAAAGACAAGGTTTACTTTCTCACCGACGAGGCTTTGTACATGCACAAGGAAGAGAAGAAACCCGTCCGTCTACAGGCCACCGTCATGAGCGGATCTTTTACGGGCATGACGGAGATCTTCGGCTCTATTTATCTCAACACCGACCAAGGCATTTTGAAGGCGGATGGTGATCGCCTGGTGGCTACAACCTTGGGATTTTCGAGCGACGATGAAATTTTGTTTTCCTCGGCCTATCAAAACATGTATCTCGTGGGGCTGGCCAATAACAAATTGTATCTCTGCGGGGAAGACCTCAGACCACGCGAAATGGTGCTGGAAGATCAACCCTACATTACGGCAAGCGTGGTGGTAAGCGGCACGTGGGTGAATCGGGACCTGCTTGCCCTGGGTACGTTGCGCGGAGGATTGGTTTTTGTTCATGCGGCCTCGGGAAAAACTCAGGAGATCATCAACTATTCAACCGGCCTTCCCGACAACGAAGTATATGCGCTCATGAACGACAAGAGTCAGAGCATCTGGCTGGCCCATGAATATGGGTTTACCCGCGTGTCGCCTTATTTGCCGTTCCGGTCGTTTAGTCACTATGACGGATTGCAGGGCAACCTGTTATGTGCCCTTTCTTTAGGAGACCAGGTGTATGTGGGCACGTCGCTGGGATTGTATGCGTTGCAAAAAGAGGAGGTGTTTGAAGAGATCGTGCATTACGATTATATCCCGAAGCCGGCAAAAAAAGAGGTCAAAAAGGAAGTCAAAACAGAAGCGGTCTCTCCAACAGGACCTTTGGTTTCGCCCCCCACAGAAGAAGTAAAGCCCCCGGTGGTGGAGGCACAGTCCAAGAAAAAGGGCTTCCTGTGGTTTCTGAAGCGGAAAAGAGTTGAATCCAAGCCAACGACCGATACAAAGACCGACGTACCCGTTCCGGTGCCCGTTGAACCGGAGGTAGTGGCAGAGGCCAACACCAATCCGGCCTCAAAGCCTTCTTATCAACGGATAAAAAAAGTCGAGAAAGTACTTCGCAGCGCCCATTATGTGTATAAAAAAGTGGCGGGCATCGACGCCAAGATCACCAGCCTGGAACAGGTGGGCGAACAACTGGTGGCTGCCGGTTTAGGAGGAGCCTACGAAGTGACCGGTCTCCGGGCGAGGCCCCTGGTGGAGGAGCCCGTGCGCTCCGTTTTCCATGCAGCCGATGAAAAAATGCTGTTCATCTCGACCTATAAAGACGAGATCCAGACGTTGGCTTGGGGTGACCAAGGCTGGGAGACCGTAAGTGTATTGAACCCGCTGGACGAGCCCGTGATCTATATTTTTAAAGGAGCCGATCATGAATTTTGGTTGTGTGGCCTGGACAAGGTGCACCGGGTGGAGATTGAAGACCAACAGATCAAAACAATTCAGTCCATTACCGTGAACAACCCAAACTTCGACGGGACCGCCGGGATCTACCGGAATAATGAAGTGGTGGCGATCAACTCGCAGGGATTTTTCAAATATGACCGGGGTCGCCAGGCGTTTGTGCCGATCGATACGTTGGCCAAACCTCTGCGGTACTTTGCCAGCGACAACGACATCTGGTTTCGCGATACACACCGCTGGAATTTGTTTGGCCAGCATCCGGGCCAGAGTAACCTGGATCTGCTCAACCTGTTTAGCGACCTCCGATTCATAGCGTCCGACCAAACCTCCGACAACCTGTGGCTCATCACCGGTAACAACGAGCTTTATAAATTCTTCGGCGAGAAGTTCACGCCCTACGAGCCGGGTTATCCCCTTTTGTTAAAGTCGGTTCGTAACGATAAGCGCAAGGTTTCGCGGGCGGGCATGATGGCGCTGGACCAGGAAAAGAGCTCGGTTTCTTTTGAGATTGTTCAGCCCGACTACCTGGGTTCCGAGTCCGTGGAATACCGCTACCAACTTTTTGGATTGGAGAAGGGATGGTCGGAATGGTCCAGCAGCTATAACATGGTTGACTTTCCCTACTTGCCGTCGGGCGAATACACACTGCTGGCCCAGGCGAAGGATATTTTCGGAAAGGTGAAGGACCTGCCGCCGGTGTCGTTCGAGGTATTGCCCCCGTATTGGAAGCGGCCATGGTTCTATGCGTTGGAATTCGTTTTGTTTGCTTCCTTGGTGCTGTTGTCGTTCCGGTTAAGCACACGCTACCGGTTTATTAGCCGGGTACTGTCATTGCTTACCATTATCTTGTTGATCCAATTTATCCAGACAGCTATCGGGGAGACCTTCGAAACGCGGACCAGTCCCGTGAAGGACTTCTTTATGCAGGTGCTGGTGGCCTTTCTTATTTTGCCGGTGGAAGGATACCTTCGTAAGCTTATGTTGAGATCGTTGGGTGCCCAGACTGCCCTTCATCGTTTTGTGTCACCCAAGCCTTCCGTGGCTGTGGAGGAGAAGCAAGAAGAGAATTAATTTTGGTAATTTCAGGGACCACAACCGCCAACGTCTATGAGATGTCTTGATCCTTCTGTGCCCGCTCCTGTTTCTTCGCGATGTCGTGTCTGCAAAGCCCGGTTTTTTCCACTCACCAACGCGGCTGCTTCCTCTGCCCTCAAAAGCATTTTTGATATCGAGAAGGTTGATCTCCGGTAGGGACAAGCGCTTGCATGAAACCAAAGCCAAACCATACCGGTGAGTTGACCACCAAGAGCTTTAAGGCCTTGATCGAGAATGCCCACGAAGGCATTGTTCTATACGATCTGAAGGGCAAGATCAAATTTGCGTCTTCCAGCGTGCGTAAGATTGCGGGTTATAAGGAAGCTGAGCTGTTGGGTAGGTCGGGTAAAGAATTTGTCCATCCCGAGGATGTGAAGCGGGCCGCACGCGCCTTTACGGATCTCCTGAAGAAACCCGGCAAAAGCGTCACGATCCTGGAACGTCTGCGGCACAAAAAAGGCCACTACTTCTGGGCCGAGTCAACACTGACCAACTTCGCCCATCTGCCCGACATTCGCGGGGTGGTGTCTAATTTTCGCGACGTTTCTGAAAAGAAAAATGCCGAGGAGGCCGTACGTCAAAATCAGGAGTTGCTGCTCACCATCAACCGGAATGTATCGGAAGGAATTTTTATGGGCATCGTGGGCCGGCGGCTCATCTATGTGAACGATGCTTTTCTAAAGATCATGGGCTATGCATCCGCAGAAGAAATGATGAAACTTGTTCCGAAGCAATTGTATGCGGACGAAGCGCAACAGAAAAAAATCCAGAAACAATTAAAGCAAACGGGCACCCTTAAAAATGTGGAAGCCATTTTTCGCCGGAAGAACGGCGAGAAATTCCTGGGCGTTCTCAATGTGAACCTGCTGCATCATGAAGGCAAAGACGACCACCTGGTGGGTACCCTTCGCGACGTCACGCGCGAGAAGAAAGCGGAAGCAGATCTTATTGAATCGCGCAATTTTTTGAGGAACGTGATCGACACCGTTGCGGCCCCGCTCTTTGTGAAAGATGACCGCCATCGTTGGGTGATGATGAATGAGAAGTTCGGAAACCTGATTGGCCGGCCCGAAAAGGAAATCATCGGCAAGACCGATCGCGATTTTCTCCCGAAAGCCGAAGCCAAGGTTTTTTGGACGATCGACAACGAGGTGTTAAAAACCGGCAAGACGACGGTCAACCAGGAGCGTCTCACATCCTCGAAAGAAGGTGTGCGCGATTTGCTTACGGTGAAGTCGCGTTATGTGAGCGAGAAGGGAGAGAAATTTATCATCGGCTTTATAACCGACATCACGGCCGCCAACCGCGTGCAACAAGAAATAAGTCAGCTCAACGCCAACCTGCAGGGCATTATGGAAAGCACCCGCGAATCCATCTACGCGGTTGACAACGATTTTTGCTACCTCGCTTTTAACGACAATCACAAACGGGTCATGAAGTTGTTGTACCGGGCCGACATTAAAGTGGGCACCAACAAGATCAAACAGCTAAAAGGTTCTGCTGATGCAAAATGGATCAAAGAGGAGATCATGAAGGCGATGGAAGGCACGATCTTTATGTCTGAACACTATCTTCACTATCCAAAGTACAAAGGGTATATACAAACGACCTATAACCCCATTCGCGATGACAACGGGAGGGTGAGGGGCGTTGCCGTTTTTGTAAAGGATATTACAGAACGCAAGCGGTTTGAAGGCATTATTCAATCGATCCACGCGAACATGCAAGGCGTTATTGAAAGCACAGCCGACCGGATCCTGGCCGTTGACAGAAAATACCGGTACCTGGTTTTCAACCGCTCGCATGCCGAGGCCGCGAAGCGGATGGTCAACAAAGACCTGAAGGTGGGCGACAACTTGCTGGAAATCATGAAGTCGTCGCCCGACATTACAAAAGGATTGCGGCGCAACCTTATTCGGGCCATGAAAGGCGAACAGTTTTCCTCCGAAGGCGCCATGCCGGACAAAACCATGTGGGAAAGCTCATTTAATCCCATTTTTGACAATGACAGAAACATTTCGGGGGTAGCAGTTTTTGCCCGTAACGTGACGGAACGAAAACGCATAGAAGCCCAACTCAAAACCTTGAACGAGGAGCTGATGCAACAAAATTTCCAGTTGGCGGCCCAGGAAGAGGAACTGAAGGCCACGCTGGAAGAACTCTCGGAGCGCAACTTCGAACTGGACCAGCTCATGTACAAAACCTCCCACGACTTGCGCTCGCCGCTCGCCTCCATCATGGGTCTGGTGAACTTGGCCAACCTGGACAAAGACGAAGCCAGCCGCGACAACTACCTGAACAAAATCGAGGGGCGCATCAAGAAGCTTGACGAGTTTATCCGCTCCATGCTGGACTATGCGCGGGTGAACCGCGTGGAGGTGGCCCCGGAGAACATCGACCTGAAGGCCGTCGCACAAAATTGCATTCGCGAATTGGAATATCTCGACAATTTCAAGGCCGTGCGCACCACCCTGCAGACGAAAGGAGATGCTTCGTTCCGGAGCGATCCGCTGCGGATGAACATCATTTTCAGCAACATTATTTCCAATGCCTATAAATATTTTAATCCGGAAGCGGAGAGTTTTCTGACGATAAAAATGGAGATCACGGCCACACAGGCCCGCATCGATTTCCAGGACAATGGCATAGGCATCAAGCCCGAACACCTGACCAAGATTTTCAACATGTTTTACCGGGCCACCGACCGGTCGCAGGGCTCGGGTCTGGGCATGTATATTGTGAAGCAAGCCATTGAAAAATTGGGGGGCACCATCGACATGAAAAGTGAGTATGGCACCGGAACCCGCATCAAAATTACATTACCGAACATGCCCGCATGAAAAATGTGTATTCTTCCTTATTTTTGACCGTATGACAAAACCCGACCTGCAAGCTGTTCCGACAGCCTTCAAACACTACGTGGAAAATGTGAAAGACCAGGACATGATGGAGGCTTTGAAAGACTCCAACGTGAAATTTCTTTCGATCATACGATCGCTCCCCGAAGAAAAGGGCGCTTATGCCTACGCCGAAGGCAAATGGACCATCAAAGAAATGCTGTGCCACATGATAGACGCCGAGCGGATATTCGCCTACCGCGCCCTTCGTTTTGCCCGCAACGACAGCACGGCGCTGCCCGGCTTTGACGAGAACAGCTACGCACCCGAGGCCAACGCGGCTGCCCGCACCCTGGCCAGCCTTATTCGGGAAATGGAGACGCTCCGCCAAACCACCATCGATCTGTTCGCGAACTTTACACCGGCCATGCTCGATCGCAAAGGCACGGCGAGCAACATGCCGTTGAGCGTGCTGACGTTGGGCTATATTATTTCCGGGCACGAAACGCATCACCGGAAAGTTCTCCTGGAACGGTATCTGGCCAAATAGCGCATGCGAACCCCTCTGCGCTATGTTTTCACGTTTGGAGCCCTGGGATTTCTTTTCTCCTGCTCGCCGCTGGCCCCACGCAAGCTGGACAAGTTGTTCCGCGCTACGGAAACAAACTTTCACGACCATACGGGATTCATGCTCTATGACCTGGAAGAAAAAAAGAGCGTGTATGCTTTCAATGCCGATAAATATTTCACGCCGGCCTCCAACACAAAGGTCTTCACGTTCTATACCAGCCTAACCCTGCTGGGCGACTCCTTGCCCGCGCTGCGTTATGTGGAAACAGCAGACTCCCTTATTTTTTGGGGAACGGGCGATCCGTCGTTCCTCTACAAAAATATTTTCAACAACGGCCGTGTCTTTGATTTCTTAAAACAGTCCGGCAAGAAACTCTACTTTTCGGGATCAAATTTTTATACGACCACCTTTGGTTTAGGATGGGCGTGGGACGACTACAACAGTGCGTATTCCGCCGAACGCTTTTCGTTTCCAGTCTACGGCAACATTGTTTCCGTGAAAGCGAAAAACAACCGTCTCGATCTTCAACCGCCGTTTTTCAAAAACAACTTTGCTACGGGCGATGTAGAGGAAGAAACCAAAGTGATCCGAAAAGTCGAAAGCAACGATTTTAAATTTTACCCCTCTCCAAAAGGAACGTTCGAAGACGACATTCCTTTTCGTGCGGATGCCGACCTGGTATCGAGGCTCTTGTCTGATACGTTGAAAAGAGCGGTAACCACCGTGAACAAGACCCTCGCCAAAGATGCACACGTGCTGTATAGCATACCCGTCGACAGCGCTTACCGCGTGATGATGCAGCAAAGCGACAATTTCATTGCTGAACAACTACTGATGATGAGCGCGGGTGTGATCAGTGATAGCTTGCAGCCGGAAATCGCGATTCGCTACATGAAAAAAAATGCGTTGAACGACCTGTCGAACGAACCCGAATGGGTGGATGGCTCGGGGCTTTCGCGCTATAATTTGTTTACGCCCCATTCGGTTGTGCAGCTGTGGGAGAAAATTTATGCAAAGGTGCCGCGCGAAAGACTCTTTCCGATGCTGGTCACCGGCGGCAAGCCCGGCACACTGCGCAATTGGTACAAGGCCGACAAGCCTTATGTTTTTGGAAAAACAGGTTCGCTAAGCAACAATCATTGCCTGAGCGGCTTCCTGGTGACAAAGCGTGGAAAGACCGTGATCTTCTCGTTCATGAACAGCGACTTCACGGTGGCTTCCAACGAAGTGCGAAAAAATATGCAGACTATCCTGAATTTAATTTATGAGAACTACTAACCACCCGATCTTCAAAACCATTTTTTGCTGCTCTCTTTTATTGCTGGGCAGAACCTTGTCGCCGGCGCAAACGCCCGACAGCCTCGACATCAAGATCGGGCAAATGATCCTCATTGGATTTCCGGGCCCGGCCGTGGACGAGAAAGTGCTGGACGAAGTGCGCCGCGGGATGGTGGGTTCTATCATTTTGTTTGAGAAGAATATTCCGGCAAAGAACTCGTTTGTCGAGCTGAAGAAAATTATCTGGACCTATCAGAAAGCCTCGCCCTATCCGCTGTTTATTGGCATCGACCAGGAAGGCGGGCGGGTGAACAGGCTCAAGGACAAATATGGATTTCCCCGTTCCATCACGGCATGGGCCATGGGCAAATCGCCCTCGCTGGATTCGGTCCGGTTTTATGGGGAAGCCACGGCCTCGACATTGGCAGGGTTGGGAATCAACTTCAACTTTGCGCCGGTGGTGGATTTGGCTTCCAACCCGGACAATCCCATCATTGCAAAATATGGTCGCGCATTTTCCGCCAACGAAGATTCCGTGGCCCTGATGGCAAAAGAATTTATAAAAATGCATCACCGCTATGGCGTGCTGACGTCGCTGAAACATTTTCCGGGACACGGCAGCTCCAAAGACGATACGCATCTTGGCATTGCCGACGTGACCAACACCTGGGAAGAACGCGAACTGAAACCCTACCAAATTCTGATCGACTCCGGCTATGCCGACGCCGTGATGACCTCGCACATCGTGAACAAGAAACTGGACAAGGCCGGCAACCCCGGCACACTTTCCGCCGACATCTTAACCGGCGTACTGCGCAAGCGTCTGAATTTTGACGGTGTTATTTTTACTGATGATATGCAGATGCACGCCATCACCAAACACTATGGGCTGGAGGATGCCATCAAGCTGGCCGTGAACGGCGGCGTGGACATCATGACGTTTTCCAATAACATTTCGGGAAGCGATGAGCGCACTGTTGACAAAGTGCACTCCATCATTCGCACCATGGTAGAAAAAGGCGACATCAAGCGTGAAAGAATTGAAGAGAGCTACCGCCGCGTCATAAAACTTAAAAAACAACTGAGTCAGGGCGATCGGGCAACGTATTACCAACAGCAGGTGGAGAAGGCAAACGTAGCATTGGAGGCCGAGAAAAATCTGGGCAAGCAAAATGCCGAAGCCATGTATCAGAAAGGTAAGCAAGAAGGCAAACAGGAGGCAGAACAAGCTAGTTCTTCAAAGAAAAAGAAACGCAAAAAATCTTGATGCCCTGGTTTGTTTGAAACAGAAGCGAAACAGCATTGTTATTTTTTAAACAGAGACATGGAACCGTTCATCATTCATCCGGCCACCGCCCCACTCGTCCCCATCCTGGTGAGCGTGCCCCATTGCGGCACGGCTTTTCCGGCAGAGTTGAAGGAACAGTACCGCGCGGACCTCATCGACGCGCCGGATGATACCGATTGGTTTGTGAACAGACTTTACGATTTCGCGGCATCGCTAGGCATCACCATGATCACGGCCGTGTATAGCCGGTGGGTGATCGATCTCAATCGCGATCCGCATAACAAACCGCTCTACACCGACGGACGGATCATCACCGGCCTTTGCCCGACAACAAATTTTTTGGGTGAGCCGCTCTATAAGGATCAACGAACGGAAGTAGATGCGCAGGAAACCGAAAGAAGATTGCAAACCTATTTTTGGCCCTACCACAACGCCCTGCAACGACAGTTGCAAGAATTGAAATCAACCTTTGGAAAAGTATTGTTGTGGGATTGCCACTCTATCCGCCAATACGTCCAAACCATCTATAAGGAAAAATTCCCAGACCTCATTCTCGGCGATGCAGACGGTGCTGCTGCAGCGCCAGCGCTCATTGACCTGGCATATAAACAATTGGGATCCGCGAAGTACTCGGTAAGTCACAATTTTCCATTCAAAGGTGGATACATCACGCGGAACAATGGAAAGCCCCTGGAGAATCAACACGCTCTTCAGTTGGAGATGAGTAAGATCAAATACATGGACAACACCGAACGATCGTATCACGAAGAGCGCGCCGGCGAAATGCGAATAGTGTTGAAGAGCACATTGACAGCGTTGGCCGATTATCTTCAACCGAAAAAAGGCACATGAAGTATTTTAAATTCAAAGGCTTGTTGTTGAGCAAGGGTTGGCTGTCTCCCGCCTATGTGGGTGTGGATGACGCCGGACGGATTCAGCATTTGTCGGAGCAACCGCCTGAGGAGGTCGTTGCCTTTGAAACGGTGAATGGTTATGCCTTGCCGGGATTTCAAAATGCGCACTCGCACGCCTTTCAATTTGCCATGGCCGGTATGGCGGAGAAACACGAACCCGGATCGCGCGACGATTTTTGGAGCTGGCGTGAGGCGATGTACAAATGTGCATTGAGTCTTGATCCAGCGCAGATTGAAGCGGTAGCTACGATGCTCTATGCGGAGATGCTTCGCAAAGGATACACGAGTGTGGCGGAATTTCATTATTTGCACCACGATTCCTCCGGAAAGCCCTATTCGAATTGGGCCGAAACAGGCGAGCGACTGATTGCAGCGGCAAAGACCGCCGGTATCAAGATCACCCTGGTACCGGTATTTTATCAAAAAGGAAATTTCGGAGAACCGCCTCAACCCCGGCAGCGCCGTTTTATTTCTGCAACGCTCGATGACTACCTTCACCTGCTGGACGATTCTGCGGCCGCTGTAAAGAACGATGAAAATGCAAAGCTTGGATTTGGCGTGCATTCGCTTCGTGCCGTGAATGCGGAAGATGTGGTCAATACCTTCAAGGACGGTCCGACTAATATTCCCTTCCATCTTCACGCAGCAGAGCAACGCAAGGAGGTTTCTGATTGCGAAGCCTATCTAAAAAAACGACCGGTGCAGTGGCTCACGGAAAATCTTCCGTTGAATGAACGCTTTCACATCGTTCATTGCACCCACATGAACGATGAAGAAGTTTTGGCATTGGCCAGGTCCGGCGCGCAGGTGGTGTTGTGTCCCGGCACGGAAGGCAATTTAGGAGATGGCATTTTCAGATTAACCGACTACGCACGCGCGGGTGGAAACTGGTCTATCGGCACCGACAGCCACATCAGCCTAAACCCACTGGAAGATTTGCGCTGGATGGACTATGCCCAACGGCTCACCACCCACCAACGCAACACGTTTGACGATGGTGCAACAAAGCTTTTGATAAAAACGCTGGAAGGTGGCCGCCGCGCCATGACCACGTTCCCCACAAAAGGTTTTTTTGAAATAAACGCTCCTTTGGACGCGGCCGTCTTCGACGCAGGAAATCCCTTCCTGGAGCGAGGTTTGGAAAATATGCTGCCGTCCATTTTATACACCTGCGATGCATCCGCCATTTTAGGTACCCTGGTGAACGGAAAATGGCGTGTGAAAAATCACGTCCACTTGCAGCAGGAGAGCATCCGTGCACCCTTTCGCCAAGCCATGAAAAACCTTTCTTTTTAGTTCAACACGGCACTTTTTCATTCTGGCGCGCGATTCGGTAAATGCGGCGGTTGGTTTTCCCGGAAGTCTTCCCGGCACACCCGCATATTGTTATATTTGCCACCCACACGAAACGACGGAGAATGCTTTTTGATGATGCGTTTGATCAACCCAAACCAGCGGTGCGCCCCACGCTGCCCGCGGGTACGGTGATCGACTACGAGATTGGTTTTTTATTCAACTTTGCTTCCGGAAAATCCACGCGCTTTGACCTGGAGCCGGTGCTCCTTTTTAAAAGAGGGCCCTATACCGAATACAAAAGAATTTCATTGCAGTCCGACCGGGCGCTGGCCTACCTGCAACCCCTGGACGACGGGCTATACAAAGACTTCGTAGCCTTTTCGGATGACCGCCTGTTGGATTGGATGACCAATACAGGCAACCGGTTCATCCGGAACCACTCCGGCACCTGGGCCCACGTTTCGGCCAAAGAGCTGGTGAACCTGCGTAAACATTATCGCGATTTGCTGGAAAAGCTTTGGCCGGCGCTAAATGCCTGGCCAAGCCTGTTCATTCTAAAAGCAGGACGCTTCAACAACAATCAACAACAATTTGTCAAGCTTGGCAACGAGGTGGCTATACGGTTCACGGCCGATCGCAAAGGCGACACCATCGTATTGAACCTCGTGCTAGCTTTGGATGGTCGCGTGTCACCCCTAAATCTGCTGGGTGGATTTATGTTGGAGAAAGAGGGCCTGCTCTACCTGCCGCCCGATGCGCAAACGCTGGCGTGGATCGACACTTTTAAAAAGGGAGCGCTTTCGTTTCCACTCTCCATCAAAAAAGAAGTCGTTTCCAAATACATCCTCCCGTGGCTGGACAAATACCCGGTGGCCATCGACGATAAATTAAACATCGCCATCACCACACCCGAACAACAGCCGGGCGTTTTTCTCAGCGAATTGAACGAGAGCAACCTGATGATCCGCCCGCAATTCCTCTATGCCGAAACGCCCATCGATTATAGCGAAGAGCGTTTCGTGGTGACCGAAGAAGGTGAGGCCATCAAGATCATCCGCCGCAACAAGGAACAGGAGAAAGGGCTTTACGAATATTTGCGCACGCTTCACAATTCCTTCAAGAATCAACGCAACAACCTTTACTACTATCTTCCTTTTGATGAAGTGATGAAACGCGGGTGGTTCATCACCATGATGCGAAAAGTGCAGGACCAGGGCTATGGCGTTCATGGGTTGCATGAGTTGCAGAAATTCAGATACACCACGCATGTTCCAAAGTTTACGATTTCGGCTTCTTCACAACCCGACGGTTTCGATTTGAAAGTGACGATTCAGTGGGGGGAACATACGGTGAGCCTGAAGGAAATCCGCCACGCCATCCTAAACCGGCAGGATACCATCATGCTGGAAGATGGAACGTTGGGTCATATTCCGGAAGAATGGATCAGTCAATACAGCCTGCTGCTGCGCACGGGAACGGAAGAGAACGGGACGCTGAAAGTGAGCAAGCTGCACTACACGCTGCTGGAAGACATCCTGGATAAAATAGACGACAACACCGTCCAACAAGACATCGAAGCCCGCAAGCAGAAACTCCTGAAATACGACGACATTCAAAAAGTGGCGTTGTCCACCGAAATAAAGGCATCGTTGCGTCCTTACCAGCAGTCGGGCTTCCATTGGTTGCAGGCGCTGGACGAGTTGGGTTGGGGTGGCTGCCTGGCCGACGACATGGGGTTGGGGAAAACGCTGCAGACCATTTCCTTTTTACAATTCGTAAAAGAAAAATACCCAGGCAGCACCCAGCTGGTGGTGTGCCCAACGTCTTTGATCTTTAACTGGGAAAATGAATTGCAAAAATTTTGCCCCAGCATAAAATTTCATACGCACTACGGTCTGCAACGCAGCTTTACGGAAACACATTTCGCCGACTACGATGTGGTGCTCACCACCTACGGCGTGGTGCGCAACGACCTGGACGATCTGACAGGCTTTTTGTGGCAATACATCATCCTGGACGAAAGCCAGGCCATAAAAAATCCGGATGCCCGCGCCACGAAAGCGGTGAATCAACTGCGGGCGGTGAACCGGGTTATCCTGAGCGGAACGCCGATTCAAAACAACACGTCAGACCTCTTTGCACAATTTAATTTCCTGAACCCTGGCCTGTTGGGCACACGCGAATTCTTTAACCGCGAGTTTGCCATTCCCATCGATAAATTGGGCAGCAAAGAGAAAACAGCCTACTTAAGAAAACTCATCAACCCGTTCACCCTCCGCCGCACCAAAGAACAAGTGGCCAAGGACCTGCCCGACAAAACCGTGATGGTGCTCTGGTGCACCATGGAAGCCGAGCAACGCCGCATCTATAACGACTACCGCGATCGCTACAAGAGCACGCTCATGAAGCGAATCGACGAAGAAGGAATAGGTAAATCGGGGGTATATGTTTTGGAAGGTTTGCTGAGACTCCGCCAGATTTGCGATCACCCGGCGTTGGTTGAAAAATCGGAAGAGCCTGTGAAGCCCTCCGTGAAAATTGAAGAACTGACACGCGAAATGCGAGAGAACGCCGGCGATCACAAATTCCTCGTCTTCTCACAATTCACGGAAATGCTGCACCTGATCCGCGACGAATTTGAAGCCGCCGGCATTTCGTACTGCTATCTGGATGGAAGCACGTCGCTGAACAACCGCAGGGAACAGGTGGAGAAATTTCAATCCGACAGCACGATCAAAGCGTTTCTCATCTCGCTCAAAGCCGGAGGCGTTGGTCTCAACCTCACCGTGGCCGACTATGTATACCTCGTCGACCCCTGGTGGAACCCGGCGTCCGAGCAACAAGCCATCGACCGTGCGCACCGCATCGGGCAAACGCGGAAAGTGTTTGCGTATAAGATGATCTGCAAGGATACGGTGGAGGAAAAAATTCTTCAACTGCAGGAACGCAAGAAAATGTTGGCCGACGATTTGATCCAGGAAGATTCCGGCTTCGTAAAAAATCTCTCTCGCGAGGATGTGGAATTCTTGTTTGGCTAGTTCAAATTTATAAGGGCAAAAAAAATGAGATGAGAAACAAATCTCATCTCATTTCTATGATTTAAAACGTCTTACTTCGCCTTTAAATTCCGCTCGAACAATTTCAGAATACGCTTGTACTCGTCGGTCCAACTGCTGGCTTCCACAAACCCATGATCTTCCATGGGATAGGCGGCGAGTTCCCAATTGTCTTTACCCAATTCAATAAGGCGCTGCGACAAACGCACGGCATCCTGAAAGTGAACGTTCACATCGACCATGCCGTGGCAGATTAACAAGGCACCCTTCAGACCCTGCGCATGATATAGGGGCGAACTTTTTACATAGGCGATGCTGTCACTTTGCGGGATGTTGAGAATGCTACCGGTGTAAGGATGATTATAGTGCGCCCAGTCCGTAACGGGTCGCAATGCTGCGCCGGCGGCAAACACGTCGGGCGTGGTGAACATGGCCATGAGCGTGATGAAGCCACCATAGGAGCCGCCGTAAATACCGATGCGTTTGGGATCGATCTGGTGTTGATCTACCAGAAATTTTGCGCCGTCAAGGTTGTCGGTCAGATCTTTTCCGCCCATGTGGCGATAGATGCCGGTTCGCCAATCGCGTCCATAGCCGGCGCTGGCGCGGTAGTCCATGTCCAGCACCGTGTAGCCCATGTCGGCCAGCAAATTGTGGAACATGTATTCACGGAAATAGCTGCTCCACCACTTGTGAGCATTTTGAAGATAGCCGGCGCCATGCACAAAGATGACGGCTGCTCCATTGGGATTTTTGGGCTTATACAGGCGCGCATAAATATCTTTGGTGTCACGCGCTTTGACCGTGACCAGCTCGGGATCGCGCCACGCGTAGGACTTGAACTCGCTGGTGAGCGACTGCGTGATCTGTCGCGGTTTTGCACCCGGCTTGTTCTCCATGATGAAAAGCTCCCACGGTTTGTTGCTGTAGGAATAGCGGAAGGCAATGTTCTTCTCGTCGGGCGAAAGAAAAATTTCGTGCGAGCCCGTGAGGGTTGTCAGGCGCTCGGGTTTTCCGCCGGTGACGGGCAAGCGATAGAGTTGCTTTTCGCCGGGATGAATTTCATTCGTCAGGAGATAAAATAATTTCTTATTGGCCGATAGCCACACTTGTTGCACTTCGAACGCACCACTGGTGAGTGCTTTTTTGGTGCCCGTGGCAACGTCGATCGTGTAGAGGTGTAGAAAGCCCGTTTCTTCGGAGGTGTACCACAGTTGTTTGTTGTCGGCCAGCCATCCCATGCCGAGGTTGCCAAAGCCGTTGCCGCTGATCCAGGCTTCGTCGTGTTGGTGGCTTAAGGTTGTCAGCTTTTGTGTTGCAGGGTCCAGCAAGGTGATCCAGCGATCTTTAAAGTCGACCGAGTTTATAGTGATCACGCAATATTTTCCATCGCCCGACCATAGCGCATTGCCCACGACAACCGGCCGTGGTGTGGCTTTGGCTTTTTTATCCGTATCGGACGTTTTTTTGGCGGGGTAATCTTTTGTGTACTCCAGCGTGTCCGCTATTCCCGGCAACGCATCCATTTTCACGAGTTGCGCGGTATCGCGGGCGATGTCGTATATATAAAAATCGCTGCTGCTCACGGGCGCACCCACTTTGGGGCGCGAGAAAATTTCTTCAGTAAAACCCGATACCGTAACATAGTTCGGCACGATGGTACTTTTGGGACCGGATGTTTTTGACACGCGATAGGTGATAAATTTTTCATCCGGACTCACCATCAACAAATCCGCAGACTTGTCGTCGAGATAGATCTTTTTGGGCCGCTTGGGTTGTGTGGCCTTTTGATTTTTCTGAGTGAGCTGTTGCTTGCGGTCGCGTTCCCGCAACACATCAAAGTAGGCCAGTTGGTCCTGGCGCAGCCATTTGTCTTGTTCGGTATAGGATGGGGTGCTTTTCTTGCCTTCTTTGAAATCGGTGAGCTGGGCAAATTCACCCGTGGCGATTGTCCAGCTAAAAATGTTGGTGCCGGCATTGAACAGGACCTTTTTTTCATCGCCCGAAAAGGAAGGCGACGATTCCCGCTGCACGGTATTGGAGATTTGCGCGATCTTGCCCGTGGCGACGGTGTAAAGAAAAACATCGCCGTTCTTTTCATAAGCATAAAGGCTATACGCCTTGTTGAAGATGCCATTGCGCGAGGGCAGGGTCATCTGCGTCTTGGCCGGGATCATTGCCGGGGTGGGGTTTTGGAGGGTCACTGAATACAGGGAGTCGGCGATCGCGTTTTCCGGGTTCCAGTTAAAGTAAACGGTCTTGCTGTCGGGCGACCAGGAAACGTTGCTCGGGGCTACGCCGATCCACTTGGGGTCACGCATTATTTTTTCAACGGTCAGTTTGTCCAGCACGGATTGGGCATGCGTGCAGAGTGCACTCCAGAGGAGCAAGGTCAGGCAGGTTAGGCGGTACATGAAGAAAATATTTTTGACAAGATAATGTAAAGGAATATTTTCAAGTCTAATTTTTACAGGAATGTCACACGTCATCATCCGCCCCATTACCCCAAAAGACAACGAAGCCGTAGCTTCTGTTATACGAACGGTCATGCCCGAGTTTGGCGCGGGCGGCGCAGGCTTTGCCATCCACGACAACGAGGTAGACAACATGGCCGCCGCCTATTCGCAACCGCGAACGGCTTACTTTGTTTGTGAGGTGGATGGGGTCGTTGTGGGCGGGGGAGGCATCGCGCCACTGGCCGGCGGCGAGGAAAATATCTGCGAACTAAAGAAGATGTATTTCCTTTCTACAGGCCGCGGACTTGGGCTGGGCCAACGGGTGCTGGAAGCGTGCTTGCTGGCGGCGGGACGAGCGAATTTCCGATACTGTTATCTGGAAACCTTCAATACGATGAAGAGCGCCATGAAACTCTATGAACGGAATGGGTTTATGAAAATTCCCGGCCCCCTGGGAAATACGGGTCACTTTGCTTGCGATACATTCTATCAATTGGACTTGAAGGCCGCGCAGATCGCGTGAGGGATAACCATAAAAAAAAAGTCGGGCGCAAGAATTTTTATTGCGCCCGACTTTGTATGCTGTGGTTCAATTATTTTTTGGACGACACGCTGGCGGGCATGTACATATAATCCAACGTAACATCCAGCATGGCTTTTAACCCGGTGAGCATGCCGCGCTCATCGATCATGAAGTCGGGTGTGTGGTGAGCCGGCACTTTGCTGGGATCCTGATCCGGAGGCATAGCCCCTACGAAGAAAAAGAAACCAGGCACCTTCTTTTGATAAAAAGCAAAGTCTTCCGCCCCGGTCACGGCGTTGATACGCGCCACATTTTCGGCTCCCGCTGCCTTCTGCAAGCTGGCCACCATTTTCTCCGTGAGCGGAATGTCATTATAAGTAACAGGCGTTTTGCTTTCGATCGTCACCTCTGCCGTTGCGCCTGCGCTCTCTGCAATTTTGGTGGCGGTCAGTTTAATTTTCTCGTGGATCTTTTTCTGCATGTCTTCATCCAGTGTGCGGATGGTGCCGGCGAGTTGGGCTTCTTCGGGAATGATGTTCTCGCGAACACCGGCCTGGAATTTTCCTACCGTGATCACGGCGGCTTCTTTGGTTAATTCTGTTTGACGGCTGACGATGGTTTGCAGACCGAGGATAATCTGCGACCCCACGACAATGGGATCGATACCCATCCACGGTGCCGCACCATGCGACTGTCGGCCTTTGATATTGATATAAAACCAATCCGATGCCGCCATCATGCCTGCGGGACGATAGGTAATTTTTCCCAGCGGAGAGATCGATTGAATGTGCATCCCAAAGACTACATCCACTTTCGGATTTTCCAACACACCCTCCTGAACCATCAGATTGGCGCCGCCCGTAAGACCCGGTAACGAACCTTCTTCGGCGGGTTGGAAAATAAATTTGATGGTGCCCTTTAGGTCATTTTTGTTCTTGGAAAGGATCTCGGCTACGGCCATGAGTATGGCAACGTGCGTGTCGTGTCCGCAGGCATGCATCACGCCGACTTCGGTGCCATTGAGCATAGCTTTTTCTTTGGAAGCAAAGGGAAGACTATTGCGTTCAATCACCGGGAGCGCGTCCATGTCTGCCCGCAAGGCAATGACCGGCCCAGGTTTGGCGCCTTTCAGCAGGCCCACCACGCCGGTTTTGGCCACGCCGGTTTGCACTTCGATGCCCAGCTTTTTGAGGTGCTCGGCGATATAGGCGGCGGTCTTTACTTCCTGGTCCGACAGCTCCGGATATTGGTGAAAGTGGCGGCGCCACTCAATAACTTTGGGCTCAAGTTGTTTGGCTTGTTCATCTATTTTAGCTTGCAGCTTGGGGCTTACCTGTGCAATCGATGCAAACACGATGAGGCTGCCGGTGAGGCAGAGAAAAACTTTCTTCATAGGTTTTTGTATGATTAACGAAGGAAACAATATAGAGATTAAAGCCAACCAGACAAACCGATAATGTATGGAGTGGATCAAAATATTTGCCGGGGAAGAAGTCGCCCGGGAGCAATTAAAAGAAGATAAACCCCGGCTACTGGTGGTGAACGGCCGCCGCATTTGCCTGGCACGACACGGTGGAAAATTCTTTGCCGTTCAAGATGCCTGCAGCCACAACGGCGAATCGCTCAGCAAGGGACAAGTGAACTACCTGGGTGAGATCGTCTGCCCCTGGCACAACTACCGCTTTGCCCTCGACAACGGCAAAGCCTGCGACTCGTCCTGCCGCGATCTGGCCACCTATCCGCTGAAATGGGATGAGGGCGGTTTTTTTATCGGTATGTGAAAATAGATTAATCCGTATTTTCGTTTCAAATTGACTGGCTACTTGAACATGCATCGACCCACGAGAATATTTTTTTTTAGCATCATCATTTTCCTCCTTTCCGCGCCCGCGATTGCCCAACGTGTGGTGACGCCAAAAGAATGGATCGAGCGAATGAACCTGAAAGCAGGATTGCCCGCAAAACTGATGAGCACCCGGAGCGTTGTTTTCTACGATTATTCCCTGACGGAAAAAAATCTCCTCGATGTGCAACAAACCCTGCAACGCACCGGTGTTGATGCCGTCGCCTATTTCGAGCTGGACATGCTCATGGCCAGCAAAGACGTCACGAAAGCTTTTGCCGATTATTTCACAAAACGCGAAATGACCAACCTCGTGTTTGTGGAACGCGACGAAACCAATTACCGCGTCACCGTAACGGCCTTCAACGAGAAAGAAACCGTGATCGATCCTGGCCAGGGCGCATGGTCGGAGTCCAACAGTGTTTTGCTGGAAGCCTTGAAAGCCCTCTATAGGACGGGCGCCACCCAGCAGAAAAAACAAAATCTGCTCATCAACGACACACCCGAAACCGGCCTCGCCATAAACCCCATTCTGGGCAAGCGAAATGAGTTCTACGCCCCCGATCTCAAAGTCGACCCCCTGTCCGTTCAAAAAACGGGCGACGAAGCCATCGACACCGAACTGGAGGCGATTTTCACGGCCAACTATCCCCTGAAATTTAAAATGACCGAGCCCAATCTCACCGAAAAGGAGATGCGCAAACAAGGACTCCTCTACGTGCTCTGTGTGGTTCACACCCGCGGCGCCGTGGCCAAGGAGTTGCTGGGCTATGACATGAGCAAATCCGAAAGCGCCCTGGTATCGGTGACCTATCCCGAAACAACACAGCAACTAAAAAACATACCCTCCAACACCACCGTCTTCAAATTCTACTTCAAACACATTGACTCCGGAAACGCCTTCTTTGGCACCAAATGGGACGCCGACGTCACCTGGCAACAAGCACTTCTCAACCAGATCCGCGGCATGAAAGCCGAACTCCGTATCAATAATTGATCACGACGCTTTCCGCTGGATTTTTGCGGGCTAAAAAAATTTTCTTTTCCCTCCTGACATAGGGCTGACACCCACGGGTCGTTACTTCACACCAAAGCAACGCATCATCCCTAACCCAAAAGAAAATGTACACCCCAGAATTCTTTGACCGCCTCTGCGCCGTGCTTCACGAAGTGATCCCCCAATTCAACGAGCGCCGCTTCATCTTCCGCATCTTCAACACCGACTGGCCCGACCTTGCGCTAAAACAACGCACGCACCAGGTGACCACAGCCCTACACGAAGCGCTCCCCAAAGAATTTCCCACCGCCGCACAAATGATCGATACCATCGCCCAGCGCCTGCTCCAACAAAAAGAAAATGAAGGCTACCATCCGTTTATGTTTCTGGTAGAATACATGGACCGCTATGGCCAACACCACCTCGAAGGGCTGCCACGGAAGACCGTCATGTCGCAGGCACAAACTGTTTAAAAAACTTGTGCCCGCAGTTCAAGGCATTCCGAAGGCACGGAACCGGGATAATCCGCACACGAACAAAAACGAACTCTGGCAAATCCCTTGAAAGCAAAAGAGGCTGCCCATAAAGAGCAGCCTCGGCTTAGTTTAGGATAAAGAGTCTATCAATTAAGATGGAACGCTGCACCCACCGCATACACGCCACCGATCTGGTCGGTGCCATAATATTCGCGAGTATTGCTATTCAGGATATTACGTCCATTCACAAACACGTTGAATTTCTGTGTGATGTTATAAGCCGCCTTCAGGTTCACCAACACTTTACCAGAGATGTTACCCACCGCGCTATTATCTAACGGACTGTCGCCGCTATACTGGCGTTGCGACGAGAAGCAATAGCCATTCAAGTTAAAATTGAACTTGTTGTTCGGCCTGAAGTTCACAAAATATCCGCCGTATACGGCAGGTGTACTCTTATGGTCGCTGTCGCTATAGGTGGTGGTCGCAGCGTAGCTGGCCGGCAAATCTTCTGTTGTTGTCTTTTGATAGGTGAGGAAGGGCTTGATTTGCCATTTTGCACTGGGAACAACATTGAGGGAGAGCGTGGCACCAGTTTGCTTTGCCACCGTGGGCACGTTCGCAAAGGCCGAAGTGATCGGGCTCGTCGTGATGATGGCCGAAAAGTTTTCTGCTTTTTGCTGGAACACATCGATGTCCAGTTGCAGCGTTTTCGAGAATTGCGTGCGATAACCCAACTCGATCATGCTGATGCGGAAAAGATTGAGATCCTGGTTACCCACCCGGGATGCATTAACCGTTACGCCTGGAGCAACCTGTACGGGTATTTGGATATTCAGATAGTTGTTGCCAATAAAAGAACCGCTGTTGGACCGGGTTACGGCCGCACGGATCAGATTGTTTTCGTTCAGGTTATACGTCGCAGCAAATTCATAGGCCAGGTAGGCATCGTTGGGCACGGAGAATTTGTCGACACGAACGGCGGCAATCACACGGAGGTCTTTCACGGGTTTGATATCCGTGCGCAAATAACCCGAAGTGGTGTTGATGATCACAGTCTCACCGTTCAGGTAAGCGCCGGTTTGCGCGTTGAAGTAATCCTTGTCGTTGTAGTTCGCATTCTGGTAGTTGATACCGGGAACGATCGTTGCCACACTGCCAATCTTGAATTCATACTCCGCTTCCGCGTTGGTGGTGACATAGTCGTATTTTCCAGGAGAAGAATTATAGTTCAAATCATCGGTACCTTTAATGACGGAAGTGCGCACGTGCAAGCCATAAATTTGGGCTGCGAGATTGGCATACTGGCTTTGTGACGTGTTGACTGTGAACGGCGTGTTATTGCCACCGATAAAACTTTTTTGAACATCGGATTCCTGTAGGCCGAGGCTGAGGTCGAACGAAACTTTCTCGCTGGTCTTGTAATTCAGGAAAGCATTCGCACCCCATTTGTTCAAGGCGCGATCGGGGTGCGGATATTGATTCTTAGCGTCGCTGGTGAGGGTTTCAATGGGGACGAAAGTCTGTGTGTTGTCATTATAGTACAGATCATCGAAACGCTTGCGATTCTGATAATTGGTGGAAAGGGTGTAGTTGAATTTCTCGCTTACCTTTTTACCAAACGAACCGTTGGCAATGAACGTGGAAGGCGTCGCCGCCTGAACGGAGGCGTTGGCGTATGTCTTGGCATCCTTGTTGGCTTTTTTGGTAATGATATTGATCACACCGGTTACGGCATTGGGACCAAATAACGGCGAAGAAGGACCGCGCACCACTTCGATGCGGTCGACGTCGTTAATGTCTACGGGTAGCGCTTCCCATGAGGTTCCTCCCAGGTTATTGTTGAACACCGGGCGGTTGTCGATCATGACCAACGTGGCCAGGTTTGACTTTTGGTATTCGGTATTGTGACGAAGAACGTTATCGAATCCACGGATGTGAATGTCGTAGACACCGTTGGTTTCTTCGCGAACGATAACACCGGGAGCTAGGCGCAAGGCCTCCATGATGCTGGTAGAACCGGCCTTGTCAATGTCGGCGCGGGTGATGGTATAACTGGAAAGGGGAGCATCAAACAACGTTTCGTTTTTCTTGGAGGCCGAGTTGATGGGTACATTCATCAAGTCCTCCAACGACATTTCATAAAGATCTTCGTCTGCGGGTTCCTGCTCCTGGGCATAGGATGGAACGTACATACCAAGCAGGAGCAAGCCTGCGAGGGGCAAGGTAAACTTAAGGGACATAAAGGAGTTTTTTGTTTAACTAAGGGCAGACAAAAGTAGGACGGCCGCCGCCGGCAGTTTGTCAAAAAGGTCAGCCAACCTTACACCCACCTGATTATCAGCAGGGTTGTACAAACAACCCAATAAAATTTGGCTGGCAAAGCGAGCAAAAAGCGGGTTAAAATGGCCCGCAAACGAGATAAATGGTTAGATATGAAAAACCCGTGATAGGACAGTTTGGGATGAACGGGGAGTTATAAACTGAGTTTTATTGAAGTTTTTTTGCTGAAATAAGCTGTGTAACGCCATATTTTGATGTCGAATCCATTTCAGAAATTCGAGACCGAACGAAAATGAAAAAAATAAAAACCTTACCCTTCGATTTTGTGCTGGACGAGCTTTTTCCGGCCGAACCGGTTACGCGGCCCATGTTTGGGGGCCATGCAATCTATGTGAAAGATAAGATCGTGATGATGCTGCGCAAAAAGGACACCCTGGTTCACGACAACGGCGTTTGGCTGGCCACCACCTTCGACCACCATGAAAGCCTCAGAAAAGAACTTCCCTCCATGCGCACCATCCGTCTGTTTGGAGTCAAAGAAAGCGGCTGGCAAAACCTGCCGGAAGACGCCCCCGATTTTGAGGAAGAAGTGATTCATGCATGCCGTCTTATTCTGAAAGGCGATGTTCGCCTGGGGAAAGTGCCGGCATCAAAAAAGAAGGCAACTCCCGCAAAAAAAAATGAGTTGAAAAAGAAGAAGGCCTTGAAAAAGCCCACACCGGCAAAAAAAGGATCGACGGTTGCTAAAAAGGCCCTCAAAAAGAAGAAGCCGTGATTATTTTACAACGGCGCTGAAAACGACGTTCACTTTCGTGTAGTATACCGCAGTGACGCCTGCAAACCCAGAATCCGTTCCCACAAACAACCAGATCTCACCGTCACCATTGCTGCGGCCAATAAACGGAGCCGCATTGGACGACGCGTTGCTGCGGGTGATAAGCGCATAATCGGTAGAGCCCTCCAGGGTGGCAATGTTGCCCAGCACGACGGCCATTGAACCGGCGTCGGCTTGATTGCCCTTGTCGAGGTTGAAGGTATATTGGTTGCTTTCAATCACCTTCTTGGGTTCCATGCCCGAAGCGCCGGCCTTAAGGAACACGCTCTCGCCTGGAGCGCTGCCTTTGCCCGTGTATCCACGGGGAGCATTGGAAGCCAGCTCCACGTCAAACACCACCGTGTAGTCGGTGTTGGGGGAGAGGCCAGTGAGCTTCTTCTTCATGAACATAAAGAGGTCGTCACTGTGATTATTGCCCGACAGCATCATGGATTTCCCACTGCCCGCGCTGGCCGGCCGGTCGGTGTAGGCAAATTTCAATTCATAATATATAGAATCCTCTTTGCCGGCAGGGAAGTCCGAAAAATCGACCTCCCAATCATTTTGCGAGACGGCGAAGTCGTAGCTATAGGACGTCACCAAAATACTGCCTTCGTCTTTCGACAGGCTGCACGAGGCCAATACAATCGATAACATGACACCAAAAAGCTTACCGCACGTTTTCATATTCTGTTTTTCATAGTCATAGACACGGCCCCCTGTGCAAAGGTTGGAACCCTGCGGTCCCGCAGGCAAGCTCCATCCCAGACTAAAAATATAATACTTACGTCATCTATAAGAGAACTCAGACTTCAAAAGTATCGTTTTACCGACTATATTATATTGTTTTCAGCGCCTATGCAACATTCTACACTCCCCGACAACTTTCCCTTTCGCTCCAAGCTCAGCTTGAAGCTGCTCATCGAATATTGGGAGCGTACCATTGCACAAGGTAACGTGCCCGATTTTGCAAAGAACATGCTGGCCTACCTGGATGATGCGCCGGAGTTGCGCGAACCCATCGAAGATTTCGCCATTGTTGAAAAACACCGAATATTTATAAACTTCCTGATGTCGGCGGTGGTGCCCCCGGCAAACCAGGACACCGAACGTGTCGCGGCCATCCTTCCGTTCCAATTCAAATCCATCTACAGCACCCGTGCCTTCGACAAAACGCTCGACATGAAGCGCATCGAAGAATTGGTGATCACCAATTTCCCGGACAACCACATGACCCTGGGCAAAACGGTGAAAGCCTGTCTGCTGATCCTGGAAAAATTCTATGGCTGCTCGCTCGACATGGACAAACCCATTCTGTTCACGCTCCGCGATCCGAAGACCAACCTCGATCGAGTATATAAAGTAGAGATCAGCCACCAGTTCTGCGAGATCATTTGCAAGACCACGCCCAAGCCCATCGAAAAACACGTACTGAAGTTTTTGATGGAAAAGATCTACGACGTCGACCTGTGGTTGCAATACATCCGCCCGGAAGACTACGAATTCCAGGGCTTTATCGAAATGAGAATGATCGACGTGACGGAGCAGGAAATGCTCTCGTCCATAAAATACGATTTGCTGAAAAAGAACGCCGTAATACGCGAGGAAAGCTTCTCGGTCATTCAACAGAAATTGCGCTCACTTTTCGGCATCGAAGAAATAAAGTTGGGCATCGCCTACATGGACGCCAGCAACAACATCATTCTCAACAATGGCTCGTCGCAATGCTGGAAGAGTTTGGCCGATCGCCCCTCGGACCGCCCCTGCGATGACTATACAGGCTCAGTCTATGAACGAAGCTGGATCGAAAAACGCTACGTGACCGTGGAGAACCTGAAGGAATATCCTTTCCCTTCCAAGGTCGAGGAAGCGTTACTGGCCAACGGCATCAACAACATTTTGCTTGCGCCGCTTATCGACGAAGGCGAAACCATTGGCATGCTGGAGCTGGCCACCTCTACACCCGGAAAACTCAATCCCGTAAGCGCTCACAAAGTGGAGAACGTGTTGCCGATGTTTACGGCAGCGGTGAAGCGTGTGAAGGAAGAAATGTCGACCGAAGTGCGGGCCCTCATCCAGGAAGAGTGCACGGCGATTCACCCCAGCGTGCAATGGCGTTTCTTTGACGCCGGCGTGAAGCTGATGAACCAGCGCCGCCACGACGACAAAGCGATCATGGAGGAAATTGTTTTCAAAGATGTGTATCCGTTGTTCGGCCTGTCGGATGTGCGCAACTCGTCGATCGAGCGCAACAACGCGATCCAAAAAGATTTTCAACAAAACCTGAAGCTGGCCAAAGACCTGCTGCAGAAAATTTTCGAACAGAAAAAGCTGCCCCTGGTGGAAGAAGTGATCTTCAAAACCGAAGAGCAGCAACAAAAAATAAATCGCGGCCTCGCCTCCGGCGACGAAAGCAACGTGATCGAATTTCTGAAATCGGAGATCCATCCACTGATCCTGCATTTTGAAGAAGACGAGGAACTAAAGAAGCACATCGTGCGCTACCGTGCACACCTCGATCCCGTGTTTGGCGTGGTGTACAAGCGACGCAAGGCTTTTGAAGAAGACCTGGCCCTCATCAACCGAACCATCGGCAACCACCTGGACGAAGCGGAAGTGGGCGCGCAGGAAATGTTCCCCCACTATTTCGAAAAGTATAAGACCGACGGTGTGGAGTTCACGCTATACGTCGGCAGCTCGCTGGTGAAGGGAAAAACATTCGATGCTTTCTACCTGAAGAATTTTCACTTGTGGCAGTTGGTCACCATGGTGGAGATCCATCGCAAGATGGAAGCCCTGAAGCCCCGCTTGAAAAACAACCTGGACATCACCCAGCTGATGTTGGTGTATGACCAACCGATCTCCATCCGTTTCCGCGCCGACGAAAAACAATTCGACGTCGACGGCGCCTACGACATTCGCTATGAGATCGTGAAGAAGCGTATCGATAAAGCCCATATCAAAAACACGGGCGAGCGCCTCACGCAACCCGGCAAGATTGCCATTGTGTATAACCAGGCAAAAGTGGAGGATGAATATCGCCGCTATTTCCACTACCTGGCAGGTAAAAAACTCATTACGGGCGAGGTGGAGGAATTGGAATTGGAAGAGCTTCCCGGCGCCACCGGCCTGCGCGCATTGCGCATTCAACTGGCTGATCCGGAAAAAGAGCCCGTTACGAATCAAAAAGACGACTTGCTGAAGGACATAGAAGATGCGCTGAGACTTCATTAAGTGAGGCCTGTTTGCTACCTTAGGAGAGTCTATGAAATGGCTCACACTCTTTTGTTGCTTATCGCTGGCGATCTTTTCCTGTAAAGAGATCTCGTACAAAGAGCCTCAGCCACGAGGCAAAGCGGCCCTCACCACCGTGCCGGCGGAACTTCACGGCATGTATGTGCTGTCGGATGACAAAGAAACCTCAAAAGACACCCTCATCATCTCCGCCAGTGGCTACCGCATTGTGAGCGACCACAAGGAAAGTCCGCTCGGGGATAGTTTAGTGCTGAAATATCACAAAGGGTATTATTTTTTGAGCATCAACGAAAATCCCGAATGGCTTTTGCGCGTAGTGAAACGCCAACCAAACGGCGACCTGGCGTATTTTTCGATGGATACCGACGAAAAAAATTTCAACCAAATGTTGAGGAATCTGACCAAGGAAACCACCGTCGATTCCGTTATCATAAAAGGCGAGAAGCTCTATCAGATCAATCCCTCTGCCCGCAAACTCATGAAGCTGATCAAGAAGGGTTATTTTAAGCAGGCCCTCATCATGAGGAAGATGAACCCTTAACGCTATCGACGCATTGCCTTCATCTTTCTTTCGGGATAAAAAAAAGACGACCCGCCATCGGGTCGTCAGTATCAAAAAACATATCAAAAAGCCTTACTCCAGAACAGCTTCCACGTCGTCCATTTTTGCGGTCGTAAACTTTCCGGAGGTCGCGTGAATAATTTTTCCGTCGGCATCCAGGACGAAGAAATAGGGGATGTCTTTCTTTTCGAAGTCGAGGGCTTCCTTGTAAGGTTTCAGCTCGCCGCGATAAAAAAGAATATAGGGGAGGAGTTGCGGGTCGATATTTTTTATGGCTTTGCGCTTGGCTGTGCCGGTGGCCGCGGCATTCACGCCCGTGAACATGGGAACGAAATAGACGTTCACATCATAGGCAAAACTGGACATCAGCCCTTTGTTTTTTTGGATGAATTTTTCGAACACGGGTTGGAACCAGGAGTTCAGTTCGTCTTCGGATTTTTTAGAATAAGCCAAACCCAACAAGGTGTATTTGCCTTTTACATCTTGGGGGAGCTTAACTTTTTTGTCTTCTACGGTTTCTGCTTCCATGTCGGGGAACACTTTACCGGTTACCTGCGAAAAGGAAGAAAGGGCCAAAAGAAGCCCCACGAACAACAAGCCTAATTTTTTCATAACGAAGTTTTGGTTTGAATTGGAAGGTACGAAAACCGAGCCAGAAGAACGGTTGTGTTCCTTTGGTCAACGCTTTTTGCGAGATGTAAAGCAAAAGGCGGAGTTGGATGGTGTTGCGAAGCTTTCATGGTTTTCACCGCAAAGACTTTGCATTTCCTTTGCGCCCTAGCGTCTTTGCGGTGAAAACATTTAGTGCACCCAATTTATTTTCTCCGCAACCGGTTTGCGCTTGCCCTCCGGAAGCGGCCCCTTGGGAATGCCCACGTGAAAAAATCCGATCAGCTTATCGGCTTCGCCCCAGCCAAAGAATGTTTTTGCTTCTTCAAAATACGTAACACCTCCCGTACTAAGATATCCACCTACGCCATAGGCAGTAGCGGTGAGATACATGTTTTCGATAGCGCAAAAAACGGCGCCGATTTCTTCGATCTCGGGCACGGCCCTCTTTTCGTCGCGCTTCATGCCAATGGCAATGATGTGCGATGAAAGCAAAGGCTTGGAGAGCAGGCCCTGGTATTTATCTTCATTGAAAGTACCGTTGGCGGTGGTTACCTTTTTGTAGAGCTCGGCTTGAAAAACCGCAAGTTGTAGAATGCCTTGGCCGGTGAAAACCACAAAGCGCCAGGGCTCGGTGAGCTTATGCGTGGGTGCCCAGTTGGCGTTGTAAAGCATCTGTTCAACGATGGCGTCGCTCACGCGGACGCCACTATATTGGGCCTGGAACACGGAACGGCGGTTTTTGATGAGCGCGTTGACAATATCGGGATCAATATTCATTTGTATTCTTTTTCATAAATTTACGAGAATCAAACGTTTTACAGCATGAAAAAATTTCTACTCTTTGTCACGATAACGATCGCCATAAGCGCTTGCGCGCCGGTCTACGTACCCAACATGCGCAACTCGCCCTTGTTCCGCAAAGCAGGAGAGTTTCAAGCCTCCGGCCAATTTGGCAATGGCTTGGATGCCCAGGCTGCGGTGGCTGTGACCAATCACATCGGCGTTATCGGCAACTTTTCGTATGCTGATCACACCAGCTACAGCACCACGACCAACAATACGAACAACAACGACGACTACCACAAACATAAATTGTTGGAAGGAGGCTTGGGCTATTATCAGAATGACGGCAATTGGTGTTTCGAAGTGTTTGCCGGCTATGGCAGAGGCGAAGGCTCCAGCTATGCCGACTATGAATTTTGGGGTACAACAACCGCACGATCGACTGGAAAGTATGAGCGCTATTTTATTCAACCCGGTTTTGGATTCAACAAGAAGGTGTTTCACTTCTCTATTATACCGCGCATATCGGTTGTGAATTTTACGGAATTTTCAAGCGACGCTATTGCCACTCCCATTCAACTCGGCAACGACCCCAAGGTGTTTTTCGAGCCCGCATTTATGGGCCGCGTAAACCTGATGGATAACCATATGTTTTTTTGCTTCCAGGCCGGCTTTGCTGTGCCTGCAGCCACCAGCGTTTATTTTGAATACCGGTGGTTTCAATTGTCCACCGGCATCGGCTTTCGCATCGGCGGATGGAAGCCGGACGCCACAACAGGCACTTCTAAATAAAAAAAATCGCCGTCGCTTATAAAACGACGGCGATTTTTCTTTTAGGCTTTCATGCCAACACTACTTTGGAAATAAGCTCGCATCGATGTTGGGAATTACTTTTATGGCGTTTTTGTAGTAAATCTTTTTCAACACATCATCGGGAAGATCAAGGCCATACATCCGCCAGAAGGCGTGGTAGCGCTTGTGATAAGGGAAATAGTCGTCGGCTGTTTCCAACACGCGGAAATAGGTGGCGTATTCTTCGGGCACCCATGAATCTTTGCCAAACATAACGCGGTCCTGATATTTGACAAGGAACGCGCGGCCTGCACGCGGCTGCCGGCCCAACTCGGCGATCACGGCGCCGAGCTCGCAATACATGTTGGGCATTTGATCCAACAACTGGCCCAGTGTTTTCAGATCGTTGGCATACCATCCCATATGGGCATTGATGAATTTTGTCTTCGGATGTTTTTTGAACATGCGATGCTGTTCGTCAATAACGGTTTGCCACGACGTTGTGTCGGAGTCGTGTCTTCTACCCGGGTGAAGTTTCAATTCGAGCCAGCGCTCGTTATTCTTGTCGATGGCTTGCCAGAATTGGCTGGGGTCGGCGCTGTGGATGAACACCGGGATGCCCAGTTGACCACACTTGTCCCAGATGGGATCGATGCGCGGGTCGTCGATGTGGATGCGGCGGCCTTTGCTGTCCACGGCGAATAGGCCCAGGGTTTTGTAGATCTTCAAGCCGTTGGCGCCTTTCTTCACGTCGTCTTCCAATTGCTTGACCATGCGGCTTTGCCATTCGGGATCATCGATCGCGGCGAAATCCATGTTGGTGAAAACGATGAGGCGTTTGGGGTTGGTCTTCTTCACGTTCTCCAGCGACTTATCCAAGTGGTCGGTGCTGCCCCGGCCGCGGCCGCTCAGGTTCACCATCACGGCCATGTTTAGGATGTCCATTTCTCTGAGCAGGGCATTGAGGTCCTGCGTGGGCATGTTGAACTGATGATTGTGCACGTCGACGAATGGATATTTGGCGCGGGTGAGCACGTGCTCCGGAACTACCAGCGTCGACGGCGGATCGTAGTCCTCAAAATCCATTTTCATGTCTAGTGGTCTTTCCTGTGCACAGGCCGAGATCATACTCAGGAAGGCCAGGGTGCTTATGTAGATTTTTTTCATGTTCATGCTAAAAAAAGTTGCCCTGAAGATAACGGGAATCGCGAAAGCGTGGATAAAAATTTTTCAGGCGGACCAAACCGTATTTAAGATATAGGGCCACCGATTTCGCCGTGTGATGCGGGAGGGGCCAGATTTATTTTTATCTTGGGGGTTGATTCATCCTAATCTTGCGACATGAAAAAGTTCGCCTTCATTTTTTTAGCACTCCTTATTTTTTACGCCGCTCCCGCGCAAGATCCGCAGCTCGAACCGGCCAAAAAGAAGCTCCAGGCAAACGACTTTGCCGGTGCCAAAACGGACCTGACCAAAATCATCGACACCAACCCGAAAAATAAGGCAGCCCTCAACCTGCGGGGCCAGGCCAAGGCAGGGCTCGAAGACTTTTACGGCGCCATTGGCGACTACAATTTTGCCCTGGAAACAGATTCCACCTACGCCGAAGCCCTCAACAACCGCGGCGAAGCCAAAATGGCCTTGGGCGACGATGAAGGCGCCATTCTGGATTTTGGAAAAGCGTTAAAATTCAACCCCAAGTTCGCGGAAGCCTATACCAACCGTGGCCTGGCAAAATATAATGTGGACGACCTGCAGGGCGCGTATTTCGATTTCTCGAAAGCCCTGGAACTGGGACCCGTCGATGCCGACAAATATTTTAACCGCGGCGTGGCCAAAGCCGAACTCGGCGAATTTGTGAGCGCCATCGACGACTACACCAAAGCCATCGAACTGGACAAAACCGACCCGAGCCTCTACAACTACCGGGGTGTGGCACACTACAATGTGGGCAACCTCGACCAGGCCGTTGCCGACTACGACGAAGCCATAAAACTGGAGAGCAAAGACCCGCAGATGTACGAGAACCGCGCGCTGGCCAAAGGCGCGAAGCAGGATTTTAAGGGTGCCGTGGAGGACTACACCAAGGCGATCCAACTCGACCCCGAAGAACCCGAAACCTATAACCTGCGGGGCGTCACCAAATACAGCCTCGAAGACCAGGAGGGTGCCATTGCCGACTACACCAAAGCCATCTCGTTGGATGCCACAAACCCCGTCTATTTCGACAACCGGGCCCTGAGCAAGACCGAAAAAGAAGACTATGCCGGCGCCGTGGAGGACTATTCGGCGTCTATCGAATTATACCCCAACGACCCCGAAACTTTCTATCAACGCGGATTGGTGAAATTGAGCATGAACAACAAATATGATGCATGCCTCGATTTTAAACGGGCCGAAGACCTCGGCTCGGCCGATGCCAAAACCGCGATCAAGAAAAATTGCAAGTGAAAGTCGCAGTCGTCCTTAACGGCATCTCGCTGGAGAAGAAGAATTTCTACAGAAATTATCTTCCCGCACTTTCCATTGTCTGCGCCCCCCAGGTGTTCGAGACCCGCTCGGCCAACGACGCGGTGGCCCTGGCCTCGAAGGCTGTGGACAAACGCTTCGACATCATTTTTGCCGCCGGTGGCGACGGCACCGTGAACCAGGTGGTGAACGGCGTGCTGCAAGGAAGAGAAGACGCTGCCCACCTGCCGGCGATCGGCGTGATCCCTATTGGGATCGGAAACGATTTTGCCCGGGGCATGGAAATAAAAGCTGAGCCTGCCGAGCTGACCCAGCTGATAAAAAATTTCAGTCCCACCTATATTGATGCAGGCATCGTAAGGTTCACGAAGAAGGACGGAAGCGAAGGGCAACAGTATTTTGTGAACATTGCCGAAATCGGTATGGGCCCGGAAGTGGTGAGGAAAGTGATGGCGAGCGATAGGTTCTTTGGTTCGGGCATGTCGTATTTCCTGGCGATACTGGCCACCTTTTTCACCCACGGCCCCGTGGAAGTGAAACTGGTCGCCGATCACTGGCAGTGGCAAGGGATACTCCGCACACTGGCGATTGCCAACAGCAAATATTTTGGCCACGGTCTTTGCATCGCACCCCACGCAAAACCCGACGACGGAATCTTCGAAGCCGTTGTCTATGGCAAAGTTTCCATATTCGACTTCCTCCGGAATTCCGGCAAGCTGAGACAGGAAAAGAGAATAGAGCACCCAAAGGTGGCCTACCGGCAATTGCGGCGTATAGCCATCACGTCGACATCGGAATGCCCGATCGAGGCGGATGGCGAACTTTTGGGAACCCTGCCGGCAAGCGTGGAGATGCTGCCGCGGAAGTTGAAATTCCTGATATAAAAAAAGCCGGAACGTTCGTCCCGGCTTTCTCCTAAAGGCAGATTAAAGACTATTTTCTTAACACCAATGTGCTGGCGATCATATCGTGAAGCGCTTGCTTTTTGTCCGTGAACGCGGCCATGATATACCCGATGAAGGCTATATAATGCGATAAGATCTTGCCAAGGTTTCTCACGATGGCTTTTCCAAACTCAACTTTGTTGCCGTCCGCGTCTGTAACTTTTATGCCCAGCGCCAACTTGCCAACGGATCCTTGAAATTTGGAAGATTCCATGAACGAATGGTAAAGGATTTGGAGGATCCAGAAAACGATTTGATACAGTACGAAAAAAGCCATGAACGTGGCAACGAAACTCATCGCCGCGGCTTCATCGCCAGATTCGAGTTCTTGTGCTTTGGAAATGATACCGACGCCAAAGATGGCTAGCACGGGCATAATGAGAATGAATTGAACACAGCCCAAAATAAGTCCATCGACAATGTAAGCCACGAACCGCAGCCAAAAGCCAGCATAATTTGTATTCATATAGGTAAAAGGGATTGGTTTATTAAAGCTAACGATAAAAATCATGCGCACAAATGTCTGACGTTGCCCGATCTCTGTTAAATTTAGGGCCTCACCGAAAGCGGTCATGAATAAAAAACTTCAAAAACGATTTGACCGGCTTGAACTGGACCAGCAAAAGCTTTTACAAAAGCTATCCGCCCTTTCCGAAGAACAATTGAACGCAAGCCCACAAGGCAAATGGCCGATAAGTTATATCGCGGCGCACCTCATCACGTCCGAGCGTTTGTCGCTGTTGTATATGAAAAAAAAGTCGCAGGGAATATCCGGCTTACGGAATTCAGGGATGGTGGAGGAAGTTAAAATGTGGGTTTTAAAGCTGTCGCAACGGATCCCCTTTAAATTCAAAGCCCCCGGCTACCTGGTGGAGCATACACCCACCAGCGTGCCACTGACCGACCTGGTTCAGCGTTGGACTGCCGAGCGCGGGAAACTTCGTAAATTTTTAGAGGATATAAAGGATGAGGATTTATATAAACTGGTCTACAAACATCCCGTGGCCGGCCGCCTGAATGTGCTTCAAGCGCTGGACTTTATGATAGAACATTTTCACCACCATTTACCACAGATCAATCGCCTCCTGTAAGAATTTAGGTTGGGCCATCGATCGCTTTGAACATCTTTCTACGCCAAATGTATTTCTATGAAGAAAATTTACCTGCTTGTCTTTTTACTGATCACCGGATCCTTTGTTCACGCCCAAAAACTTCTTAGCCCGAAAGAATTTTTAGGATATGAATTGGGAGACCGGTTTACCCGTCACTATAAGGTGATGGAATATTTCAAACACGTGGCCGATGTCATGCCCAACGTGGAGTTGATCACCTATGGCGAGACCTACGAACACCGCCCGTTGGTCTATGCCGTTGTGGCCTCGGCCGAGAACTTTGCCAACCGCGAACAGATCCGCCAGGACAATCTCAAGCGGGCCGGCCTGCTGGAAGGCGCACCCGGTGCCGACAAGAAGGCCATCGTGTGGATGAGCTACAACGTGCACGGCAACGAAGCCAGCTCGCTGGAAGCTGCTATGTGGACGCTCTACGATCTGGCCAATCCCGCCAATACAAAATCACAAGAGTGGCTGAAGAACACCGTGGTGGTACTTGACCCCTGCATCAACCCCGACGGCCGCGATCGCTACGCCAACTTCTACAATCAATATTTCAATTCGCCCGCCAATAGCAGCGGCGACGCCAAAGAGCACCGCGAGCCCTGGCCCGGCGGTCGAGCCAACCACTACCTCTTCGACCTGAACCGCGACTGGGCCTGGGAAACGCAAATCGAATCACAACAACGCCTCAAAGTGTATCAGCAATGGATGCCCCATGTGCACATCGACTTTCACGAGCAGGGATATAACGAACCCTATTATTTTGCGCCGGCCGCAGAACCTTTTCACGAAGTGATCACCCCCTGGCAACGCGAATTTCAAACCACGATTGGCAAGAACAACGCCAAGCATTTTGATGAACACGGATGGTTGTATTTTACAAAGGAACGTTTCGATTTGTATTATCCCAGCTATGGCGACACGTACCCGACCTATAACGGTGCGATAGGCATGACCTACGAACAAGGTGGCGGCGGCTATGGAGGTCTCAGCATCATCGGCGAAGAAGGCGACCCGCTGACGTTGAAAGACCGCATCGCACACCACTACACTTCTGGATTGTCGACGGTGGAGATCACGTCGGTGAATGCGACGCGCGTCGTTGAAGAATTTGAGAAATACTTTCGCGAAAACAACACAGCACCCACGGCGCCCTACAAGACCTATGTCATCAAAGGCGACAACAACATCGACAAGCTGAACAAGATCACGCGGTGGATGGATACCCACGCCATCAAATACGGTCACCCCGCTGCCGGAAAAGCCAGCCGTGGATATGACTATCAAACGCAAACCACGGCATCGTTCAATCTCACCCCCGACGATATCGTGGTGAATGTTTATCAACCCAAATCAAGATTTATCACCACGGTTTTCGAACCACAGTCAAAGCTTTCGGATTCGGTTACCTACGACATCACCGCGTGGAATCTCATGTATGCCTATAACCTGAAAGCCTATGCCGTGAACGAGCGCGTCAATCCCGGCAAAGCATACCAACCTAAATCGGCCGACAATGCCGCGGTCGCTTCCACGCCGTATTCCTACATTTTCAAATATCAAAGCTTGAACGATGTCGAATTGCTTGCCGGGTTGTTGAAAGCGGGTGTCCGTGTGCGGTTTGCTGAAAAGTCGTTTACCGCCGGCGGGCAACTGTTTGACCCCGGCACGCTCATCATCACCCGGCGCAACAACGAGAACACAAACGATTTTGACAACACGGTAGTGAACCTGGCCAAAACGCTGGACCGCAAAATATATACATCCACCACCGGTTTTGTGGACAAGGGCTATGATGCCGGTTCGCCCGAAATAAAATTTATGAAGGCGCCGAAGATCGCGGTGTTGTTTGGCGAACAAACGTACTCACTGTCGTCGGGCGAGATCTGGCATTTCTTCGAACAACAAATTCATTACCCCATTACGCAGCTGGGCACGGACTATTTCAAGAATGTAGATTTGAGAAAATACGACGTGCTCATCGTGCCCGAAGGAAACTACAGGCTCTTTGATGAAATGGTTTTGGAACAGGTATCTACCTGGGTCTCCGGCGGTGGCAAGCTCATTGTAATCGCCAACGGTTTGAACGCGTTCGCCGAAAAGAAAGGCTTCTCCCTGAAGCCCTACACGACAGACAATGAAAAGACCGACGTAGAGAAAAAGGAAAAAGAATGGAAAGAAAAAGAAGCCCTTATCCGCTACGAAAACAATGAACGCAACCAACTTTCCGACGCCATATCAGGAGCTATTTATAAAGTGACTCTTGATAGCTCGCACCCGCTTGCGTTTGGTTTAAAGGATACTTACTACACACTAAAAACCAACGAGCTCCGCTTCGGTTATTTGGAGCACGGCGGCAACGTGGGCATCATCAAAGGCAAGGCGAAGCCGGTGCAAGGCTTTGCCGGAATTCGCATCAACAAAAAACTGGATAACAGTCTGGTGTTTGGCGTGGAACAGAAAGGACAAGGTTCGGTGGTCTACCTGGCCGACAACCCGTTGTTCCGTTGCTTCTGGGAGAATGGAAAACTGTTGTTCTCCAACGCCGTGTTTATGGTAGGAAATCGCTAGGAGAAATCATAAAAAAATGCGTTGCCCTGCAGAATTTGTGCAGGACAACGCATTTTGCTTTTTATGTCTTTATTGAATGGCCTTTAGGGCGCCATCGTAGTCGGGCTCCTGGCCGATGGTTGGCACCAGTTCCGTGTACTTCACCAAGCCATTATTGTCGACCACAACAATAGCGCGTGCCAGCAGACCGACCATCGCGCCGTCCACCATCTCCACGCCATAGGCGGTTGCAAAACCGAGGTGGCGGAAATCCGACAAGGTGATCACATTGCTGATGCCCTCCGCGGCGCAAAAGCGTTTAAAGGCAAAGGGTAAGTCCTTCGCGATGCAAAGCACTACGGTGTTGGTGAGCCCGGCCGCGCGCTTGTTGAACTCGCGCACAGACATGGCGCAAACACCCGTGTCGATGCTGGGGAAAATGTTCATGACGATGTTCTTGCCTGCAAAATCTTTCAGGTTCACTTCCTTCAGGTCGTTCCCAACCAGGGTAAAATCGGGTGCGTTGGTGCCCGTAGCGGGCAGCATGCTGATCGTGTTAACGGCGGTTGCGCCAAGTTTTGTTTGTGCCATGCGGTATGTAAAAATTTAAGGTTCGAACGAAGAGACTAACAGCGTTGAAATTTATATTGTTTAAAGTTTAATGATCCGTCAGGACTTTTCCTTCACCAGTTGCTTCACCAATCGCCACACCAACTCAGGTTCGTACCCTTTCTGGATAACATACTGCGCCACCTTGTCGCGCTTTACAAAGGTGTTTTCTTCATTCAGCGCAGCAGATTTTTTTTCCACCAATGATCGCAAGGTGGTTTCATAGTCGGAATCGTCGATCTCCTTTAACCCCGACTTGATACAATTCTGAGTGAGCCCCTTGCCCTCGAGCTCGTGCACGATCTTGAGCCTGCCCCATTGCTTCATCCTGAATTTCCCTCCGGCGAAGGCTTTCGCGAAACGCTCTTCATTCAAATAGCCTTCGGTGATCAGGTGAGAGAGCAGCTCGTCCACTTCGCTTCCATACAGGCCATAGCCATACAGTTTGTCCTTTACCTCCTGGTGGGAACGCTCCTGGTAAGCACAGTAGTGATAGATTTTTTGCCGGGCTTCGGCAACGGAAAGTCTTTTAACGGGCTTCTGCACAACCTAAAATTAAAGTACGCCGGGCCCTAAAGCAAAAAGGCCCGGAGGCCTTTTTGAAAACTTGAAGAGACAAACGAAACCTGGGCGAAAAAACTCATCCCCAGCACCGCGCTTGCGTTCTTATGCTTTTGATTTCTCTTTTTCTACAGGTTTATCTTTCTCGATCTCCTTCACCAATCCCTTGCTTCTCAAAACACTGCCCACAAATTTGCGCTCGTTGTCGCTGTTGAAGATCTTGAAAGGCCAATAGATCAACTGCGCCTTGTTCACAAAAAGAACATAATGATCAGCGCCTACCTGCGCGCTCTGGATCTGGTCCCACTTCAACGGCATGCCCTCGCGCGGATTGAGCTTCATCAGGATCTGCTGGCTGCTGATCTCGTACGAAAATTTCTCAAACAACATCTTGCCCTGCTCCAATTGGGTCACGCCATAGAACTGGATCCACCAGAAAAGTAAATAGAGGCCCACGCCCACAAACGCTCCAATAAACCACCAGATCGACTGCGCTCCCGGTATGGCATAGCCCAGGCAAATGACCAATGCGCCCACGGCGGCCATCCAGCCTTGTTTCTTCAATACTCTTTTCAGGGCCAGGCTGATGTACAACTTCTTTTCCAGTTTGTAATTCTTCGTTTTAACTATCATAACTTTTAATTCACCAAAAATTTATTTCTCAATACTCCTGTTCGACCCCCATCAATACGCCTTCAGACTCAGGTCCAGGCTTTGGATGGAATGTGTCAGCGCACCCACCGAAATAAAATCCACGCCGCATTCGGCGACGCTGCGAATTGTTTTTTCGGTGATGCCTCCGCTGGCCTCCGTCTGGCAGCGGCCGCCGATAAGCTTTACGGCCTCGCGCATTTGCTCTACGGTCATGTTGTCGAGCATAATGACATCGACGCCCCCGATCTGGAGCACTTTTTCAACCTCTTGCAGATTGCGGGTCTCGACCTCGATCTTCAGGGTTTTACGCGAGGCGCGAAGATAGTCTTTTGTTCGAAGGATTGCCGCTTCTATGCCACCCGCCATGTCAATATGATTGTCTTTGAGCATGATCATATCGAAAAGCCCAATCCGGTGGTTCAACCCGCCGCCGATCAAAACCGCCCATTTCTCCAAAAGCCGGAAATTGGGTGTCGTTTTACGGGTATCCAGCAGCTTGGCGCCGGTACCCGCTACCAACGAGGTGAGGAAATGGGTTTTCGTGGCGATGCCGCTCATGCGTTGCATGCAGTTGAGCACCAGCCGCTCGGTGGTGAGAATAGAACGTGCCGAACCTTCCACGGTAAACGCCACGTCGCCTTTTTTTATGGATGCGCCGTCGGTGAGGTTTATCTGGAGGGTGAGCGAGGGGTCAAACGTGTGAAAGATCTCTTGGGCAAGCTCCACGCCGGCCAAAATCCCGTCGTCTTTTACCAGCAGGCGGGCCCTTTTGGTGGCGCCTTCGGAGATGGCCGCCAGGGTGGAATGGTCGCCGTCGCCCACGTCTTCCGCCAGGGCGGATGAAATGAAGTGGTCAATAAATGCAGGGGTGATGTAAGGTGGTCGCACCGTGCAAAAATAGAAGAGAGATATTTAGGAACACCCCCCGGAGATGAATTTTTGATGCGATAGCGTCGATCCGACCTTATTCCTTGGCAAACGAGATCTCGTGCACCAGTTGCTGGTTGTTCACCGGCTTGATCTTCATAAAAACGCGGTACGTTTCCGCACCGCTCTTATACTGGCCGATGGCAAACGGCTGTCCGCCCCGGGAAGATCCCTGGTGAATGATGTTGAACTCCTCGGGCGGGTGTTGCTTAAAAAAATCGCGGAACACAAACTCGGCCTGGGCCTTGCTGTAGGATTGAACCGTGCCTTCCAGGGTCACATCAACCGTTTGATTGAGGTATTTGGAAAGTTCTTTGGCACTGCCGGCCTGGATGGTTTCTTTCACCTGGTTGATCACATCCGCTTGGGCCATCACGGAAACGGCCTGGAAACTCAAAACAACGAAAACTATGGATGAAAAAAATCTGTTCAATTTCATAGTGTGGGATGAGGCTAAAATTATGCCATTGTCGAAAGATAAGGAATTCTGTTTAATCGCATGGTGAAGGCGAAATCGGCCGGGAGAACCTAACAACTGTAATCTTGCAATCCTGATTATATTTACGCCCTGATTTTAAGTCACCCGGCACACAAAAAATAATTCCCATGAGCAAGAAAGTTTTATTGATGATCCTGGACGGATGGGGCATCGCGACCAACAAAAAAGTATCGGCCATCGACAACGCCAAAACGCCTTTTATCTCTTCTTTATACGGTAAGTACCCTCATAGTAAGCTCGAAGCCTCCGGCCTGGCCGTAGGGTTGCCCGCTGGCCAAATGGGTAATTCAGAGGTGGGTCACATGAATATCGGTGCCGGCCGGGTGGTTTACCAGGATCTGGTGCGCGTAAACAAGGCCATCGAAGAGAAAGAACTGGACACAAACCCCGTTTTGCTGGACGCTTTTGCCTACGCAAAAAAGAACAACAAAAACATACATTTCATGGGCCTCGTGTCCGATGGCGGCGTGCACTCGCACATCGACCACCTGAAAGGCCTGGTCACCATCGCCCAAAACAACGGCATCAAAAATCTCTTTATCCACGCCTTCACCGACGGCCGCGACACGGACCCGAAAGGCGGCCTGGATTACCTCAAAAACCTTACCGACCATCTGGCCAAAACCACCGGCAAACTCGCCAGCATCGTAGGACGCTACTATGCCATGGACCGTGACAAACGCTGGGAACGCGTGAAGCTGGCCTATGACGTGATGGTCAACGGCGTCGGCGAAAAAACCACGGACCCCCTGAAGGCCGTACAACAGTCGTACGACAACAACGTGACCGACGAATTCATCAAACCCATCGTGGTGGTGGATCAGCAGCAAAAACCGGTAGCCACTATCCAACAAGGCGACGTGGTACTTTGCTTTAACTTCCGCACCGACCGCGGCCGCGAGATCACCGAAGTGCTCACCCAACAGGATTTCCCCGACCACGGCATGAAAAAATTGCCGCTCTACTACATCACGCTCACCAACTACGACGAGTCATACAAAGATGTGAAGGTGATCTTCCACAAAGACAACCTGGAAAAAACCCTGGGCGAAGTCGTGTCCGAAGCCGGCAAAAAACAGATCCGCATCGCGGAAACCGAAAAATATCCCCACGTAACATTCTTCTTCTCCGGTGGCCGTGAAGTAGCCTTCCCGGGAGAGTCGCGCATCCTTTGTCCGTCACCCAAAGTGGCCACCTACGACCTGGCTCCCGAAATGAGCGCCAACGACATCAAGGACAAGATCATCCCCGAACTGGAAAAGAAAGAACCCGACTTCATTTGCCTCAACTTTGCCAACCCCGACATGGTGGGCCACACCGGCGTATTTTCCGCTGCCGTAAAGGCCGTGGAAACGGTTGACGCCTGCGCGCAAAAAGTGACGGAAGCCGCCCTGAAAAACGGCTACGCCACCATCATCATCGCCGATCACGGAAACGCCGACATGATGATCAACGACGACGGAACACCGAACACCGCCCACACCACCAACCTGGTGCCCTGCATTTTGGTAGACGACACCTACAAGGGAAAACTAAAAGACGGCAAACTCGGCGACCTGGCCCCGACCATCCTCACGCTGATGGGAGTTCCCATTCCGCCGCAGATGACCGGTACCATACTTGTTGACAAATAAACCTTTCTCCGGAACGGTCGTAATACAGCACGTCCACCATCGCGATGTATAGGAAAATAGATTTGAGACCGATCGTTTGTGTTTTGCTTGTGGCCACACTCTTTTCTTGCCAGACCGGCAAAAACAAGCCCGTTGCGCTCTATAATGCCGACAGCCTGATCACCACCCAGGTGGCCTATCTCAGCGAACATAAAGCGCGGCTTCATAAGATTGCCAAGTTGGGGGCGAAAGAGAGCGAGACCACCACAGCTCCCGACGGCGTGCACAACTGGGAAAACGAACTAGACATTTTCAGACAACTCGAAAGCGTTAATAAACCTATGAACCGCGGCAATTATGCAGTGGAAAAATCAGCGGATTCGAAAAGCAATCTGCAAGTGAAAACCTTCAGAAGTAGAGCGAGTGAAAATGATCCCAGAACCAGAAAGCAAATATTGGGGATGCCCGTTAAATATTTGAAAATATATTATCAAAACACACCGGATAACCTCCGGAAAATAGAAGCAGAGTACGACGAGTCGAACACGTTGTATACCGGTAGCCGCTTTTTGAAGATGGAATTTCAACAGGTATACAATAAAACCGTGCTCACATCCTACTCTATAACCGGGGGACAGAAAATGTTCATGGGCGATTCCGTGAGCTACAACATCAGTGCCTTCGTGACCATACCAAATTAATTTTATCATGGCGAAACGAGAAAGAGGAGGGGTAACCCTCAGTGCAGAGGAAAAAAGACCAATCAACAAAAAGACCATTCGTCAACTGGTCAGCGTTTTTCGATTTGCCTTGCCCTATCGCGGGCCCTTTATTTTGGGACTGGTGGCCCTGGCGTTGTCCAGTGCAACGATACTCGCCTTTCCCTACATGGCCGGCCAATTGCTCGACGTGGCCACCGGCAAATCCACACGCTTTTTTTCGTCCATAAATGAAGTAGCGCTGGGGTTGATTGGCGTTTTGTTTTTACAGGGAATATTTTCCTTCACGCGCGTTTACACGTTCTCCCTGGTCAGCGAAAAAAGTCTTGCCGACTTGCGGAAATCGATCTATCAAAAGATCATATGGCTACCCACTACGTTCTTTGATTCGCGCCGCGTGGGCGAGTTGATGAGCCGGATCACGTCGGATGTGGGCATGCTTTCCGATATGCTTTCGTTCACCATAGCGGAAATGTTGCGGCAAATCTTAACGCTGGTCTTTGGCACGATCATGATCTTTTTCCTGACGCCCAAGCTGGCCAGCTTCATGTTGCTCACCTTTCCGGTGCTGGTCATTCTGGCCCTGGTCTTTGGAAAATACATTCGCGAACTTTCAAAGAAAACCCAGGACAAACTGGCCGAGGCCAACGTGGTAGTGGAGGAGTCGCTCCAGTCCATTTCGGTAGTAAAGTCATTTACCAACGAGCTCTTCGAAATCAACCGCTATACCCGGGCACTCAGCGAGGTAGTTAGTGTGGCCATCCGCACGGCGCGTTTCCGCGGACTGTTCATCTCCTTTGTCATTTTTGCCTTGCTGGGAGGTATCGTGGCCGTGGGCTGGTATGGCGCCTCCCTGGTGCAAGACCACTCGATTTCTGTTGGCGAGTTGTTTTCCTTTGTCATGTATACGTCGTTTATCGGTGCCTCCATTGCAGGGCTAGGCGACATCTACGCGCAGGTGCAAAAAGCTATCGGGTCGTCGGAAAGATTGCAGGAAATACTGGAAGAAAACGACGAGGCCGAAACGGCGTCGCCACATCCGCTCAAGGTCCACGGCGAGATCGAATTTGAAAACGTCTCTTTTTCATATCCTAGCCGCCCGGATTTCCGGGTACTGAAAAATCTCGATTTCAAAATCGAGCCCGGCGAAAAGATAGCGCTCATCGGCCAGAGCGGTTCGGGAAAATCAACCATCATCAATCTCCTGATGCGATTTTATGCCGTGAAGGAAGGATCCATCAAAGTCGACGGAAACAACATCGACCAATTCCACCTCACCGCCTACCGCAAAAACATCGGCATCGTGCCGCAAGAGGTCATCCTCTTTGGGGGTACCATTCAGGAGAACATTGCCTATGGCAAACCCGGCGCCACGTTTGATGAGATCCGCGAAGCCGCCCGCAAAGCCAACGCCCTGGAATTCATCGAAAGCTTCCCCGAAAAATTTGAGACCATCGTCGGCGAGCGGGGCGTAAAACTCTCCGGTGGCCAGCGCCAACGCATTGCCATTGCCCGCGCCATCCTGAAAGACCCGGCCATCCTCATCCTGGACGAGGCCACGAGCTCGCTCGATGCCCATGCCGAGGTGTTGGTGCAGGAAGCCCTGGAAAAATTGATGGAAGGGCGCACGTCCATAATTATCGCCCACCGGTTAAGCACCATTAAGAAAGTAGACCGTATCTTTGTGATCAAGGAAGGTACGTTGGCCGAAGTAGGCTCGCACGCCGAGCTGACCCGGATCAATAACGGGAACGGCATCTACAGTAACTTGTTGAAATTACAGCTCCAATAAACGGCGGGCACGCTATGAACAGTGCGATATCCGACACCTTGCTGAAGGACTTTAACCTTCGCTCCACCCCGAACCGGCAGGAGATCCTCCACCTGTTCCTGCGAAAAAATTATGCCCTCTCCCACGGGGACATTGAGAAGGAGATCGACAATTCCCTGGATCGCGTAACGGTTTACCGCACCCTGAAGACATTCCTGGACAAAGGGCTCATCCACAAAGTGCTCGACGATGAGGGAGCCTTGAAATACGCCCTCTGCAACGCGGCCTGCACCACGGCTGGCCACCACCACGACCACGTGCATTTCAAATGCACCAAATGCGGACAGACCAATTGTCTTAACATTGAGGTTCCGGTCGTTAAACTGCCAAAGGGGTACCGTGCCAGCGAGGTAAATTTGTTGATCCAGGGCGTGTGCGAGCGTTGCCTGTAAAAAGGGTGTCAGGTACCGGTTCCTTTTCTAAATCCTTCCGGATAAATCAGCCGTGTATGTTTTCCGAGATGAAAATATATTTGTAGTTTTGACGTCCACTGTTTTTACAAACCGTGACTTTTTTATGTTTTTTGGCTTGAATAACCGGAATAATTCTCTTTGCTGTCATTGGTGAACATACTTCTATTTTCCCTCTTTAGAAACCAAAGTGAAAGGGAGACTATTCTATTTGGCCTTTTTGCGCTGATCATCCTGGTTTTCCTGGTGTTGGATCTGGGGCTTTTTCACAAAACAGCGCACAAGGTTTCAACAAAATCAGCCCTCTACCAATCCATTTTTTGGGTAATTATCTCCACACTTTTTGGATTTTTCATCTATAAATACGATGAAAGCGGTGCCGATGGCGCCGTGGAATACTTCTCCGCCTACCTTACCGAGTACGCACTTTCCGTAGACAACATCTTCGTGATCCTCCTTATCCTGAAATATTTCCAGGTAAAGGAAGAATACTATCACAAAACACTTTTCTGGGGTATCCTGGGAGCCTTGGTTTTCCGCGGCGTATTCATTTTCGTTGGCGCGCTGCTCATCCATCAGTTCCATTGGCTGCTGTATGGCTTTGGCGTGTTCCTGATCTACTCCGGCATTCGGATCTATTTTGAGGATGGCGACGAAAAGATCGAGCCCGAAAAGAACCCCATCATGCGGATCTGCCGCCGCTACTTACCCATGACTCAAGGCGACTACGGGGGGAGCTTTGTGGTGAGAGAGGGCGGAAAGCTCATGTTCACCCCGTTGTTTCTGGTTATTGTACTGATCGAAACCACTGACCTTATCTTCGCTGTCGATTCCATTCCCGCAGCCTTTGCCATCACCCAAAACGAATTCCTGGTCTACACGTCGAACATCTTCGCCGTGATGGGTCTGCGGGCGATGTTCTTCCTGCTGGCGGGTGTTATCGATAAATTCTACCTGCTTCAAAAAGGATTGTCCATTATCCTCTTCTTCATCGGCGCTAAAATGTTGCTGGAGATATTCGAGTTCAACGTCGGGGTATACACTTCGTTCTCGGTGATCATCGCCACGCTCACACTTTCCATCATCTTCTCCATCATCGTTCCCCGCAAGGACGGCGGCGAAGAGGGAGGAAGTTAATCCGGAACACCGTCGGCAAAAAGATTTTTCGGAAGGATCTTCAACAAGATCGGCAGCGTGAGGAATCGCTGTGGCAACGATACGATCACAAACGTGGGAATGGTTTTCAGAACCTGGATCAACTCCAAGCGGACTTGTTCCTTTTCTTCTAACGTAAGCTCATTGGAGCGCGCCTTGCGCATGAGGTTGAGCACATTCTCGTTCCCTTTGATCTCTTTAAAAATGCGGCTCTTATTCTTTTCGGCCACCCGTGCCACGCGCCGGACAAACTGTTCGCTCACCTGTTGAAAGTCTTGTTTGTCTTGCAGGTGTTCCAGCTGTTGCCAATGTTCCAACACAAAGCCTTCGATAGCAATCATGCTGTTCTCCAGGTCTTCGTCGGAAACACCCAGGTAATGCGTGAAACGTTTCAGGAAATCCAATTCGGCCTGCTCCACTTTCTTGTCGGCCCAGATGGTGAGGATGGCAATTTCCAGGAAAAACTTTTTCAACAGCCACGAATTTTCCGTGGGCAGGTTGATGTCCTCCATGGCAAAACCGTCTTCGAATATTTTCAGCGCCTCCCTGCGGCGTTCGGACGAAAGGTCGGTGCTTTGGAGAAAGTGCTCATACAATTTGCGCTCTTCATAGACCACTTCCTTGTTGGCGTGCGCGGCGGCGGCGATAACTTTCGTTACGGAGAACCGCAGTTCTTCGCGTTCGTATCGAAAGAAATCCACGACAATACGGTCGGCATTGGTATGCATCCATTGCCCGTAGATAAATACATCGAGAAAAAGCAGGCTGTTGTGAAAAAAGAAAGACCAGAAATTGCCTTCGAACCGCGCCGTATGTTCAATGCGCTTGTCGAGAATTTTCTCCGCCAATTCCAACGGCGATTTCTTCCGGCCCAATAGGGTTTTGGTCGGCGTGGACAACTCCGGGAAGATGTTGTTGTAGAAATTACCGATGCTCTCCAACGTCTTCAGGATCACGACCGACAAGTCCTCGGCGGTCTTCACCGGCTTGTCGTAGTTGAGCAACGAACTGCTGATGAGACTTTCGGCCAGCAGAACTTTCATGCGCTCCTTCTCATCCCACTCATCGAAATTTGGCAACGGCACTTCACCCACCGACTGGCCATACATGAGGCCTGTGGGTTGAAGAATGCGATAGAGCGAATGTTCGGGATGGGATGACTTTCGGCTGTTTTCAGTCGAAATGTTTTTCAACAGTTCTTTACGGAACTCAAGATAGTCCTTAAGCCATCCTTTGTTGTGAGGGTTCATGCCGGGTAGTCTGCAATTTCAAGTTACAGATTTTCGGCAAAACCAACGAATGGGGTCATACGCTGGCTTTCCAGCCCTTTTTTTCCAGGTTTTTGGCGGCGGTCTCCACCTTGGTTTTCAGGGATTTTTTGAAGGCATCGAGGCGTTTTCCGATGGTTCTATCGGATGCACCCAGGATCTGGGCGGCCAGTATGCCCGCGTTTCGGGCTCCATCCAGGGCCACGGTGGCCACGGGTACGCCGGCCGGCATCTGCAAAATGGAAAGTACAGAATCCCAGCCGTCGATCGAGTTGGAGGATTTCACGGGCACGCCAATCACCGGTAGGGAGGTGACGGAGGCGACCATTCCGGGCAAATGAGCAGCTCCGCCTGCGCCGGCGATGATCACTTTCAGACCCTTGCTGCGCGCCTGGGTGGCATATTCGATCATGCGCAGCGGTGTGCGGTGGGCCGAGACAACGGTAAGCTCATACGCAATGCCCAGCTCTTCCAACACTTCGGCAGCGTCTTTCATGATCCTCAGATCCGATTGACTGCCCATGATAATACCGACAAATGGTTTGCTCATATCAGGCGATGACTTTTAAGGTTTGCTTTACAAAGGATACTCTCTTTTTCAGACGCTCCACATCGGCATCCATAAGGGTGACGTGGCCCATTTTGCGGAAAGGCTTTGTGAAACGTTTTCCATACAAATGAACATGCACACCCGGTAGCTTCAGCACTTCTTCCAGGCCCGCATATTTTGCAAGACCGGTTTGCCCGGGTTCCCCCAGCAGGTTCACCATGGCGCTTGGTTGAATGAGCGTGGTGTCGCCCAGCGGCAGGTTCAGGATCGCCCGGAGGTGTTGCTCGTACTGCGAGGTGATGTTGGCCTCAATGGTCTGGTGCCCGCTGTTGTGCGGACGCGGAGCCACTTCGTTCACCAGCACTTTCCCGTTTCTGGTCACGAACATTTCGACGGCGAGCAAGCCCACCATTTTTAACTCGTGCACGATTTTCCGCGCGATGGTCTCTGCTTCGTGCACAATGGTTTTGTTCAGCTGGGCAGGAGCAAAGAGATATTCCACGAGGTTATGCACCGGGTGGAACACCATTTCCACGACAGGGAATGTAGTGATGTCGCCGCGCTCATTGCGGGCAACGATGACGGAAATCTCTTTTTCAAAATCGACAAGTTCCTCCAGGAGCCCGGGGGCGTCGAAGGCTTTGTCGAGATCATCCAACGTGCGGAGTATTTGCACGCCCCGGCCATCGTAGCCTTCGCGGCCCAGTTTGTTTACGGCGGGGAGGAAATTTTTATTCTTTTTGACATCGGCGGCGTTTTCCACCAGAATGAATGGCGCCGTGGGAATGTCGTAGTCGCGGTAGAATATTTTTTGCGTGCGCTTGTCCTGGATCAACTCGATCACATCGGGCTGGGGATATACTTTTTTGCCCGCCCGGGCCAGGGCTTTCAAAGCGGCGGTGTTCACGTTCTCGATCTCGATGGTGATCACATCGCAGGCCGAGCCGAACTTCATCACGGTGTCATAGTCGGTGAGCTTGCCGTGGTGAAATTCCGCGAGTGAAGCGCACGGTGCATGGTCGTCGGGGTCGAGCGTGGCAAAGGGAATGTTGAAGTCGATGCCCGACTGAATGAGCATGCGTCCCAACTGGCCGCCGCCGAGAATGCCCAGTTTAAAATTTTGCTCGAAAGAAAGGCTCAAGGGTTTATGAATTTGGCGAGAAAGTTAAGAAGGATCGCCGGATAAACAGAACTGCCAAATGAATTTGTGGACCGGGCCGGTAGTGTAAATCCTTTTCAAAGGGTAGGAAGACCGCCTGTTTTTCACGAGCTTAATTCGCACATATCCGGAGAACGTAAACCCACCCCACAGCCATGAACCGCAGACTAAGCCTGAAAAAATTATTTGCCGGCGCCACCGCTGGCAGCCTCTTGTCCCTGTCGCCACAACTGGCCGCAGCGCACGAAAAACCGAAGTCCCCGGCAGGATTGCCGCCCCTCAAGATCACGGACGTCAAGACTATACTCACGGCCCCTAACGGCATTCGCCTCGTGGTGGTGAAGATCATGACCAGCGAGCCGGGCTTGTATGGCCTGGGTTGTGCCACCTTCACACAGCGCGCCTACGTCGTGCAAACCGCCATCGAGAAATACCTGAAACCCTTCCTCCTCGGCCGCAACGTAGACGAGATCGAGGACATCTGGCAGTCGTCCTATGTAAGTTCTTACTGGCGCAACGGCCCCGTGCTGTTCAATGCCATGAGCGGCGTGGACATGGCTTTGTGGGACATTAAAGGCAAGCGTGCCAACATGCCCGTGTATCAATTGTTGGGCGGAAAAGTGCGGAAGGGAGTTGACTTGTATTATCACGCGCAAGGAACGGAACTTTCTGAGTTGGAAAATGCCGTGCAGGCCGCCGTCGAAAAAGGCTATCGTTATGTGCGCATACAAATGGGCCAAAAAGGAAATGCCAACTATGGCGCCAAAGGCCCCTCAGGCACACCTGCAAGCGCTTTGAACGTGCCGCCGCAGCAAGCCGGGCCCACGGATCCCAAAGTTATTTTTGATCCCGCCTTGTATGCCCGGTCGGTGCCGAAGATGTTTGAGGCGATCCGGACAAAGTTCGGCGAAGAGCTGGAGCTGCTGCACGACGTGCACGAGCGCATCTCGCTGCCGCAAGCCATCACCTTATGTAAAGCCCTGGAACCTTACCGCCCGTTCTTCATTGAAGATCCGTTTGCGCCCGAAGACAACGAGCACTTCCGCCTGCTGCGCCAACAAACCAGTGTGCCCCTCGCCATGGGAGAGCTGTTCAACACCCAGCATGAATACGTGCCGCTGATCAAAGACCGCCTCATCGATTTCATCCGCATCCACATTTCCCAGATCGGTGGATTGAGCCCCGCACGAAAAGTGCAAGCGCTAAGCGAATTCTTTGGCGTGCGCACAGCCTGGCATGGCCCGGGCGATGCTTCACCGGTGGCCCACGCCGCCCAATTGGCACTGGAATTAACAAGCTATAATTGTGGCATCCACGAAGGCTACGTCTTCCCGCCCGAAACCCGCGAAGTATTTTCCGGCTGCCCCGAAGTAAAAGACGGCTACATGTTCGCCCAAGAGGCCCCCGGCTTGGGCATTGACTGCGATGAAAAACTGGCCGCGAAATTCCCATTCCCCGAAGGACCAACCTTCGACTACAGCTGGGGCACTACACGCCGGAAAGACGGGACCGTCATTCGGCCGTGAAAAGAAAGCCGCCCGTTAACGCATAAACTGGAATCGAGAAACCTTTTGACTACGGTATAAGTTCAACCCCCAAAATCTCATCCCCAATCTCAATCCGATGCACCACATCCATCCCGCTCACCACCTCCGCAAAAATGGAATACTTTCCATCGAGGTGTGGAGTGGGTGAGTGCGTGATGAACCATTGAACGCCCTCCGTGTCCTTGCCCGCAGAAGCCATGCCCAGGCTCCCTGTGGTATAGCGCCGTTCTGAAAATTCCGAGCGTATGGAGTAATCCTCACCACCGTAACCATCGCCGCGCGGGCACCCCGCCTGCACCACGAAATTGGGCACCACGCGGTGAAAGAATTTGTGATCGAAATATTTCTGCTGCGACAGGCTGATAAAATTGGAAACTGAACCCGGCGCTTCTTCCACAAAAAAACGAATGGTGATATCGCCACGCGTCGTTTTTATAACGGCTTTTTGATCGCGCGGAATGCGCTTTACCAACGCCCAGTCTATGGGATGATTGAAAGGATTTTTAACAGGAGCTGCATGTTTTTTCCCCTCAAAATAGGCGATGGCCGCTTCCAGGGGCTGCAGACTTTCGTTGTCCTTTGGGAGGGAAAGTTTCTTTTTCGCATCATACAAAAAAGTGAAGTCCTTCAACACGCTTTTATAACCCAGCACCGAATCCCCCAAAGCTTGCGCAAAGACGGCGATAACGGCCGGATCGCCCGCATTCATCCCTTGTGCATAGAGAGGAGCAAAAGCCTTTTGCACCGTTCGATCGGCCGGTTTTTGATAGTTCAAGGCGACCAAAGCGCTGGCCGCCGCACTGCGAATGACGGGCGCATTTTTTCCCGATATTTTTTCAGCAATAAAATCACGACTGGAAAAGGAATGCTGCAGGCTACTCAGTAGCGCCGCTTTTTGATACACATGAGGTGCCGAAGAATAGACACCTTCAATTTCCCTGGCAAGCTCCAGGTCACCGGATGCAGCAAGCGCCGCCTCGTATAAATTTGCCTGAACGCGCCAATCGGAAGCCTGGCGGGCAACGGCAGCGATTTCCTTCCAGGAATCTTTTGAAATCGTACCCTTGATCGCTTCCGATGCGGCGACACGAACATTTACATTTTCATCTTTCAACGCCTGTAGCAACGATGATTTTGTGATGCCAAGGGGAAAAGACTGCAGCGCCCTTGCCGCATTTACACGAACGCGATAATCTTTGTCGTGCTGCAAGATGCGTTGTGCAACTCGGCGCGCCGAGTCATGATTTATCTTGCGCAAAGCCAACGTGGCCGCCATGCGTACATATTCTGATGCATCCTGTTGGGCAGCTCTGGCTATGATGTCCCTTAGACCGTCAAATTTTTTTGCGGCACGCGAAAAATAATTTGCCGCCGCTATTCTCGTCGAATCGGGGAGGGAGGGGCCCAACAAGTGAACAGCTTTCAGATTCACCAGACTATCGGTAGTGCCGTTCACCCCGGCTCGATAAAACGACCAGCCTAGTCCATCACTGAGCGCAGCATGGACAGGAATATTGGTAAGATCCCAATGCCTTGTTGTTTTTCCATATCCTTCCAGAATAGTTGAAAGCACGCCAGGATCTTTTTCCAAACCAAAAGCCTTTGCTAATAGGCGTGCACTCTCCGCACATGACGTCTGTCCGATGGCAAAAGCCGCAGCTCTGCGCACATCTTTCTCGCCATCGTTCAACAATAGTTTGGAAAGCCGTTCCACCGCCACCGAATCCTGAATGGACGCAAAAGCCAGCGCCGCGTCTTTTCGATAGCGTGGATTTTCGTGATCCAAAAATTTGTAAAGACTATCGGAAAGTCGCTGGTCCTGAAACTGTGCGATCTGTATGTGGACCGTATCGGCAAATTTGTTGATGCCCGTAGCCGAAGGTTCGCGACAAGACATAACACTGGCCACAATGACCAAGGCGGCGATTGTCCTGAAAAGAAAAAAAGAATATTTCATGAGAGTGCACTGGGATTCGTCTTGGCGTAGTTCACCACATCGTTGAAACAGATGCCTGCGGAGTTGATGGAATACAACAATAAGCGTATTTCTTTTACGTGAACGCGTCCGTCGATCTCCGACAGGCAGTAGAGGAGGGCGAAGATCCTAAGCTTCTCCTGGTCGGAGCAAAGTTGAAGGTGTTCCAGGCCGCTGTCGTAAATCTCTTTTTCGGATTTGTTTGACTTTGTGTCTTCAAAATAACGGAGTACGTCGTCGGAGATCTTTTCGTCGGCCGTGATCTTGCACAACGCTTCCAATTCGCGAATGTCAATGATGCCGTCGGCTCCGATCAGCAAGTGCACAAGGTGCAGTAATCCCAGTTGGTAGTTTTGATTCATGGGTTAAGGATTCCTAAAGATAGGAATTCTAACCTATTTCAGGACAGGAGATGAAATACGGCGAAAGCGGAAACATAGGCCAACGTGGTCATATAGGCCAGTTGAATCAGAGGCCATTTCCATCCTTTAGTTTCGCGATACACCACAGCGATGGTGCTCATACACTGCATGGCGAATGTATAGAAAACCAGTAGCGAAAATCCCGTAGCAGGCGTGAAACGCGGACCACCGGTTTCGGGATTCACTTCTTCTTTCATGCGATCTTTTATGGTGGCCGCATCATCGTCGCTCACGCTACCAATACTGTAAATCGTGGCCATCGTGCCCACAAATACTTCGCGAGCAGCGAAAGAGGTGATGAGCGCGATACCGATCTTCCAGTCATAGCCCAGCGGCCGGATGATCGGCTCAATACCCTTGCCGATAACACCGGCATAAGAATGCTCGAGCTTGTAGGCCGCCACGCGATCTTCCAAACCCTGTTCGGTAAGCCGCAAATTTTTTGATTCCTCCAGCACATTTTCCCGCGCCTTACTCAAAGCATCGCCGGGACCATAACTGGCCAGCACCCACAGAATGATGGAAATCGCCATGATCACTTTACCAGCCTCCAACACAAATGCCTTTGTCTTCTCCAGGATGGTATAGCCTACGTTCGACCATTTGGGAATGCGATAGGTGGGAAGTTCCATGATGAGATAGCTGCGTTCTTTTACGCGGATCAAAAGCTTCATCACATAGGCAGAAACCAGGGCAGCGGTAAATCCCAGCAAGTACAGGCCCATCAACGCCAGGCCTTGCAAGTTGAAAAAGCCCCACGCTTTTTCGTCGGGCACAATGAGGGCAACAAGGATCGTGAACACGGGTAAGCGTGCCGAGCAGCTCATGAGGGGTGTCACAAAAATGGTGATGGTGCGCTCTTTCCAGTTCTCGATCGTGCGTGTAGCCATGATGGCAGGAATCGCACAGGCCACGCCCGACATGAGCGGAACGACACTCTTGCCATTGAGCCCGAATTTGCGCATCACCTTGTCCATGAGGAAAACGACGCGCGCCATGTATCCGGATTCTTCCAGCACAGAAATAAAAGCGAACAAAATAGCAATCTGCGGAATGAAGATCATAATGCCGCCGATACCGGGGATCAACCCTTCGGCTACTAAACTGCTGAGCGGCCCTGCCGGAAGCACCGAGCCCAAAAAAGCGCTAAGCTTGGCGAAGCCCGTGTCGATAAGATCCATCGGCACCTGCGCCCAGGCAAAAATGGATTGAAAAATAAGAAAGAGCAGGGCGAAGAAAATGAGATATCCCCACACCTTATGCGTGACGATCTGGTCGAGGCGCGAAGAATTTTTCTTCCACGAATGATCGGACGCCTTCAGGGTAACGTCATTAAGCAGATCCTGGATGAAGCTATACCGCTGAATGGTTTCTGCACCTTGAAATTTGCCCGGGAAAAAGGAATATTTATTTCGAATGTTCGTGACCGCCGTCTGGTCGGCCGCTCTTAAGAATTTGAGCGATTTTGGCTGCTCGAGAAATTGATACGCTTCATAATCGTTGTCGACGTTCAGCGTGGCGCGAAGTTCCTTCACGGCGCTTTCGGCTTCTGGCCAAATGGAAAAGACGGGTTTCTCGGGCGGTGTCAGCGGTTTTGCCATCAGCTTTTTCAAGTCGTCAAGGCCAACGCCTTTGCGGGCATTGATGGCCACCACGGGTACGCCTATTTTTTTTGACAGGGTATTAAAATCGTAGCTGATGCCCGCCTTGGCGGCCAGGTCCATCATGTTCAACGCCAAAATCGTGGGAAGGCCCATGTCGATGATCTGCGTGAGCAACAGGAAACCGCGTTTCAGATTGGTACCGTCTACGATGACAACAATTTTATCAGGGGTAGAGGGCGAATGGTGATCCAGCAGCACTTCGGCCACAATTTGTTCGTCGAGGCTGCGGGGATAAATGCTGTAAATGCCGGGGAGATCAATGATGTCGGCCATGGTGCCGTCGGGAAGCTGCGAATGGCCGGTCCTTTTTTCGACAGTAACGCCCGGGAAATTCCCGATTTTCTGGTTGAGGCCTGTGAGGTGATTGAACAGCGAAGATTTCCCCGAGTTTGGGTTGCCCACTAGAGCAATCTTTGGCTTCCGCGACGAGGTCATTAATCGAGAATTGAGATCGTGGCGGCTTCTTCCAGCCGGAGGGAAAGTTCATAGCCCGAAACGCTGATACATACCGGGTCGCCAAACGGGGCGGTAAAATTGAAGCGAACGGCGGCGCCGGGAAGACATCCCATTTCCATGAGTTTCACCGACAGATGGTCATCCGTAAAACCGGAAACAATGCCCACCTCACCCGGATGCATTTCCGCCACACTTTTTGAACTGCCCGCCATTTCCTTTATTTAGATTAAATTTAAACAAGGCAAATATAAAGGCGGTTCCCCTCTCAAACAATGATTTATGACAGATAAAAACCGGGGTTAGGGTTTCCTTGCGGGATATCTTGAAATAAGTCAGGAACAGGGGTCAAGAATCCATTAATCCGATTTTCGGAGCAATTTGGCGTAATTTTGTGTTAGATGCTGAAACGTCCTCCCGAAGCAAAATGGAAAGCCCAAATACCGATCAGAAGCCTCCTGAAGAAAAGCCGGAAACAAAGCCCCAACCTAAACCGGAAGAAAAAAGTCCTCAAGAAAAAGAACCTGCGGAAACGGAAGATCCATTCGATTTCGGGGGACTCCCCAAACGCAACCTGAAAAAGAACCTCGGCTGCGGCGGCTGACCGGCCGCTGGCGGGCCATCAAATTCCTTCCGAAACAAAGACCCGCTTCACCCGCTCGCTGGTGCTGGTCAGAATCTCATACGATATGGTGTTGATGGAAGCCGCAACCTCCTGTATGGGCAACCCCTTTCCAAAGATGATCACCTCGTCGCCTTCCCGGGCGTCGATGCCGGTGATGTCCACCATGGTCATGTCCATGCACACATTGCCAATCACTTTGGCCGGCGCACCATGCACCAACACATGGCCCGCTCCCCGGCTGAAGGCCCGGCTAAACCCGTCGGCATAGCCGATGGCAATGGTGCCGATGGTGAGATCTTTTTCGGCCACGCCACGCCTTCCGTAGCCTATGCTTTCGCCTTGGTTGATCTTTTTTATTTGGGAGATGATGGTCTTTAAAGTGGCCACGGGTTTTAGGGGATGAAACTCGCTGGTCGGGTCCACGCCATACAACCCAATGCCTAATCGCACCATGTCGAACTGCAACTCGGGCAGGCGAAGAATGCCGGGTGAATTTAATATGTGGTAGAGCGGCCGGTAGCCAAGAGCCTTCGAGATTTGATTCGCCCACGTCTCAAAAGTCCGGCCTTGCGCCCTTGAAAAGTCATCGTGGGCGCCTTCATCGGCGCCCGCCAAATGACTAAAAATGGAAGCAACGCGGATTTGCGGGTTGGCCAGCAACAAGGCGATGACCTCGTCCAAATGCGTGACTTCAAAACCCAGGCGGTGCATACCCGTGTCGAGCTTCAAATGGATCTTGCAGGGTTTGCCTTGCAGATAATTCAACAGGGCATGAAAGATCTTGAAGCTATAAATCTCCGGCTCCAGGTTTTGATTGAACAAGATGTCAAAACTTTCCTCGGAGGGATTCATCACCATGATGGGCAGGGTGATGTTGTTTTTTCGCAACGCAACGCCTTCATCGGCGTAGGCTACGCCGAGATAGTCGGCCTGGTGGTACTGCAACAAGTTGGCGATCTCGGTGCTCCCGCTGCCATAAGCAAACGCCTTCACCATCACCATGATCTTGGTGGAGGGCCGCAGGGTCGATTTGAAATAATTGAAATTGTGTACCAACGCATTCAGGTCCACCTCCATCACCGTGCCATGCACCTGGCGTTGTAAACGCCCCACAATTTTTTCGAAAGCAAAAACACGGGCCCCCTTCACGAGCACCACTTCTTGTTGCAGCAAATCAAAATCGAATTGCGCCAAAAAATCTTCCGTCGAAGCATAGAACAACGACCCCGAGGGAAACACGCGTTGATATCGACTCAGCACCGGCCCTACACCCACAAAAGCGGGCGCCCCATTTTTGGTCAGCAAGCCGGCGATCTTTTTCACCAGCGCTTCGTCTTCCAACCCGGATTCCAGAATGTCGGAAAGGATGACGCGTTTCTTTTTTTTCTGATGTTGATGCGCCAGAAATTGTAACGCGATCTCCAAGCCACCCAGGTCGTTGTTGTAAGTGTCGTCTATAATTTGACTTTGATAAATGCCTTCTTTCAGCTCCATGCGCATGGGCACACCGCGCAAGGATTGCACGCTTTCGCGGATAAAAGAAAAAGAGTAGCCCATTGTTAACAACAAAGCCACGCAATGCAGGCAATTTTCGACCGACGCCGTGTCGGTGAAGGGAAGCCGGAGAATTTCGGTCTGCTGCTCATAACGGATGGCCCAGGCATTGTCGTGGGGTGTGACCTGCAGATCGGATTCCGGCGAAGCGCCCCAGGAGAATGATGGAAGACCGCGTTTTAAAAAAAAGTCGTGCAGGGTTTTATGATCATGGCAATAAATAACGATTTGCGCATGATCGAACAATTTCAACTTCTCGCGGATTTTTTCCTCCCGGTCTTTAAATCCTTCGTCATGCGCCGAGCCAATGTTGGTGAATATCCCGATGGTGGGTTGCATCACCTGCGCGATTTTCGCCATTTCGCCCGGGCGCGAAATTCCCGCCTCGAAAATCCCCAACTGATGATGCGGCTGTATCTGCCAAACGGACAACGGCACACCTATCTGCGAATTATAGCTGCCGGGATTTTTGACCACCACGCGGTCTTTCGACAACATCTGGAACAACCATTCTTTAATAATGGTCTTGCCGTTGCTCCCGGTTATGCCAACCACCGGAATAGAAAAAGCGCTGCGGTGAAACGCCGCCAGCCGTTGCAGGGCGTCAATGGCGGAATCCACCAAAATGACGTTGGCATCTTTAAAGATCTCCGGCGACAACAACGGCCGCTCTACCACAAACTGGCGGATGCCCTGTGCATAGAGATTTTGCAAATAGTCATGGCCATCGTGGCGCTCGCCGCGGATGGCAAAGAAAACCGTGCCCTCGGCCGAAGAAGCCTTGCGGCTGTCGAGGCTGATGGTGGTGACAGGCGTATCGGAAGAAAATAGAATGTTCTTCCCGCCGGTAATGGATTCAAGCTGTGAAAAGCGGATCATGGATCAGAAAAGACGCGCCCCGTTGGGCACTTTTTTATCGATACTACTCAACACCACGAAATTCTCCTCGTCTGGGAAACCCGTCACCAACACTTCAGAAACGAAGGTGGCAATTTGGCGCGGTGCAAAATTAACTACGCATATTACCTGTTTTCCCACCAAGGCGTCGGGCGAATAATGTTTCGCGATTTGCGCACTGGATTTTTTTATACCCAATTCTCCCAGGTCAACCCACAACTTGATGGCGGGTTTTTTGGCCTCGGGGAAGGGTTCGGCCTTCACAATGGTGCCGGCGCGCAGGTCTACCTTCATAAAATCGTCCCACTGTATGGTCGTTGAAAGCATGCGTTCAGGGGTTAAAAAGTGTACAAAAACATAAAATTGCTTACATGAAGCCAAATTCCATACTGTTGCGATACCAAAGAACTGGGAATGACCGTTTAATTTTGTACTTTTCTGAAACAAAAAATTAAATTCTGGTGTTCCTGAATTAGTTTTGCAAAACCATGAAGATAAAACTTCATTATATCTTGTTTGCCATAAGCCTATGCCTGGTATCCCTACTAGGTACGAATACGGCGCACGCCCAAGATAACACCTTCCCCGCCCTGGACGCCGCCACCTACGACGCTGAAGCCGAAAAAGAAAGAGACAAAGTCATCTACTCTTCGTCCTCCTCCAGCGAAATGGAACCCCAGGCCATTCACAAACTCCAGACACCGGCCGTAAAAGACTCTTTAGCCAACCGCAATAACGCCCACCGCACCGTCAAGAATGCTTCAGAAAGCGGAAAAAACGCCAATAAGCCCTCTTCACACAGCGACGACTCCGTACTTTCCTTCAATTTCCTCTACTATCTTTTTGAGAAATATAAACTTCAGGATATAGTAGACTGAGGTTTTTTGCTTTCCATTCGCTTATTTGCAACCTTGTTGCAAAATGACCACTTCCATTAGAATTTTAATTTTCCTAACCGCTTTGCTGGCATTCCAGGCAAAAGCCCAGCAGCCCTGCGACCTTGTACTTTCGGGGACGATCGCGTCCAAGGAAGGAGAGCCGTTGCCGGGCGCCGCCGTTTTTATTTCGGGTTTGGAAAAGGGGGTAGTCACCGATGTGGACGGCCATTATCACATGGCCGGACTTTGTGCCGGAAAATATACCGTCACCATAAAATTTCTGGGCTATAGAGACCAGCAGCAATCCGTCAATTTAAAAGCGTCACAGGAACTGAAGATTGAACTGGAGGAACAAGACGAAGTGCTGGAGGAGGTGGTGATCGAGGACAAGTTCAAAACCGACAACGAAACGCAAAGCGTCTCCGTGTTAAGTGGCAAAACGCTGGACGAAGCGAAAGGCAGATCTTTTGGCGAGGTGTTGCGCGAAATGCCCGGCGTTAACTCCATTCAAACCGGCCCGACGATTTTCAAACCCGTGATCCACGGCGTACACAGCCAACGGATATTGATCCTCAACAACGGCATTCGCCATGAAGGGCAACAGTGGGGCGCGGAGCACGCGCCGGAAATCGATCCGTTTATTGCTTCCAATATTGTGGTGATCAAAGATGCTGGCGCCATTAAATATGGCACCGATGCCTTGGGGGGTGTTATCCTCGTCAACCCAGCTCCACTTCCCATAGACGCCACGTTGGGAGGGGAATGGAATATGATCGCCAATTCCAATGGACGCTCGGGAACGGCATCCGGTATGTTGCAGGGAGGTTCGAAAAAATGGGAAGGTTTTGGATGGAGAGTACAGGGCACCGCTAAAAAAGGAGGCGACTTTCATGCGCCGGATTATGTGTTGTCCAATACCGGTTTTAACGAATTGAATTTTTCCACTGCCGCGGGATATCATAAAAAGGAAAACGGGATCGAAGTGTTCTACAGTCACTTCAAAAGTAATCTTGGCATTCTGAGAGGTTCCGTCGTGGAGAGCGTGCAAGATCTTGAAAATGCGCTTGAGCGCGAGCCACCTCAAAATACGCAAGACTTCACCTATCAGATTAACAATCCGCGCCAGGAGGTGAGTCACGATCTGCTCAAACTGAACGGTGAGCACGTGGAAGGGAAGAATACTTATCGCTTTCAATACGGGCTGCAAATCAACAAGCGAAAGGAATTCGATGTGCGGCGGGGGAACTTGAACGATGTTCCTTCCATCAACCTGAAATTATATACGCATACGCTCGACCTTGAGTGGCTGCGCACGGGCACGAAGACCGAACGCAGCGTCGGACTGAATGGCATGCTACAGGACAACAACAACATTTATGGAACGCAGCGCATACCGTTCATACCCAATTTCACGAGTACTTCGGCGGGTGCGTTCATCGTTGAAAAATTTCATGCCGGCGCCTGGACGGTCGATGCGGGGTGGCGCTATGATTTCAAACATTACGATGTGTCGGGCTATGACTATAAAAATGCGCCCTATCACAGCCAGCTCAATTTTCATAGCATGACCGGTACCTTGGGCGTCAATCGGCGCCTGGGCAAATACATGCAATTCGTAACGTCGGTCGGGAGCGCTTGGCGGCCTCCGCATGTGGCCGAGCTCTATAGCTTTGGGCGGCATCAAAGTGCGGGCGCCGTGGAATACGGACTGCTTTTGGGAGGCAACGAGGGCGTTCTGGATATAAATAAAACCGACTACAAAAATGAGAACGCCTTGAAATGGGTCGCCACCTGGCATTACGATCGCGACAAAATATCGGTGGAGGCGTCGGGCTATTACAACTACATCTTCAACTACATTTATTTAAGACCGTCGGGCATTACGCAGACGTTCACGGGTCCCACGCCGTATTTCAACTATCGACAAACCGACGCCTCGTTTTTGGGTGCTGACCTTTCGGCATTCTACTGGTTGTATCGGTCGTTGAAACTTACAGCAAGGGCTTCGTTGCTCCGTGCGACCGATGAAGTGAATCACGACTACTTGGTTTTTATTCCTTCCAATCGGTACGAACTCGGGTTGCGTTATGAAAAGGCACAGCACAAAAGCTGGAAAAATTTTTATGCCGACCTGCGTCTGAAATATGTGGCAAAACAAAATCGTGCGCCGCAGTATATGTCGGTTGACCAGATCCAGGCATTGGAAGATGCAGGCCAGCCCATTCCGAATTTCGACTTCATGGCCGCACCGGATGGCTATTTCCTCTGTGGTTTCGCCACGGGTATCTCACATGCTTTCGGATCTTCGCGAATGGACCTGAAAGTTGGTGTCGACAACCTGTTGAATACCAGCTACCGCGAATACACCAACCGCATGAAGTATTATGCCGACGACCTCGGTCGGAATTTTACGGTAGGAGTGAAATATATTTTTTAGGAGAGCGTGTATTACGATTCCTTTTTCACGAGGAATTGCTCCAGGTCTTTCAGGTTGAGAACGCCTTCGTAATAGGCCTTGCCAAAAATAACGGCAAAGATGCCCATGTCATTCAAACGCTTGATATCGTCTACGCCGCGCACACCGCCGCTGGCGAGAATGCACATTTCGGGAAATTTTTGGACGATCTCTTCATAGAATTCGAACGCGGGACCTTCCAACACGCCGTCGTGCGACACGTCGGTGGATTTTACGTATTTCAATCCGCGGGAATAAAAATATTCGAGGTGTTCGAAGAGCGTGAGTTGGGAACGATTTTGCCAGCCGCGGAACAGGAGTTGCTTGGTGGTGCGATCGACCACGTCGGCGCCGAGTGTCATTTTTTCGCGGCCATAGGAAATGATCCAGGACGCGAAAAGTTCGGGGTCGGTCACAGCAATGCTGGCAGCCGTGATGTAGTCCGCGCCGAATTCGTAGGCTTTGCTGATGTCGCCGTCGGTAGAGATGCCACCGGTGAAATCTACTTTGAGATCGGTGTAGCCGGCCACCGCTTCCAGCACATGCCAGTTGACGGGGCTTCCTTTTTCGGCACCATCAAGGTCGACCAGGTGAACGACTTCAATGCCGTGGTCTTCGAAACGCTTGGCCAGGTCCAGCGGGTTTTCGTTGTACGCTTTTTCGCTTGACGGATCGCCTTTGCGCATCTTCACGACTTTACCTTTGCGGATGGCTATGGACGGAATTACCTGTATCATGGGCCGGAATTAGAACTTGAATTATGCAACTACCAAGGTACGGTGCAAAACCGAAAAACCTTTTGAGGCTGCTGAAAATCTGAAAATATTTCGGGTCCGTCGTACGAAGCCGCGCCCTTGGTAAAGAATTCGCTACTTTTAATTGTCCATACTGCGACCCTATGAAAAAACTGTTCGGCATGCTTTTGCTTCTGGCCCTTCCCGCGGCCACACTCCGGGCCCAGGCCAAAATGCGGCGACTTCCCGGAATTATCAACCACCCTTCGCTGAACCTGTTCGATCCCTACATCAGTCACGATGGCAATGCCCTGCTGTTTATTTCCGACAACGGCGAAGACGGCGCGCTCACGCTGTCCTACACTTCGCGTGAAAACGATTGGATAGAGCCTGTCACCGTTCCAAAAAACATCAACCACCGTCTTGTCTACCTGCGGGGATTCGGGCTCAATGCCGACGGAAAAAAACTATTCTATACCTCTACCAAGTCGCCCGTCGTGGGAGGCTATGATATTATGGTGAGCGAATTGAAAGGCACTACGTGGGCTGAGCCTCAAAATCTGATGCTGCCCGTGAACACAAAATCCAACGAAGGTTGTCCCTCCATCAGCGCTGATGAAACCACGTTGTATTTTATGCGGTGCGACAAAATGGACCAGAACAAAGCCGACGGCTGCAAACTTTTTTATTCGAAGAAAAAACCCGGCGGTCAGTGGGACGAACCCGTGGAGCTTCCCGCCAACATCAACACCGGCAACTCGCAAACCCCGCGCATCATGGCCGATGGCGAAACCCTGATTTTTTCTTCCAACAAAATGACGGGCTCCAAGGGCGGCATGGACCTCTACCTGACCAGACTTGTCAATGGAAAATGGTCTGACCCGGTACCCATGGATTTCGTGAACACCGAAAAAGACGATCAATTTGTGAGCGTCGCGGCCTTAGGAAGATATTTATTAAAAGAAGCACCCGGACCTCGCAAGAACAGCGAGATCGACGAGTTCCTCATCCCGCAAGAGCTTCGGCCGAAAGGCATGATGAAAGTGGAGGGCAAAATAACAGACGCTGCGAATGCACCAACGGCCGCATACATCGACATTACGGATCTCGATCAAAACAAGCGCGTGTACAGCGGAAGACCGCTCGCCGATGGATCCTATCAAGTATACCTGCGCGAAGGCAGTCACTATGAATTGTCGATCGACCCCGAGCAAAGTAACATCACCTACTTCACCAAACGTTTTGACCTGACGACCGACAAAACACCGCAGAAAGAAAAAGTTAGCGTGATCCTGAAACAACCCGCGGCCGGCGACGAGCTTGTCCTGGATGCCGTGACCTTTAAACCCAACAGCAGCGAGCTCGAGGCATCGTCGCAGACGGCCTTGAAAAAATTAACGCGTCTCGTGAAGGCAAACCCGGCGTTGAAATTCGAGATCCAGGTGATGTTGAAAGGGTATCTGCAAGATTCCGTGAAGAGCGACCCGGACCTGACGGAAATGATCGTCGATTCGGTGGCCCGTCAAGTCACCGCTACCGACAGCTTGGGACAACCTTATCAAAAAGAAATGATGATCGCGCGGACCACGTATCACAACGACCGCACGCAACAAGAGGCCAAGCAGATCACGGACTATTTGGTTGCGCTAGGCGTTGATGCAGGCAAGCTCACCATGTTTGTGAACGCCATCCCAGCGACACCGGAAGAGCCGAAAAAACTTACGGTAAAAGCAGTGGCACGGGCGAAGTAAATTTTATTGCCAGAAGGGCACGGCCACCAGGGTTTTGTCCCAGATGAGCACCATTTCGGCATCCTCGCCGGTCTTTTCAAAGGAGATGGTGAATTGCTCGAATTCGCGCTCACTTTGAACGGAGTGGACCTCCAGTTTGAGCACGTCTTTTTCAGGGTCGCGGTTGGCTTCGCCGCCGGGACCGATGCCCCACTGACCGTATTCGGAATTGAAAATGATGGTCCACGTTTCTTCCCCCGGGATGGTCCAGAGGCTGTATTTGCCCTTTTTCAGTTTTTGATTCTCAAATTCAATGTCCTTGTTGGTCTCGAAGGTAGTGGCCTCGTTGGCGCCGGTGCGCCAAACCTTGCCATAGGGCACCAGTGAACCGAAGATCTGCCTTCCTTTTTTGTAGGGGCGATTGTAGAACACCTTGATTTCCAGGGCGTCCTGTTTAAAACTGGTTTCTTCTTCGGGGCTGAACGATTTGGTGTGCTTTTTCAGGAAGTAGTTGGTGACGACTCCCAAAATGATCAAAATGGTCACGGCGATACCTGCTATGACGAGAAACTTTTTCATGGGTCTCAGGGGTTGAGTACGCTTTTTTAAATCGAGGTTAACAAGCTAAACAATTTTATGACGCATTGTTTAAAAATTAATGTCTTTGGGCCTATTTTTACGTTCCTAAAAAAAATTGGTTATGGACTTATCATGGTGGCCTTTCTTTGTAGTGATTGCTCTTTTTATCCTGGCCATTATGGCGCCCTGGATTTTCCCCAACAAAATGGTGAGCAAGAACAAGCACGACAACAAGTTCTAGTTAGCACCTCCCTCTCAAAAGTGTTATGAACATTTGTGTTTTCTGCGGCTCAGCCGTAGGACATGATCCGGTGTATGCAGAAACCGCCTATTCGTTGGGCCGGGCTTTTGCCAAAGGCTCGCACGGCCTGGTATACGGAGGGGGTAATATTGGCCTTATGGGCATTGTGGCCGATGCCGTCCTGGAACACCAGGGCGAAGTGATCGGTATTATTCCTCAATTTTTAATGGACCGCGAAGTTGGTCACCGTTTTTTGACACGCCTGGAGATCGTTGGCAGCATGCACGAACGCAAGAAGCGAATGGCCGATCTCTCCGATGCTTTTATCGCCCTGCCCGGCGGCTGGGGCACGTTAGACGAACTGGCCGAAATCCTTACCTGGCGCCAGCTGGGTCTTATCCATCAACCCATCGCCCTGCTGAATATCGGCGGGTTTTTCAACCCCTTGCTGGACCAAATGCGTACAATGGTTAGCGGTGGATTTCTGAAACAGGGAAATCTTGATTTTCTGATCGTCGAAAACGATGTAGAAAAGATCTTATCCCGATTATTCCCGTAAGGGGGGTTATATCACACTCTCTGAAATTTGTCCTATATTGACCATTATGGGTGTTGATTTTTTATGATCCGACGTATCCTGTTTGTCTTATTTCTATGCGGACTTGGCATTCATCTTCAGGGCCAGAATGTACCTCAGAACCAGAACCTGGGGTTCTCTCTTGCCGACGGCAAGAAGAAAGTGCGCATCCCCATCGAGATCTTTAACAATCTGATCGTGGTGCCGGTGGTGCTGAACGATGCCCTGCCATTGAAGTTCATTTTGGACACCGGCGTACGGACTACCATCCTCACGCAAAAAACCTTTACCGACATTCTCAATCTTCCCTACTCACGCAAATACACCATTTCCGGACCCGGTGGTGTGAAGCTGGTGGATGCGTATGTAACCAACAATGTTTCGATCGACCTGCCCGGTGTGAACGGACGGGGGCATGCCATGTTGGTTTTGGAGGAGGACTATCTGGAGTTGAGAAATTATTTGGGTACCGACGTGCATGGCATCCTGGGCTACGAATTGTTCAGCCGCTTCATTATCGAGATCGACTACGAAAAAAAGATCCTCACACTGATGATGCCGGAGAAATTTCACAAAAGACGGCGGTTCCAGGCCATCCCTATAATGATAGAGGACACGAAGCCGTATATGATTGCGCCCGTTACGCTTGAAAATGGCAGCACGTTGAATGCAAAAATGTTGATGGACTCCGGCGCCAGCCATGGCCTGATGCTCGAGCCTTCGTCGGACACGGTCATCAAAGTACCCGAACACACCGTGAGCAGCTTGATCGGTCGCGGACTGGGGGGCGAGATCTTTGGAAAAGTGGGACGGATAAAATCGCTCTCGCTGGGCACCTTTACCTTGGACAGGGTGATCTGCAATTTCCCGGACCCCAACAGTTACAACGACAGCATCAAGGTGGGCAACGTATTCCGGAATGGCGCCATTGGGGGAGAAGTACTGAGCCGTTTTACGGTGGTCTTCAATTTCCCACGCGAAAGAGTGTACTTAAAAAAGAACGGCGCTTTCAAAAAGAACTTCTACTACAACCTCAGCGGGCTCACCCTGAAAGCAAAAGGCTCGCAGCTCAATATTTTCGAGGTAACGGAAGTGCGCGATCAATCGGCCTCCCAACGCGGCGGCATTTTGGCAGGCGATATTATTGTGAGTGTGAACGGAATTGCCACGCGCGACCTGAACCTGAACATGATCAACGGATTTTTTAACAGCAAGCCTGGCAAAAAAATACGGGTGGAACTCCTCCGCAAAGGTCAACGCATCAAAAAAGAAATGCAGCTAAGAGATCAGATCTGAGGCCGGGAAATTTTTGCTATTCCAGCACGAGGGCATCGTGCAGCCCTATTGCATATATTCCATCAACTGTTTCTTGCGCTTTTTATACGCCTGGTATAAATACAATTGTGTGCGACGGAATCGCAGCGAATTTTTTATGGTGTTGTAAAGGTCTTCCGCCGACAAATTTTGCTTTAGCAAATAATCCAGGATGCTGCCCGAAGCCAGGGCCTCGTGGTAGTTGGAGTTTTTGAGGACGGTGATGGGGATGTCTTTCGTTTTGTTGTGCGTCGACAATTCGTTCACGGTTTCCAGCAGTTCGCGTTTGCCGATGTTGTCGTCGATCAGAATGAAGTTCGGGCGAAAGCGAACCAGGCGCTCCAAAATGCTGGTCAGGTCGAAAGCGATTTCGGTGTCCATTTTCTGGCTGCGAACCTGGTGCAATTTGTCCAGGATCTTGCCCATATCCATGGGATTGTTTCCGATAAGTAAGACGTGCAAAGGCTCCAATGCCTGGCGCTTTTGAAGAGGGGTAGAGATTGTTTCCATAAAACCAACTATTGCTTAAACACTATATAAACGCAAAAGGTTACCCCGCAAGATCTATTCCACGACGGATTTTAATAGCACAGTTGACTCTTTCTTTATAATTTTCTCACTTATGGACAATAATTCTTGAAAAGGGTTGTCGTGATCGGTGGGGGCCTGGCCGGGCTGGTGGCGTCTGTGCAGTTGGCAAAGGCGGGTATTTCGTGTGCACTCGTCGAAAAAAAGGTCTATCCCTTTCACAGGGTATGCGGCGAATACATTTCAAACGAAGCCGTTCCGTTTCTAAAGGCCAACGATCTCTTCCCTGAGGAATTCAACCCGCCGCGCATTACACGGTTCACCCTTTCTTCGGCAACCGGAAAAAGCAGCACGATGCCGTTGGATCTTGGTGGGTTTGGGATCAGCCGATATACCTACGACAATTTTCTATACGAAAAAGCAAAACAGCTTGGCGTTGAATTTTTTCTTTCGGAAGAGGTTGAAGCCACGTCCTTTGAAGGAGAAAAATTTCAAGTCCGCACCTCGGCGCGATCGCTGGAGGCCGACGTGGTGATCGGCTCTTTTGGCAAACGTTCGCGCATGGATCATACGCTAGAAAGAGACTTCATCCGCGAGCGCTCGCCCTATGTGGGTGTGAAATACCACATCCGCACGCAACATCCCGACGACCTCATCGCCCTGCATAATTTCAAAGGAGGCTACTGCGGCATGAGCAACATCGAAGACGGGAAGACCACCCTCTGTTACTTAACGCACCGCGATCATTTGAAACGCTTCAAAAATATTCGCGACATGGAAGAGCAGGTGATGTTTCTCAACCCGCTGTTGAAAGAAATTTTTACCCATGCTGAATTTCTTTTTGAACGACCCGAGGTGATCAACGAAGTGTCGTTCCTCACCAAGTCGTGCGTGGAGGAGCATGTGCTGATGGTGGGCGACAGCGCGGGTATGATTGCGCCGCTTTGTGGCAATGGCATGGCGATGGCCATTCACGGGGCAAAAATGGTGAGCGAACGAATTGTCCAATTCGATCGGGGAGAAGTGTCGCGCGCGGCAATGGAAAAACTGTACACGCAGCAATGGAATAAAAATTTTAAAAGCCGTTTGTGGTCCGGGCGGCAGATACAAAAATTGTTCGGCAGCTATTGGGCTTCGGATCTTGCCGTGAACCTGGCGCTCTACATTCGGCCTGTTGCCAACACCATTATGCGCAACACGCACGGTGAGCCGTTTTAATACCTGAAATCTGGCTTTTGCGCCACCTACGGAAAACAGGGATGGGTTTGGCTGAAAGAATCTTTACTTTAAAAATATCATCAACCAGAAAATCATGAACCAGGAAACCAATCGCAGAAATTTTTTGCGCTCGCTCGGCCTCATCACCGTGAGTGCTCTTCCCGGCGCGGCCCTTTTAAGCGCTTGCGGCAAAAAACCGACCGCCGCCGACACCGCCGCTGCCGTTGACTCGGCGGCCATCAAGGCTGCTGCTGCTCCCAAAGAATTGTTCTTCAAGATCTCCCTCGCCGAATGGTCGTTGCACAATGCACTGTTTGACAAAAAACTCGACAACCTCGACTTCCCGGCAAAAGCCAAAAACGAGTTCGGTGTTTCGGGTGTTGAATTTGTGAATCAATTCTTCAAGGATAAAGCCAAAGATCAAACCTACCTGACCGAACTGAAAAAGCGCTGCACCGACAATGACATCGCTGCGGTGCTCATCATGATCGACGGCGAAGGAGGTCTGGGTGATACCAACAAGAAAAAACGCATAGAAGCTGTAGAAAATCATAAGAAGTGGGTGGATGCCGCCAAATTTTTGGGTTGCCACTCAATCCGCGTAAACGCTCACGGTGAAGGTACCCGCGAAGAAGTGGGCAAAGCCGCCACCGACGGCCTGCGCTTGCTTTCCGAATATGGAAAAGGAGCCGGCATCAACGTGATCGTGGAAAACCACGGTGGCTATTCCTCCGATGGCGGCTGGCTGAGCACGGTCATCAAAGACACTGGCATGGCCAACTGCGGCACCCTGCCTGACTTCGGCAATTTCTGTCTGAAACGCGAGAAAGATAGTTGCGTCGAGGAATACGACCGCTACAAAGGCACCGCCGAGATGATGCCCTTCGCCAAAGGCGTGAGCGCAAAAACCCATGAATTCGACGCCGCCGGCAACTGCGTGGAAACCGACTACACCAAGATGCTCCAGATCGTGAAAGACGCTGGCTACACCGGCTTCATCGGCATCGAATACGAAGGCAGCAAACTGTCTGAAGAAGAAGGCATCCGCGCCACGAAAGCCCTATTGGAAAAGGCCGGCGCCGCCGTATCATAAAACTGCCTTTCCTTTGCGCCGACTTTGCGTCTCCGCGCCTCTGCGGTGAAAAAAGACGCCACAAAATCCATCCATAAATTCAAAGGGCCGGTATACCGGCCCTTTCTGTTGAAATCGTCGGTGAATGACGAAACCCTTCGGAGCAACCGGGAGTTAATTTTTATGACGTTGCGCCACTTGCTGCGGAACATCAGATTGAATTGTTCAACTAAAAAAAATCTCTATGGAAACCCTCAAGATGAACATGACGGCCACGTCAACGGTGCGTATAGACGCCCACGCCGCCGAAGTATGGAAAGCCCTCACCACACCTTCCATCATCAAATTATATTTCTTCGGAACCGAGGCCCAGTCCGATTGGCAAGTGGGCAACCCCATTGTCTTTAAAGGCGAATGGAATGGTCAAGCCTATGAAGACAAGGGCATTATCATCGCCAACGAGCCAAACCGGCTTTTGCGCTACTCCTATTGGAGCTCCATGAAAGGCATACCCGATCTTCCCGAGAACTACGCGAACATCTCTTTTATCCTCACCCCCGACGGTTCGGGCACGCTGGTGACGGTGGCCCAGGACGGCGTGGAAACCGAAAAAGAGAAAAAACAGAGCGAGCAGAACTGGGTGAAGGTGCTGCACAACTTGAAAGATCTATTAGAAAAGAAGGCTTAAACCCTTCTTTTTTGCCCTTTTTAATTTTTTTGACGGATCATTTCATAAATGAATGAACATTCATTTATATTTGAATCGTCAATGAGAACACGCGACGAAGCAAAAGAAGTAGCCATACGCGAAAAAGCGATCGAAATGATCGTGAAGGAAGGTTTTGACGGTTTCAGCATGCAGAAACTGGCCAAGGCTGCCAACATATCGCCGGCTACGATTTACCTGTACTTCAAGAATCGCGAGGATCTATTGAACCAACTCTACATCACCATCGATGAAGTGTTTTCGGATTCGACCCTGCGAGGTTTTGACCCGGAAATGACTTTTGAGGAAGGCTTGTGGCTGCAATGGAAAAATCGTTTCGACCACCATGTGAATTATCCGAACCATATTTTGTTCATGGAGCAATTTCGGAGCTCCCCGCTCGTCGACCATAAGGACATCAAGATCACGAAGTTCAAAGCCGCCATGGAGCAGTTTTTTAACAACGCCATCAAGCGTGATGAGCTGACCGAACTGCCCCTGGAGATCTTCTGGGCCATTGCCTATGGACCCCTCTACACCCTCATTAAATTTCACATGGCAAAAAAGTCGTTGGCGGGAAGAAAATTCTCTCTCACCGAAGCCAAAATGCGCGATGCATTTAATGTCGTGGTGAAAGCACTAAAAAAATAACTTTTACGTCTACAGCAACGAAAAGCTTGTATCGACAATAAAGAATGAACATTCATTTATTTACCAAAATGCGCAACCCCATGAGAAATACCGCGTATGGCATTAGTAATAACCTGGAAAACCACCCTACGAAGGGAACCTATATGAATGAAATAACCCCCGACATTCATGTGTTCAAGACCAACATTGGATTTGCACACGACGTAAAAAGAATTTCACCCGTTCTGGGCGAGGAATCGCGCATTAAGAAATGGAGTGTGGATGTCGAGGATGTGGACAACGTGTTGCGTGTGGAGGCCCACCGCATCGAGCCCACAGAGATCATTTCACTCATTACTCAATGCGGCTATTCCTGCGAGGAATTAACCGATTGAGAAACCAAAAAGTAATCTATGACCCAAATAACAACGCCTAAACAAAAGATTTTTACCTCCTATGAGGCATTTATCATTGCCGTTTTAACCTTTCTTCAGTTCACGATCATTTTGGATTTCATGGTGTTGTCTCCGTTAGGAGCTATACTCATGCCCAAATTGCACATCACGACCGCCCAATTCGGTATGGTGGTGTCGGGCTATGCCATCAGCGCCGGTCTTTCCGGATTGCTTGCTGCGGGTTTTGCCGACAAGTTCGACCGGAAGAAAATGCTCTTGTTCTTTTATGCCGGCTTCATTGTCGGTACAGCTTTCTGCGCGCTTGCCCAGGACTATTACGCACTTTTATTGGCTCGCATCTTTACCGGAATTTTCGGCGGTGTGATCGGCTCCATATCGTTTGCCATCATCACCGACTTGTTCAGACTGGAAGTTCGCGGACGGGTAATGGGCTATGTGCAAATGGCCTTTGCCGGCAGCCAGGTGTTAGGGATTCCGATTGGATTTTACCTGGCAAATAAGTGGGACTGGCATTTGCCTTTCGTGCTCATCGTCGTGGCGAGCCTCATCGTGGGGGTGCTGATTGTGATGTACATGAAGCCTGTGGATAGTCACCTTCACAACAAGGTCCAGAGAAACGCATTGAAGCACCTTTTTCAAACCGTGACGCGGCCGGAATATGCGAAAGCCTTTGCGGCAACCACGTTGCTGGCCACGGGAGGTTTCATGCTCATGCCTTTCGGTAGCGCGTTCAGCATCAACAACCTGGGACTCAGCGCCGATGTGTTGCCTGCGCTCTATATGATTACGGGAGTTTTTTCCATGGGCACAGGACCTTTCATCGGAAAACTTACCGACGCGATTGGTAAATACAAGGTTTTTGTACTGGGATCGGTGCTCACCTCGGTGCTGGTGGCCTACTACTGTAATCTTGGCGTCACGCCGTTTTGGCTGGTCACGTTGATTAGCGTGTTGATGTTTGCGGGGGTATCGTCGCGTATGATTGCCTCTTCGGCATTGATCTCGGCCGTGCCCGATCCCCAAGACCGCGGCGCCTTTATGAGCGTTAACTCGTCGGTGCAACAAATCTCCGGGGGTATCGCCACGTTTATAGCGGGTCTGATCGTGGTGCAGAGCAGCGACGGCAAACTTGAACGTTACGGGATGTTGGGATGGGTCGTTATCGGCGCCACCGCGCTGACGGTTTTCTTGATGTATTTCTTAAACCAATACGTGATGCAGAAAGCGGCTGCGGTTCCCCCAAAACCCACCGTGGTAGAAGCTGCACCACAAGAAGTTGCGCCTTCGATCGAGTAGAAAAATAATTTTCCTCTTTTATTAAAACAAGCCAGCGACAACCGATCGCTGGCTTATTTTTTTATATGAATTTCATCGCGGAAAGCGTGAGATAAAGAAAGAAAGCATTGAGACACGTAGCCGAAATAAAATTGAGCCACATCGTATGTTGATAGTCGGCTTTTGTTTTATCACGGTAGGCCTGGGCGAACCAGTATAAGAAATAGAGTACCACGGGCGACAATGCGATCAAAAATGCGATGGCCTGGCGGCTTGAAAAATACGCGTTGAAATAGACCACAAAGGCTAGCGTTACCATCCCAAAAACGGCACCCACAAAATAGAATGTACCCCGGATGCCGAGCAAGAGGCTTAGCGTTTTGTCGCCGCGACGTCCGTCTTCGTCGTGTTGATAGATCTGCGTCATGGGATAGTTGCCCCAAAGCATCAGGGTTGACAGGACTGCGGGGATGATCACAGGCCATTGCCAGGCAGTCTCAATCGAAAATTTGTTTATGCCCACATAGCACATGATGAACGTGAAGAGTCCCTGAAAAATCCCCGCCACCAAACAACCCCCAATGGGATATTTTTTTAGCCGGATGGCCGGGTGGCTATAGGCTTTTGACACCAGACCATAGACGAGGAGCATCACGGCAAACGTGAAACTGATCATCAACCATCCCAAACCAACGGCCAGCGCGTCGAAAAGCAGGGCTAGAGAATAGAGTCCTTTATTTACAGGGGGAGGATTTTTCAGACCACCGATGCTTTTTTCATCTTTGTCGAAATAGCTGTTATAACCGTTACTGGCTGGGTACAGCAGGAGGTGTATAATAATGAATGTCCAGAACACCGGCTCATACATACTGTTATTAGGAGATACCGAAAGGCTAAAAAGGAACACAGGCATCAGAAAATAAGAAAACGGAATGCGCATGTGCAACCACGACGACAAAGAAAGCATAGGCGAAAAATTAATTTCCGAAGCTAAGAACAGCCTGACCTAAATTATAGTTTTTTGGAATATATTGAAACGCATGAGCCATATCAGTGCCATTGGAACGGCCAACCCTCCGCATCGCTTCAGCCAGTCACAGATCGCAGACTTCATGACCCGGGCCATGCAGTTGTCGTATGAAGACGGTCGTAAGTTGCGGGCGATCTTTAAGGCCAGTGGTATTTCCCACCGGCATTCGGTGCTGGAAGATTACGGACGTTCCAGCGATTTCACTTTTTATTCCAACGCGGATGACTGCGAGCCGTTTCCCTCCACCTCCAAACGCCTGCGCTTTTTCAAGGAGAATGCGTTGAACCTCAGCTACTCGGCCGTGAAGAACATGTTGGCGCAGCGTCCGGGATTTGATGTGAAGAGCATTACGCATCTTATTGTTGTGTGTTGCACCGGCATGTACGCACCGGGTTTGGACGTGGACTTGGTGAAGAAGTTGAGCCTGTCAACAAACGTGCAACGCACAGGAGTGAACTTCATGGGCTGCTATGCCGCCTTCAACGCTTTGAAAGTCGCCGATGCGTTTTGCAAGGCCGACGCCAAAGCTAAAGTGCTGGTGGTGTGCACCGAACTCTGTAGCCTGCACTTTCAAAAAGTAGCTACAGAAGATAATCTTTTGGCCAACGCGCTTTTTGCCGACGGCTCGGCGGCCGTGCTGGTGGAAGGCGAGACCACGGCAACCCCGCGTTTGCGACTCGAAAATTTTTGCAACGAACTTGCCATCGAAGGAGAGGGCGACATGGCCTGGGCCATCGGCGACCTGGGTTTTGAAATGAAGCTGTCTACTTATGTGCCGGATATAATAAAGAGTGGCATCGCTAGGCTCACGGCTGCGCTACTGGAAAATATCTCGTCCGACATTTCGGCGATCCAATTTTTTGCCATTCACCCTGGAGGCAGAAAAATACTGGAGAGTATAGAGGATGCGTTGGGCATTGACAAAGAAAAGAATGCACCTGCTTACCGGGTGTTGAAGAATTACGGCAACATGTCGTCGCCCACAGTACTTTTTGTGTTGAAAGATATCTTCGACGGGTTGACCCCGGCGCACAATGACCAACCCATATTGAGCTTTGCTTTTGGTCCGGGACTGACGCTGGAGAGCATGGTCCTGAGAATAGAAACCGAATAAAGATCCTATGCCCGATTTTTCGACCCGCAGCACCGACGCCGAGATCATGGACGACCTGGACTATGCGGGTGGATTGATGGACAAGACGCTGCGCGAGTTGGAGATCATCAACAAATGGCTTGGAGGAAATGCGGTTACTTTCTCGGCCCTGTCGCAGTTGTTGAATGGGGTTGATCGCGACGGGACCCTACGCATCGCCGACTTGGGTTGTGGCCGGGGGGATATGCTGGCGCTGGTGGATGCGTGGGCCTCGAAGCGCGGCTATAAAACAGAGCTCACGGGCATCGATGCCAATCCGTACATTATCCGCGCGGCGGAACATCAACTAAAGAATTATCCGCACATCCGGCTCCTGGCGCAAAATATTTTCTCGCCAGCCTTTCAGGAACAAAAATTTGATGTGGTGATCGGCACCTTGTTCTATCATCATTTCACACAAGAACAGCTTACGGCTTTTTTTGCGCAGTTGAAGAATCAGTGCACCAAAGGCTTTATCATCAATGATATTCATCGCCACCCGTTGGCCTACTACTCAATTAAATGGTTGACGCAGGCATTTTCGCGTTCGTCGATGGTGCAGTATGATGCGCCGCTATCGGTTTTGAGAGCATTTAAAAAGGACGAATTGTTACAATGCATAGAGAACGCCGGGATAAAAAAGTATTCCATACGCTGGAAATGGGCGTTTCGATGGCAGGTGGTGGTTTGGACGAACTGAAGCGTGCCGCCAAGAGGTGCTGGGTCAAATTCCATTCATGTATTCTCCCCCGACAATTGGCACAATTTTCGTAGTTTTACGGTTGTGTTAAACCGAATGGGCTTATGAGGTCATTTTGTTCGCTTCTGATATTATTTTCGCTGGCATCGTGCGCTTCGGGCTCGTTTGGTAAGAAGGTGAACGAGCCTTTTCAGGGTAATGCCTATGAATCGAACAATCGCTTTTTCAGGGGTACGGGCAAAGGCACCAGCTCGCAAGACAACATTGCGCGCAGCAAGGCCGACCTGGAAGCCAAAGCCCAGGTGGCAGGGCAGGTGAACACCACCGTCAAGCAAGTGGCCGATCAATACCTGGGCCAAACGGAAAATGAAAAGGCCGCCGATGTGGCCGACAAATTCCAAAGTTTGGTGCGCCAGGTGATGAACACCAGCATCAGCGACCTGCGCAAAACCGGGGAGAAGAAGTATTATAATAAGAAGGAGAACGAATACACCGTGTTTATCGCCTACGAGATCAAGAAGAACGCCATGTTCCGGTTCTTGAAAAAGCAGGCCAAAACCGACCAGACCATCGATGAAAGACAACGCGAGGTGATCGAAAAGATCATCGACGAAGAAATAAAGAAAGCCGATGCCGATGATGCGGCCGGCGACAACTGACACCAAAGATCGTTTTACAGGTAGAATCAGACCTGTTGGGCTTCGCGCCTGGCAGGTCTTTTTCATTTGCAACCTGCGGGCCAGTGAATGCGTCTAATGGGATATAGACCATCCCACCCTATGAAAAATCTGATCCTGACGCTATTTGCCGTGACCTTTGCCTCGAATCTTTTTGCCGGCGAGGGCGATTTTCATCTCGATAAAGAATATAAGATCAACAAATCCGGGCTGTTGGATCTGCAGACGTCCGACGCCAAAGTGTTCATCACCGGCTCCACGCGCGGCACGGCCCACGTGAAGATCGACCGCACCATCACCGCCAAAGGATGGACCTGGGGATCGGAAGATTTTAAAGTGGAGGTGAAAGAAGAGAACGGCAACCTGATCGTGCAGGAAAGACAAAAAGGGGACCACGTGGCGGCCATCGGCTACTACATGGAAGTGTACAGAATCGAAATTGAAATACCCGAAGGCGTGAGCCTGAAAGTGTGTGGCGATGACGGAGACTACTACATCAAGAACGTGAACGGCGCCATCTCCCTGCGCATGGACGATGCCGATGCAGAGCTGGCCGGCTGCAAAGGCGACCGCTTCGAGTTCAGGCTGGACGATGGCGACATTCACATGGATCAAGGCCGTGGTTCACTCGAGATAGAGGGCGACGATGCCGATGTCGAGATTTACAAAGCCAACTTTAGCACCATCCGGGCCAATGTGGATGATGGTGACCTGATCATTGAGACTTCGCTGGCCAACAACGGCGACTACAACATCGCGTCGCAAGACGGCCTTATTTCGCTCAACATCACCGGAGGCGGCGGACAATTTGAGATTCGTCACGACGATGGCCGTGTCATTACTGAAGGTGGTTTTAAAACCCTGGAGGAAGGCGAACACGAAACACGTCTCGCCCTGGCCAACGGCACGGCTAAAGTAAATCTGAAAGCAGACGATGCGCGCGTAAAACTAAGAGCGCAATAAGAATCCTTTTTACACATCGCATAGTTGCACGGCCGCGCGCAATGACGTGAGCGGGTCTTTGACAGGAATGAATTCCTGCGCGACAAATCCTTTATAGCCTGTGGCCACAATGGCCTCCATGATGGCCGGGTAATACAATTCCTGGGTGGTGTCGATCTCGTGCCGGCCGGGAACGCCGCCCGTGTGGTAATGGGCGATGTATTTTTTGTTTTGGCGGATGGTGGCGATCACATCGCCTTCCATGATTTGCATGTGGTAGATATCGTAGAGCAGCTTAAAATTTTCGGAGCCCAATTTTTCGCAGAGGGCCACGCCCCAGGCCGTGTGGTCGCATTGATAATCTTTGTGGTCCACCCGGCTGTTGAGGAGCTCCATGCAAACCGTGATGTTGTGGCGGGCCGCCACTTTCAGGATGGGCTCCAGTCCACGGGCGCAGTTTTCCAGGCCTTGTGCGTCGCTGAGGCCGTTCCGGTTGCCGGAGAAACAGATCACGTTTTGGAGACCGGCATCGGCGGCCTTGGGGATATTGAGTGAATAGTCTTTGAGCAGTTGGGCGTGTAGCGACAGGTCGTTGAAGCCCGTCTCCAGACCGAGCGAGGTGGCATTGGCCATGGCGCAGGTGAGACCGTGTTTTGCCACCAGGGGCCATTGTTCGGGGGTGAGCAGTTCGACCGAGGCGACGCCAATATCTTTAGCTGCCTTTATGAGATCTTCCAGGGGCATCGTGTAGCACCAGGGACAAACGGAATGACGGATATTGCCTTTTAAAGCCATAGTGGTTGAGATTCGGTTAGCTGGGAGCGTATAGACCGCTTCGTTAAGTTCAACTTTTCTTGGGATCAATTCATTTGCCGGGCGAATGATCCCTTCAAAAATAATGAATCCGCCTTTGTCTTTGGCGCCGGTCATCAGCCTTTGGAACCCTAAAAAGTAATGAAACAATAAAGGTTTGGGATGGACAAAACGAGGTCAAAATCGAAATAATGGTAATAAATTTGCGGTGGAGGGTTTTTTATTATGATCCGCGTCTACACCATCAGCCAAGGGAAAATCAACCAGTTCAAAAATCCCTCCTTTAAAGAGATCGACTCCCTGGAAAATGTGGTATGGATCGACCTTCAGTCGCCTACGCGCGAAGAGAAGGAGTTCATCGAAAAGAACTATCACATCGAATTTTTTACCTCGCAGGAATTGCAAGAGATCGAAAGCAGTTCGCGCTTCCTGGAAACCGACGAGACCGTGGAAATGAACCTGGGCTTCCTCAGCAATGAGGCCGAGCTCACGGTGCAGAGTGTGACCTTTATTTTGAAGGAGAACCTGTTGTTCACCTATCGCCAGGGTGACCTGAAGATCTTTGCCGAAACGGTGCGCCGCCTCAAATCGGCCAGTTCGTCGGAGAAAAAGGAACATGGATTGAATGTTTTCCTGACGGTTTTGGAGACCCGCATCGACGGCGATGCCGACTTGATTGAAGGGATCAATCGCAAGCTGAATGCGATCAGTAAGGAGCTCATCGCCCAACAATCGTTGAAGCAGGACCTGCTGTTGGGCATCGCGCAGTTGCAGGAGAACGTGATGCTGCTTCACGAGACCATCACGGAAAAACAACGCGTGGTGAGTTCGCTGGTGCGCATACCCGAATTTAACCGGATCGAAAGCGAACGGCTCAAGATCATCCTGAAAGACATTGCCTCGCTGCTGCAACACTCGCAGTTCAGCTCCGAGCGCCTGGAATATTTGCAGAACACTTTCCTGGGTTTGGTGAACATCGAACAGAACCAGGTGATCAAGATCTTCACCGTGGTGACGGTGGTGTTTATGCCGCCAACCTTGATTGCCAGCATTTATGGCATGAACTTCACCTTTATGCCCGAATTGAAATGGATGGCCGGATATCCGTTTGCCATTGCGCTGATGATCTTTTCGTCGCTTATCTTTTTATGGTATTTCAAGCGAAAGCGTTGGCTATAATCGACCTTCTGAATCCTTTTATCTTTAACGTCCAAGCACGATGAGCAAGAATCGCGAAAAAGTAATGCTCGACCTTCAGCGGCTGCTGGCCTCTCAAAATTTTCAGTCGAAGGAGGAAGCGGAAAAGTTTATGGACACGCTAAAAGGGCGGCCCATAGGCGAAGCACCCTCCACGACGCCAGAGGGGCGTGCGAAAGACTTCGTTTACGAAGCACGGGAAATACGCTCGGCCTTGGATGCGGATAAGAAAATCTTCTCCGCGCTGAAGCTCGATCCGGAATGTGTGGAGGCCTTTGAGTATATGGCCGAGTTTGCCGTCAGCCCTTTGCAAAGCCTCATTTTCTATCGGAACGGGATGAACGCCGGCCGACGCAAGCTGGGAGAAAAGTTCTTTGAGGAAAACAAGGGCCGGTTTTGGACACTGAATGAGACGCGGCCTTTTATGCGCTGTATGTTCGGCTATGCCATGACGCTTTATGAACTGGACGAGAAACAAGCGGCGTTGAATTTATTCAAAGAGCTCTTGGCACTTAACCCGAACGACAACCAAGGTGCCCGCGACTACGCCATGCTCTACAGCCTTGATCTTTCGCAACCCGCTGTGTTTGATGAAATTCAGAAGGGCTACCCCGACGATCAAAGCACTTTTACCTTGTTCAATAAATCCCTGTACATCTTTAAAAAAGAGGGCGACACGCCTGGGGCTAGAGAAATGCTGCAACAGGCCCGATCGCAAAACGGCCATGTGATGACGTTGCTGATGTCGGACAAAGCACTACCGCCCGGAGCAAGCGAATATGTTAAAGGACAAAAAAGTGAGGCGGTGTATTATGCCACGATTGCCCGTGGTGTTTGGCACAGCACGCCGGGAGCGCAGGGTTGGTTAAATGATGTGTACCGGAAGAAGTGATCGCTCATTCATAGAGTATACCATCCTTCATGACCCACTTCACCTGGCGCAGATCTGAAATGTTTTTGGACGGGTCGCCTGTCACCACAAGAATATCGGCTTTTAAATTTTCTTTGATCCTCCCCACTTCTTTGTCGAGGTGAAATACTTTGGCGTTCACACTCGTGGCGGAACGCAGAACTTCCAACGGGTTCATTCCATAGGCCACCATAAGCTCGAGCTCATACGCATTTTGACCATGCGCAAAAA